>NZ_JBNCNM010000011.1:196025-284776 GCF_049846985.1 Streptomyces sp. DT190 | reverse complement strand
ACCACCGCTGCCACACCGCACTCGGCGGCAAGCCACCGATCAGCCGCGTGAACAACGCTCCGGGTCAATACAGCTAGGACGTGTATCGAAAGTATTTCCGGAGCGGTCGTCAGGCCGCTCCGCTACGGTGCGGCCGTGGCGAACTTTGTGCTCATTGCAGGTGCGCGACTCGGATCGTGGGCGTGGGACGATGTGGTGCCGCATCTGCGTGCGGCCGGCCATGGCGTCCACCCGCTGACGCTGTCCGGTCTCGCTGAGAGGCAAGGTGTGCCGACTGGTGAGCAGACCCACGTACAGGACGTCGTTGATGAGGTCGAGCGCCAGGACATGCGTGAAGTCATTCTGGTAGGTCACAGCTACTCGGGGGTCCCGAGCGGTCAGGCCGCCGGGCGGATCGGCGACCGGCTGGCGCATGTGGTGTTCCTTGACTCCAGTGTTCCGGCCGATGGTGAACCGTTCGTCTCCGCCTGGCCGGACAGCGGGGCGAGGGTGAGGGCATCGATCGCCGAGAACGGAGGATTCTGGCCGGTCGCGCCTGCGGCCCACTTCGAGGGCCACGGTCTCACCGATGAGCAGATCGCACGGATCGTGGGCGGTGCGACGCCGTGCTCGCGGCCGACCGGGCGTCGGCCCGGTAGGCCTCCAGCACCTGTTCCGCGGATTTCGAGTGCGCGAACACCAGGCAGAAGCTGGGTTATTGCGGGTCGGTCACCCAGCGCCATGGCCCCCTCGGCACGGGCCGGCCGGCGCCTTCCCGCTCGACCCACTACCTCGCCCCACCGGACGGGCGCGACGTCGCTGATCAGTGGGCCTGTGAGCTACAGAGCCAAGATTCCCTCGACCTCGCAGACAGGCAAGGTCCACGTCTGATCGATTTCCTTGACCCGCAGCAGCAACGCTTCCCTCAACAAAGCCGCTTCAGAACCACTGTTGGCGGCCAACTGTACTGACAGGCCTACTACTTGGTGGTGTGGCCGGACGCCGAGCCGTGCCGACGGCCAGATCGGCGTATCCGTCGCCGTTGGCTTTGCCGAGCGCGTTGCCACGTGTGCCGTTCAAGGGGGCGGCTGGAGAGATGCTTGCCCGTGCCGGGCTGCTGCAGGCGCGTACCGGCCCCGGCCGCCCGTGTGGCCGGTAGGAGGCTGCAAGGACTGCGGGAGCTTCGGCATCACCGCCAGCCGCTGCGCGGGCTGCCAGTGCTGGCGTGGCGACCCGACCCGCTATCCGTGAGGCCGACCACACCCGAGGTGTCCGGGGTGGATGGGAGGTGGCCGCCGCCCACGCCGACGGCGGCCTGGCGAGAGGGAAGGCTGGAGGCAGCGGGACCGCAGGCGCGTCGGGTCGAAGGCTGGTCGCCGGATATCGGGTGGCGCCGCGCTTTCCCAGCGTGGGAGGCTCGGCGCACACCGAAGGGGTGTAGCTCAGCTGGCCAGAGCGCCGGTCTCCAAAACCGGATGCCGCAGGTTCGACTCCTGTCACCCCTGCTCTACGGCCGGGCCCACCGCCCGGCGCGGCCGGGCGGGTGGCTACCCGGTCCAGGGGAGGTCGTCTTCGCCAGTGCCGTCGAATAGGCGGTGGAACGGCGTGCCTGGCCGTCCGATAGGCCTCCGTCGCGACGCCGAAACCGGCTCAGGGCATCGTCGTCGACGAGGGCGTCGGTGAAGGCCGGGCCGGGCGGGAAGAGCCGGCCGGCGTCCTCGTCCTCCTGGCGCAGTGGGGCGAGGCTGGCGTCCTGGACGCGGGCGGCCCCGTGGCTTCGTGTGTCAGTGGCGTCCCGTGCGGGATCCGGCCGGTACCGGTCGCCGGTGCACCGGTGGACACCGAGATGCCGCCGGCCGGCGGTCGATACAGATCACCGAGCGTGCAGGTCGGGCACCTCCTCCCGGCGCAGGAGCCGGGGGCGCGGCTGGTGATCGCGTCGGCCTCCGGGGTGTCGGCGGCGATGGCGGAGCCCGGGGCACGGAGGAGGGCGTTGCCGCCGACGTGGTCGGAGTGCCAGTGGGTGTTGACGACCAGGTCGACGTTTCCGGCGTATGTGCGGGCCGAGGTGGTGGTTCGCCGGCGTGGCCGACGAACCGGTGTCGACCGGGGCCGGTTGCCGGCCGGGCAGGGGTGTTGGCGTCGGGGAAGGGGCGCTGCCACCGTGCACCGAGGCCGGCCGTGCCCTTGTCAGTGATGGCGCGGGCGAGGCAGCAAGGCGAACGCGCTCTCCGCAATCGAGGTCAGGCGGTCAGGGCTGTGGCCGTACGCGCCTACGACATCGGTCCCGCGGATGATGGTCAGCAGAAGGTACGCGAGGTCGTCGGGATCCGCGTCGGGGTCGATGTCGCCGTTGCGCTGCGCCGCTCGCACACACTCGGCCACCGCCGTCCGGACTACGGAGAAGCAGTCGTTGGCCAGGCGCTGCACCTCGGGGTCGGAGGCGCCGATCTCCAGGGCCATCTTGGCGGCGAAACAGGCCGCCGCCGTCCGGTCAGGGGCGGGGGGTACGTCGGCGGCGAGTGGCACCCCGTGGACGGCGCGGAGCAAGTATGCGTGCAGTCGTTCCAGGGCGCCCTCGTCCGGTCCGTCGAGCATCTTCCGCGGCCCCTGCGCCAGCCGAGCGAAGTAGCCGGTCATCGCCTGCAGCAGCACGCCGTGCTTGCCGTCGAACGCGGCGTAGAGGCTGCCGCGGCCCAGGCCGGTGGCGGCGCTGATGTCGTCGACGCTCGTGCCGTTGTAGCCCGAGGTGCGGAACTGCCGCTCGGCGGCGTGCAGGACGTGGTCGGGGTCGAAGCTTCGTGGTCTGGCCATACACCGAAGGTAAAGCTGACCCACCGTATTTGACAACACAGTACAGAACCGCCTAGGTTTCTGACTGTTCAGTACACAACGGTCCTGAGCTCACCGAACAGGCTGTGTGCACGCCTGGCGCGATCGAGGGCAACCCATGCCTTTGAACCTTTCCGCGCCGCCCGGCGCTGGGACGCCTTCCAGGCCGGCAAGGCACGGTCTGATCCTCACGAACGTCCCAAGCAAACCGGGGCCGGGCTCTCCCCAACAGCCCAAGACGGTCGCCTCCCACATCCCCCGCTTCCTGAACCGCTGCCCCCTCCAACCACCCAGAACTCGAAGGGCTGACCGCACCATGACTGACAAGGAAACGCAGGAGGCCATGGCTGTGGCGACTGCTCCGTACACGAGCGACGCACTGGCCGAGGAGACCGTCGACGCGGTGGTGATCGGCGGGGGCGCCGCAGGGCTGAACGGTGCACTGATCCTCGCCCGCTCCCGCCGCTCGGTCGTCGTGATCGACAGCGGCTCCCCGCGCAACGCACCCGCGGAGGCCATGCACGGCTTCATCGTCCTGGACGGCACCCCGCCGTCCGAGATCCTTCGACGGGGCCGGGAGCAGGTGCGCCAGTACGGCGGACGCGTCGTGTTCGGCGAGGTGGTCTCGGCCGAGTCCGCCGCCCCGTCGGCGGACGGGGACCTGCGGTTCACCGTCACCCTGGCCGACGGCCGCAGCATCACCGCCCGCCGCATCCTGGTGGCCACCGGCCTCACGGATGTGCTGCCACAGGTGCCCGGGCTCGTCGAACACTGGGGGCACAGTGTGGTGCACTGCCCGTACTGCCACGGCTGGGAGATGCGCGACGAGCCCATCGGCATCCTCGCCACCGGCCCGGCCTCCATCGGCCATGCGTATCTGTTCCGCCAGCTGACCGAGGACCTGACCTACTTCACCCACGGCACCGACCTGGACGAGGACAGCCGCGCCCGCTTCGCCGCCCGCGGCATCCGCATCATCGACACCCCGGTCACCGAGGTCGTCAACGACGAGGACGGTGCCCTCGCAGGGGTACGCCTGGCCGACGGCCAGGTCGTGGCCCGCCGCGTCGTCGCGGTCACCCCGCAGATGCAGGCCCGCACCCGGGGCCTGGAAGGTCTGGGCCTGCCGGTGCAGGACCTGCCGAACGACATGGGCCGCGGTTTCGCCTCTGGCATGGCCGGCGCCACCGAGGTGCCGGGTGTGTGGGTGGCCGGCAACGCCACCGATCCGGTCGCCCAGGTCGGGGCCTCCGCAGCGGCCGGCGCACTGGCCGGCGACCACATCAACAGGATGCTGGCCACCGCGGACACCGACGCGGCCCTCGAGGGGATCGCCGGGGCAAGCCCCCACGGGGCCACAGGATGATCTCGAAGCCCTGAGATCTCAGTCCGTCGCCCGCTCCCCTCACGGGCCATGAAGTGATTCCGCTCGTCCGCCTCGTCCCTCTCAGGAGCTACTGATGCCCTTCCTTGCACATACCCCCGTGGAGAAGATGACCGGGCCTTACGCGCGGCGCTGGTGGGCGCTGCTCGTGCTGTGCCTGAGCCTGCTGATCACGGTGATGGCGAACACGTCGCTGATCGTCGCCGCCCCCGACATGACCACCGACCTGGGCCTGAGCAGCAGTGATCTCCAGTGGGTCGTCGACTCCTACACCGTTCCCTACGCGGCGCTGATGCTGGTGCTGGGCGCGATCGGCGACAAGTACAGCCGGCGCGGCGCGCTGGTGCTGGGTCTGCTGATCTTCGCCGGCGGTTCGGTGATGGGGAGCATGGTCGACGAGACCTCACTGGTCATCGTGGCCCGCGCGATCATGGGTGTCGGTGCCGCGGTCGTGATGCCGGCCACGCTGTCCCTGGTGGTCGCGACCTTCCCCCGCAGCGAGCGGGCCAAGGCCATCACCGCCTGGGCCGCGACCTCCGGGGTGGCGGTAGCCGTCGGCCCGCTGGTCTCCGGCTGGCTGCTCGAGGACCACGCCTGGGGCTCGACCTTCCTGATCAACGTGCCGATCGCCGTCCTCGCCGTGTTCGGCGCGCTCGCCCTGGTACCGCCGTCCAAGGCGCAGGGCATGGGCCGGATCGACTATGTCGGTGGTCTGCTGTCGATCGTCACGGTCGGCTCCCTGATCTACGCCGCTATCGAGGGCCCGCACGCCGGCTGGGGCGTCGGACCCGTCACCGCCGCAATGGTCGCCGGTGTCGGTCTGGTCGCCTTCGTCGCCTGGGAGCTGCGGCACCCGCACCCGATGCTGGACGTCCGGAAGTTCGCGCTGCGGCCCTTCACCGGCTCGATGCTCGCGGTGATGTTCTTCTTCTTCGGCATGTTCGCCGTGATCTACTACTCGACGCAGTTCCTGCAGTTCGTCCTCGGCTACGGCGCCCTGGACACGGGTGTACGGCTGCTCCCGCTGGGCGGTGCGGTGTTCCTCGGGTCCGCGGTGACCGGGGTGCTCGCCCCGAGGCTGGGGGTGCGGGTGATGGCCGTGACCGGCATGGCCGTCGGCACGGCGGGCATGTTCCTGCTCACCCAGATCGACCAGGGGTCGACGTACGGGGACTTCCTGGCGCCGCTGATGATGCTGGGCCTCGCGCTCGGACTGGCCATCTCCCCGGCGACCGACACGATCATGGGCTCCTTCCCCGAGTCCGAGCTGGGCGTCGGCGGCGGTGTCAACGACACCGCGCTCGAGCTGGGCGGGGCGCTGGGCATCGCGGTGCTGGGCTCGCTGCTGGGCACGGCCTACCGCGACGAGCTGACCGACCTGGTGGCCAACCGGCTCCCGGCGGAGGCGATGGAGACCGCCAAGGACTCGGTCGGCGCCGGCCTGGCCGTCGCGGAGCGGGTGGCACAAAATCCCTCCGCCGGGCCCCAGCAGGCCCAGGCCGCCGTGGACGCCGTCCACCAGGCATTCGCCCACGGAGTCGCCCAGACCAGCCTTATCGGCGGGATCATCATGGCCGCCGGAACACTGATCGTCCTCGCGGTCCTGCCGGGCCGGCGCGGCTTCGTGAAACAGAGCGCCGAGCCGGAGGCGGGGACGACGGCGAGCGAGGCGGCGACTGCGCGGGAGCACACCGGGGCCACCCACTAGGCCGTGCACCGAAAGTGGATGTCGAGCATCGCGTCGGCGACCTCGCCGACGGCCGCGTCGGGGATCGCCGTGGCGGCCTCGTCGAGGACGAGCAGCCGTGCCCCGGGAACGGCGCGCGCGATGGCCTCGCCGTTGCCGACGGGGAAGAACCGGTTGCGGCGCCCGTGGACGACCAGCGTGGGCAGCCCGATCCCGGGCAGGCGTTCCCGCCAGCGCGGGGTGCAGTCGAGTGCGGCGAACACGATGCCCATCTGGTTCGCCATCTGCACGGCAGGTGAGGTGCCGGGCGTGCGGTCCCAGACGCGTGCGGCGACGGCGCGTGCGGCGGCGGGATCGTCGCCGAGGATCTCCGCGCCGGCGGCGACGAAGCCCGCCACCGCCGCGCGGTCGGTCCAGTCGGGCATCCCCCGCGCGAACAGCCGGCCCATCGTCGCCCCGTCGTGGTCGGGGAGGTCGTCGTCGGGCGGGCCGGGGGCGACCGCGCGGGTGCCGACCAGGGTGAGCGCCGAGAAGGCGCCGGGGTGGTCGAGCGCGGCCACCTGGGCGACCATCCCGCCGACGCCGATCCCCGCGAGGTGCGCGGGCGCCCCACCGAGTGCGACGGCGAGGGCGGCCGCGTCGGCGGCGAGATCGCGCAGGGTGTAGGCGGGCGCCCGCGGATCCGCCGTGGTCGACTCCCCGCTGTCGCGCAGGTCGTAGCGCACCGCACGCCGCCCGCCGGCGGCGAGGCGTTCGCACAGCGCGTCGGGCCAGGAGAGCATCGTCGTTCCGCCCACGAGCAGGACGAGCGGCGCGTCGTCGGCACCGAACGACTCGACGCCCAGGGCGACTCCGCCCACGTCGACCGTGGTCATCGGATCACCCGCCGTGGGACAGGAGCGGGTACGGCGGTGAGACCCGGGCGTGCCGGATCGCGCCGCAGGTTCCCGGAGCGGCGCCCGGGTGTGTGAGGGAGAGCTGGAGTCATGCCGGGGCAGACCCCGTCCGCCGCCCGAACTCATCGCCGCGCGGCCTGGTCACGGTGCCCCGGGCCCGCGCTGCCGCTCCTGGTGCAGCACCTCGTCGAGGTCGCCGAGCCGGTCCAGGCCCTGCACCGCGCGCCGCATCCGGGGGTTGCCGGACAGGCGCTGCCGGTGCCGGTGCAGGAAGGCCCAGTACCCGGCCGTGTACGGGCACGCGCGCGGCCCGGTGCGGTCGGCCGGCCGGAAGGCGCACCCGCCGCACAGGTCGCTCATACGGTGGATGTAGGCGCCTCCGGAGGTGTACGGCTTGGTGGTCATCCGGCCGCCGTCCGCGTACTGGGACATGCCGACCACGTTGGGCAGCATCACCCAGTCGTAGCCGTCGACGAAGCAGCGGTGGAACCAGTCGGTGACGGCGGCCGGGTCCCAGCCGCGCTGCAGGGCGTGACTGCCCAGCACCATCAGGCGCGGGATGTGGTGCGTCCACCCGGTGTCACGGACCTGGGCGAGCACGGCGGACAGGCAGCGGGCGGTGACCGCGTCCGCGTCGAGTTCGGTGAAGTAGGCCGGCAGCTCACCCGTGTGCCCGAGCGCGTTGCCGTGCCGGTAGTCCTCGCCGAAGTGCCAGTACAGCTGCCAGACGTACTCCCGCCAGCCGGCGACCTGCCGGACGAATCCCTCGGCGCTGTTGACCGGGACGGCGCCCTCCCGCCAGGCGCGCTCGGCATGCTCCGCGCACTCGGCCGGGTGCAGCAGACCCAGGTTCATCGAGGACGACAGCAGACTGTGGGCCATCACCGGGTCGCCGGACAGCATCGCGTCCTCGTACGGCCCGAAGGAGGCCAGCCGGTGCGCCACGAAACGGCGCAGCGCGGACACTGCCTCGCGCCGGGTGGCGGGGAAGCGGCGGGGGCCGTCCCGGCCGACGAACCGCACCCCGTCCTCGCGCTCCCACCGGTCGAGGTCCTCGCGCACCCCGGCGTCGATGTCGTCCTCCCGCGGCCGGTACGGCCCCGGCACGTCCAGCGCGGTGGCTCCCCGAGGCGGCGGCTCGCGGTTGTCGTGGTCGTGGTTGAAGCGGCCACCGGCCGGACGGCCGCCGTCCATCAGCAGGTCGTGCCGCTCGCGCACCCAGTGGTAGAAGTTCTCCTGCAGCAGCCGCCGCCCGCCGAGCGAGCCGGCCCAGTCGGCGAACTCCTCGTGTGCCACCAGGAATCCGCGGGCGGGCAGCACCCGCACCCGGGGCAGGGAGCGCACCAGCCGCAGCGCCGCGTACGAGGTGGGGTGGCACACGGTCACGTCCGCGTCGCCCACCGCGCGGCGCAGACCCTCGCGGTAGGTCTCCGTCCGCACGTAGGTCACCCGCTCACCCAGCTCCGCCGCGCGGTGCCGCATCGCCGAGAGCACCAGATGGGCCTTGGCCCGGTGGAAGCGCCTGCGCCGGAAGACCGACCGGGCCTCGATCATCACCACGGGCGCCCCGCGGCCGGGGCCCTGCCCACCGGCGGGGGTGAGGAAGTGCGGGCCGAGCTGGTCGCCGAACAGCCAGTGCGGGGTGCTCATGGCAGAAAGCCTTCCGTCGAGGGCGGCACCTGCGTACCGGCGCCGGGGAATTCGCCCGCCGGAGCGATCCGGATGCGGCCGATCGCCTCACGTCCCGGTGGCCGCGGCGGTGAGCGGAAGCGGCCCGCCGAGGACGTCCGGGCTTCTCCCCGGGCCGTACGGCCCCTGCGGGGCGGCACCTCGGCGGGGTGAGGCTGCGCGGAGGAACAGACCCGCCCGGCACCGGAGGTGCGCACCATGGCTCGTCACATCGTCGCCGCGGTCGACGGATCCCCGCGGAGTCCGGCCGCCGCCCGCTGGGCGGCCGAGGAGGCCCGGCGCCGCGGTCTCCCGCTGCGGCTCGTCCACGGGTGGGAGTGGAGGCCGTGCCCCGCCGCGTCCGTACCGATGGACACCAGCCAGCAGGCGTGGGCGGTGCGGACACTGCGCCGTGCCGCCGACAGCGTCCGCGCCGCCCACCCCCAAACGGCCCTCACCGAACACCTCGTCAGGTCCGACTCGGTCGTGGGCGCCCTCGCCGAGGCGGCCGCGGACGCGGAGCTGACCGTGCTCGGCTCCCGGGGGCTCGGGGGACTGGCCGGGTTCGTGCTCGGCTCGGTCTCCCAGCGGGTCGTCGCCCGGTCACCGCGTCCCGTGGTGCTGGTCCGCGCCGGTGTGACCTCGTCCGGCGCACACCTTCCCGCCGCCGACGGGATCTCGCCCGAGGAGATCCCGGACACGCCCTACCGGGACGTGGTCCTTGGCCTGGACACGCGCCACCCCTGCGACGAACTCATCGCGTTCGCCTTCGAGTCGGCGGCGCGGCGCCGGCGCGGCGCCACGCCGCACGCCGTCCACGTCCTCGGTGCTCCCGCCCGGCACCTCGCCGACGGCCCGGGGCAGCGCTGCCCGCGCCGGCGCTGCTCGCGCAGCAGGAACACACCGTCGTCGCCACGCTGCGCCCGTGGTGCGAGAAGTACCCGGAGGTTCCGGTCGTCGAGACCGTGGTCGAGGGCCGGGTCGCCCCCGAACTGGTGCGCGCGGCGAGCGGTGCGTCCCTGGCCGTCGTGGGCCGGCGGAACCGTGGCGCCCACCCGGGCACCCACGTCGGACCGGTGACGCACGCCGTGCTGCACCACGTCGCCTGCCCGGTCGCCGTCGTCCCGCACGACTGACCCGGCGCAGGTCGCCGAGGTCGCGCGGGCGGCGGCGCACCGACGAGGTGGGGCCGCGACCGGGCCGCGACGGTGCGCCGTAGGATCGTCCGGCCCCGCACCCGCAAGGAGATCCCGTCCGGTGACCGCCGTCCTTCCCCCGCCCCGCCCCGCCGTCCCCGGGCTGCTGCGCGTGCAGCACCTCACCCGCGTCGAGGACGGTGAGCGGCTGCACGGACTTCTGTGGCGGGCGGGCGACGACTGGCGGATGGTCAGCAGCGCGGTGCTCGGCGGCGGGATCGGGGAACGCGCGTGGGTCCTCAACGCGCAGGTGTCGCACGGGTACCGGCGCACCGACCCGGAACGGCACCTGGCCGAGCTGGCCGGGGAGGCCGGCGCCCGCGGGGCGGGGGTCGGGCTGATGACGGCCGCCGACGTCCGGGCGTACGGACTCGCCTGCGACGGCGGCACGGAGGCGGTCGCCACCGCGGGGCTCGGCGTGCGGGGCTGGGCCGCCTCTCCCGCCGAGGGCACGCTCGCGCCCCCAGGGCCGGGCACCGTGAACATCGTCGTCGCGCTCCCCGTGGCGCTGACCGACGCGGCCCTGGTCAACGCGGTCGCCACCGCCACGGAGGCCAAGGTCCAGGCGCTGCTGGAGGCGGGCTACGACTGTTCCGGCACCCCCACCGACGCCGTGTGCGTCGCCGCGCGCACGGGGCCCGGCCACGAGGCCCACGCCTTCGCCGGCCCTCGCTCCCTGTGGGGCTCCCGCCTGGCCCGGGCCGTCCACCGGGCGGTGCGCGGCGCCGCGTCCCGCGCCCGCTGACGCCGCTCACGGACGCGCTCGCTCAGCCCGCCCCGGCGCATGCCTCCGCCTCCGCCAGGTAGCGCGCCACCGGCCCCAGGGTGAGCATCCCGCAGGCGGCGCCCGCGTGTTCCGCACGGGCCTCGCGCAGGGCGGCGGCGGCGCGTGCGGCGGTGCCGGACTCGCCCAGGCGCACGGCGGCCCGCGCGGTCAGGCACCACAGGGCCTCCTGCAGGTGGTCACGCGGCGGCTCGGGCACCGCGGCGAGGGCGGCCCGGGCCTGCTCGTCCCGCTGCCGGGCGAGCAGCAGGTGCGGACGGGCCCACGGCAGGTACGGGCCCCAGTCGAGGTGCGGATCGGTGGGCGCGTGCCGGTCGTGCAGCAGGCGCAACCCCAGCAGGGCGAGCGGGAACAGGCCGCGGTGCAGCCCCGGCATGCCGGCGGTCGCGAGGGCGTCCTCGGCGGCGCGGTAGTGCGCCGCGGCCGTGGCCGCGGTGGGCCCGCCCGGTTCCGTGCTGCGTGCGGCCGTCGCCCTGGCCCGGAACCACCGGGTGAGGACGGGGACGAGCGGGGCCTCCGTGCCGGCGGCGAGCCGTTCGGCGGCCTCGGCGTGTGCGCTCGCGGCGTCGAGGTCGCCGAGCGCCGAGGCGGACTGCAGGCGCACCAGCCGGCCCAGTACGGCGAAGGTGGGCAACGCGTGCCGGGTGGCCACATCGAGGATCTCGGCGCCGATACCGTCCCGTACCGACGCGAGGCCGGGACGGGTGAAGGACTGCAGGAACAGCCCGTTGAGGGCGAACGCCAGCAGGGCGGGGTCGGCCAGTTCCCGGGCCAGCGCCTCCGCCCGCCGGGCCGCCCGCCGGGCGTGGTCCAGCTCCGCTCCCGACAGATCGGCGCTGCGGCTCTCGACGGCGACCGTCGCCAGGAGACGGGCCGCCAGGTCGGTGGGGCAGCCGGGGCCGAGCGCGGTGAGCGTACGCTCGGCGGCCGCGACGACGGCCCTTGACTGCTCCGGGTCGTCGGCCCGGCTCCACAGGGCCGGCACGTCGTAGGCGCCGATGATCCGGGCGGTGAGGAACAGGTCTCCGGTGCGTTCCGCCGCCTCGACGGCGGCGAGGCGGTCGCGCCGGGAGTGGACCAGGGCGTCGCCACCCGCCAGGGCGAGGGTGCGCGCCAGGTCGACGGTGGTGCGCGGGCCGAGCCGGACACCGGGGCCGGTCCATGACGTCCGCGCCTCGGGGCCGGGCACGGTTCCGTTGAGGATGTCGGTCTCCAGGCGCCTGAGTTCCGCACCGGGGTCGAGGCCGAGCCGGCCGACGAGCATCGCGCGGGCACGGCGCAGCGTGGCCAGCGCGTCGGCCTGGCGGCCCGCGCTGTGCAGGGCGCGGGCCAGCAGCCCCCAGGCCGGCTCCCGCCACGGGTGCTCGGCGACGTGGGCACCCAGTTCGGCGACGAGGCCGGCCCCTTCGCCGGAGTCGAGGAGGACGCGGGCGCGCAGTTCCACCGCCTCCAGCCTCAGCTCCTCCAGCCGGGTCCGTTCGCGCTGCGCCCAGGCGGATCCCGTCACCTCCGCGTAGGCGGGCCCGCGCCAGGACGCGAGGACACCGTCGAGGCCGGTCACCGCGCCGGAGTCGCGCCGGGCCCGCGCCAGGGCGTCCTGGAACCGGTGCACGTCCACGTCCTCCCGCGGCAGGCGCAGCGCGTAACCGGGGCCCTCGGTGACCAGGACCCGGGGCGGGACGCGGGGCGGGCGGTCGGGTTCGAGGGCCCGGCGCAGCGCGGCGACGAAAGTGCGCACGGCACCCACGGCACGGGCCGGCGGATCGGTCCACAGGTCGTCGACCAGGGTGTCGGTCGTGACCATCCGTCCCTCGGCGGCGACGAGCCGCGCGAGCACCTCGCGATGACGGGGTCCGCCCAGGTCGACCGGACTGCCGTCGTCGTGGAAGGCCCGCACGGCACCGAGCACGTCGATTCGCATGCCCCCATCCTCCGTGCCGGGCAGGGGCCCCGCCGCACGGCACTGATCGGCTGCTGATCGACGTCGCACAGGCTGACCGGGTCGGCACCGCACCGGCGGGACCGGAAAGGCCGCGAGGCCGGCGCATCCGGCGAGATCAGAAAGAAGGCCCTCCCATGACCCTCATCCTTCCCGGCTTCGACCACGTCCGCCTGCCCGGCGCGGACGGTGTGGAGCTCGCCACCGCCGTGGGCGGCAGCGGCAGCCCGGTCGTGCTGCTGCACGGCTTCCCGCAGACCCATCTGATGTGGCGGCACGTCGCCGAACGGCTCGTCGCGGAGCACACGGTGATCTGCCCCGACCTGCGCGGCTACGGCGCCAGCGACAAACCCGAGGCCACCGGCCCCGAGGTGTACGCCAAGCGCACCATGGCCGCCGACATCGTGAACCTGGCGGCGGCCCTCGGCCACGAACACTTCGCCCTGGTCGGCCACGACCGGGGCGCCCTGGTCGCCTTCCGGGCGGGGCTCGACCACCCGGAGACCCTCACGCACCTGGGCATCCTGGACGTCGTGCCGACGCTCGACATGTGGAACGTCCTGCACGGCGCCCCGGCGGCGGTCGGCTACCACCTGTTCCTCATGGCGCAGCCGCCGGGCCTGCCCGAGGAGATGATCTCCCGCAGCGCCGACGCGTTCTTCGGCTCGTTCCTCGACACCTGGGCAGGTGACCCGGCCGCCCTGCCGCGGGAGATCCGTGCCGAGTACCTGCGGGCGAGCGCCGCAGCGGTGACGTCCATCGTCGCCGACTACCGGGCCTCGGCCGGCATCGACATCGCCCACGATCAGGCCGACCTCGACGCCGGTTCGCAGCTGGCCATGCCCGTGACGGTGATCCAGCACGACTGGGGCGCCCGGCTCGGCTACGACGCCGCCGGAGTGTGGCAGGCCTGGGCCCCCGACCTGGACCACCGCCTGACCCGGGCCGGCCACTTCATGGCCGAGGAGGCACCCGACGAGATCACGGCGGCGATCCGGGACCTGCTGGCCCGGTGAACGGCACCGGCGGGCAGCGCGTCCCGTCGACGGCGCAACGGTCGTCTCCCCGGCGGCGGACTCCACCGCGGAGCGGCCCCGGTGTGCTGTCACCGAAGGTGCATGGCGGCGGGCCTCGACGACCTCGGCGGTCATCACCTCGCCGACGATCCGGGGCATCATGCTCACTTCCTCTCCGCGCACGTCCGGGGCCGCCGGTCCGTCACCTGCTGTCACCGGTGTGGGCCGGGGCGAGAGCGGCCCGCCCGGCCTCCAGGCGCGCGACCGGCACGCGGAACGGCGAGCAGGAGACGTAGTCGAGCCCGGCGGCGTGGAAGAAGTGCACGGACGCCGGATCTCCGCCGTGCTCGCCGCACACGCCGATCTTCAGGCCGGGCCGGGCGGCGCGGCCCTCGGCGACGGCGATCTCCACCAGGCGCCCCACGCCGTCACGGTCGATCGTCTCGAACGGGGACACCGCGAAGATGCCCTTGTCGAGGTAGGCGGAGAAGAACGCCGCCTCGACGTCGTCGCGGGAGAAGCCCCACGTGGTCTGGGTGAGGTCGTTGGTGCCGAAGGAGAAGAACTGCGCCTCCTCGGCGATCCGGCCCGCCGTCAGGGCGGCCCGGGGCAGCTCGATCATCGTGCCGACCGGGCAGTCGACGGTGACACCGGACTCCCGCGAGACGTCGGCCAGGACCTGCCGCACCTCCTCGCCCACCAGCCGCAGCTCCTCCACCGTGTCGATGAGCGGCACCATGATCTCCGCACGCGGATCCCCGCCCGCCCGCCTGCGCTCGACGACCGCCTCGGCGACCGCCCGCACCTGCATGGCGACCAGCCCCGGCGCCACCAGCCCCAGACGCACACCGCGCAGACCCAGCATCGGGTTCTCCTCGTGCATGCGGTTCACCGCGTCCAGCAGCTCGGCGTCGTGCGCGCCGGGCGGGTTGCCGTGGGCCTCGGCGGCGGCGAGCCGCACGGCGAGTTCGGTGCGGTCGGGCAGGAACTCGTGCAGCGGCGGATCCAGCAGCCGGATGGTGACCGGCAGGCCGTCCATCGCTTCCAGGATCCCGGCGAAGTCCCGCCGCTGCAGCGGCAGCAGCGCCTCCAGCGCCCGGGTCCGCCCGGCGTCGGTACGGGCCAGGATCATCGCCTCGACGAGCTGTCTGCGGTCGCCGAGGAACATGTGCTCGGTACGGCACAGCCCGATGCCCTCGGCGCCGAACCGGCGGGCACGGGCGGCGTCCTCGGGGGTGTCGGCGTTCGCCCGGACCCCCAGCCGCCGCGTCCCGTCCGCGCGCCGCAGGGCCCCGGCCACCGCCTCGACCAGCCCCGGCGTGACGGCGCCGGTCTCGAAGTACCGCATCACCGCCGAGTCGACGAGCGGCACCGCGCCCAGGTGGACCGCGCCCTCGGTGCCGTCCACGGAGACGACGGTGCCCTCCTCGACGGTGGCGCCTCCCGCGGTGAAGCGGCGCCCCTGCGGATCGACGGTGATCTCCTCCGCGCCGCACACGCACACCTTGCCCATGCCGCGGGCGACGACGGCCGCGTGGCTGGTCTTGCCGCCGCGGCTGGTCAGGACGGCCTCGGCGGCGACCATGCCGGGCAGGTCGTCGGGGGTGGTCTCCTGCCGGACGAGGACGACCTGCTGCCCGGCGGCGGCCCGGCGGACCGCCTCGGCGGAGTCGAACACCACGGCACCGACGGCGGCACCCGGCGAGGCCGGGATGCCGTGCGCGAGCGCCTCGCCCACCGCCGTGGTGTCGAACCTCGGGAACATCAGCCGGGCCAGCCCGTCCCCGCTCACGCGGGCCAGGGCCTCGTCCGGGCCGATCAGGCCCTCCTCGGTCAGCTCGGCGGCGATCGCGAACGCCGCCTCGGCCGTCCGCTTGCCCACCCGGGTCTGCAGCATCCACAGCCGGCCGCGCTCGATGGTGAACTCGATGTCGCACAGGTCCCGGTAATGGTCCTCGAGCGCCCGCATGTGGTCCCGCAACTGCGCGTACGACGCCGGGTCCAGACGCTCCAGCTCCGTCAGCGGGACGGTGTTGCGCACGCCCGCGACGACGTCCTCGCCCTGCGCGTTGGGCAGGTAGTCCCCGTACAGGCCCGGCTGCCCGGTGGCCGGGTCGCGGGTGAAGGCGACGCCGCTGCCGGAGTCGGGGCCGAGATTGCCGAACACCATGGTCTGCACGTTGACGGCGGTGCCCAGGTCGTCCGGGATGTGCTCGCGGCGCCGGTACAGGCGGGCCCGCTCGCCGTTCCAGGACTCGAAGACGGCGAGGACCGCGCGGCGCAGCTGCTCGGCGGGGGACTGCGGGAAGTACCGGCCCGTCTCCTGCCGGATCAGCTCCTTGTACGCCTCGACGAGCCCGGCCAGGTCGGCGGCCTCCAGACCGAGGTCGTCGTCGACCCCGCGGGCCGCCTTGAGCCGGGTCATGGTGTCCTCGAACAGGGCGCTGTCGACGCCCATCACGGTGCTGCCGAACATCTGCACGAGACGGCGGTAGGAGTCCCAGGCGAAGCGGTCGCTCCCGGAGGACTTCGCCAGGCCCAGGACGGACTCGTCGGTCAGGCCGATGTCGAGGATCGTCTCCATCATGCCGGGCATGGAGAAGCGGGCCCCGGAGCGCACGGACAGCAGCAGCGGATCGTCCGGCTGCCCCAGCCGGCGGCCGGCGGCCTCCTCCAGGGCGGTCAGGTGATCGGAGATCTCCCGGACCAGACCGGCCGGCTCGGACCCGGTGGCCAGGAAGGCCCGGCAGGCCTCGGTGGTGACGGTGAAGCCGGGCGGCACCGGCAGGCCCATCCGGGTCATCTCGGCCAGGTTGGCGCCCTTGCCACCGAGCAGGCCGGCCAGGTCACGGCCGCCCTCGGTGAACGCGTACACGTAACGGACCATGTCGGTGCTCTTCCTTCCGGTGCTCCGGGGAGGCGGTGGGGGCTCACATCTCGAAGACGATGCGTGCCTTGATCTGCCCGTCGAGGACCTCGGCGACGGACTCGTTGACGGACTCCAGCGGGCGGGTCTCGTAGATCACCCGGGTACGTCCGGCGGCGTGCAGCCGGAACACCTCGGCCAGGTCCTGGCGGGTGCCGACGATGGAACCGATGACCGAGGTGCCGTTGAGGACGGTGTCGAAGATCGGTACCTGGATGGTGCCGCCGGCCGGCAGGGCGACCATGACCAGCTTGCCGCCGCGCCGCAGACCGCCGTAGACGGCTGCGAAGGCCCGCTCGTCGACGGCCAGCGCGAGGGCCGCGTGGGCGCCGCCGTGCCGCTTGAGCACCTGGGCGGGGTCCTCCTTGCGGGCGTCGATCAGGATGTCGGCGCCGAGCTTGCGGGCGAGTGCCAGCTTCTCGTCGGTGACGTCGATCGCGGCCACGGTCGCCCCGGCGATCTTGGCGTACTGCACGGCGAGGTGCCCGAGACCGCCGACACCGGAGATCGCCACCAGTTGGGCGCTCCGCACGTCGGCGACCTTAAGGGCCTTGTACGTGGTGACGCCGGCGCAGGTCAGCGGGGCGGCGTCACGCGGGTCGATGCCCTCGGGGACGGGCGCGGCGAAGGCGGCCGGGGCGAGCATCTTCTCGGCGTAGCCGCCGTCCACGCTGTACCCGGTGTTCCGCTGCCGCTCGCACAGCGTCTCCCAGCCGGACAGGCAGTGCTCGCACCGCCCGCAGGCCCAGCCCAGCCAGGGCACGGCGACCCGCTGCCCGACGGCAGGGTCGCTCACCCCCTCGCCGAGCGCCTCGACGATGCCGACGCCCTCGTGACCGGGGACGAACGGCGGGGTGGGCTTGACGGGCCAGTCGCCGTGCGCGGCGTGGATGTCGGTGTGGCACAGACCGGATGCCTCCAGGCGGATGCGGATCTGCCCGGGACCCGGCTCCGGGTCCGGCCGCTCCTCGATCACCAGCGGTTCGCCGAAGGACCGGACGACTGCTGCCTTCATGGGATGCTCCTCGCGCTTCGTCGCTGCCGTGTGGCTCCACGATCGATCGCGGCCCCGGTGCGGCGGCAGGTGCCGGACGTCCTCGGGTGGGGGCTGACCGGCCCCACGGCGCGCGGGGACGGGCCCTTCCCTCCACCCTCGCGGGTCGTCCCTACGGGCGCACTCCGGCCGGTGCTGCCCGCCACGACCGGGTACCCGTACGGAGAGAGACGGCGGGGGACCACTGGGGCCGATCGGCCCTGGCCCTTCGGCCCGGGATCACGCAGGATCAGCGGTAGGCACGGACCGGTGGCGCCGCCCGTGCGCGATGTCGGCGACGTGGAACGAGGAGCATGCGATGGCGGACGGCGAGAAGCCCGGTCCCGACAACCCGATCCGGGTCTTTCTGCTGGACGACCACGAGGTGGTACGGCGCGGGGTGCACGACCTGCTGAACGACGAACCGGACATCACCGTCGTCGGCGAGGCCGCCAACGCCGAGCAGGCCCTCGTGCGCGTGCCCGCGCTGCGCCCGCAGGTCGCGGTGCTCGACGTCCGGCTGCCCGACGGTGACGGCGTGTCCGTCTGCCGGGAACTGCGCTCCCAGATGCCGGACCTGGCCTGCCTCATGCTGACCTCGTTCGACGACGAGGAGGCCCTGCTCGACTCGATCATGGCCGGGGCGTCCGGTTACGTGCTCAAGCAGATCCAGGGCTCCGACCTGGTCTCGGCCGTGCGGACGGTCGCCGCCGGCCAGTCCCTGCTCGACCCGAGCGCCACCGCCCGGCTGATGGCCCGGCTGCGCCAGGCGCAGGAGCCCGAGCCCGAGCCCGACGCGCTGCCGGGCCTGACCGACCGGGAGCGCGAGATCCTGGCCCTCATCGGGGAGGGCCTCACCAACCGCCAGATCGGCCAGCGCCTCTACCTCGCCGAGAAGACGGTGAAGAACCACATCTCACGGCTGCTGGCCAAGCTCGGCGTCGAGCGCCGCATCCAGGCCGCCGTCATCGCCACCCAGGCGCGGGACCGGCTGGAGCGGGAAGGCCGCTGAGCCGGCCGGGGCGGGCCAGGGGGGGGGCGAACGCCCCCCGGGTTCGCCCCCGTAGGGCCCAGGACCGGCCCCCTCCCCGGCCGCGAGGCTGACCGCGACAGGCGGACACCGGCCAGGAGGGCGACGGACATGAACGTACGCGTGGACATCAACGGCTTCGGCCGTATCGGACGCAACTCCCTGCGCCTGGTACTGGAGCGCGCGGCCACCGGGACCGGTACGCCGGTGGAGGTCGTGGCGTTCAACGACCTCACCTCACCTCGCCGGCCGCATCGGCCCATCTGCTGGCGTACGACTCGACGTACGGCCGCCTCGGCCGCACGGTCGAGTACGACGACGACTCGATTACCGTGGACGGGCACCGCATCGCCGTGACCGCCGAACGCGACCCGGCGGCCCTGGACTGGGCCGGTCCCGGCGTGGACGTGCTGATCGAGTCCACCGGCCGCTTCCGCACCCGCGAGCAGGCCGCACAGCACGTGAGGGCGGGCGCCCGCAAGGCCGTCGACATCATCCCCACGCTACCGGTAGCGGATGTGCAGGTGGTTGTCGTGGTTGGGGTAACTCGTCGTCAGGCCTTCCGAGATCAGCTGCGGGTCGTTGAAGTAGACCAGCTCGACATGGCCGGGCGCCTTGGCACGGATCTCCTGCACGAGCCGCCGGGTGGCCGCGCGGTCGTACGTCGGCGACTGCCAGGTGATGCGGCCGGCGGTGCACTGCGCCGAGTCGGTGCGCACGGGCCACACGTCGATGTCCAGGCCCGTCTCGTGGCTGGCGTGGCCGGGGATGTCCCCGCCGTGCTCGAAACCCGCGTCACCGACCGGCAGCGGGCCGTTGCCAGTGCCCGCGAACGCGGCGGCGGCCGCTTCGAGCTGGGCGACGGCGCCCGCCGTCGCCCAGTGCGCGTGCGCGTTGCCGTCGGGGCTCTGCGCGCACATCGTGCCCGTGCCGAAGTCGATGTTCTCGTAGTGCCACAGCAGGTTCTTCCAGGTGGCCGGTCCGACGACACCGTCCGCGCCGATTCCGGCGTGCGACTGGAAGGCGCGGACCGCCTCCTGCGTGGCGGACCCGAAGGCCCCGTCCGCCGCCAGGCCGGCCGACCTCTTCGCGTTGAGCAGTGACTGGACGGCCCGCACCGCGGGCCCGCTGTCGCCCTGCCGCACGGTGACGGCGAGCGCGTCCCAGGTGGCGGGGCCGACGATGCCGTCGGCGGTCAGCCCCTTCGCCTGCTGGAAGGCCACGACGGCGCCGCGGGTGCCGGAGCCGAGGACGCCGTCCACGGTCACCGGGCGGCCGTGCGCGGCCAGCAGGTGCTGCAGCGCGACGACGTCGCTGCCCCGGTTGCCGTCGCTCGTCAGCGGGAACGCGGCCTGCGGGAAGGCCTGCGCGGGCAGGCCCGCCCCGAGGAGCAGCGCGGTCAGCGCCGCGAACAGCGTGAGGACGCGGCCGAGTTGTCTCATGATGCCTTTCTCACCTTCCTGACTGGAGGGCGGCCCAGGTGGCGGAGCCGACGATGCCGTCGCTCGCCAGCCCGCGTGCGGCCTGGTAGTCGCGCACGGCCTGTGCGGTGCCCGGGCCGAAGACGCCGTCGATGGTCACCGTCCGGCCGAGCGCGGCGGTCAGGGCCCGTTGCAGGCGCCTGACGGCCTCGCCCGTCGCACCGTCCCCGAGGGTCGGGGTGGTGCCGCGCGACAGCAGCGCCGTCCAGGTCCTGGAGCCGATCACACCGTCCGCCGTGAGCCCGACGCCGGACTGGAAGCCCGTGGCCGCCGCGGTGGTGCCGGGGCCGAAGATCCCGTCCGGTGCGCCCGGGTCGTGACCGGCGGCCCGCAGCAGGCACTGGGCCGCCGTCACCAGGGGCCCGGTCGAGCCGCCGCGGAGGGTGCCGTAGGCGGTGAAGTCGAGGTGCACCGCGGTGCAGCCGGGCTGGGGCGGGGTGCCGGTGCCCACGTCGAGGTAGTCGCGGTCGATGGTGAGGGTGTGGCCGCCGTAGGACTCGGTGACCTCGCCCGCGTACTGGTGGATGCGCTGGTGTCCGGACCAGTGGGTCGAGGGCACGTAGGAGCCGGTGTCGGTGTCCGCCGCGTCGTTCCACCAGGCGTAGAAGACGTGGTCGACCCGGGTGTAGGCGCTGTTGCCGTACTCCTCGGCCGCGTCCTTGATGCCGGAGGCGGCGCTGGAGTAGAAGCCGGACAGGTAGCCGCCGCTGTGCAGCCGCTCGGTCCAGCCCGACAGGTAGGACAGGACGGCGGCCTTGCAGGAGGCCGTCGAGGTGTACGCCTCGATGTCGCTGTAGATCGCGCTGCCCGCCGGGAGGCCGAGGTCCGCGGCGGCGGTGAGGGCGCCGGCGGCCGCGGTGACGCCCTGGGACCTGGCGGTGGCGGGGTCGGCGGACATCCTGAGCGCGTAGCCGGTGCACGGGGCCTGGCGGCCGACGTCGACGGGGATCAGGCGCCAGCCCTTGCCGGTCTGCTCGCTCACCCAGCTCGCGGTCAGGTTCGGCTGGGCGCAGCCGCGGAAGGCACCGCTGATGTAGACGCCGACCGCGCTGTACGGCGAGTGGGACCGCCAGGCGTCCATGGCGGCCTGCGAGGGTGCGGTGCAGGTGTCGAAGCCCTTGCCGAGGTAGGTGCCCGGTTGCGGTCCGGCCGCGGCCGGGACGGCGGCGGCGGGGCGTCGTGCGGTGCGGGGCAGCTCGGTGCGTTCGGCTCCCGGGGTGAGTTCGGCCGAGGCGAGAACCCCGCGTACGAGACGCTCGGTGCCCGGTGTGTGGGCGGCGGTGACGAGCACCCCGGCGTCCTCGACGGCGATCCGGATGGTGCCGTCGCCCGATGCGGCGGACGGTGTGGTGGCCGCGCCCCGCGGTGCCCGCGCGGTCGCGTCCGTCGTCCGTGCGGCCGAGCGTGCGGTGATCGGCTCGACGACGATGCCCGCGGTGCGTCCGACGACGCGGGCCGGGCAGTCGGTCCGGTCGCCCGGCTCGCCCAGGTAGAGGGCGGGTGTGTCGAAGCGCAGGCAGGCGCGGGGGTGTTCGGCCAGGTCGACCACCCGCCAGTCGGCCGGCACCTGGAGGCGGTAGCCGTGGTAGGCGACGGTCCGCCGCTGCCCGGGTGCGGGATCCGCCGCGGCGGATCCGGGTACGGCCGCGGCGCCGGTACCCGCGAGCAGCGTCAGCAGGGCCGCTCCCGTCAGGGCGCGCCACAGGGGGCGTAACGGCATCGGAGCACTCCTGGTCGGTGTGGGGCCGGCGAGGGGGAGCGGCGCGGCGGACCTGCAGCGCGCCGGGGAGCGGGGCGCGTCCCGGCGGGTGTCCCGCCGCCGGGACGCGCGGTGCGCGCCGGAACCGCAGGTCAGATGCCGCAACTCGGCGCGGACCAGGAGCGGCTGGTGCGTCCGTCCACGTGGGTGTGGTCGTCGTGCCCGGCGTAGCCCGGCCCGAAGATCCCGCCGAAGCCGTGCGAGCGGGCCCGCTGGGCGAGCTGGCAGAGCGTCGGGTTGCCGACCAGGTCGGCGGCGTCCCCGTACAGGTGCCGGCTGTTCGAGGCGCCGCCGACCGCGCTGTTGCAGGAGTACGAGCGGAATCCGCTGGTCACGACGAGCGGGGTGTCACCCATCGCGTGCCGCATGGCCTCCAGCTTCCACATGGTGCGCAGGGCGTTGGACTTGGCCGTCGCCGCGCTGACCGCGCCGCCCGACCAGGTGGAGTTGCACTTGTTCAGCTCGGCGTAGGCGAAGTGGATCGGCGTGCAGTCCGGGTCCTGCAGCGCGTAGATCCTGGCGTACGTCGCGGAACCGGCGACGCCGTCCGCCGCGAGTCCGTACGCCTGCTGGAACTTGGCGACCGCGGCCTTGGTCCGCGCGCCGAACTGCCCGTCCACGGAGAGGATCTCGCCGGAGTCGACATGACCGGCCACCCGGATCTGCAACTCCGTCACGTCGGCGCCCGACATGCCCTCGGACAGGGTGCGGCTCCAGGTGTAGCACTCGTCCGCCTGGGCCGGTCCGGCCGTGGCCAGCACACCGCCCGTCGCGGCAGCCATGGCCATGACAATAGCGAGAAGTAGTCGGACCGTACGTCGCAGCATCGCGCCTCCGCCCTGAATTCCGTTTCCCCGTACGGGGGTCGAGCCGAGTGTGGCGCCGCGGCGGTGAGACTGTCCACACCGTCACCATGTGCCACAGGATCAGACCTGTGGCAGGGCACGTGGTGGGCTGCTGCCCGGGAACACCGGCGACGGACGCGTCGACATCGTCGGCTTCGGCGGCCCGGGCCTGTATGCGGCCCGGGCACGCCGCCGGGGACGGCGCTCGCTCAGCGGCGGTGTCCGCCGAGCAGGGCACAGACCGCGTTCTCCTCGATCGTGCGGAGCTTCGCCAGGAGACCGGGGTCGAGTGTCCGGTTCACCTGGGTGGTGAGCGAGACGGTGAGGGACTTGCGGCCGTCGGGCGTCGCGGCGATCAGCTGGGTGTAGCCGGGGAAGTTCCCCGTGTGACCGAGCACGGTCCCGCAGCGGGTGTCGTAGCGGAAGATGCCGAGCCCCGCCCTGTTGCGGCCGGGGCCGGCCGGTTCGGACGCCCCCTCGATCCAGCGGCGCTGCTCGCGCAGGACGGCCATCGACGTCAGCTTCCCGGCGGCGTAGCCGCGGATGAAGCGCGTCATGTCCCGGGGCGTGGAGATGATCCCGCCCGAGGCCCACACGCCGGACGCGCTGATCGCCTCGCTGACGTCCTCCGGCGGCGCGGGCGGCTCGACGGCGTAGCCGCGCATGTACGGCTCCGGCATCTCGTAGCCCCGGGGGAGGCTCGTGTCGCGCAGTCCGAGCGGCCGGTAGACGATCCGCTTCAGGAGGTCCTCGTACGGCCACTGGGTCGCGGCCTCCGCCATCAGCGCGACGGCGATGTTGTCGGAGTTGGAGTACCGGTACTGCGACCCCGGGCGGAAACGCAGCGGCTCGTCCGCGACGAAGTCCAGCAGCCTGCGGGGGTCGAAGGTGCGGCGCGGGTCGGCCACGAGCAGTTCCACGAACTCGGGGTCCTGACTGAAGTCGGGCAGTCCGCTGGTGTGGTTCAGCAATTGCCGCAGGGTGACCGACCGCCAGGCCCGTGGCAGGTGGGGCAGGGTGCGGCCGATGGTGCTGTCGAGACCGAGGACGCCTTCCTCCACCAGCCGCAGGGCCACGGCGCCGCTGAACGCCTTCGCCGTACTGGCGATCCGCATGTGGTCGGTGGGCTCGATCGGGCGGCCGGTCTCCAGGTCGGCGACGCCGGCCCGCAGCACACGGGGGGCGCCGTCCCGTTGCAGTACGACGATCACCCCCGGTGGCCCTCCGGGTGTCGCGACCAGCTCCTCGAGCTGGCCACGCAGGGCGCGTTCGCCCCGGCTGCCGGAGCCGTCGGCGGCGGCGCCCGCCACCGGGGCATGGACCAGCCCGGCGAGGCAGGAGGCACCCAGCAGGGCGACGAGGGACAGGCGCAGACGTGCGCGGGAGCGAGCCCGAGGCGGGGCACCGGTGCGCGGGCGGGTCCGCGGGCGGGAAACGGGCATGAGCGGCATGAGGGTCCCGGGGGTTCGGCGGTCGGTCAAGGGCCTCCTCAGCATCGGCGGGAGGGCGCGCCCGCGCGCGGCGAGTGTGCCCCATCCGGCCGCACGGCCCACCGCCGGCCGGCTCAGAAGGCGTAGCGGACCCGCAGCCACGGCGCGTGGCGGTCGATCAGCGTGCGCAGGGTCTGCACCGCCTCGCTCTTGGCCTGGTTGCGGTAGCGGACGTTCAGGGCGCCGTTCTGCGAGCGCTTGGCCTGCTGGAGCTCCGGTCGCCACAGGACCTCCTCGGCGCGCGGATGCCAGCCGAGGTTGACCTCGTGCAGCTCCTGGTTGTGGGTCAGCATGATCACCTCGGCGGCCGCCTGCTCCTTCACGCGGTGCGGCAGGACGTCGTCGAGGTGGACGAGCAGCTCGGCCCAGGCGTCCTGCCAGCCCGGGCGGACGACCACGGGGGAGAGGTTGAAGTGCACCTCGTACCCCGCGTCCAGGAAGTCCGCCGCCGCGCCGATCCGCTCGGCGACGGGCGAGGTGCGCACATCGAGCAGCCGGGCGTCGTCCGGCGGCATCACCGAGAACCGGATGCGGGTGCGGCCCCGGGGGTCCAGGGCCAGCAGGTCGGGGTTGACGAACTTGGTCGCGAAGGACGCCTTGGCCGTGGGCCACTGCCGGAAGGCGTGCACCAGGTCCGCGGTGTTGTCGCAGATCAGCGCGTCCACCGAGCAGTCGCCGTTCTCACCGATGTCGTACACCCACGCCTCGGGGTCGCACTGGTTCGGCTCGGGCTTGCGCCCCTGCCGTGCCACGTGCCGGCCCAGGTGCGTGATGATCCGCTCGATGTTGGTGAAGACGGTGACGGGGTTGGCGTACCCCTTGCGCCGGGGCACGTAGCAGTAGGCGCAGGCCATGGCGCAGCCGTTGGAGGGGCCGGGGGCGATCCAGTCGGCGGAGCGGCCGTTGGGCCGGGTGGTGAGGGTCTTCTTCTCGCCCAGGACGAGGGTCTCGCCCTTGACGCGCACCCAGCGCTCGACGTTGCCCTCGTTGCCGTGCAGCCCGGGGATGCGCCAGTGGGAGTCCACCGTGATCACCCGCGCGTCGGGGAACCGGGCGGTGATCTGCCGCCCGCGCGGGGACGCGGCGGCCGCGGGTTCGGCGTAGATCTCCCGCACGGGCAGCAGCCGCCGGGCCGTGGCGGAGGTGCGGAAGGAGGGGCGCCGGCCCGATCGCCTCGGGGCGGGCCCGGGGGCGAGGGCGTCGAGTCCGAACAGTGCGTCGGAGTCGTCGCCCGGGCTGCCGGACGGGTGGTGCATGCGTGCTCCCGTGCGGAAGGGTGCGAGGGGACGAGGAGTCCCGCTCCTTCAACTGTACGGGGCACACATCACCGCCGCGTCCCGGCCGGTCCGGCGGTGCGTGAGCGGAACCGCCGGGGGCATACGCGTGACAGCAACCCTCGGCAGCCATCACCCCACCCCTAGGAGGCACGCAGTGCTGGGCATCATCGCGGCGGTCCTGTTCTTCCTCGCTTTCCTCATCAACGCGGCGGAGATCTCCACGAACGACGTCTTCACCTCGACCAACGTCATGCTGATCGGGCTCGCGCTGCTCGCCCTGCACGTGGCGGGGGTCGGCAGCGGCCTGGCGGCACGGGGCCGCCGGCGCTGACCGGCCCGGGGCAGGGGCGGGGCAGGGCCCCTGCGCCGTCAGGCGTCCGTGCCCTCGGACCGGGTCTCCGCGTCGGCCCCGGGCGTGCCCGTCGCCTGCTCGGCGGGCGCGGAGTAGAAGACCGACCTGCCCTGCTTGGAGCGCTCGGCCTGGCTCTTGGCCACGAGCCCTTCGAGCGTGACGCGCACCACCTTCGCGGAGATGTCACGTCCGGGGTGTGCCGTGCCCAGCGCGGTGGAGATCTCCGCAGCGGAGCGCGGTTCGTTCTGCTCGGCGAGGTGGCGCCGGATGAGTTCGACGAGCGTGGGCTCGGCCGCCTTGGCGGTGCTCGTCTTCTTCGCCGCAGGCTTCGCGGCGGTCTTCTTCGCCGTGGGCTTCGTGGCAGCCTTCTTCGCCGGGGCGGCGGGCGCCTTGCGCGCCTTCTGCTTCCCGCCGGCCGCCGTGCCGGCCTTCTTCCGCCGCGGCGAGGGCACGACGGCGGGCTTGGACTCGGTGGCGGTGCCCGCCGTCGCCTTCGTGATGCCGAGCGCCTGCTGCATGCTCACCAGGACGCCGTGGTCGTGCTGCAGGGCCGCCAACTGCTCCTGCAGGGACGCGATTTCGGCGCTGATGCGCTCCTGCTCCTTCACGTTGGCTTCCAGGTCGCCTGACACCTGGGCGATGTACTGCGATGCCAGTTCGGTGGTCGAGGGGGTTGTCCGGGGCATGGTGCTGACCTTTCCTCGGCGTTGACGCCGTGTGGCGGGTGACACCTGTCGTCCGAGCCGCACGTCGCCATGGTGTAGTGATGGTACGGATCGACGAGGTCGTTTGCTCCCGCCATGTTGTCTCCTTCACCCTGCACGAGGGTTCGACTTGTCATCGCCGTGGCCGTGCCGGTGTCACCGGACATGCCTGTCTCCCGCCGGGTGTGACAGGGCCGGTCAGTTCTTGTTCCGGCGTGAGCGGCTTTTGGTGACATATCAACAACCTGGTAGAGTCGAGGCATGTCCGAACCGCGATGGCTGGCCCCGCACGAGGCCGAGATCTGGTCGACCTACCGCCGACTGAGCCGTGAGCTGCAGCGCGCGCAGGATCAGCAACTGCAACGGGACTCCGGCATCTCCGCAGCCGACTACGCCCTCCTCGCCCCCCTGTCGGAGTCGGAGAGCGGCGTGCTGCGGGCCCGCGATCTCGGTGCGGAGGTCGGCTGGGAGCGCAGCCGGCTGTCCCATCAGATCAGCCGTATGGAAGCTCGCGGACTGGTGGCTCGGGAAGCGTGTGAGGACGACGCCCGGGGCGCGATGGTACGGCTGACGGCAAAGGGCCGGGCGACGATCGAAGCGGCCGCGCCGGGGCACGCGGAAACCGTCCGGCAGCTCTTCTTCGACCCGCTGGACGCCGACGAGGTGAGGCAGTTCGGCGAGTTTCTCGGACGGCTCATGACCGTCGTGGAGAGGCGCGGCTAGAGCCGGCCTCCCCTCGTCCCCATGTGCTCGTCCAGGACGCCCGTCTCGGCGCCGGTGACATGGGAGTCCAGGAAGGGGAGCAACGCGGCCTGCCAATGGGGCAGCACCGTGGGCAGGCCGGTGCCTCCGTGCGGCGCGTCGGGATACACCAGCAGCGTCGTGTTGCTGTTGGCCAGGTCCCAGCGGCGTTCCAGGAACAGGGTGTCGTCGACGAGATGGTCCGCCGTGCCCACGCCGAACAGGACGGGCGGCAGGCCGGTCAGGTCGGCGTGGAGCGGGGACAGGTCCGGGTCGCGCCGCTGCTCCTGGGACAGCTGCGGATGCGCCAGGTCCATCATGCCCCGCAGCACCGCCGCGCTCAGCACGTCGTGGTCCGTCTCCTGCAGGGCGCTGGGGGTGCCCGCGAGGTCGTACACGCCGAACTCCAGGACGGCCGCGGCGAATCGGTGTGCCGTGCCGCGTCGGCGCAGGCGCAGCAGGGTGGCCGCGGCGAGATTGGCTCCCGCGGACTCTCCGTTGATCAGCAACCTCGCCGTGCCGAACTCCGCCGCCGCGTGGTCCACCAGCCAGGTCGCCGCCGTCTCGCAGTCGTCGTGCGCCGCCGGGTAGCGGTGCTCGGGGGCGAGCCGGTAGTCGACCGACACGACCGCGATCTCCAGCGCCCGCGACAGGAAGACGTTCATGCCGTCGTTCATCTCCGGGGCGCCCATGACGAACCCGCCGCCGTGGATGTTCAGCAGCACTGCCCGGGCGGGCCCCTCCGGGGTGAAGGTGCGCAGTCTGATCGGGCCGCGCGGGCCGTCGAGGAACCGCTCGCCGGCCCGTACCGGTCCGGGCACGGACAACTGCGCACGCAGCTCCGCCAGGGCCCGGGCGTCGTGGTCACCGGCCGCGCCGCCGGGGAAGACGGCGTCGAACGCCGGGGACAGACCGTCCGCCACCGCGCGTCCCTCGCTACGGATGACGGGGCGAAGCCGATCGATGTCGGCGCTCCACAGCGGCATGACCTGTCGTGGTCCTTTCACGCGGGGTGGCTCGGAGGCGGTGAGGACGGACTCCGACGGGGAACCAGGTGGTCCCTCAGTCTTCGCCCCGGCGTCCGGGCCTGGCCTCGGTGAAGGTCGCCTAAAGTGCCGTTCGGACGGCGTGCAGCACGCTGTCGAGGAGGCCGGGGAAGCGGGCGTCGAGGTCGTCGCGGCGCAGGTGGTGCAGGATGATGCGGCCTTCGCGGCGGGCGTACAGAACCCCGGCTTCGCGCAGCACGTGCCAGTGACGGCTCGCGGTGGAGGGGGAGACCTCGGGCAGCACGGTGGAACACGTGAGTTCCTCGCCGTTGGCGAGCCGCTCGATGATGCGCAGCCGGATGGGGTTGGCCATGGCGTCCAGGACGGCTTCGATGCGCAGCTCGTCGCGGTGCGGATGGGTCAGCGGCTTCATGCCGCCCAGGATATGTCAGTTCGCATACTCGCGAACTGTCGTGGTGGGTGTCACTGCGGCCGTGCTGTCCGTCGTGCCGGCCTCGTCGCCCCCGCGGGAGCCGGGATCACGGGTGAGGGACAATGGCCGTCCAGGCTCACCCGCGTCGCCCGGGGCGGCCGAACGCCCTAGGTGATCCTCACCGATGCGTGCCGCGGGCATCGCCGAGCACAGTTGCAGCCGGTCGACCTGCCCCGACGACGGGGCGGGGGCCGCCCAGGAACGGAGACCTGCATGGCGGGTGCCAAGTCCGACGTCACCATCGTCCGCAACGAGGACGACCATCGCCTGGAAGCCCACGTGGACGGGCACCTCGCGGGCATCGCCGACTACATCCCGGCCAAGCAGGTGATCGCCTTCGTCCACACCGAGGTGGAGCCCGCGTACGAGGGCCGCGGCGTGGGGTCGGCGCTGGCCAGGGCGGCGCTGGACATGGCCAGGGACGCGGACACCAAGTTCCTCGCCGTGTGCCCGTTCATAGCCGGCTGGGCCGCCCGGCACCCCGAGTACGAGCCGTGGAACTACCGGCCGACCAGCCGCGTCGTGGACTGAGCAGGTCGTGGGCCCGGTCGGGGCGTGCGCCGAGCCGTCCGGTGGGGCGGCGGCGGCCCGCCCCGCCGTGCCGGTGACGAGCCGGCCGAGCGCCGTGGCGGTCACCGGTCGCGGGCGCCGTCGCCGACGATCTTCTCCCACTCCTCCCGCGACGGGCCGGCGGGGCCCGGCAGGGCACCGGAGCGGGCTGCCAGCCAGTGCGTCAGGCGCTGACGCACCTCCTCGGTTCCGAATGCCTGGTCGGGCGTGGCGAGCATGTGCCGGGCCCGGGCCCAGGCCCGCATGACGACCGGGTCCTGAAGCGCACAGGGGAAGCGCGCCGCCTTCAGCCGCTGCTCGATGCCGGTGGGAGCCGTCGCGGTGCCCGACAGCCGCGTCTCGTTGTCCCGGTCGGCCGTCACCTGGAGATCGAACCAGGGCTTGAGGACGCGCCGCGCCCATCGGGCGTAGCCGTGGGCGAAGCCCTCGTGGTCGGTCGCGGTGTCCGTCGTGACGGCTATGCGCCGGGCGGCCCACAGGGCCAGGGTGATGCCCTGGGTGAGTGTCGGGTTGGTGTGCACCAGGGCGTCGCCCGCCCGGACCAGCCCCGTCACGACGGGCTCGGAGCCGTCCGCCGTGGGCGTCCACTGGTTGTCGAGGCCGGCCATGACATGGACGGCCCCCACCGGCCGGGGATCGCGGTCGAGCCAGGCGGCGGAGGACGGGAACGTCCTCGCCAGGCCGTCGAAGACATGCGGATCGTTCAGCGCGGGGAGCGTGGGATCCGTGGTGGCGCACACCAGGGCCACGCCGACCAGACCGTTGTCCGAGGGGAAGGCGATGGACAGGGCGAAGGGCGCCGCGGACGTGTAGGGCGTCCGGTGCGGCGGGCGCGTGCCGGGGCGTGTGCGGTACCAGCGGCAGGCGTAGGCGAGCCCGACCCGGTGCCGCTCGCGTTCCGGGGCGGGAGCGCCGAGTTCTCCGAGCCGGCGGCCGACGGGGGAGCGCCTCCCGCCGGTGTCGATGACGAGGTCGGCGTCGATCTGCCCGCCGTCGAGGCGCACGCCGGTGACCTGGGGGACCCGGTGCGGGAACTGCCGTGCCAGCAGCCCCCGCACACGCGTGCCCTGCAGCAGGCGAACGTTCTTCTCCTCGCGCAAGGACGCCCGGAGCGCCGTCTCCAGCACCACGCGGCGCGTGCGGACCAGGACCAGGTGTTCGTCGCCGTCGCGGTGGGGCGGGTGCTCGTCGAACCAGTCGAACTCGTGCTGCTCCCACGCGCCCAGCCGCCGCATCCGCGCGTACACGTCGGGGAGTTCGGCGGCCAGCACCGCGCGGGCCGGGCCGAGCAGGGCGTGCGGCTGGACGGCTTGCGGGACGCGGGGCCGGCGCCAGTCGAAGAAGTCGGCGTCGACCTGTCCGGAGACCGCGCGTCTGTCCTGCTCGCACACCGTGACCCGGTGTCCGGCCCGGGCGAGGAGCAGCGCCGTCGCCGTCCCCGCCATGCCACCGCCGATCACGGCGACGCTTGCCATGGTGTCCCCTTCGTGGTCGTGGTCGTGGCCGGTGCGGCGCCGGCACGGATCCGTCCCCGACGGGCGCCGTCGTTCCCCGGCAGCTCTCCGTGCCGCCGCCGCGATGCCGTGTCGACGCGTGCCGCCGCCACGATGCCGTGCCGATCGGTGTCACGCCATCGGCAGGAATCGCCGATGTGAAGACGGGGGTGCGGTGGGGAGGGTTGCCCGGGGCGGCCGCGGTCCGGGAAATCCGGCCGGAACTTTGCGGGCCGGCCCGCCCCTGCCTCGCCCATCAGGTCAAGTCGAGCGATCATCGGCGGCCCGACTGCGAAGTCCTCGCCGAAGCGTCCGGTGAGTCCCGGGTGCGTCAGTGGTCCGCGTCCGCGTCCGGCCCGGGGCCGGTCACGAACCGTCCCTTCTCGTCGTACGGCCACACGTTGGGCAGGCACCCGTGCATTCCCTTGATCTGCTGCATCATCACGGGAGCCGGCTGCCCCGGACCGGGGCAGCCGACGTGGCCGTGGCCCAGGAAGTGGCCGACCTCGTGATTGACGATCAGCGCGCGGTAGCCGGTGACGTCGTCGGCGTAGACGGGCGTCGCGAGCAGCCAGCGCCTGAGGTTGACCATCACGTTCTGCGCGACGTTGCAGTTGACCTCCCCGCCGGTGTCCAGGCCGTACTGTCCGCAGATCCGGTCCACGGTGCCGGGGGTGGCGACCTTGACGACGAAGTCGGTCCGGCCGTCGGCGACCCGCTGGAACGACCACCGGCCGTCCGCCGTCCAGCCGCGCCGGTCCGCCAGGATGCCGTCCACCTGCCGGGCGACGTCGGCGGCGGACAGGTCGAGGCCGTCCTCGACCTCGACCCGGTAGCGCAGCGTGTCGCCCGTCCCCACCCGGGCGCTCTCGCCGGCCGCGACCGTGAAGGTGCCCGGTCCCGTGGCGGGGATGCCGGACGCCGGAGCGGACCGGCTCGGACGGGGTGAGGCGCTGGTGGGCGGAGCGGACGGCGGGGAACCGGCCGCCGCCGCGGAGGGTGCCGTCCGCGCGTCGGCGCGGGTTGCTCCCGCGCCGTCGGACGTCCAGCCCGTGGCCGCCGCTCCGACGCCGCCCAGCAGGACCAGCGCGGCGGTGCCCGCCCAGAGGGGACCCTTCCGTCTGCGTCCGGAGAGGGCGTGCGCGGGGGCACCGCGACGGCGGCGCGGAGCGGACGGGTTGTGATCAACGGTCATGGCCGTCAGGGTGTGCCGCCCATGTGATGGCACCTGGCCCAGGTGATAACAGGGCGATAACGAAGGGGGGTTCGGGAGGCTGTATGACCATCTGGCAACAAAGCCCCGCGACGGGCCGGGAGCCGCGTCGCCGGGCTGCCGATACTGGGCGCATGCCACGCGTTCTGCTGATCGAAGACGACCGTGCCGTGCGGGAGGGGATGGTCCTCGCCCTGCGGCGCCAGGGCCACGAGGTCGCCGCCGCGGTGACCGGGGAGCAGGGGCTTGACCTGCTGCGCTCCTTCCGGCCCGACGTGGTGGTGCTCGACCTCATGCTGCCCGGGGTGCCCGGACTGGACGTGTGCCGGCGGATACGCGCCCTCGACCCGACCCTCCCGATCGTCATGGCGACCGCCCGGGGCGACGACGAGGACATCGTCGTGGGACTGGAGGCCGGAGCCGACGACTACGTGGTCAAACCCGTGCAGGCACGCGTGCTGGGCGCCCGCATCCGTGCCGTGCTGCGCCGGGCGGGCGGCCCGCCCGTGGGCAACGGCATACCGAGGATCGACCGCTACGGGGACCTGTCCATCGACCGGGCCGGGTTCTCCGTCACCCGGCAGGGCGTGCCGGTCGCCCTCGCCCCGTCCGAACTGCGGCTGCTGCTCACCTTGTCCGCCTCGCCGGGCCAGGTCTTCAGCCGGCAGCAGCTGCTGGAGGCGGTCTGGGAGCACAGCTACCACGGGGACGCCCGGCTGGTCGACGCCTGCGTCAAACGGCTGCGCACCAAGATGGGCGAGCCACCGCGCGAGCCTCGCTACATCCAGACCGTGCGCGGCTTCGGCTACCGGTTCGCCGCCGGTGAGCCGGCGTGGTGAGAGCGCCCCACGGGACGGCGCCGGGAGCCTCCGACAGCGAGGCGCCGCAGGCCTTCGGCAAGCTCAGCGCCCGCAAGACGCCCGCCGTCGGCATAACGCCCGGCATGCGCCCGCTGAGAGACCGGGTCGGCCCCCACCGGCTGCGCGGCCTGCGCGTCCGGCTGGTGCTGGCGTTCGCGTGCGTCGCGGCCCTCACCGCCGCCTCGACCGGGGCCCTGACCTTCCGGGAGGCCCGCACGGGGGTGCTCCAGCAGAGCCAGGACACCGTCATCGACTCCCTGCGCACCCAGGTCGACCGGCTCGCCCCGGGGCTCGACGTGCCCGCCGACCGGGCCGAACTGCACAGCTTCGCCGTCGAGGTGGCCCGCGCGGAACCGTCCGGCACCTGGCGTGTCCTGGTCGCCTACGGTGACCTGGAAGCCACCTCCGCGCCCGGCGACCCCTTCGAGGAACTGACCCCCGCCGTACGCGACGCCGTGCACGAGGGGCCGGCCACCGTCTTCCAGCGGGTGAACCGGGGCGGCCGTCCCGCACTGGTCGTCGGCATGCCGGTCGCGTTCGACACCACCGACGGGCGGGGGCCGGTCGCCTCCGGCATCGAGGTCTACCTGACGGTGCCTCAGACGAGGGAACAGGACTCCGTCGACGCCCTGGTCACCGCCGTGGAACGGGCCACCCTGCCCGCCCTGGCCCTCGCCGTGGTGCTGGCCCTGCTCGCCGCGCGCGGAGTCCTGCGGCCCGTGCGGGCGCTGCGCCGCGCCACCCGCAGCATCGCCGAAGGGCACCTCGACACCCGGCTCGCCGTCCACGGGTCGGACGAACTCGCCGATCTGTCCCACACGTTCAACGAGACGGCCGCGGCGCTGGAGAAGTCGGTGGCGGAGCTGCGCGGCATGGAGGCCCGGGCCCGCCGGTTCGCCGCGGACGTCTCGCACGAACTGCGCACCCCGCTGGCCGCCATGTCGGCCGTCACCGACCTCCTCGACGAGGACGCCGCCCGACTGGACCCCGACACCGCCACCGCCGTCCGCCTGATCAGCCAGGAGACGGTGCACCTGGCGCGTCTGGTGGACGACCTGATGGAGATCTCCCGCTTCGACGCGGGCGCCGCCGTGCTGAACCTGGACCGGATCGACCTGGCCGAGTCGCTGCGCCGCACCCTCGCGGCCCGCGCCTGGACCGATCTCGTGGACACCGAACTGCCGCCCCCCGGCGCCCTGCGCGGACGGGTCGACCCGCGCCGCCTCGACGTGGTCGTCGCCAACCTGGTCGGCAACGCCCTGCGGCACGGCGCCCGCCCCGTCCTGCTGCGCCTGCGCCGGACGCGCGGGCCCGACGGAGGACGCCGCGCCGTCATCGAGGTGCTGGACAGCGGCCCCGGCATCCCCGCCGACGTGCTGCCCCACGTCTTCGAACGCTTCTACAAGTCGGACGCCGCCCGGACCCGCACCGACGGCAGCGGCCTCGGCCTGGCCATCACGGCGGAGAACGTCCGGGTGCACGGCGGAACCGTCCGCGCGGCGAACCGACCCGAGGACGGCGCCGTCTTCACGGTCGAACTGCCCCTGCCGCACGACGAGACCCCTCCGGAGAGCCGACCATGAACGCACGACGCCGGTCCGCGCCCGCCCCGCACCGACACGTGTCGCTGTCGCTGTTGCTGCCCGCCCTGTGCGCGCTCACCTCGTGCGGCATCTCCCCGACCGGCGCGGTGGAGGCCGGCGCACCCGCCGAGGGCGTCGCCCCGACGGTACGGGTCTACTTCGTCAGGGACGGCGCCCTGGTCGCCGTGGACCGCCGCACCACCGCGCCGGTCGGCGTCGAGGCGGCCGTGACCCTGCTGCTGGGCGGACCGAGCCCCCCGGAACGGAAGAAGGGCATGACCACCCACCTGATGGCCCCCACGACCGCGCTCCCCGCGCAGCAGGCGCCCACCCCGCAGCAGCCGCCTCCCACCGGGGACGCCCGGCCCGGAGAACCCGGACCTGCCGAGCCGGTGCGCGTCAGGACGACCGGCCACCGTGTCGTCGTCGAGCTGTCACCCCGGGTGGGCAAGCTGACCGAGACGGCCGCGGCCCAGGTCGTCTGCACCGCGCTCGCCGCCCAGCGTGTCGCCGACCCCCGGGCCGAACCGGTCCCGGTCACGGTCACCGGCGCGAACCTCGGGCGCGTCGAAGGCAACGCGTCCCGGTGTCCCGCCCCCTAGAACCTGCTGACCGGGGTGAAGAGGCGCCGTGAGCGGCCTGCCCCGATCCCGTAGGGTGAGGGCGGCCGACGCGTCGGCACGCGGCGGCCGCCTCGCCCGCACCACCATCCGGCACCGAGCCGACGACGACTCGGCGACCTGACGATTCGGCGCTTCGACTCTTCCGCGATGCGGCGATGCGTCGGCTCGTGCCGCAGAACGCCCCAGGCACCGCCTCACGGCTTCCCTTCCGTCGGAGTACGGGCGGACGGCCCGCCCGTGCCAGGGCCCGACCTTCGAGAACGGACCATGAGCGAGAACACCCTGTGGAACGTCCTGCGGGACGCTGCCCGCGAGCGGCCCGAGCAGGTGACCGTGCATGTACGCGGCGACGGCGGCGAAGTCGAGGTGACCTACCGGGAGTTGCTGGCCGAGGCCCGGCGGGTCGGCGGGGGGCTGCGGGCGGCCGGGGTCCGGCCCGGCACGTGCGTTCCGCTGGTCGCGGACCGCGGCGAGGACTTCCAGGTCATGTTCTGGGGCCTGCTCGCGGCGGACCTGGTCCCGGTGCCGCTCGCCGCGGACCTGCGCCGGATCCTGCCCGTCTGGGAGCACCTGGACCGGCCGCCGGTGTTCGTGGACGCGGCCGGCGCGGACCTGGCGCGGCAGCTGCCCGCGACAGCGGCCGTGCTGCGGCTGGACGACGTGCGCGACGGCGACGACCTGGGCGGACCCGTCGCCTGCGAGCCCGGAGGGCTGGCCTTCGTGCAGTTCTCCTCGGGCAGCACCGGTGTGCCCAAGGGCGTGGAACTCACCCATGCCGCGGTGACCGCCAACCTGCGTCAGATCGTGGCCGTCTCGGACCTGGGCCCCGACGACGTGGTGGTCAGCTGGATGCCGTACTTCCACGACATGGGCCTGATCGGCACCCATCTCGCGCCGCTCGCCGCCCGCGCCCGGCAGGTCAAGATCGGGCCGCTGGCGTTCGCGCGGCGGCCCGGCGTCTGGTTCGAGACGGCCACCGCCCACCGGGCCACCCACCTGTCGGCCGCCAACTTCGCGCTGGCGCTGGCGACCCGGCGTCTGTCCGACGAGGACATGGCCCGCTTCGACCTCACCAGCGTCCGTCGGGTCGTCGTGGGCGCCGAGCCCATCTCCGCTTCCGTCTGGCGTGACTTCGCCCGCCGCACACGGCCGGCGGGCCTGGCGCCGCAGGCCCTCCAGCCGGTGTACGGCCTGGCCGAGGCCACCCTCGCGGTGACGTTCCCGCCGCCGGGCGAGACGGCCCGGCCGCTGGTGCTGGACCGCGCCGCGCTCAGCCGCGGCAGGGCGGTGGACGCCCCGGACGAGGACCGCTCCGCCGCCGTGCAACTCATGGACCTGGGCCGTCCCGTGCCCGGTTGTGCCGTCCGGATCGTCGACGACGCCGGGCGTGAACTCGGCGACCGGCGCGTGGGCCACATCCAGGTGCGCGGTCCGCAGGTCGCCCGCGGCTACCGGCACCTGCCCGACGCCACCGCCGCCGCCTTCACGGCCGAGGGCTGGCTGCGCACCGGGGACATGGGCTTCCTGCGGGACGGACGGCTGTGCGTCACCGGCCGGTTCAAGGACGTGCTGTTCCTGAACGGGCTCAAGCACCACGCCGCCGACCTGGAGGACGTCGCCGCCGGCACGCCCGGACTGCCGCCGGGCACGACCGCTGTCGTCGGGTCCACCGACCCCGACACGGGCCGTGAACGCGTGGTCGTGTTCGTCTCCTGGTCCCGTCCGCCGAGCGCGGCCGACGAGGTGCTGCGACGGGTCGCCGCCCGGGTGGGCGAGGCGCTCTTCCACGACGACGTACGGGTCGTGGCCCTGCCGCCCGGCCGGTTCCCGCGCACCACCAGCGGGAAGGTGCGCCGTCATGTGCTGCGGGACCGGTTCGAGTCCGGCCGGTACGCCGCCGCCCGTGCCGTCGTACGTGCTGCCGATGCCGCCGCGGCCGTTCCGGCCGCACGGCGTGAGCACGCTGTTCCGGCCGCACGGCGTGAGCACGCTGTTCCGGCCGAACGGCGTGCTCACGGCGGCGGCGCCCGTGTGCCGCGGTCGCGGGTGGCGATCGAGCAGGCGGTGCGCGGGGTGTGGGCCGAGGTGCTGGGGACGGACGGCGCGCGGATCGACGCCCACGCGTCCTTCCGCGCGCTGGGCGGCACCTCGCTGAAGGCCATGGAGGTGCTGGCCGCCCTGGAGGACACCTTCGGCACCCCGCTGGAGACGGCGGCTCTGCGCGCCGGGGCCGACACGGTGTCCGGGCTCGTCGACCACCTGCTGGCACAGGCGGACGGCGGCGAGGAGACCACGGACCGGGCCCGCCCCGGCGCACCCGGCACGGCCCGTTGCGGCCGGCCGGTGCGACAGACGTCCGAGGCTCTCGCCGTCGTCGGCCTGGCCTGCCGGTTCCCCGGCGCCGGCACACCCGAGGCGTACTGGCGGCTGCTCGCGGAGGGACGCGACCTCGTCACCCCCGTGCCGCCGCACCGCTGGGACGGCGACCAGGTGCCCGCGGCCCGCTGGGGCGCCTTCCTCAAGGACCCGGCCGCCTTCGACGCGGACCGCTTCGGCATGTCCGAGGAGGAGGCCCGCACTCTCGACCCGCAGGCCCGCCTGCTCCTGGAACTGGCGCACGAGGCACTGGAACGCGCCGGATACGGGGGCCCCCGCCGCCGCGCCCACCGCATCGGCGTCTTCACGACGACGGGGGACAGCGGTTACCGGGAACTGCTGGACCGGGCCGCCATGGACAGCGGCACGGACCTGCCGCCGTCGGCGCTCACCGGGAACCTCCCCAACCTCGTCGCCGCGCGGGTCGCCCAGCACTTCGACCTGGACGGACCGGCCCTCGCCGTGGACACCGCCTGCTCCTCCGCCCTGGTCGCCCTGCACCTGGCCCGCCGCAGCCTGATGGCGGGGGAGTGCGACATCGCCCTGGTCGGCGGTGTCAACCTGCATCTCACCCCGACCGCGCACCGGATGCTGCACGCCGCGCAGGCCCTGTCACCGACCGGCCGCAGCCGGGCGTTCGGCGCCGCCGCCGACGGGTTCGTGCCGGGCGAGGGCGGCGCGGTGCTCGTCCTGCGGCGGGAGGAGGACGCCCGGCGTGCCGACGACGACCTCCTCGCCCTGGTGCGCGGCACCGCCGTCAACAACGACGGCACCTCGCTCAGCCTGATGGCCCCCAACCCGGCCCGCCAGCGCGAGGTCATCACCGCCGCCCACAGCGCGGCGGGCATCGACCCGGCCGAGGTGACGTACGTCGAGGCGCACGGCACCGGCACCGCCCTCGGCGATCCCGTCGAACTGAAGTCGCTCGCCCACGCCTTCCCGCCCCTGCCCGGCGACGCCCCCCGGCTGCTGGGCTCCGCCAAGAGCAACATCGGCCACCTGCTGAACGCCGCCGCGCTCCCCGGCCTGGTCAAGGTCGTGCTGGCACTGCGCCACGGTCAGGTGCCGCCGTCGCTGCACGCCGACCCGCCCTCCGCGCTCGCCGGCCGGTCCGGGTTCCGGGTGCCCGACCGGCTGGTCGCCTGGCCCGCGCCGCCCTCCGAGGGCCCGCTGGCCGCGGGCATCAACGCCTTCGGCTTCGGCGGCACCAACGCGCACGCCGTCCTCCAACAGGCCACCACGCACAGCCCGCAGGCGTCCCGGCCGGACGACGGCCCTCATGCGCTGGCGCTCTCCGCTCCCACCCGCCCCGCCCTGCACGCCCTCGTGCGCGACCTGTCGGACCATCTGCGCGCCCACCCCCGGACCGCCACGGCCGACCTGTGCCTGACGGCCGCCACGGCCCGGGACGACGACCGGCACCGGCTGGCACTCGTCTGCGACGAGGCCGGTGACACCCCCGTGCGGCTGACCGCTCTCGCCGCCCTCCTCCAGGCCGACGGGGCGGTGGCCGAAACCCCGGACGCGGACGGAGCGGCCACGGACACGGACGGCGCGCCACCGGACCCGGACGTGTTCACCGGAACCGTCGGCACCCGTCCCCGCCTCGCCTTCCTCTTCCCCGGACAGGGCGCCCAGCGTCCGGGCATGGCAGCGCGGCTGTACGCCACCGCACCCGTGTTCCGGGACACCCTCGACGAGGCGTCCGACGCGCTCGGCCCGCTGCAGGGCCGTACTCTCACCCACTGGTGCACCGATCCCGGCGTCGATCCGGCCGAGCTGGCCCGCACCGAGATCACCCAGCCCGTCCTGGTCGCCTTCGGCGTGGCACTCGCCCGCCAACTGGGCGCATGGGGCGTCGTACCGGACGCGGTCGCCGGCCACAGCGTCGGGGAACTGGCCGCGGCCTGCGCCGCCGGTCTGCTGCCGCTGTCCGGCACGGTGCGCTTCGCCGCCGCGCGCGGCCGTGCGATCGCCGAGCTGACCGAGCGCGGCGCGATGGCCGCGGTGCTCGGCGCGGACGACGCCGTGGAGGCGCTCGTCGCCGCTTCGGGCGGTGCCCTGGCCGTCGCGGCCCGCAACGCCCCCGGCCGTCTCGTGCTGTCCGGCACCGAGCGGGCGGTGGAGGACGCCCTGGCCGGCCTCACCGCCCGGGGCGTGACCGCGCGCAGGCTCCGGGTCACCCACGGCTTCCACTCACCGCTGATGGAACCGGCCGCCCAGGCGGTGCACGACGCCGCACGTGCCCTGTCGCCCGGCACCGGCCGCGTACCCCTGCTCAGCACCCTGACGGCCGACTGGGCGTCCGCCCCGGACGCCGCCCACTGGCGCGAACACGCGCTGCGCCCCGTCCGGTTCGGGGACGCGGCCCGGCGGCTGGCCCGGGACGGATACGACACCTTCGTCGAGGTCGGGCCCGGCACCGACCTGCCGGCCGCCCTGCGCACGGCCACCGCGGGCCGGCCCGGCGCCCCCGTGACCGTGCTCTCCGCCCTTCCCGCCGGACAACCCGCCCAGGGCGGCGGACGCGGCGAACTGCTGCGCACCGTCGCCCGGTTGTGGACGCGCGGAGTCGCCGTCGACCACGCCGCGCTGGCACCCACGGGACGCCGCGTGCCGCTGCCCACGTATCCGTTCCAGCGGCGCACCTACTGGCCCGGGCCCGGTGCCGCCCGGCTGCTGCACCGCGTCACCTGGACACCGGCGCCCCTCACCGATTCGGCAGGGGCCGCTTGCTCCGTACCGCCGGCCGGAGCCACTGCCGCCGCCATGTCGGCCGGGGCCGCTTCCCTCGCTCCCTCGGCCGGGGCCGCTTCTCTCGCTTCCTCGGCCGGGGCCGCTTCGCTCGCCGCGTCGGCCGGAGCCGCCCCGGTCACGCTCGTCACCGGGCCCCACACGGAGGCGGTGCGGGAGCTGTCCGCGTGGCTCGCCCGGCGCGGCGTGCCGGTGGCGCCGGCGGGTGCGACCTCCGCCCACACCGTGGTGCACCTGCCGCGACCGGCCGGGGACGACACCGGCGGACCGGCAGCGGCGGCCGACTTCCGGGACACGGTGCGGCAGTTCGACCGGGCCGGTGCGCGGCGCCTGCTCGTGCTCACCGAGGACGCCCACCGCACCGGCGCCGACGGCGAGGCCCGGCCGCGCCCCGAGCAGGCCCTGCTCACCGGGCTGGCGCTGGCGTTCCCTCAGGAGACCGAGGGCGCCGAGCTGGTCTGCGCCGACCTGTCCTCCCAGGACTCCCGCGAGGAGCGGCTGGAGGCCGTCCTCGCGGAACTGACCGCCACCGGCGGCGGCACCCACGTCACCGCCTGGCGGCGCGGCACCCGGCTGCTGCGGGGCATCGAACCCCTGCCCGCCACCGCCGTACCGGAGGGAGACGGCCCACTGCCCCCGGACGGCGTCTACCTGATCACCGGCGGCACGGGCGGTCTCGGCGCGGCGCTCGCCCGGGACCTCGCCGGACGCGGCCGTCCCACGCTCGTCCTCACCGGACGCTCCCCGCAACCTCCCGCCGGGCTGCTCGCGGAACTCGCCGAGCTCGGCGCCGACGCGCGCTACCGGCAGGCGGACGTGACGGACGAGCGGCAGCTCGACGCCCTCTTCGCCGAGGTACCCGCACCGGACGTCGTCTGCCACGCGGCGGGGGTCGCCCTGCCCGGATCGCTGCGCGGCACCGGCCCGCAGGACACGGGCCGTTCACTGGCCGCGAAGGAGCACGGCACCCGGCTGCTGGCACGCGCCCTGGACCGCCACGGGCACCGGCCCGGGCTGTGCGTGGCCTTCTCCTCGGTGGCCTCGGTGCTTCCCGGCGCCGCGGGCGCCCTCGGCGACTACGCGGCGGCCAACGCCTTCCTCGACGCCTTCGCGGCGTCCGAACGCGCCGCCGGGCGCCGCTGGCTGGCGCTGAACCTCGGGCCCGTGGCCCGTACCGGGCTCGCCGCCGCCGTCGGGGACGGCACGCCGCTGCGCACCGGCGGCGTGCCCCTGGCCCCGGCCGAGGCGCTGCGCGCACTGCGCGCGGCCTGTGGCATCGACACGGCTCAACTGGTCGTCGCCGACCTCACGGACGCAGAGGACTCCCTACGGCCCGGCGCCCCGGCAGGGACGGGGGTCGGCGTCCGCGCCGGGACACACGTACCGGCAGTACCGGCAGGTCCGGCCGAGGACCGTGCCCCCGCCGCCTCGGGCGACGACGGGTCCGGCACCCGCCTCCTGGTCCGCGGCCTCCTGGCAGAGGCCCTGCATCTGCCCCCGGAGGCCGTCGACCAGGACCGGTCCTTCCTCTCGCTCGGCCTCGACTCGCTCGCGGCGGTCGACCTCGTCCGGCGGCTGGAACGCGCACTGGGCCGGGACCTCCCGGCCACGCTGTTCTTCGAGTACCGCACGGTGCGCGAACTCGCCGCCCACCTGGACGCCCGGCCTGCCGACGACGCCTCCCGGCCCGCCGACGACACCGCCCGGCCCGCCGACGACACCGCCCGGCCCGCCGACGACACCGCCCGGCCGGAAGCGGCACTGCCCGGTGCGGAGACACAACCCCACGCAGAGACACAACCCGACGCAGAGACACAGCCCGGCGCGGCGTCCGGTCCGGTGGCCGCCGCCGTCGAGGAGGGAGCGCCGTTCCCGCTGACCCCGGTCCAACTCGCCCTGCACACCAGCAGCGTGCTGTATCCGCGGACCCCCGCCCGGGGCTGGGTACGGCACACCGTCCGGGGGCCCCTCGACGCCGCCCTGCTGCGCCGCGCCCTCACCACACTGGCCGGCCGGCACGGGATGCTGCGGATGCGTATCGGGTACGACGGCGGCGTGCCGCACCAGTTCGTGACGCCGGGCGCCGCACCCGAGGTGGGGTGGGAGACGCGGCAGTGCCCAGCAGGCGGAGCGGCGCTGCGAGCGCTGGAGACGGAACTCGCCAACCGGCCGCTGGACCTCACCGCCGAACTCCCGCTGCGGGCCGTGCTGGTGACCGAGGGCGCCGAGGTGGCCCACCTGATCCTCGCCGTGCACCACGTGGCCGCCGACGGCTACAGCCTGAACGTGCTCGGCACGGAACTGTGGGCGCTGTACACCGACCTCGCCCTCGGGCGCACCCCCTCCGCGCCGCCGCCCGCCGCGGACTTCGCCTCCTACGTCACCGACGTGCGGCGACCCGGCGTCCGGGCCGGCGTCCGCGCCGACGACCTCGCGTACTGGCGGGCCCGTCTGGCGGACCACACCCCTCTGCCCCTGCCCTGCGCGGACCGTCCCGACGCCGAGGACGGCCCCGGACCGCTCGGCGCCGTGCAGCACGCCCTGGACGCGGATCTCGTCGTGGCGCTGCGCGAGCGGGCCGCCGCGTGGGACGTCTCCCTCTTCCATCTCCTGCTCGCCGCCTACACCCGCTGCCTGGCCCGCTGGAGCGGGCGGCGGGCCGTCGCGGTCAACGTCGCCCGGGCCGGCCGGGACGCCCGGCTCCCGGGACTCGACCGGCTGGTCGGCCCCCTCGCCGACACCCTGCCGTTGCTGGTGGAGACGGGCCCGGACCCGGACGAGCCGCTGCACCGCCTCGCCGAACGGGTGCGCGTGGCCTGGCTGGAGAGCGAGCGGCACGCCACCGTGAGCAGCCTCGACCTCGCCCGCCTCCTGCCGGGCGACGCCTCGGGGCCGCGCGCGGTGAGCCCGGCGAGCTTCAGCTTCGCCCGCTTCCCGGCCACGCTGGACCCGGACTGCCCCGCCGACGTGCGGCCGACCGCCGCCGGCACCGGCTCGGCCGCCACCCGGCTCAGTCTGCTGGTCTGGGAGGACGGGCCCCTGCTGCGACTGTCCTGGAACGCTCCTGAGCGCCTTGTCCCCGCCACGACGACGACGCGTTACGCCGGCGAGTTCGAACGGGAACTGCGCGGCGCCCTCGACGCCACCGGCGGTTCCCAGGAGGCGCGCGCCGGCCTCCTCGCGGCGACGCCCGCCGCTGCCGCGCCGGCGACCGTGGTCGGCCGTCTGCTGGAACGGTTCCGCACCGACCCCGACGCGATCGCCGTCGACGACGGCCGGCCGGCCCTGACCTACCGGGAGCTGGACGCTGCCAGCCGCGACCTCGCCGTCCGGCTGCGCCGACAGGGCGTGCGGCGGGGGGACTTGGTGGGCATGGTCACCTCCCCGGGGCCCGGCACGGTGATCGCCGTCGTCGGCATCCTGCGGGCGGGCGCCGGATGGGTGCCGCTGGACGCGGATCATCCGACGGCCCGGCTGGCCGAGCAGACGGGCCGGTGCGGCGTCCGCGTCATCGTGCACGACGACCGCACCCGGGCGGCAGCGCGGGCCCTCACGGCCGCGACAGCCGTACCCGCCGTCAGCGACACGGGATTTGCGGCAGGGTCACCGGACGCTCCCTTCGACGAGAGCGCAGCGGACCGCGACGCGACGGCCTACGTCATCTTCACCTCCGGCTCCACCGGCCGCCCCAAGGCCGTGCCCATCACCTTCCGGGCCATGGAGAACTACCTCGACTGGGCCGTGACCACCTTCGCCTACGGCCCCGGCGACCGGCTCGCGAACACCTCCTCCCCCTGCTTCGACGCCTCCGTGCGCCAACTGCTCGCCCCGCTGCTGACCGGCGCCACGGTGGTGACCGCCGACCGTGACCTGGTGCGCGACCCCGAACTGCTGCTGGATCACGTGGAACGGGCGCGGATCACCGTGTGGAGCTCCGTACCGTCGCTGTGGGAGCGGCTGCTGACCGCGGCGGAGAACCGCCTCCGGCGCGGTGCGCCCCTGCCCGACCTGTCCGCGCTGCGTCTGGTCCACGTCGGCGGCGAGGTGCTCTGGGCGGAGTGGGTGCGCCGCTGGTTCGACCTGTTCGGCCCGGAACAGCGGATCGTGAACCTCTACGGGCCGACCGAGACGACCATCAACGCCACCTGCCACCTCGTCGCCGAACGCCCCGCCGAGGAGGTGACCGCGCTGCCCATCGGCCGTGCCGTCGCCGGGACGGAACTGTTCGTGGCCGGCCCCGGCGGTGAGCAGGCCGGTCCGGGCGGCATCGGGGAACTGCTGATCGGGGGAGTCGGCCTGTCCGCCGGTTACCTCGGCGAACCCGAGCTGACGCGGAAGGCCTTCGTGTGGCGGGACGGCCGCCGCTGGTACCGCAGCGGGGACCGGGTGGAGGTTCTGCCCGACGGGGCGCTGCGGTTCGTCGGCCGGATCGACGACCAGGTCAAGATACGAGGCCACCGCGTCGAGCCGGGAGAGGTGGAGGCCGTGCTGCGCGCCCGTCCGGACGTGGCGCAGGCGGCCGTACTGGCCGACGCGGGACGGCTGTCGGCCTTCGTCGCGCTGACGGACCCGGACCCGCGGGACGACGTCGCGAGGGACGACGTGGACGCGGTGGCGCTGCGGCGGTACCTGGCGGACTCCCTGCCGCCCTACATGGTGCCCGCCCGGATCATGCTCCTGGACTCCCTGCCGCTGACCGGCACGGGCAAGACCGACCGGCGGGCGCTGCTGGCGCGGGTCCAGGCACCGGCCGGGAGCACGCCGCGTGCGCCGGGCGCGCTGTCACCGACCGGGAGCGCCACGGAGGAGCAACTCGGCCGTATCTGGCGCGAGGTGCTCGGTGTCGAACGGGTCGGTCGCCACGACGACTTCTTCGAACTCGGGGGCGACTCCCTGCTGGCCCTCCAGGTCTTCGATCTGCTCGCCCGGCAGCGCGGCGGCCTGCTGCCCCGGCCCACCGCCGTCTACCGGCACCGCACCCTGGCCGCACTCGCCGAGGCCATTGAGGCGGCGGCCGCCGAAGCCGACGCCGCTGACGCCGAGGCCGCCGTCACGGAAGCCGCCGAAGCCGACGTCGACGTCCCAGCCGCCGCAGTCAGGGCCGCCGAAGCCGTGGGCCCTGAAACCGGCCCCGCCGAAGCCGTCAACACCCCGACTGCCGCAGAGAGCAGCCCATCGGCCGCCCGGGCCGGCGAAACAGGGTCGGCCGGCGGCGTCCCGGCGGCCCCGGCGTTCCCGGACGCCTACCCCCTCACCCCCGGCCAGCGCGGCTTCCTGCTCGCCGAGGCCCTCGCCCCCGGCACCGGGGCGTCCTGGCTGGCCCGGCTGCGTCTGACCGGCCCGCTCGACCGGGACCGTTTCCAGCGGGCGGTCGACACCCTCGTGGCCCGGCACCCCATGCTGCGCACCGTCTTCCCCGCCGGGGCGAGGCCGCCCGTGCAGCAGGAACTGCCCCCGTCGCTGCGGTTGCCGGTCGCCTTCGGGACGGTGTCCGGCCCGCTGGAGCTCGCGCAGCGGGTCGAGGACGAGCGGCGCCGCCGCTTCGAGCCGTGGACCTGGCCCCTGCTGCGCCTGAGCGTGCTCACCCTCACCCCGCAGGACCACGTGCTCCTCGTGCACGCCCACCACCTGATCGGCGACGGCTACAGCGCCGCCCTGCTCCTGGAGGAACTGACCACCGTCCACGACGCCCTGAACCGGGGCACGGCACCCGAACTGCCCGAGCTGCGCGGCACGTTCCGCGAGCACGCGCAGTCGCTCGCCCGGCAGCCCGCGCAGCCGCGTCCGGAGGAAGAGGGCGCGGTGCGGCGCCGCACCGACCTGTGCGCGCCCTACGGCGAACCGGTCCTGCGAGCCCCGGCCGGCACCCGCGGCAGCGCCTGCGACGGCTTCCTCTCCCACGGCTTCGTCCTGGACGCCGGCGTCGTCGGCGCGCTGCGCAAGGTCGCCGCCGAAGCGGGCGCCACCCTGTACGCGCCGCTGCTCACGGCCTACCACCAGGCGCTCGCCGCCCTCACCGGCCAGGAGGACCTGGTGATCGGGCTGGCCGTGTCGGGCCGCGACCACCCGCTGCCCGGCATCCATCGCGTCTTCGGGCCGTTCGCCACCGCCGTCGCCGTCCGTCCCTTCGGGCCCGGCGTCCAGGACCCGCCCGGGGACGACTTCCCGGCCCGGGTGCGCAGGGTCGTCGACGAGACGATCGCCGCCCGCATCCACGAGGACGTCGTCCCGCGGAACGCCGCCGGGCTGCCGTTGACTTCGCAGTTCTTCTTCACGTTCCTGGACTTCGGGGCCCTGGGCCCGCGCGCCGGGGGCGGTCCGGCCGTGCGCTGGGACGACGAGGGGGACAGCGACTTCACCCCGCCCGCCGCCGGCACCGACGTCTTCCTCGCGGTACGGCCCGACGGGGACCGGCTGCGGGTCACCGTGCGCGGTGCGGCGGCGGCCTTCGACGGGCCCGCGCTCGCCGCGTTCGCCGAAGGGCTGCGCGACCGGCTCGTCTCCCGTGCCGCCCGTCCCGTACCGCGGCCCACCCGGCCCGGCGGGCAGGACCTGGACGCCGCGCTCGTCGGCTACCTGCCGGCGCCCACCCAGCTGGCCCGGCTCGCCGGCCTGCCGGAGACGGCGACGACCCGTGAGGACATCCGCCGCCTGCTGTTCCCGGACGGCGCGCCCCGGCTGCTGGAGACGACCGCCACCCCGCTGGGCCGCTCCGGGTTCGTCGCCCTGCCGCTCTTCGCCGACGAACTCGCCGGCGACGGCACCCTGGCCGCACACACCGCCCGCGCCGTGGACACCGCCTCGGCACTGGGCGCCCGCAGTGTCTCCCTGGCCGGCATGATCCCCTCCCTGACCGGCTACGGCTTCGACGTGCTGCGCGCCCCGCACGCCCCCGCGTCGGTCACCACCGGCCATGCGGCCACGGTCGTCTCCGTGGTGCGCACGGTGCACGCCGCGCTGTCGGCCACCGGCCGGGACCTGGCGGCCACCAACCTGGCCGTGGTCGGGCTCGGCTCCATCGGGGCGTCCTCACTGGAGCTGCTGCTCACCCTGGCCGAGCGGCCGCCCGCCCGGCTCGTGCTGTGCGACGTACCGGGCAGCGAGCCGCGCCTGCGCGGCCTGGCCCGGACGCTGCGGGAACGCGGCCTGGCGGACGAGGTCGCCGTGCGGGTCTCCGACCCCGGGCTGTCCGACGCCGTGTACGAGGCAGGGCTCGTCGTCGCGGCCGTCAGCGGTCACCGCGCCCTCCTCGACGTCGACCGGCTGCGTCCCGGCACCGTCGTCGTCGACGACAGCTTCCCGCACTGCTTCGACACCGGCCGGGCACTGGCCCGCATGCGCCGGGACGCGGACGTCCTCGTCCTGGGCGGGGGCCTGCTCTCGGTCGGATCCACCCGGCGCACCCTGGCCGAAGGCCTGCCCGGCGTCGTCGCCACCGCCGAGGCGGTGGCGCGGCACGGGATCCCCGGCACCCTGGCCTCCTGCCGGACGGAGTCGCTGCTGCACGCCTGCGGTGCGGACGTGCCGCTGGTGCGGGGCCTGGTGGACGCGCCTACGGCCCTCGCCTACTGGCGTGCCATGGAACAGGCCGGCATCACCGCGGCGCCCCCGCACCTGCTCGACCAGGTCCTGGAACCTCTCCCCGCAGGGTGCCGGGCGCAGCCGGGCGGGGCGTGGGCGCCCGCGTACCCCGAGCGTGACCCACATCACTGAGACGAACCGCAGCGTACGGACAGGAGCGGACGTGGACCTTTCCCTACGCGCCCGTGTACGGGCCGGTGACGCACAGGCCTTCGCGCAGCTCTTCCGGGAGCACGCGCAGGCCGTGCACGGCCATGCCGCCCGGTGGCTCGGCGATCCGATCACGGCGGACGACGTGGTCTCGCTGACGTTCCTGGAGGCCTGGCGACTGCGCACGAGGCTGCTGGACGACGACGCGTTCGCCGCGCGGACCGGCCAGGAGGACGACGTGGGCGACGGCCTGCGGGCCTGGCTGTTCGGCATCTCCACCAACGTGCTGCGCAACACGCGCCGCGCCGCCCGGCGGCACAGAGCCGCCCTGGACCGGCTCCCGGGCCGCCGCTCCGGCGCCGAGACGGTGCCCGACTTCGCCGACGCCCTGGTCGGCCGCATGGAGGACACCGAACGCCTCGCGGCCGCCCGGGCGGCCCTGGAGCAGCTGCGGCCACGTGAACGGGAGGTCTTCGCCCTGTGCGTCTGGTCCGGTCTGAGCTACGCCGACGCCGCCACGGCGCTCGGTGTTCCGGTCAGCACCGTCCGGTCCCGGCTCTCCCGCGCCCGGCAGCGGTTGCGGCGCCTGGCCGACACCGCTCGCGCGCCGCTCCGCCCAGCCCCCCGGGCCACCGGTGGCCCGGGAAAAAGCGAGACGCCTCCCCGCCCGCGGACAGGAACCCGGTGACCGAGCCGCAACAGCCCGGTCGACACAGGAGAGATACCGATGAAACCCGACGAACGTGAAGAGATGGCACGGCTGTTGCCGAGCCCGGGTGACCCGGTCCTGCCGAGCGACCGTCTGACCCAGTTGGAGGCACATTTCATGCGAGAGATCACCCGGGAGGCGCCCGCGCCGAGCGCCCGTCCGACCGGCGAGAACCCCGGCGAGAACCCCGCGCGGCCCCGGCCGTTCCGGCGTTTCGCGGCGATCGCGGTTCCCGTCGCCACGGCCGTGGCGGTCGTCGCGGCGGTCCTCACCGCCGGCGACGGCGGAGCCGGCCGGCCGTCCACCGACCCGGAGGCCGTCCGGCTGCTCGACCGCATCGCCGCGGTCGCCGCCGAGCAGCAGGCCCCACACGTACGGGACGACCAGTACGTCTACACCCTGACCGAGGGCACTCGGCAGGTCATGGACCAGGGCCGGGACACCTACCGGCGCTCCGACTGGCACGCCGTCGACGGCGAGCGCGACGGACTGGCCCGCATCACGGTGCTGTCCGGCCCCTCCGGCAAGGGCACCGAGGACATGACGCTGCAGGCCGACCCGAACCGCGCCACCTACCGCGAACTGGAGGAACTGCCCACCTCCACCGACCAGTTGTACGACCACATCTGGTCCGCGACGGAGGGCCAGGGACCGAGCCACGAGGAAGCCGCCCTGGAGATGATCGGATCCATGTTGCAGGACGCCACGCTGCTGCCCCGGGTGGACGCGGCCCTGTACCGCGCCGCCGCCAGGATTCCGGGCGTGAGCGTGGTGCGCGACGCCGAGGACGCCGCCGGCCGGACCGGCGTCGGCCTGTCCTTCGGGGACGGCGAGGACCGGGACGTGTGGGTCTTCGGCGAGAAGGACCTGAAGTACCTCGGCTCCGACGAGGTGGCGCTGCTCGACGTCGGCGTCGTCGACGAGGCAGGGCAGACTCCGGCCCGCTGACCTCCTGCGGGGCCCGGCTCCGCCCCCCCCTGACGGAGCCCGCCTCCGCCGCCACGGAGGCGGGCTCCGCAACGCCCCCGCGCCCCTGGGGCACGCTCAGCCGGCGCCGCCGCGCACCTCGGCGAGGAGGCGGCCGGAGTCGGTCGCGGGGAACCGGTCGAGCATCGCCCGGATCCCGGCGACGTCGGTGTTGGCGCCGAACAGCTCGGTGCCGGGCTGCATGCGTACGCCCTCCGCCAGGGGCCCGGCGACGACCGGGTCGAAGCCGAGGGCGTCGACGAGCGCCGCGACCGTGGCCACGTCCTCCTCCCCGTCCCCGGCGATCGCGATCGCCTTGCGCCCGGGGGTGCCCGCGGGGCGTGCACCCTCCTCAAGGTCGTGATAGCCCATGTGGTTGAACGCCTTGACGACGCGCGAGCCCGGCAGGAAGGCCTGCACGATCTCGCTGGAGGAGGTGCGCGGGTCGGTCAGGTCCTCCCGGATCCCGTCCACCTCCCACCAGTAGTTCATGGCGTCGACGACGAGCTTGCCGCGCAGCGCGTCCACGGGCAGCGACCGGTGTTTGCCGAGCGGCAGGGCGAGCACGACGAGGTCGGCGCGTTCCGCTGCCTCGGCCGCGGTCGCCGCCACCGCGCCGGGCGTGACGATCTCGACGACGAGGGCGATCTTCTCCGGGTCGCCGGAGCCGGCGACCAGCACGTCATGGCCCGCGGCGAGGGCGAGCCTGGCGAGCACGGTGCCGACCTTGCCGGCGCCCAGGATGCCGATGGTGGCCATCGTTCAGTCCTCCAGGATGTCGCGGACCATGGGCGCCACCTTCGCGCCGAACAGCTCGACGGCCCGCGTGCGGGCGGCGACCGGCTGGGCCCCGAAGCTGTAGATCATGTCGAAGCGCCCGACACCGAGCGTCTTCACCGCGCCCGCGATCTTCCGTGCGACGGTCTCCGGAGAGCCGATGTACAGCGAGCCGTGCTCGACCTCGGCGTCGAACTCCTCCCGGCGCAGCGGCGGCCACCCGCGCTGCGCGCCGATCCGGTCCCGCATCACCTTGTACGACGGGTAGAACACCTCCTTGGCCTCCTCGTCGGTGTCGGCCACGAACCCGGGGGAGTGCATGCCGACGGGGTGCGCGACGGTGCCGAACTTCTCGGCGGCCCGTTGGTAGAGCTCGATGTAGGGGCCGAAGCGCGCGGGGGAGCCGCCGATGATCGCGATCATGAGCGGCAGCCCGTGCCGGGCGGTGCGCACGACCGACTGCGGGGAGCCGCCGACGCCGACCCAGGTGTCCAGACGGCCGGACTCGGTCTTGGGGAAGACGTCGGCGCTCTCCAGTGCGGCGCGGGTGGTGCCGCTCCAGGTGACGGGCTTCTCGTCGAGCAGCTTGACGAACAGGTCGAGCTTCTCCTCGAAGAGGACGTCGTAGTCGCTCAGGTCGTAGCCGAACAGCGGGAAGGACTCGGTGAACGAGCCGCGGCCGAGGATCACCTGGGCGCGGCCGTTCGAGATCGCGTCCACGGTGGCGAACCGCTGGAAGACCCGCACGGGGTCGTCGGAGCTGAGCACGGTCACCCCGGAGGCGAGCTTGATACGCGAGGTGCGGGCGGCGATACCGGCCAGGACGGTCTCCGGGGCGGAGATCGAGTACTCCGGACGGTGGTGCTCGCCCACGGCGATGACGTCGACGCCGAGCTCGTCGGCGATCACCGCCTCCTCCACGACCTGCCGGACGGCGGCCGCGTGTGAGAGGGGCACACCGGCGTCCTGCGGGACGTCGCCGAAGGTGTCGAGGCCGAGTACGAGGTCTGTCATGGTGCACCCTCTCCAGCGTGGTTGATGGTTCAACTATCTCGTGTTTCCGTTGACATGTCAACAAGGGGGGAGGGTGGTGCATTCCAGGTGGGGCGGCCGCTGTCGGCCGCAGGGTCCGTGCAGGTCGGAGGCCTACGAGCCGTGCGTCTCGGCCGGAGTGCGCAACACCAGCAGGGCGACGTCGTCGTCGTTCTCGGTGGGGCGGACGCGACGCAGGAGCTCGTCGGTGAAGGAGGTCATGGGACGGTGGGCGAGCGCGGCCGCGTGCTGACGCAGCCGTTCCAGCCCTTCGTCCAGGGTGTGCCCGGCCGCTTCGATGAGTCCGTCGGTGTACAGCAGCAGGGTGGATCCGGGCGGCAGCACGGCCGAGGCGTCCGGGCGCGGCGTGCCCGAGCCGGTGCCCAGGAGGATGCCGTGGCCGTCCAGGAGGTAGCGGGTGAGACCGTCGCGGCTGACCAGCAGTGGCGGCGGATGCCCGGCGTTCGTCCAGCGCAGCTCCCAGCGGCCGTCCTCCGCCGCTTCCAGGCGGGCGAAGATCAGGGTGGCCATGGGCACGTTGGTGATGTGCGTGACCGCCTCGTCCAGCCGGTCCACGATGCGGCTGGGGGGTTCCCGGTGGGACCAGGCGTAGGCGCGGAGCATGTTGCGCACCTGCGCCATGCCGGCCGCCGCCTCCAGGTCGTGGCCCACTACGTCACCGACGGCCAGGGCGGTCGCGCCGTCGGGCAGCCGGAAGGCGTCGTACCAGTCGCCGCCGACCTGCGAGGCGTCGGGGGCGGGCAGATAGCGGGCGATCATCTTCAGCCCGGGCAGGCGCGGCAGCTGGGGCAGGAGATGGTTCTGCATGGTCTCGGCGACCTTGCGCTGCCGCTGGTAGAGACGGGCGTTGTCCAGGGCGAGCGCGGCCCGGCGTGCGATGTCCTCGATCAGCGGCAGGTCCGCGTCGGTGTAGTCACCCGCCTTGTCGGCGCGGCCCAGTGTGAGGGCCCCGAGGACCTCCCGGGTGCTGCGGATGGGGACGATCGCCGCGGAGTGGATGCCGGTCGCCTTGAACAGGCGCTGCTGCTCGACGGCGATCCCGGAGTCGGGTTCCCGCTGGTAGGTTCTGGGGCCGGCCAGGGTGGAGGCCACCCCGCGCAGGGCCCGGGACAGGGGCATGGGCGACTCCTCGGGCACCGGCGGCATCGGGCCCTGGAGCTCCTCGTGAGGCACCAGGGCGTCGCCGTCCGCGTGGACCACCGCGCTGCGCCACACCTCGTCGCGCTCCGTGATCAGGTCGACGACCGCCCAGTCCGCCAGCCGCGGCAGGACCAGCGCCACGAGCCGGTGCAGCGCCTCGTCGACGTCCAGTGTCGAGGTGAGCCGGGTGGTGGTCTCCGCCAGCAGGGCCAGCCGCTCCAGCTCGGACAGCGGCTCGACGGCCGTCCCCGGCTGCGGGCCCGTGCCTGCGGCCTGCTGGTCGCAGTGGAAGACGACGAGCGTGGCGGGCTCGCCGCCCCCGTTGTCGTAGGGGGTGATCAGCCACGAGACGGGCAGCAGGGAGCCGTCGCCCTTGGCGAACCACTCCCCGTCGGCCTGGGCCGTGCGCCGGGCGTGGAACGCCTGCCGCATCTCGCACCGGCTGGTCGGCAGGGTCTGGCCGGCGGCGTCCCGGTGCAGCAGGTCGTGCGCGTCCCGGCCGACCATCTCCTCGGCGGGCCGGCCCAGCAGCTGCTCGGCCCGGACGTTGACCGCGGTGATACACCCCTTGTCGTCCACGGTGTACGCCCCCGCACCGATCGCGGCCAGCGCGGTGCCGGCGACCTCGGGGGACCGTGGACCGGCGCTCTCGGTCCGCTGCGGCTCCACCACGTCCTTGCCTCCTCGCACGTCGCAGGACACGCCCGGCCCTGCACTCCTTCCCCGAGTGCCCCCTGTACGGGTACCTCAGCCCCGGTACCTACCCTCGGGCGGGGCGGCATGGACCGCCTCTGTGATGGAATTCGTGGGGTAATCGGACTGCGGTCAGGTGAAGGGCGAAGGTGCGAGGCGGCTTATGAAGCAGGCTGCTGACGATGAGGGCCGGGCGCTGTCGGAGGGGTCGATCTCCATGGCGGCGGCCTTCGAGGGCACGGAGGCGATCGCGCAGGCGCGCGACCGCGCAGGAGCGTTTCTGCGGGATCTGCGGGTGGAGCACGGGGTGCCGGTGCCCGAGCGGGTGGTGAACGTCGTGCAGCTGGTGGTGAGCGAGCTGGTGACCAACTCCCGCAAGTACGCCCCGGGGCCGTCGCTGCTGACACTGGAGGCTCGCGACGATTCGGTGGCGGTGTCGGTGTGGGACACCGAACCGCACCTGCCGGTGGTCCGGGGCGCCGACCCGGTCCGGGTCGGACAGCACGGACTGGAGATCGTCAGGGCCGTCTGCGAGAGCCTCGTGGTCCGTCGCGAGCCGGTGGGCAAGCGCGTCACGGCGACGATCGGCCTCACTGGGCGACCGCCGGCGGAGACGCCCGCCGACCGTCCGTGAGGAGGACACCGGCCTCCGCGCTGGCCCCCGTGCTGGCCTTCGCGCCGATCCCCGCACCGATCTCCGCGCCGGCCCCCGTGCTGGCCTTCGCGCCGATCCCCGCGCTGGCCCTCGTGGGGGCCTCGGCGCTGGCCTTCGCGCCGATCTCCGCGCCGATCTCCGCGCCGATCTCCGCGCCGATCTCCGCGCCGATCTCCGCGCTGGCCCCCGTGCTGGCCTTCGCACCGATCCCCGCGCTGGCCCGCGCGGGGGCCTCCGCGCCGATCCCCGCGCCGATCTCCGCGCTGGCCCCCGCGCCGTTCCCCGCACCGGCCTCCGCGCCGCCCTCCGCGCCGCCCTCCCCCTCCTCTCCCGACCGCCCCGCTGCAGACACCTTGTAGCCGGATGTGACTCGCCCATAGGATTCAAGGCAGGCGATTGAATCGTTTCAATCGCCGTGTCCTCGTCCAGCCGCAGCGAACAAGGGAGTTCGACATGCCCGGAAGTTGGAACCGCAGGACCTTCCTGTCCGCCACCGCGGGCACCGTGGGAGCCGGCCTCTCGGCCCTGTCCGCCGCACCCGCCGCCGCGGCGCCCATGGCCGGACCGGCCGCGGGCGCCTCCGGACTCCGCGTCACCCGCACCACGGTGGAGCACAAGCCGAACGTCCTCGGAACCGACGTCGCCCGTCCCCGGCTCGCATGGCAGTCCACGTCCGCAGGCCGTGGCGCACGGCAGACCGCCTACCGCGTGCAGGTGAAGGCCGGCGGGCGGGGGTGGGGGAGCGGGGTCCTGGTCTGGGACTCGGGCAAGGTGCCCAGCGCGGACGGCGCGGCCGGTGTGCCCTACGGCGGTCCGGCCCTCGCGCCGCGGACGCGGTACTCCTGGCGGGTCAGAGTCTGGGACGAGCGCGGCGGAGCATCGGCCTGGAGCGAGCCCCGCTGGTTCGAGACAACGTTGTCCCCCGAGGAGTGGGACGCCCGGTGGATCGGCGCCGACACCGCCGCACCCCTCGACTTCACGGGCGCCTCGTGGATCTGGGCTCCCGGGGCGAGCACCCAGGACGCCCCCGAGGGCACCAGGTGGTTCCGGGGCCGCCTCGACGCCCCCGAAGACCTCGACGTCGTCCAGGCGACACTCGTGGCGACCGCGGACGACGACTTCACGCTCCACCTCAACGGCCGCCGGACCCTCGAAGCGCCTCAGCAGCAGGACGGCTGGCGCACCGGCCGGACGGCCGACGTGACGGCGCAGGTGAAGGAGGCACTCCACGCCGGCACCGGCGTGGTGCTGGCCGTCGCGGCCACCAACCGCGCCGGTGCCTCGGTCAACCCGGCGGGCCTGCTGCTCCGGCTGCACGTGCGGACCTCGTCGGGACGCGTCCACGAACTCCGCAGCGACGCCGGATGGCGGACCACGGACACCGAGCAGCGGCAGTGGCAGGAAGCCGGCTTCGACGACTCCGCCTGGTCCCCGGCGGTGGTCCTCGCCCCCTACGGCCAGGGCCCGTGGGGCTCCGGCGTGAGCGTCAGTGTGCCCGAGCGGCCCGCGCCGCTGCTGCGCAGGGAGTTCGACGTGCCGCGCCGGATCAGCCGGGCCCGCCTCTACATCAGCGGCCTCGCCTACTACGAGGCGGAGATCAACGGCCGGCGCGTCGGACGGCAGGTCCTCGACCCCGGCTTCACCGACTACGACGAGACCGTGCTGTACGCCGTCCACGACGTCACCGACCTGCTGCGCCGCGGCAACAACGCCATCGGCGTGACGCTGGGGCGCGGCTTCTTCGGCATGACGACCCCGAACGTCTGGAACTGGCACCGCACGCCCTGGCACTCCGAACCGCGCCTCATCGCCCGGCTCGAAGTCGACCACCCCGACGGGACCCGCACCGCCCTCGTCACCGACGAGCGGTGGCGCATGACCGAGGGGCCCACGCTGTCCGACTCCCTCTACGCGGGGGAGACCTACGACGCCCGACGCGAACCGGGCGCCTGGACCGGGCCCGGCTTCGACGACTCCTCCTGGCGGCCGGCCGGGATCCAGAGCGGGCCGAAGGGGCGCCTGCGTGCCCAGCCCCACGACGGCATCGAGGTCATCGACTCCTTCCACCCCGAGGAGATCACCCGGCTCGCCCCCGGGGAGCACCTGGTGGACATGGGCCGGACCATGGCCGGATGGGTCCGGATCACCGTGTCGGACCTCCCCGCAGGCACCCGCCTGCAGCTCACCTACGGCGAGAAGCTGAAGGCCGACGGAACCGTGTCGGCGGAGACGTCGCACGTGCCCGGGCGCTTCCAGCGCGACGAGTACATCTGCGCCGGGCGCCCGCAGGAGAGCTGGGAGCCCTCGTTCTCGTACAAGGGCTTCCGCTACGTCCAGATCAGCGGGCTGCCCGCGACCCCCGAGCCCCGGCAGATCACCGGACGGCTGGTGCACACGCCGCTGGAGGAGGTCAGCTCCTTCGCCTGCTCGGAGCCCTTCTACGAGTGGCTGGACCAGGCCATGCGGCGCACCGTGCTGAACAACATGCACGGCATCCCGACCGACACGCCCATGTACGAGAAGAACGGCTGGACCGGCGACGCCCAGCTCGGCACTCCCGTGATGACGTACGCCTTCGACATGCACCGCATGCTCTCCAAGTGGCTGGGGGACCTCGCCGACAGCCAGACGGACGACGGTCAGCTGCCCGTCATCGTGCCGAGCGGCGGCTGGGGCTACGGCGACCTCGGGCCCTCTCCGGAGTGGACGACGGTGTACCCGTTCGTCATCCGTGAGTTCTACCGGGTGTACGGCGACGAGCGGGCGGCGCGCGAGCACTGGACGACGCTCACCCGCTACCTGGACTGGGAGCTGTCCCGGCTGCGCGACGGCCTGGCCGTCACCGCCCTGGGCGACTACCTGCCGCCCGGCTACGGAGGCAACCCGCCCGAGGACACCCGGCTGACCGCGACCGCCTACCTCCACCGGGCGCTGTCGGACACGGCCGACATGGGCGAAGTCCTGCACGAGGACGAGGTGGTGGCGCGCTACCGGAAGGCCGCCGGGGAGCTCAAGGACGCCCTCAACGCGGCGTTCCTGGGCCCGGAGGGCTACTACCGCACGGCCAAGGACCCCGGCTACCGGCAGACCAGCAACGCGATCCCCCTCGCCTTCGGGCTCGTACCGGACCACGCCCGCGCCTCGGTCTTCGCCAGTCTGGTGCGGGACGTCGAGGCCCGCGGCAACCACCTCAACACCGGTGCGCTGGGCACCAGCGTGCTGCTGCGGGTGCTGTGCCAGGAGGGCCGGCCGGACCTGGCGCACGCGGTCGCGACGCAGCGCACCTATCCCGGCTGGGGGTACTGGCACGAGAACGGCGCGGACACCATGTGGGAGATGTGGCCGCTGGACTCGCGCTCCCGCGACCACTACTTCCAGGGCACCGTGGCCCAGTGGCTGTACGAGAACGTGGCGGGCCTGCGCCCGGGCGACGCGGGCTACGCCACGTTCACCGTGCGGCCCGACGCCCGGACCGGCGTCGACCGGGCGCGGACCTCGATCCGTACCGTGCGGGGCACCGCCGGTGTCGCCTGGGTGCAGCAGGGGGCCGTGTTCAGGATGGACGTGCGGGTGCCGGTGGGCGCCGTCGCGGAGGTCCATGTGCCCGTGGCCGGCGGCGACGAGGTGAGGGCGCCGGACGGTGTCCGGCAGTTGCGCACGCAGTCCGGCTTCGCCGTCTACCGCGTGACGCAGGGGACCTGGCACTTCACGAGCGGCAGGCGGACGGCACCGCAATAGTTCGCGTTCTTGTGAACTGTTGTGGTTCAATCGAATTGTTCGCGAAACTGCGAACTAACGAACTGTTTCTCTAGCCGACAAGGACCGCAGCATGAGCGCCTACATGGTCATCAGCGTCACCCCCGAGGACGAGGACAAGATGCGCGACTACGAGAGCCGCACCCTCGACGTGGTCGCCAGGTACGGAGGCAGGCCCATCGCCCGTGACACCGACTGCTTCGTCCTGGAGGCCGACCGGCGCCCCGCCATCGGCGTGATCATCGAGTTCCCCGACAAGCAGGCGGTGCGGGACTTCTACGAGTCGGCGGAGTACCGCCCGCTCAAGGAGTTCCGGCACACGTTCGCCACCGCCAGCGCGCTCGTCGTCGCGGGCGTGTGACCTGCGAGCCGGGGCCGGCCTGCCGCCGCCGGCCCCGGCTCTCCGCTCTCACCTGTGCGATGGCTCGCCGTCGGGAGAGGCCACCGAGGCCGTGGACGAGGCCCAAGCCGCCAGCAGTCGCAGCGCGGTCTCGTCGGCCGTGCCGTCGGCGGCGGTGTAGACGAACAGGGCCTGGTCCTCCTCACCGGCCACGGACATGGCCTGGTAGGTGACCGTGAGGTCCCCGACGACGGGGTGGTGGTACCCCTTCGTCCCCTCCGTGCGCTCGATCACCCGCTGGTCCGCCCACATACGGCGGAACACCGGGCTCCGCCGGGACAGATCACCGACCAGCTCATTCAGCTCCGGGTCCGCGCCGTGCCGGCCGGCGTCCATCCGGAGCATCGCCGCGGTGTCCGCCGCCACGCCCTCCCAGTCGGCGTACAGCTCACGTGCGTAGGGGTCGAGGAAGACGAAGCGGGCCTGATTGCGTTCGTCCTGCGGCAGCGCCGCGAAGTCGGTGATCAGCGCGGCCGCCAGACGGTTGCAGGCGAGGACGTCGGTACGCCGGCCCAGCACGAACGCCGGGCAGTACGCGGTGTCGAGCCTGGCCAGCAGCCGCTCCATGACGGGGGTCACACCCTGCCGGAGCGCGGCGGACGGGCGGTGGACCCGCTCCGGCTGGGCCGCGAGGTTGAACAGGTGGACCCGCTCGGCGTCGTCGAGACGCAGCGCCGTGGCCAGGGCGTCCAGGACGGCACGCGACGCGGTGCGGCTGCGGCCCTGCTCCAGGCGCGTGTAGTAGTCGACGCTCACTCCGGCCAGCTGGGCGAGCTCCTCACGCCTCAGCCCCGCGACGCGCCGTCGCGCCGTGGCCGGGAAACCGACGTCGCCGGGTTCGAGGCGTGCCCGGGCGGCCCTGAGGAACTCTCCGAGTGTCACGAGGTGGTTCATGTCCTCATCCTCGCCGTGCATCACGGCCGGGGCGAGCGTCCAGGGTGGCCCTGTTTCTCCCAGGATTCCCCGGCCTCCCGGTGCGCGAGGGGCGCCCGACCCCTGTGCCTCCTCCGTCCCTGTGCCTCCGTCCCTGTGCCCGGCCCCTGTGCCCCGGATCACAGCGACGCCCGCCCCGCCGCGGACAGACCGGAGCATGACACCAGCCTCCCGAAGCGCAGGCCGCCCGGAACGCACCGGGGCGGCCGACCGGACCCCCGCACCGGCTCCCCCCGCCGGTGGACAGTGCGGATCCGCTCCGCCCGGCACGACGAGACTCCCGTTCAGATCCGACATCCAGGGGCTTCGCGGGCTGGCCGTGTCACTCGTCGTCCTCGCGCACGCGGGCATCCCGCAGCTCGCCGGCGGATACGTCGGGGTCGACGTCTTCTTCGTCATCTCGGGCTTCCTCATCACGTCCGGTCTGCTCCACGAGGCCGGCCGGACGGGAACCCTGTCCCTGCGCCGCTTCTACGCCCGGCGCGCCCTGCGCATCCTCCCCCTGGCCACACTGGTCCTGCTGGCCGGCCTCGCCGGCTGCCTGCTGTTCGCCTCGAAGATCCGCCACGGGGAGTTCATGCGGGACGCGCTGGCGAGCGCCTCGTACGTGATGAACCTCGACCTGGCGGTCACCGGCACGGACTACCTGAGCGAAGGGCAGGCGCCGAGTCCCTTCCAGCACTACTGGTCCCTGTCCGTGGAGGAGCAGTTCTACCTGCTGTGGCCCCTCCTGCTGCTGATCGCGGTCCGGACCGCCCGGCGCCCTGTGCTGCGGGCACTGCCCCTGGCCGTGCTGTCCGCCGGTTCCCTCCTTCTGGCCGTGCTGACGACCGCCGACTCACCGTCGTGGGCGTACTTCGGTCCGCACACCCGCCTGTGGGAGCTGGGCTGCGGAGGCCTCCTGGCCTTCTGCGCGACGGCTCTGACCCGCCTGCCGCGCGCTGTCGCCGCCGCCTGCGCATGGCTCGGACCGGCCGCGATCGTCGCCTCGGCCCTGCTGTACGACGACCACACGCCCTTCCCCGGACATCACGCCCTCCTGCCCGTCCTCGGAGCGGTCCTGGTGATCGGCGGTGGCTGCCGCCCCGCACGACCCGCCGCGTCACGGCTGCTCGGGCTGCGCCCGGTCGCGTGGCTGGGCGACGTCTCCTACGGCTGGTACCTCTGGCACTGGCCCCTGCTCATGATCGGCCCCGGCGCCCTGGGACGCGAGGCCACGCCGCTGCTCGGCCTCCAGCTGAGCGCCGTCGCACTGCTGCTGGCCTGGCTGAGCCTGCACCTCGTGGAGAATCCGCTGCGCGGCCTCGCGCCGTTGCGCCGCAGGCCCCTCGCGGCGGTCTCCCTCGGGCTGGGCCTGTCGGCGAGCGTCGTCTGCACGGCCCTGGTCGCGGCGAGCTTCCCGCCGTCCATCAGTTCCGGTGTCGACGCCCCCGCTCTGCGGCGGACGCTGGCCACGGCGGCGGACCCGCAGGCCCGGCTATCCGGTCTCCTGGCCTCGCCGGCGGCCGGACTGCCGGGGAACCTGTCACCCGCGCTGCCGGACATCGCACGCCGTAAGTCCGCCGTCTACCAGGACGGCTGCCACGCCGACTACGCCACCGTGCGCTCGCCGGACTGCCTCTACGGTGACCGCTCCGGGGAGCGGGTCGTGGTGCTGTACGGCGACTCGCACGCCGCACAGTGGTTCCCCGCGCTCGACGCGATCAGCCGGCGCCAGGGGTGGCGCCTCGTCTCGCTGACGAAGGCGTCCTGCAAGACCGCCGACCTCACCATCGTCAACCGGGGCAAGCCCTACACGGCGTGCGACACCTGGCGGGAGAACGCCCTGCGCCGGATCGCGGAACTGCGTCCCGCACTGGTCGTCACCTCCTCCTCCGAGGCGGGCACCGCGACGCGCCGGACGGACGATCCGCTGCGCGCCTGGACGGTCGGCTACGAACGGGTCTTCCGGCGCCTGGCCGACGACGCGGACCGGGTGGTCGTCCTCCTCGACAACCCGTGGCCCACGGGCGATGCCGTGGAGTGCGCGGCACGCCACCCCCTCAGCCTGACGTCGTGCGAGCACGGCTCGCGGGACGCGATCCGGGACCCGGTGCGCCGCGAGGCGACCCGGCTGGCGGCCCGTGGCGCGGGCGTCACCGTGCTGGACCCCGCACCCTGGCTGTGCGCGAGGGCGGGCCGGTGCCCGGTGGTGGTGCAGGACACCTTCGTCTACCGCGACGAGAGCCACGTCGCCGAGTCCTACGCCGCAGCGCTGGCACCGGTGCTGGAGCAGCGACTGACCCGTCCGACGCGGCCCTCACCGTAGAAGTTGCGTCGAGCAGCGGAGACTGCCCCACCCCTTGCCGCAGCGTGCTGCTCCCGCGCGTGCGCAACACGGCCCGGACCGTCGCCATGACGGGCCGGGCCGGTGGAGCTTGTGTGGGGGACCGTGCCAGCGACGACGAGCTGGATGCCCGTGATGCGTTCGCCCGGCCAGAGCCGACGGGGGGGGCCGTCACGTCCGTGCCGTGCGGTGCTCATCCCCGGGCCCGACTCCGTGTGCCGGGCCCGCGGGCGCCGGGTGCGGTCAGCGGGGCCCGGTGAGTTGAGCGGCGAGGAGATGGGAGTCCAGCAGGGTGGGGTCGGCCGTGCGGGCGGCCTTCGCATAGCCGGTGAGCATACGTTTCGTCAGCAGCAGGGCCTGGGGCGAGCGCCGGGAGAGGGGCTTGGTCCAGGCGGTGACGGTCTCGTCCAGGGCGTCCAGCGGGGCCACCTTGTGCAGGAGACCGAGCCGGTGGGCGGTGGAGGCGTCGAAGGTCTCGCAGGTGAGCATCAGTTCACGGATCCGGGCGGCACCCGCTTCCGTGATCAGACGGCCCATGGCGCCGCCCCAGGCGGGGGCGAGTCCGAGGCCGAGCTCGGGCATGCGGAACCGGCAGCTGTCCGCGCCGGCACGCAGGTCGCAGTAGGCGGCCAGGGCCAGACCTGCCCCCACGACCTTGCCGTGCAGCCGGGCGATGGTGACGGCATGGGTGTTCTCCAGCGCCTGGCACAGGCGCTGGGCCTTGTCCGCGAGGCGCAGCAGCGTGCCGCCGGTGGGGTCGGTGTCCAGGGCATCCTGGTACTCCCGGCGGTCGGCCCCCAGGCAGAAGTCGCTGCCCAGGGAGGAGAGCACCAGGATGCGGACGTCGGGCTGTTCGTGGAGGTCGTCCAGGACGTTGATGAGCGCGTCGAGGACCGCGGTGGTCAGGACGTCGTCCTGTGCCGCCGGGTTGAGCCCGACATGGAGGACGGCGCCGTTGCGGGTGAGGGCCAGGGGAGCGGGCGTGACGGAGCTCTCGAACGGGTGCGTGTCCTCGGGGGCGGTGGCGGACACGGCGGCGGGGGCGTGGAGCGGGTTCATGCCAGTGCTACATCCAGGTTCAGCAGGCGCCGGAACGCCACCCGGGGCGCCAGCGCGGGGCGGCGGGCCAGGGTGAGTCGGGGCAGGCGGGTGATCAGGTGGCGGAGCAGGGTCTGCGCCTCCAGCCGGGCCAGGGGCGCTCCGAGGCAGTAGTGGACGCCCCAGCTGAAGGCCAGGTGGGAGGGGTTGCGCAGCGGGTCGAACGTGTCGGGGTCGGTGAACCGTTCGGGGTCGCGGTGGGCGGCGCCCACCATGAGGTGGACCATCTCGCCGGCGGCCACCTCGGTGTCCGCCAGGAGGGTGTCCTGCCCGGCGACCCGGCTGATGACGTGCGTGGGAGGGTCGTAGCGCAGGGTCTCCTCCACGAACGCGGGGACGAGGTCCGGCGCGTGGGCGAGCAGGTCCCAGCGGTCGGGGTGTTCGACGAGCCGGAGCGCCATGGTCGACAGCAGGGTCGCGGTGGTCTCCAGAGCGGCCAGCAGCACGAACAGGGCGAGGAAGTAGACGGCTTCGTCCGCCTTGTCCTGGTCCGGTTCGAGCTCGTCCCAGGTGCTGATCCACCGGGAGACGGGGTCGTCGCCGGGGCGTCTTCGCCGGGCCCGCACCAAGTCGAGGAAGTAGGTGCGCAGTTCCGCCATGGCGGCGTCGGAACGGGCGAGCTGGCTGGCGTTCGGGAGCAACTCCTGGGTGAAGACCTGCTCATGGGTGAGTTCCCGCAGCCGGGACCAGTCGGCGCTGGGCAGGCCGAGCCAGTCGCCGATGGTGGCGACGGGCAGTTCCTCGCCCACCAGCGCCGCGAAGTCGGCCTCCCCCGCCTCCCGCAGCCGCTCGTGCAGCGTGTCCAGCAACCGGTCGACGATCGCGGAGACCCGCAGGCCGATCCGGTCGATGGTGCCGCGGTCGAAACTGCCGGCCGACCGGCGCACACGCGTGTGCTCCGGGGGGTTGAGGGCCGGCATGGTCCGGCTGATCTCCCGGGACGAGGGGGCGCTCCACCGGGTACGCGCACCCTGCTGCTCTCGCCAGCGCGCGTCCGGTTCGAGCCATACGCCGCTGCGCAGGACCTGCTCGCAGGTGGCGTAACCGGTGACGAGAAATCCACCCCAGGGCGCGGGGCTGACAGCGCCGCGCGCCCTGAGCTCTGCGTAGAGGGGGAAGGGGTCGGCCTGTCCGTCAGCCGTCCTGAGACGGGAGAACAGGGAGATGGTGGCCCGACGGTCCGTAGACGGAGTCGTGACACTTCCCACGGTAGCGGCTCCTTTCTGCCAGCCGCTATCCGTACCCGAGTGATAGTTGAGTCATACAGTAACTCTGTCGTTTCATATGGTTACTTGCGTCACTCGCCGTTCATCCACGCCCGGAAGCGGCTGAAGAGGCCCCCCTTCGGCCGCGGTGCGGCGTGGGACGGCCGGTGCGCCGGGGTCGTCTGGTGGACACCGACGCCCGAGGGGGCCGCCTGTCCGGAAGCCTGCGGAGCCGGACGCGCGGTGGTCGGCTGCGCCACCGTGCGGGGGGAGTACCGGATGGGCACGGTGACCAGCGACCGGCTCCACGGGGCCGCCACCCAGGCCAGCTCGCCGAACGGGACACGCATCTCGACGTCGGGCAGCCGGTTGAGCAGGGACTCCACGGCAGTGGCGGCGATCATGAACGCCGGGTCCTTGGCCGGGCAGGCGTGCGGGCCCGCGCCGAACGCGAGATGGGCCTTGGGGCTGAGCTGTTCGCGGTGCGCGGTGAGCTTGGGGTCGGTGTTGGCGGCCGCGAAGGAGATCAGGACCGGGTCGCCCGCCCGCAGGGTGCGGTCGCCCAACTCGACGTCCTGGGTGGGGTAGTGCCCCGCGTAGTTGGCGATCGGGGCGTAGTTCCACAGCGTCTTGACCACCGCGTCCTCGACCGGCAGGCCGGTCGGCCAGTCGTCGCTGAGGTACAGCGCGGTGCTGGTGCCGATCGCGGCCGACAGCGGAGCGGTGCCGCCCGACAGCAGGGTCACCAGCTGGTGCAGCACCTCCTCGTCGCTCAGCCGGGCCGAGTGCACCATCAGCCGGGTCGTGAGGTCCTCACCGGGCTGCCGGCGCTTGAGGGCGATGAGTTCGGAGAGCGCCGCGCCCAGGATCTCGTCGGCGCCGGCCGTGCCCTGGAAGATGCCCGTGATCCCGGCGATGACGCGGTCGCCGATCTCGGGCGGGCAGCCGAACAGGTCGCCGAAGACCAGCAGCGGCAGCGGCTGCGCGTACGCGGCCATCAGCTCGGCCTGGCCGAGGGGGTCGGAGCTGAAACGGCTGATCAGGTAGTCGGCCGACTGCTGGGTCAGCCTGATCAGCCGGCTCTGGTCGACGGTGGCGAGGCTCTCCGTGACCGCCTGCCGCAGCCGGGCGTGCGCGGCGCCGTCGCTGAACAGGGCGTTGGGGCGGTACCCCATCATGGGCAGCGCCGGGCTGTCCTCCGGGACCCGCCCCTCGTTCAGGGCGTTCCAGCGGCGGGAGTCGCGTACGAACAGCGTCGGGTTCTGCAGGATGTACAGGCTCGCGTCATAGCTGGTCACCAGCTCGACCTGGACGCCCGGCGCGATGTCGACGGGCGCGCTGTGCCCCATCGAGCGCAGTTTGTCGTAGGTGCGCTCGGGGTCGGAGCCGAAGTCGGGACCGTAGAGCGGGATGTTGCCGTGTGCGGGGCATTCGGCAGGTACCCCGGACGTCTCGAGGGGCTGTTGCATGGTGTGGCTCCTAGCCGAGTGAGGACAAGAGGTGCTTCACGAGCGTGATGAGGGCCTCCATCGAGGAGTCCTGGTCGCGGACGTCGCAGTCGATGACCGGTGTCTCCTCGGAGAGGTTGAGTGCCTCGCACACTTCGGACAGGGGGAAGTGGGTCCTGCCGTCGAAGGTGTTGACGCCGACGACGTAGGGCAGGCCGAAGGACTCGACCAGGTCCAGGATGGGGAAGGTCTCCTCCAGCCGCTCGGGATCGACCAGGACGAGCGCTCCCAGCGCTCCCCTCGACAGGCCCTCCCACATCTGCTTGAACCGCTCCTGGCCGGGAGTTCCGAAGATGTAGAGGACCAGGTCGTCGCTCAGGGTCAGACGCCCGAAGTCCATCGCCACGGTCGTGGTCGTCTTGTCGGGCGTCTCGGAGAGGTCGTCGAGGCCTTCACTGGCCTCGGTGATCTCCTCTTCGGTCTGCAGCGGCTCGATCTCGGAGACGCTTCCGATGTAGGTGGTCTTGCCCACCGCGAAGTGACCCACCACCAGGACCTTGACGGAGCGGGAGACCTTGGGATCCAGATACACGAAACTTACGCTCCGGTTCGAATGCGCTCCAGGCCATGGAGCACGGCGGTGAGCAGGGCGGGGTCATGGCGTTCGGCATGCGGCACCGGATTGCGCACATGGATCAGGCCGTCCTCGGCCATCTGGGCCAGCAGGATGCGCACGATGCCCAGGGGCAGCTGGGTGTGGGCGGCGACCTCGGCGACCGAGAGGTACCCGTCGGCGAGCAGGTCGATGACGGTACGGGCCTCCGGAGCCAGCGTGCGCACCGTGGCCAGCGCCGTGTCCTGGGCCGTGATCATGGTGGTGTGCTCGTACTCGCTGTCCCGCGGAAGTACGCGCCCCTTCGCCATGACGAAGAACGGGACTAACGGGGCCGTCAGTTCGAGGTCGTCGGACGGGTCGTCATGCATCGCTGGCCCTCTCTCCCGGCCCGCCCGGCAGTGACGCGGGCATCGCGTCACTCAGGCGTGCGGCGAACTCCTCGATGTCACAGTCGTGCTCGGCGGCCGCCGCGAGGAAGGCACCCTCGCCGGCCGCGATCAGGAAGACCCAGCCGTGCTGGAACTCGATGACCGTCTGGCTCCACTCGTCGTCCAGCTCGCCGCCCGCGAAGGGAGCGGTCGCCCGGCTGTAGGCGTGGATGCCGGTCATGGCCGCCGAGATGGTGTCCGCGAGGTCCCGGTCGACGCCCGCGCTGGCGCCGCGCGGCAGACCGTCCGCGCCGAGCAGCAGGGCGTGCAGGGCGCCCGGCACCGAGGCCACCGCCCGGTCCAGCTGGTCGAGGACGGCGACGGACCGGCCCGGCCCGGCGTGCTGCGCCTGAGGGCCGTCCCCGGCCCGGGCGGCGTCGGCGGGCATCACCCGCGGCGGGGCCGTGAGGTTGTTGCCCAGCCGGGCGACCAGCCGGTTCATGCGGAACGACAGCTGCTCCATGTCCACATCGGGCTCCGCGGCGGCGGCCAGGTAGGCCCCCTGCCCGGCCCCGATCAGGAACACCCAGCCGTGCTGGAACTCGATGACGGTCTGGATCCACTCGCGGTCCGGCGCGGAGCCGGCGAAGTGTGCGGTGGCCCGGCTGAGGGACTGCATGCCGGCCATGGCCGCGGAGACGGTGCCCACGTCCTTGCGGGTCAGACCGTCCGTGGAACCACGCGGGATGCCGTCCGCCGACAGCACCACGGCGTGCCGTGCCTTGGGCACGTTGCTCACGATGTCCTGGACCATCCACGACAGGTCGGTCGTACTCATGCGTTGTCGGACCCTTCGGACATGGGGGTGTCGAGGGAAGCCACTTCGCGCCCGGTCTGGGTGCCGCGCTGCAGGGCGCCCAGGCTGCCGGTGCCGCGCCGCCGCACACCTCGTCGGGCCGGCTGGTCCGCCGCGGGGGAGTCGCCGCCGACGGAGGACATACGGGTGCCGCGCTTGGGCAGGCCGTTGGCCGTGCGCTCCGGGGTGCGGGACTGTACCGGGCGGATGCTGCTCACCGGCGACGTCTCCGGGGCCGCGGGGGTCTCCTCCATGGTCCACAGCTCCTCGGGCAGCAGGACGACGGCCCGGACGCCGCCGTACCGGGAGACACCGGTGACGTCCACCTTGAAGCCGTACTGGCGGGCGATCAGGCCGATCACCGGGAAGCCGAACTTCGGCTGGGTGCCCAGCTGGGACAGCCGGGGGGCGTCGTCGCCGGACAGCAGCGCGCTCGCCCGCTGCCGGTCCTCGTCGCTCATGCCGACGCCGGCGTCGTCGATGATGATGCAGAGGTTCTGCTGGACCTGACGGAACGTCACCTCGATCGGCGCGTCGGCCTGGGAGAAGCTGGCAGCGTTGTCAAGCAGTTCCGCCACCGCGAGGGCGACCGGTGCGACGGCGGAGGCCTTCAGCGCGATGCCGCTGGGCTGCATGATCTCCACGCGCTGGAAGTTGCGGATCTGGCTCTGGGCGCTGCGGACGACGTCGTAGACGCTGGCCGGCTGGTTGCGGCGGCCCAGCGGCGCACCACACATGACCGCGATGCCCTGGGCCTTGCGGGCCATCTGGGCGTTGGCGTGGGTGATGTCCATCAGGTCGTTGAGGACCGGGTGGCCGCCGTACTCGCGCTGGACGCCGTCCAGCAGTGTCGTCTGCTCGGCCGCGAGGCTCTGCAGGAAACGCGCGGCGCCCTTGAGGACCGCCTTGATGTTCTCCTCGGCGGCCTGCTCCGCTTCGCGGATGACGCCGTCCTGCTCGCTCCTGATCCGCGCCAACTCGCCTTGCAGGCGTCCCAGTTCGTTCTGGCTGTACTGAAGCCGCGCCTGAAGCTCGTCCTCGGACTCCTTCTTCCTCCTCGTCACGCCTCTGCTGCGGAGCACGAGTGCCACGACGGCGGCGATGGCTGTCACCGCTATCGCAACCAGGCACCAAAGAAGCACGTCTTGAGTCATGGAAACCTTTCCCGGCGCGTTACATGCGGACGTCGGGGGTACGCCTCGCAAGAATCCGCAACCCGTCCGGTGCACTGCACAAGGGGGGAGCTCAGCGCGTTCGGGTTCAGGGCCCTGAGCAAAAGTGGATCAAGGTCGCAGACGGCGGAATGCTATCACCGTCAACCCGGTGCGCCTCAGGCCGCTCCTACGGGCTTCACGGGATCAACGCGCCTTGCCGACAAGGGGCTTGGAGTCGGCCGGAACCGGGCGGCCCGGTGAACTTCCGGGTGTCCGCAGCGGCTGCGCGGTCAGGCGGTCACACCGGGTGCCATCCCGGGGTGCGAGCCGCCCCGCGGCGCGGCCGCCGGGGTGGCCGGCGCGTTCAGGCTGAGCCGGGAGACGATCCGGTAACGGTCGCCCCGGTAGATCGAGTGGACGTACTCCACGGGCCGGCCGTCGATGTCACCGGTGTGCCGTTCGAACAGCAGCGCCGGAGACAGCTCGGGCACGCCCAGGAGCTTGGCCTCGGCCTGGCTGACGACCGTGGGCTCGATCGTCTGGGTCGCCTCGCTGACCTGCACCCGGTGCCGCTCGCGCAGATGCTCGTACAGATCGCCCGTCTCCAGCTCCCGAGCGGTGAGCGCGGGGACCAGGGCCGCCGGGATGTGCAGGTGCTCGATGGCCATCGGGGCGCCGTCGACCAGCCGCAGACGGGCCGCGTAGACGATGTCGGCGGCGGGGGACAGGCGCAGTTTGCGGCCCACCCGGGCGCCCGCCGTGATGGTGGCGAACTCCAGCAGACGGCTCGACCAGGCGCCGGACGCCTGCGGCAGGGTCATGCCGTGGGAGTCCGGGACGAGTTCCTGAGTGATCTTCTCGGGGGCCACGAACATGCCCCGCCCGTGCTCGCGCACCAGGAGGCCGGCCGCGACGAGTTCGTCGACGGCCGCGCGCAGGGTCGGGCGGGAGACCTTCAGCGTGGCGCACAGGGACCGTTCGGAGGGGATGGCGTCGTTGGGATGCAGTGACTCGATGAGCTGAAGGATGTGGTCGCGGACCCGCTCCCGCTTCAGGACCGACCCCGACTCGCCCGCGTTCATGCCCGCTTGCTCCCGCCCCGCCGTACGCGATTGGTGCTTCACCAGTGGTGTGGACTGTTTACCACTCTGCGCCCACTGGTCAAGTGCGTGGTGGACCGGCCCGTCCTGCCGTCCGCCGGCGCCCCGGCCAAAAGTGAGGCGCACGCGGGGGATTGACGCCTCTATTGGTCTATGCCATTTTCATCGACCACGAGAGGTCACCTGTCCAGTGCTCCAACTGGTCAGGTTCCTTGGCGCCTTACCTCCAGAGGTGAACCGTGAAGCTCCGCATGCTTGCAGGCCTGTCCGCACTGGTGATCGCCTCGGGTGTCAGCGCCTGCGGCGGCGGCTCGGGATCGTCGGGCGACTCCGCCGACGGCGCCACGACGATCGACGTCTGGCTCATGCGCGACAGTGTCTCGGCGCAGTTCCAGAAGGAGTTCACCGCCGGCTTCGAGGCCGCCCACCCGGACATCGACGTGAAGATCCAGATCCAGGAGTGGGACGGCATCGGGGAGAAGGTCACGGCCGCCCTCGCCAGCAACGACGCCCCGGACGTCATCGAGACCGGCAACACCCAGGTCGCCCAGTACGCGCAGAGCGGCGGCCTGCTCGACCTCACCGACCGGCGGGACGAACTCGGCGGCGAGGCCTGGCTCAAGGGACTGGCCGAGCCCGGCTCCTTCGAGGGCAGGCAGTACGGCATCCCCTACTACGCCGCCAACCGCGTCGTGATCTACCGCACCGACCTGTTCGAGAAGGCCGGCATCGACGCCGCCTCCCTCCGGACCCGCGAGCAGTGGATCGCCGCCACCAGGAAACTCGACACCGGCGGCACCCAGGGCATCTACCTGCCCGGCCAGATGTGGTACGCCCTGGCCGGGTTCATCTGGGACGAGGGCGGCGACCTGGCGGCCCGGTCCGGCACCACCTGGAAGGGCGCACTCGACACCCCCGAGGCCTTGCGCGGCATGGACTTCTACAAGAGGCTCCAGGCCCTCGGCAAGGGCCCCAAGGACTCCGACGAAGCGGAGCCCCCGCAGGCGGAGGTCATGGCCAAGGGACAGGTGGCCCAGATCATCTCCACTCCCGGCGGCGCCAACGTGGTCACCGAGAACAACCCCGAACTCAAGGGCAAGCTCGGCTTCTTCCCCATCCCCGGCAAGACGCCCGAACGCCCCGGCTCGGTGTTCATCGGCGGCTCCGACCTCGTCATCCCGGCGGCCTCGGGCAAACAGGACGCCGCCTTCACCTTCGTCAAGGAACTCACCGGTGACTCCTGGCAGCGCAAGCTGGCCGCCGCCATGAGCTACGTGCCGAACAAGACGACCCTGGCCGACGCGGTCGCCTCCGACCCCGGCGCCTCGGCCATGGCGAAGGGCGCCGCCGTCGGCAGGGCCACGCCCAACACCCCGGGCTGGGCGGCCGTCGAGGCGAAGAACCCCGTCAAGGACTACATGACCGCGGTCCTCACCGGAGCCGACGCACCGGCGGAGGCGGCCCGGGCCTCCGCGGCGATCACGGCCGCCATGAACGGCTCCTGATCCGCGACCGGCCGGCCCGCCCGCCGCCGGCCCGCCCCACGAGACGACACCTCCGAGGAGACGGCACCGTGTCGGTCATCCGCGACTCCGCCGCGCCACCCGCCCGGCACCGCCCGCCCGCACCGCCCCGCCCGAAACCCAAGCGCGGTGGCGCACCACGCGCCGGCCGCGCGGGCGTCTGGCCCTACCTGCTGGCCGCCCCCACGCTCCTGGGCATGCTGTACCTCCTGCTGTACCCCCTGGCCCGGGCCGTGCTGATCTCGCTCCAGGACTTCCGGCTGCGCCAACTCATCCAGGGCGACGCGCAGTTCGTGGGACTGCGCAACTACCGGACGCTGCTGGCGGACGAGCGCTTCTGGCAGGTCGTACGCCGCACCTTCGTCTTCATGGCGGCGAACGTCGTCCTGATCATGCTGCTGGCCACCCTGGTCGCCCTGCTCGTCGAGCGGCTGGGCCGCCTGTGGCGGACGGCCGTGCTCAGCGCGCTCGTGCTGGCCTGGGCGATGCCCGTCATCGCCGCCACCACCGTCTTCCAGTGGCTGTTCCACTCCGAGTTCGGCATCGTCAACTGGACGCTGGGACAGCTCGGCCTCACCTCGTTCGACCGCTACCCGTGGTTCGCCCACGGCCCGGCCGCCTTCACCATCCTCGTCCTGCTGATCGTCTGGCAGTCGGTGCCGTTCGCCGCCATCACGCTCTACTCGGCCCTGACGACCGTCCCCGCGGAGCTGTACGAGTCGGCCCGCCTCGACGGTGCCTCGGCCGGCCGGATCTTCCGCGCCGTCACCCTGCCCATGATCCGGCCGATCTTCATGCTGGTCCTGGCCCTCGAAGTGATCTGGACCTTCAAGGCGTTCGTGCAGATCTGGGTGATGACCAACGGCGGACCGGGGGAAGCCACGACCATCCTGCCCGTCTACGCCGTCCAGACCGCCCTGTCGAGCCAGCGCTACGACCTCGGGTCCGCGGCGTCGATGGTCACCGTCCTGCTGATGGCCGGCGTCCTCGTCCTGTACTTCCGCCAGCTGTTCCGCCAGGAGGGGGAAGCCCTGTGAGCGCACCACGTCGGCGTCTTCGGCGCGTCCCCCTGCACACGGCAGCCCTCGCCACGATCGCGGTGTGCCTCTTCCCCGTCTACTGGATGATCACCACCGCGTTCAAGCCCAACCGGGACATCCAGTCCGACACCCCCCGGCTCCTGCCCCGCACCTGGACCCTGGAGCACTTCCGTACCGCCGTGGACGCGGACGGGTTCGCCCTGTTCTGGCGCAACAGTCTCCTCGTGACCGTGAGCGCCGTCCTGCTCGCCCTGGTCGTCGCACTCGGCGCGTCGTTCGCCGTGGCCCGGATGCGCTGGCGCGGCCGGCGGCAGTTCATGCTGCTGGTGTTCGTGGCGCAGATGGCCCCCTGGGAAGCGCTGATCATCCCCGTCTACATCATCTCCCGGGACACCGGAATGCTGGACCGGCTGCCGACCCTGACGCTCGTCTACTTCATGATGACGCTGCCGTTCACCATCGTGGTGCTGCGCGGGTTCATCGCCGCCATCCCGCCCGAGCTGGAGGAGGCGGCCCAGGTCGACGGCTGCACCCGCCGGCACGCCTTCCGGCACATCACCTTCCCGCTCCTGGCCCCCGGCCTGATGGCCACCTCCCTGTTCGGCTACATCACCGCCTGGAACGAGTTCGCCTACGCCAACTTCCTGATCATCAAGCAGCAGGACAGCCGCACCCTGCCGGTGTGGCTGTCGTCCTTCCAGAACGTCTTCGGCACCGACTGGGGCGCCACCATGGCGGCCTCCACCCTCTTCGCGCTCCCCGCCCTCGCCGTCTTCCTCCTGCTGCAGCGCCATGTGACCTCAGGCTTCGCCGCCGGCGCCGTCAAGGGCTGAGCCGGCCCCCCACCCCGACGCGACCCCTCCCGGAGACCGCCGTGCCCTCGTCCCCCCTGCGGACCCCGCTGGTGCCCCGCCCCACCAAGGCCCGCTTCAAAGCCGGTCACTTCACCTTCGACGCCGACACCCGCCTGCGCATCACCGACGGCGCCGAGCCCGCCGCCGACCTGCTGCGCACCCTCCTCGCCCCCGCCACCGGACTGCCCCTCGCCCCGGCGTCCGACGGCCCCGTCGTCCTCGCCCTCGACACGGCCCTGACGGGACTCGGCAGCGAGGGATACGGACTGACGATCGGGCCGCACTCCCTGCTCCTGCGCGCCCGGGACCTCACCGGACTGCTCCGGGGTGTGCAGACCATCCGCCAACTGCTGCCCGTGCAGGCCCTGGAGGCCGCACCGCGGCCCGGCGTGCCCTGGACCGTGCCCTGCGCCGACATCACCGACGTGCCCCACCGGCCCTGGCGCGGAGCCATGCTCGACGTGGCCCGCCACTTCCAGCCCCTGTCCTACCTGCTGCGCTACGTCGACCTGCTCGCCCTGCACAAGATCAACGTCTTCCACCTGCACCTGACCGACGACCAGGGCTGGCGGATGCCCGTCGCGGCCTACCCGAAGCTCACCGAGGTCGGCGGCCACCGCAGCCAGTCCCTGATCGGGCCGAGCGGCGACCGCTACGACGGCACTCCGCACGGCGGCTCCTACACCCGGGCCGAACTCGCCCGTCTCGTCGACCACGCGGCGGCCCGCGGGATCACGGTCATGCCCGAGATAGAGATGCCCGGCCACGCGCGGGCCGCGGTCGCCGCCTACCCGCACCTCGGCAACCGTCCGGAGCGCACCCTGGACGTCTGGACGCGGTGGGGGGTGTGCGACACCACCCTCGGGGTGCACGAGGAGGTTTTCGACTTCTGCCGGACCGTCCTGGAGGACGTCATGGACGTCTTCCCCTCGCCGTATATCCACGTCGGCGGCGACGAGTGCCCCACCACCGAATGGGAGCGGAGCCCGGCGGCCCGGGCCAGGGCGCTGGGCGCCGGACTGAGCGGCCCCGCGGCCCTGCACGGATGGTTCCTCGACCGCATCGGCACCTTCCTGCTCCGGCAGGGACGCCGCCCGGTCGGCTGGGCGGAGACCGGCACCGAACTGCCCGACGGATTCACCGTGATGGCCTGGCGCGACCCCCGGCACGCCCTGAGCGCGGCCCGGCGCGGCCACGACGTGATCAACTCCCACCACCGCGCCACCTACTTCGACTACCCCCAGAGCGCCGACCCCGACGAGCCGCCCGGCCAGCCCGGCGGTGTCGTGGGGCTGCGGGACGTGCACGGCCACGACCCCGTACCCCGCGCGGCGACCCCGCAGGAGGCGGCGCGCGTGCTCGGCACCCAGGCCCACCTGTGGACCGAGTACGCGGCGACGCCCGCCCGCATCGAGTACCAGACCTACCCCCGCCTGTGCGCCCTGGCCGACGGCGGCTGGAGCGGACCCACCCCGTGGGCCGACTTCAGCGCCCGCCTGGCCGGGCACACCGCGCGCCTGGACGCGCTCCAGGTCGGTCACCACCCCTGAGCCGCACCACAGCACGGCACAGCCCTGCCCGCTCGCCCCACGAAGCGGCAGGACGTCCACACCCCCCGGAAAGGAACGAACATGCATCGGCCCACCGCTCCCCGCAGATGGCGCATCGCCGCAGCCGCCGCCGTGGCCATGGCGACCGGAACCACCGGCCTCGCCGCCCTGACCGGCACCGCCAGTGCCGCCGGCGAGTCCCTCACCGTCCAGTACCGCACCGGCGCCGGCTCCGCCACGGCGGACCAGTCCGAACCCTGGCTCAAGATCAAGAACACCGGCACCGCCCCGGTCCAGCTCTCGGGCGTCAAGGTGCGCTACTACTTCAAGGCCGACTCGGCCGGCGCCGCCTACCGCTTCGCCTGCTCCTGGGCGGTCAAGGGCTGCGCCAACATCACCGGCACCTTCGGCACCCTGGCCCGTCCCACCGCCACCGCCGACCGCTACCTCGACATCGGGTTCACCGCCGGAGCCGGCAGCCTCGCGCCCGGGGCCGACACCGGGGACATGCAACTGCGCTTCCACCGCACCGACTGGCAGTCCCTCAACCAGGGCGACGACTACTCCTTCAGCGCCTCGCGCACCACCTACGCGGACTGGCCGAAGGTCACCGCCCAGGTCTCGGGCAGCACCGTGTGGGGCACCGCCCCCGAGGGCAACGACCCGACCGACCCGCCCACCGACCCGCCCACCGACCCCCCGGCCGGCGGACAGAGCCTCTTCGACGACTTCACCTACACCAGCTCCAGCGACCCGAGGATCTCCGCCAACGGCTGGAGCGTCCGGTCCAACTCCGGCGGGCCCGGAGTGCCCGGCGCCACCTGGGCCCCCGAGAACGTGACCTTCTCCGGCTCCGGCTCCGGCACCGTGATGAACCTGCGGACCTCCACCGCCGGAACGCCCGAGAGCACCAAGCACACCGAAGTGCTCACCAAGGCCATGAAGTTCAAGAACGGCACCTACGCCGCCCGGGTCAGGTTCTCCGACGCGCCCGTGTCGGGACCCGACGGCGACCACCTCGTGCAGACCTTCTTCACCATCAACGACCTCAAGGCGCCCATGGCCGACGACTACGCGGAGTACGACTTCGAGTACCTGCCCAACGGCGGCTGGGGAGAGCCCGCCAACATCCTCTACACGACGTCCTGGGAGACCTACAACCCCGACCCGTGGCAGGCCGTCAACCAGCACACCGAGTCCCGGCAGAGCCACGCGGGCTGGCACGACCTGGTGCTCACCATCGACAACAGCACCATCAAGTACTACCTCGACGGGCAGCTCTTCGGCACCCACGACGCCGCGTACCTGCCCGAGCGTCCCATGTCCATCAACTTCAACCAGTGGCTGATCGACCTCGCGGGCCAGACCAGCACCACCCCGCGCGCCTACGACGAGCAGATCGACTACGTCCTGCACGTCAAGGACCAGGTGCTGACCCCGGCGCAGGTCACCGCGAAGGTCAACGCGTACCGCACGGCCGGCACCACGTTCGTGGACACCGTCCCCAACGGCTAGTCCGCGGGCGGGAAGAGGCTCCCGCTCCCGTGCCCTCACCTGCCTCCGCCGGAACCCGGGCGGAGGCAGGCGGCCGTGAGGTGCGTGTGCGCCGGGGGCAGGGCGACGGCGGTGCACAGGAGCGCCGCCGTCGCCACCGGGACGAGCACGCCCGCGGCGTGCGCGACACAGGTGTTGGGGGTGAGGCCGGCCAGGACCGCGTCACGTGCCGCGGAGCGCAGCGGCTGCGCGAACTGCCGGACCAGCAGCCAGACGGCGCCCGTGCAGGCGGCACCGAGCAGCCAGGCACCCGGCAGCCAGGGCAGCGCGGCACGCTGCCGCATCAGGTGCCACGAGCACCGCAGCGCGGCGCCGAGCACGAGCGGCGGCAGGGACCGGCCCTGCCGCCGCAGGGCCCCGAAGGCCGGTCCGAGGCGGTCCGCGGAACTGTTCCCGGTGCGGTTCCGTACCGGTCGGTCCATGGACCTCACGTCCGGAGTCCCGTCCGGAGTCCCGTCCGGATCCCCGGCCGTGCGTGCCGTCACCGCTGAAGGCGGTCCACCGCCTGCTTGGCCTCCAGCAGGCCGGCCCCGGTGGCCTCGCGGTACTTCTTGATCGCCGGTATGTGCTGTCCGGCGCGCACCAGGGCCGCCACCTCCGCCAGCTCGGGGTCGTCGTCGGGCACGCCGTGGTGCCGCATCAGGAGGTCGAGCCTGTGGTCCAGGCGGGCGATCCGCCGGTCCAGCCGGCGGGCCCGGCTCTCGAACGTCGCCATGACCGTCAGTCCGACGAGGACGACGAGCAGCCCGATCAATGTGTGCATGACAGTGCCTTTCCGGTGGTGCGGGACGGGCCGGGGGGCGCTCGGGGCACGGCGTGCCCCGGCCCCTCGGGGAAAGTCAGGGCTGTGCGGGTCCGCGGGCCGGGCGCGGCTCCACCAGGCCCGAGTCGTAGGCGAGGACCACCGCCTGCACCCGGTCGCGCAGGCCGAACTTCTCCAGGATGTGCGCGACGTGCGTCTTCACCGTCGTCTCACCGATGTTCAGCTCCGCGGCGATCTCGGAATTGGACAGTCCGCGCGCGAGGACCCGCAGCACGTCCAGTTCGCGGCCGGTCAGCACGTCCAGACGCGGGGGGACCGGGGGAGCGGCGTCCGAGGGGAGGCGGGCGAAGCGCTCCAGCAGGCGCCGGGTGACCCGGGGCGCGAGCACGGCTTCGCCGGCGGCCACCGTCCGGATGGCCGAGACCAGGGAGTCGGCGGGACCGTCCTTGACGAGGAAGCTGCTCGCCCCGGCCCGCAGGGCGTCGACCACGTGCTCGTCGAGGTCGAACGTGGTCAGGACGACGACCCGGCTGGGCAGACCGCTCTCGGCGATCAGCCGGGTCGCCTCGACCCCGTCCATCCGCGGCATGCGGATGTCCATGAGGACGATGTCCGGTGACAGCCGCCGGGTCGCCTCGACGGCCTCGTGACCGTCGGCCGCCTCGCCGACGACCTCGATGTCGGGCTCCGCCTCCAGGATGTAGCGGAAGCCGGTCCGGATCATCGGCTGATCGTCAGCCAGCAGGACGCTGATGGATCCCATGGTGCGCAGGTTCCCCCTAGTTCGCGATGCCGTCGTCCTCGGGCAGGTCCAGGACGGCGTGGACGCAGTAGCCGCCGCCCGGGCGGGCACCGGTGTGCAGTGTGCCGCCCGTGGCGGCGATGCGCTCCCGCATCCCCAGCAGACCATGACCGGAGCCCTCAGCGGCCACGGGGGGCCCGGCCGCGGCCTGGCCGGTGCCGCCCGGCCCGTCGTCGCAGACGCGGACGTGCAGCCGGCCCGGTTCCTCCTCCCACAGCAGCCGCACCCGGGCCCGGGTGGCGCCGGCGTGCTTGACGGTGTTGGTGAGCGCCTCCTGCACGACGCGGTACACCGTCAGGTGGTAGCCCGCGGGCAGCGCCACCTCGGGGCCCGACACCTCGTAGTCGACGTCCAGGCCGGTGGCCCGCACGGCGTCGACGAGGGCGGGCAGCGCCTCGATGGTCGGCTGGGGCGGCTCCTTCGACGGTGCGCCCTCCGCGTCCTCCTCGGTGCGCAGCACGTCCAGCAGCCGGCGCAGCTCGGTGACGGTGTCCCGGCCCGTCTGCTCGACGGTGGCGTGCAGTTCGTGCGCCTTGTCGGGCGAGCGGTCCTGGATCCGGTCGGCCGCGATCGTCTGCACCACCATCAGGCTCACGTTGTGCGCCACGATGTCGTGCAGCTCCCGCGCGATCCGCGCCCGTTCCTGCATCACCGCGGCCCGCGCGTTGGCGGCCTGCTCGCGTTCCAGGGCGGCCGCGCGCTGCATGGCCTCGTCCCGTACGGCCGTCCGGGCCCGGGACAGCCGGCCCAGGGCCCACGCCGCCAGCAGCAGCACGGCGTCGGTCAGCAGCGCCGCGAGCCGGTGTCCCGCCGGTGCGAGGAAGGCCTCCGTCAGCGCGCTCAGCGGAATGAACACGGCCGCGACGAAGGTCGTCACCCTCGGCGAGCCGCGTACGGCCGTCAGGAACACGGCGGCGGCCACGGCGAGGTAGGTGGGACCGATCGACGTGCCCTCGGGGCCGGCGAGCTGCGGGACGTAGGACAGGTGCTGCAGCGTCCCGGCCGCGACCGCCATCACCAGCAGGCCGGCCAGCGGCGCGCGGCGGTGCACGGCCAGGGGGAGCGTGGACAGCAGCACCAGCACGAGCCACCACTCGTCCGGCTGCCGCAGGGACACGCTGTCCGGGGGGACCGCCTTCGGCAGGGCGAGGCACGCGGCCGCCGCCAGGACGGCGAGCGTCACGTCCGTCACCGCGGCGGGCACCTGACGGCCCGCGAGTGACCCCGGTTCTCTCATGCTCCCACGGTAAAGGGCCTGCTCATCCGGCCTGCCCCCTCCGGGGTCGGAATCCGGCGGCCGCCTTCCTCCTCCCGGTCTCCTCCCTGAGGAGGAGACGCGCCGCGCACGAGGTGGCGGTGTGCCCGGCGATCTCGTCCCGGCGGCGGAAACGCCGGCGCGCCTCACCCGCCGGGCGGAGCGGGCGATTCGACGTACCGGCGGAGGCCACGGGCCCCGGGCGCCGGTGGACTGGACACAGCCCCGCACCCGTCGACGATCCAGAGGCAGCACATGCTCGGAGCACGCAGCCGGAACGCCACCCCCGGCGCCCCCATCGGCATCGACCCGTCACTCACCGCCGTACGCCTGACCCAGGTGACCAAGAAGTACGGCCGCGGGCCGTCCGCGGTCGTCGCACTCGACGACGTCAGCACCGGCCTCGCCGCCGGCGGTTTCACCGCCGTCATGGGCCCGTCCGGCTCCGGCAAGAGCACCTTCCTGCACTGCGCCGCCGGGCTCGACCGGCCGACGTCCGGAACCGTCCAGCTCGGTGGGCAGGATCTCGGCGAGCTGGACGAGAAGCAGCTCACCCGGTTCCGCCGGACCCGCATCGGCTTCGTCTTCCAGGCCTTCAACCTGCTGCCGTCGCTCACCGTCGAGCAGAACGTCACCCTGCCCCTGCGGCTGGCCGGAACGCAGCCGGACCGCGACGCGCTCCACGGCGTCATGGCCGCGGTCGGCCTCACCGGGCTGCTCGGCCGGCGCCCCTCGCAGCTCTCCGGCGGACAGCAGCAGCGGGTCGCCATCGCCCGCGCCCTCGTCACCCGCCCCGAAGTGATCTTCGCGGACGAACCGACCGGCGCGCTCGACCCCGACACCGCCGACGAGATCCTCGCCCTGCTCAGGCAGGCGGTGACCGACCTGCACCAGACCGTGGTGATGGTCACGCACGACCCGGTCGCGGCCCAGCACACCGACCAGGTCCTCTTCCTCGCCGGGGGGCGCGTGGTCAGCCGCGTGGACGCGCCGTCCGCCGCCGAGGTCAAGAGCGTCATGACCGAGCTGCGGAGGACCCGCTGATGCTGCGGATCGCCCTGGCCACCCTGCGCGCCCGCGGCGGGGCTTTCGCCGCCACGTTCACCGCGCTCCTGCTCGGCGCGGCCGTGATCAGCGCCTGCGGCGTCCTGCTGGAATCCGGGCTGCGCTCCGCTCTGCCGCCCGAACGGTACGACAGGGCTCCGCTGATCGTCGCCGGCCGGCAGTCCGTCGACCTCGACGTGAAGTCCGCCGACGGAACCGACTACCGCAGCTCCCAGCCGCTGCTGGAACGCTCGCGCCTCGACGCCTCCCTGGCCCGCGACCTCGCCGCGGTCGACGGGGTCGCGTCGGTGGTGCCCGACCGCCGCGTCACGGTGCGTCTGCCGGCCGCAGAGGGTGCCGTCACCGGCGCCAACGGGTCCCTGCCACAGGCGCACACCTGGTCGAGCCGTGTCCTGGGCGGCTTCCGCCTCACCGAGGGGCGCGGCCCCCAGGGGGCCCACCAGGCCGTCCTGGACACCCGCCTCGCGGCACGCGCCGGGGTACGGACCGGTGACACCGTCCGGCTCATGACCGCCTCCACCCCGCTCACCTTCCGGGTGGCCGGACTGGTGGCCCTGGACCGGGACCGCACGCCCCGCCAGGCGGTCCTCTACGTCTCCGGAGCCGCGATGCAGCGGCTCGCACCCCACTCCGGTGCCTCCGCCGACGCGTTCGGGGTGTTCACCACGCCCGGCACCGCGCCCGCCACGGTGGCGCCCGCCCTGGAACGGGTGCTGGCCGGACACCACGCGGCCGTGTACACGGGGGCCGCACGCGGTGAGGCGGAGTTCACCGACATCGCCGTCGGCGCGGCCAACCTGGTGGGACTGGCCACCGCCATCGGCGGCAACGTCCTGCTCGTGGCCGTGTTCGTGCTGTGCGCCACGACGTCCCTCGCCGTCCGCCACCGACGTCGCGAGATGGCCCTGCTGCGCGCGATCGGCACCACCCCCGGGCAGCTGTACCGCATGATCACGGCGGAGTCGGCGGTGGCGGGCCTCGTCGCGGGTGTCCTCGGCTGCCCGCTCGGCGTCGGAGTCGTCCACTGGCTGAGCGGGCAGTTCGCCGGACGGGGCCTGGTGCCGCCGGACTTCCGGCCGGTCATCGGCCCGCTCCCGTTCCTCACCGCCGTCGGCGTCACCGTCCTGACCGCGGTGGCGGCGACCTCCGTCGCCGCCCGGCGGGCCGCCCGGGTCCGCCCCACCGAGGCGCTGCGCGAGGCCGCGGCCGAACCGGCGGGCCTCGGCAGGGGCCGCCTGATCACCGGCGGTGTCCTGCTCGCGCTGGCCGTGTCCGCGCTGGGCCTCGGCCTCGGCTACCGCACCGACTTCCTCACCCTCGTCGGACTGGCCAACTCCCTCGTGCTGCTGCTCGTGATCGCCGCCGCGGTCCTCGGACCGCTGATCGCCCGCGCCGCCACGAACGTCCTCGCACCGCTGATGGACCGGACCGGTGTCACCGGCTGGCTCGCCGCCGTCAACTCACGTGCCGGGGCCGCCCGGACAGCGGCTGCGATCACCCCGATCGTCCTCGCGGTGTCCTTCGCCGCGACGGTCGTCTTCACCCAGACCACCCAACTGGGCCGGTCCGCCGACGAGATACGCTCCGGCACCGTCGCCGACCACGTGGTCACCGCGCCCGCCGGCATGTCACCGGAGTTCGCGCGCCGGGCCGCCGAACTGCCGGGGGTGACGGCCGCCACCGGTGTGGTCCGCTCCAAGGCGATCGGCGTGGGGTCGCTGCTCGGCACGGAGGAGACCGTCTCGCTGACCGCGCAGGGACTGCGGCCCGCGGCCCTCTCCGCCACCGTCGACCTGGACGAACGGGACGGAGACCTCTCCGCCCTGGCCCCGGACACGGTCGCCCTCAGCACCACGGCCGCCTCCTGGCTGGGACTGGGTGTCGGCGACCGGGCCCGGCTGTACCTCGGGGACGGCACGCCCTTCACCGGCGAGGTGATCGCCGTGTACGGGCGGGGACTCGGCTTCGCCGACCTCACCTTCGACCACGACCTGCTGCTGTCCCACACCACGGCGGGCCTGGACCAGGCGGTGCTGGTCCGGTCGGGCGCCGGCGCCGGCGGCGACACCGCGCGCGCACTGTCCGCGCTGGCACGGGCCTATCCGGGGGCCACGCCGAGCGGCGCACTGGCCGCCGACGCACAAGTGGCGGAGCAGCGGGCCGTGGCATGGGTGAACTACGTGGTGGTCGGGGTCATCCTCGCGTACACCGCCCTCACCGTCGTCAACACGCAGGCGATGAACACCGCCTCCCGGCGCAGGGAGTTCGCGCTGCTGAGACTGACCGGCAGCAGCCGGGCCCAGGTGCTGGGGATGGTACGGCGGGAGAGCTTCGCGGTGGTGGCGGTCGGAGGGGTCCTGGGCACGCTGCTCGCGGTGCCGCCCCTGGCCCTGGTCGCCCTGGCGCTGACGGGCGGACCGGTTCCGGCCGTGCCGCCGCTCGGCTGGCTCGCGATCGTCGGATCGACGGCGCTGCTGGCCATGGCCGGCGCGATGCTGCCCACCCGTCTGATGCTGCGCGTCCGCCCGGTGGACGCGATCGGGACGAAGGAATGACGGGGGACTGCGGGACGAAGGAACGACGGGACGAAGGAACGACGGAGGACTGCGGGACGAAGGAATGACCGTGCAAGGACGAGCAGTTGACCGTGGGGGAGCGGCCCGGCCCCGGGAGCACCCGTGCGGCGCGTCACCGGCGTCCCGGTATGCTCACCGGGCCGACGGCCGTCGGCCGGCGTCCTGCGACGCGCCCGGCGCCGCTTCGACGGCGGGGACCGGGCCCGGGCGGTCCGAGCGACGGTGAGCGGGAGCATGGCTGGGTGAGGCCACGGGCATGACCACCAGGCGACGGGACCGCACGACCGGGTCCGGCGGCCCGAGGTCACCCGAGGACCGTGCGGGAGTGGCGAGGGGGAGCGGGACACATGGCCAGTTTCTCGACGGCGTCCCCTGCGCGGTTCACCGTCGGCGTCCACCAGAACGAGCATCTGCCGGAGGGCGGCCGGGAGGTCGACGCCATCGTCACGGTCACGGCGACCGCCGACGGCACCGCAACTCCCGCCCCGTACCCGTTCCGCGCGGCGTCCGGCCCGGGAGCCGCAGTCGTGATCATGGTCGACTGCTCCGGGTCGATGGCCCATCCACCGGGCAAGATGCGCGCCGCCAGGGAGGCCACGGCCGCCGCGATCGACACACTGCGCGACGGCGTGCGGTTCGCCGTCGTGGCCGGTACGCACCGGGCCACGCAGGCGTATCCGGGCGGTGGCGCCCTCGCGGTGGCCGACGCCCGCACCAGGGCGGAGGCCGGACAGGCGGTGCACCGGCTCGCCCCGGGCGGGGGCACCGCGATCGGCACCTGGTTACGCCTCGCCGACCAGCTGCTGCACTCCGCGGACGTGAGCATCCGGCACGGGATCCTGCTCACGGACGGGCGCGACGAACACGAGTCGCCCGCGGACCTGAGGGCCGCTCTGGACGCCTGCTCGGGACGGTTCACCTGCGACGTGCGCGGAGTGGGGACGGACTGGGAGGTGAAGGAGGTCACCGGCATCGCCTCGGCGCTGCTGGGCAGCGCCGACATCGTCGCCGATCCGGCGGAACTGGTGGACGACTTCACCCGGTTGATGCGCAGGGCGACGGGCAAGGAGGTCGCCGACGTGGCGCTGCGCCTGTGGACGCCCGTCGGCGCGGAGATCGTCTTCGTCCGGCAGGTCGCGCCCGTCGTCGAGGACCTGACGGACCGGCGCGCCCCGGCGGGCACGCGCGTCGGTGACTATCCCACGGGCTCCTGGGGCGACGAGTCGCGTGAGTACCACATCCGCCTCCGTGTCCCGGCGGCGGAGCTCGGCCAGGAGATGCTGGCCGCCCGCGTCTCGGTGGTCGCCCCGGAGAGCGACGGCAGTCCACGGCCCTTGGCCCAGGGCCTGGTCCGGGCGACGTGGACCGACGACACCGCGGCGGTCGCCGCGTTCCATCCGCGGGTGGCGCACTACACGGGACAGGCGGAACTGGCCGCGGCGATCCAGGAGGGCCTCGACGCCCGCCGGGCCGGCGACGACGACGGGGCGCGGGCCAAACTGGGCCGGGCCGTTCAGCTCGCCGGCGCGCTGGGGAACGAGACCACCGGGCGGCTGCTGGCCAGGGTGGTCGAGGTGGTCGACGCGGCGACGGGCACCGTCCGGTTGCGGCCCGGGGTCGAGGCCGCCGACGAGATGACCCTGGAGACCCGGTCGACCCGGACGGTCCACGTGGTCCGGCCCCCCGGTGCGCGCGGGCACGAGGTCGTGGCGGGAGCGCACGGCCTTCCGCTGGACGGCGCGCCCGCGCCCGGTGACACGGGCGCTGCCGCGGACGGCGCGCAGCCGCGCTTCCTGGAGGCGGAACTGGTCGAACAGGCACCTCCCGGACGGGAGGTGCCCCTGCACGTGCGGGTTACGCGGCAGGCCTCGACGGGCCCTGCCGTCGCCCTGCGCGGGTTCCCCGTCCCGGCGGGGGGAGCGCGGCTCCTCGTCACCGTGCACGCCCCCGGTCTGCTGGCCCTGGGAGACCTGCAGCAGGAACTGACCGTCCCCCCGGATCAGGACTCGCCCTGGCTGCAGTTCGGCCTGCGCACCATGACACCGGGACTGCACACCGTCACCGTGCGCGCCTTCCACAAGGGGACCTTCCTCGGCGAACTGCGTGCCCAGGTCTCGGTGCAGCCCGGCACACCGGCCCGGGACGGCCCGCCGCGCACGGCACCCCTCACCACGCTCGCGTTCGACCCGGGAGAGGTGACGCTGCAGGTCCTCAAGGGCGCGGACGGTGCCTACAGCTTCCAGCTCCTCGGCGAGACCACCTACGCCCCGGAGTCCTTCCGCCTCCTCGCCGGCGACTCCCACGCCGCCCGGGAGCGGATCTACGACGAGCTCCGGCACCTCGCGGCCGCCGCCGGGCCGGGCGCGGAGCAGCGCCGGGCCCGCCGGCGCCTGGTCAACCTCGGGGTGCAGCTGTGGGCGACGGCGGTGCCCGACGCCGTGCGGCAGCAGTTCTGGGCGGAGGCCGGGCGTGTCACCGCCCTGACCGTCATCGGCGAACACGATGCCGTCCCGTGGGAGCTGCTGTACCCCCTGGACGGCGAGCGGGAGGGCGACGGCTTCCTCGCGGAGTGGCTGCCCGTGGTCCGCCGCGTCTTCGGCCAGGACCGGGTGCGCGAACTGTCGCTGGCCTCGGCCGCGTTCGTGGTGCCACCGGGCTCACCCCCCGAAGCCGAGCGCGAGGTGCTCGCCCTGCGGGCCAGGCTCGGCTCGTCCGTGGCCGACGGCGGGACCCTCACCCGTCGTGCGGCCGTGAGCGACCTCATCGACGAAGGGCTCGACGGGCTGCTGCACTTCGCCTGCCACAACGCCTTCACCGCCGCGGGCTCCCGCGTCACGATGGCGGACGGCCCGTTCGACCCGATCGATCTCGCCTACGCGACCCACTCCGAGGCCCTGCGCACCACCCACCCGCTGGTCTTCTTCAACGCCTGCCGCAGTGCCGGCGAGATCGACTGGTTCTCCACCAGCCTGGGCTGGGCGCCGCAGTTCCTGCGGGCCGGCGCCGGGGCGTTCATCGGCACGCTGTGGCCCGTGCGGTCCGACACCGCCCTGCTGTTCGCCGACACCTTCTACGAGCATCTGGTCGGCCGCGGCCAGAACCTGGGCCAGGCGTCCCTGAGCGCACGGCGCGCGATCCGCGACCACGGCGGTGACCCCACCTGGCTGGCCTACGCGGTGTACGGCAGCCCGGCGGCCTGCGCCGCCACCCCTGAGGCGCTGTGCCGCACTCCTTGAGCGGCCGGGCCTCACTCCCTGAGCGGCGGGGACGAACTCCCTGAGCGCCGGCCCCGCCCCCACCAGCGGCGGGGGCCCACCACTGTCGCGGCCCCCCAAGGGTGCGGCAGGCTCGCCCGGCCCTCAAGCCTTCGTCGCGCGGGAGCGCCGCTCGCCCCGGCGCCGCAGGTACAGCGGCAGGGCGTACCAGCAGACGCCGAACCACAGCATGACACCGCCCGCGAGCACCTCGGCGAACACGCCGGGCACGACGAAGCGCAGGATCAGCAGCAGCGTGCAGCCGATGGTCAGGGCGAGCAGGACCATGCCGCACATCATCAGGCGCCCGGCCGTCTCGACCACCTCGTCCTTCATGCGCTGACCGGACAGGAAGCGGTGGATGGAGACGGGGGCTATCAGCGTTCCGGTGGCCGACGCCCCGAGCACCACGGTGGTGACGTAGATGGCGCGGTCCAGGGTTTCCAGCTCCCTGAACAGCGGGGTGAAGGCCACGCTGAGCAGGAAGCCGAAGAGGATCTGCACACCGGTCTGGGTGACCCGCGTCTCCTGCAGCATCTCGTTCCAGCGTCTGTTGACGCGTTCCTCCGCGGACTCGCCCTCCCCGTCACCGGTCCTGCCCTCCGGACCGTCGTGCCGCGCGCGGCACGGGGTGTTCTCGCCTTCCTGCTCGGCGGGCTGCTTCGTCATGCTCATTGCTTCCTCCCCAGCTCAGAGAAGCCGTTTGCCCCGCCGGTGCGGCTTTCATGCCGGCCCGGCGGCCCAGGCCCGGGCGCCGGGTCTGGGCCGCCGTCAGACGCATGGCGTGTGCGGACCGCTCGGGAGGCGCAGCCGCGCCGGCATCCGCAGCCGTCCCGCCAGGGGGTCCGTGGCGGTGTGCCCGGGGGAGTGGGCGTCGGGCGCCAGGGTCGTGGCCAGGACCTGCCAGACGTGGGCCGCGAGGTCGAGGTTCCTGGACTCCGTCGCCTGGCGTGCCAGTCGTCGCAGGGCGGCGACACCCTCCTCGACCCGGCCCGCCAGGATCGTCAGCCGGCCGTCGAGGACCGACAGCCGCACCCGGTCACGGTAGGGCAGCCGCAGGTCCTCCTCGGACAGCACGGCCCGGCTCAGCGCGCGGGCGTCGTCCAGCCGGTCCTGCGCGAAGGCGAGGTGCGCCTGCAGCGCGCGCAGTTCCTGCAGCTGCGCGGGAGTGCCGATGAGGTCGAGGACGGCGGCGGCCTCGGCCAGCCAGCGCTCGGCGGCGGCCACCCGGGGCGGTGACATCTGCAGCGCCGCCTCGGTGGCGGCGGCCCGCAACCCGGCCCACAGGGTCAGGTCCTCGCCGCCGTCGAGGAGGCTCAGGGCCCTGTCCAGTCTGGCCAGGGCGGTCGCGTCGTCGCCCTGCCGGTTGCTGACCACGGCGGCCGTCCACAACGCCTCGGCCGCCTGCGCCGCCGGGGCCCGGGGCAGCAGTTCGCGTTCCAGTTCCTCGACGTGCCGGGAGGCGGCCTCCCACCGGCCGACTTCCGTCTCGATGCCGATGAGCGCCAGCAGGGCGGCCAGCGTGTCGGCCACGCACAGCTGAGCGGCGCGGGCGACGGACAGCGCCTCCACGGCCGCCGGTTCCGCCGTGCGCATGTCGCCCAGGGCGCGGGTGCAGCGGGCGTACCGCACGAGCGACCGGGTGCGGAGGTCCGGTGCCTCCAACAGGCGGCTCAACGCGACGAGTTGGAGCAGCCGGGTGCGCTCGAGCTCGTAGTCGCCGACGCGGTGCGCCGCGCGGCTCAGCAGCCACAGTGCCTGCCAGCGGGCGGCGGGATCCTCGCCCGGGTCCTCGTCGACCGCGCGGCTGAGAGCGGCCGTACCGTCCGTCCCGGGGGGCGCCGAGGCCACGGCTGCCAGCACCCCGGTCAGGGACCTGCCGTCCGACGGGCCGGTCAGGTCGGACGCTTCGACGCCGAGCCGCTGGGCGAGATAGGCCACGGTGCGCTCGGTGGGACGCCGATCGCCGGACTCCAGGCGGGACAGGTGCCCCGTCGACATGCCGTCGCCGACGACGTCGGCCTGGCTCAGGCCCCGTGCCACCCGGAGCCTCTTCAGCCGACGGCCGAATTGCGGCTGCTCCAGCATCTCCCTCCTCGGGTTCGGTGGCCCGGCCGGCACGGTATCCGCGGTTCCGTTTGCCCGATCGGGCGCGTGGGTTGCCCTCACCTTAGGGAGCGCGGCAAGGGTGCGACAAGCTGTTTAAGGCGGTCGACCGCGCATTCCGGAAGCGGTGTCCCGCGTCGCCGGGATTGTTTGTATCGGGGGTTCTCGGTGCCCGAAAAGGGCCCGATTGCACGACCGTTGACGAGTTGCCGAGTTCACCTGACAAACTCTTGCCTCAGGGGTTGCCTCCCCTTAGTCTCGAAGGCGAACCCCTCAAACGATCCCCTCTTCGTCGCGTGGAGGTTTTCGTGCTGCGCACTGCCCGAACGGGCATCCGGCCACGGCAGGGCTTACGGTCCGCCCGTCCCGCCGTCCGGCGGTCCGCCGACGGGATCGCCCTTCGGGATCGAATGGTCATGACAACGTTATCCCCGTGACGGATGACGGTCGCCTCGGCACCGCTTCCTCTGCTCACCCTCAACCTTCCGGGCACCCGGCGACCGCCGGCCCGGAGCGACGCGGACACCCGGCCCCCGCCACCGACGAGGTGGTGCACGCCGTCACCGGGCGCTCGCCGACACCCAGGCACAGCGCATCGGTCCGCTCCGCGTCCGCTCACCCTTCCCAGCCCCCCACGCGCAGGAAGAAGGACGGTACGTCCGTGGCGACCACGAGTTTCCCCGACGCCTCGCCCCGCAAGAACAAGACCGCCGCTCCGGCTGTCCCGGCCCGCCGCGACCTCATCGACGCGCCGGACACAGCCACCCCGGCGGCCACCTGCACCGCCCACGTCTCCCCCCGGGACCTGTCCGTCACGGCCGCGGAACCCGAATTCGCCCGCCAATTCGGCCTGAACGCCGACGAGATATGCGGACGCGGCCTCCTCGAACTGCTGCGGTCCCCGGTTCCCGGCCAATTGCGGGAGCAGTTCACCGCGCTTTCGTCGGGGCGTAGCCGGCGATTCAGGGAAAGAGTGACGGGCCGGGACGGCGCAGGCCGGAATTTCCCCGCCGAAATCACCGGTATCGCCGTCAGGCAGCCTTCGGGCGAGATGGTCGGCGTCGTCGTGTTCCTGCGCCGGACCGAGGAGACGGTCACCGGCGGGCCCGTGCTCAGCGCCCTCGACGCGCAGGTCCTCGAAGGTGTCGCGAGTGGCGAGTCCACGGTGCAGTTGGCCTCCCGTCTGTATCTGAGCCGTCAGGGCATCGAGTACCGCGTCGGTCAGATGCTGCGGCGCTTCGACGCCCCCAACCGGCCCGCCCTGGTGGCGCGGGCGCACGCGCTCGGGATGTTCGCCGCGGGGCAGTGGCCCCCGCGTGTCCTCCCGGACCGCGTGCGGTAGTGCGGAACGGGGCCTGTTCGGGCCCGCGCGGCGGGGGGGGGGGGGGGCCCCCCCCCCCCCCCCCCCCCGGCCCCCCCCCCCCCCCCCGGCCCGGGCGCCCCCCCCCAGCGCCC
>NZ_JBNCNM010000011.1:0-196015 GCF_049846985.1 Streptomyces sp. DT190 | reverse complement strand
TCCGCGGGGGGGCTGGGCCCCCGGGGGGCCCCCCCGCCCGGGGTGGGTTGGTGGGCACGGGGGCGTGTGGGGCCCGGGGGGGGGGCGGGGGGGCCCACCCCCCCCCCCGCCCGCCGTCGTACCGGCCCGGCCCCGGAGGGCCGGGCTCCGGTCTCATGCCGCCGAAGGCTGCCACGCCTCCTGGAACCGGCGGCGGGCCCGGAAGAGACGGGAGCGGACGGTGCCCACGGGCAGCGCGAGCACCTCGGCCATCTCCTCCTCGTTGAGCCCGTAGGCACGCAGGGTGAGGACCTGCCGGTGCGCCTGGGACAGACGCTCCAGCACGTCGCTGATGTGCACCGCGTCCAGGGGGTTGGTCTCCTCCTGCGAGTCCACCTCGGAGCAGCAGCTCTCCGAGCCGTAGCGCTTGGCGGTGCGCACGGCCTCGCGAACCGTCACCGAGCGCACCCAACCGTAGAACGCCGCCGGTTCGCGCAGGGAACCCAGGCCGCGGTAGACGGCGAGCAGTGCCTCCTGCGTGGCGTCGGCCCCGTCGTCGTGGGTGATGGACCTGCAGATGCGCGCCACGTACGGCGTGATGGCGGTCAGCAGATGGTTCATCGCGTGCTCGTCGCCCGCCTGGGCTCGGGGGAGCAGCGTCAGGGGAGAGGGGAGTTCGCTGACGGTCGTCATGACGGACTGAGGTTCCTTACACAGCCGGGCGGGCGGGGGGTGGGGGCGGACGGGCCGTGCTCAGCCGGTGGCGGCCCGGGCGGTCTCCGGTTCCGCCGCGTCCGCGAAGCGCAGCAGCCCGGCCCGCACGTCGTCGCGGAACTCCCGCATGAAGGACGGGCTGTAACAGGCGGTGTGGTGCGGGAACTCGATGGAGAGCCGGCCCTCGAAGGAGACGACGCACGCCATCACCGGGCTGCGTCCCGCCTGCGGGAAGTAGTGCTCGCGGGCCGGCACCAGCCGCACGTCGACCGCACGCAGCCCCTCCGGCAGCCGCGGGCCGGGGACCACGCCCATGTTGGTGGCGATCACCGTGGCCAGTTGCAGCAGGGGGTTGCGGGGGATCTCCGGCGTGATGCGCATCTCGTGGAAGTGGTCGCCGCGGGAGAGGAAGTCGCCCAGGCGGGCGTGCACGGCCCGGGCCAGCTCCAGCGGCTCCGAGGCCACGGACACGTCCAGGGTCTGCAGGTGCGTGGTGACCGCCGGGACCAGGGCGGACACGGGCACCGGCGGGGACAGCCGGGAGCGCAGGTCGACGGGGGAGAGACAGCCCAGGGTGCGCGCCCCTTCGTCCCCGGCCAGCCGCCGCCGGGCCGTGATCAGCAGCGTCGCGGCGATCAGGGCGTGCACGGAGACGCCCGAGGCGCGCGCCGTCCGGCGCAGTCGTGAGGTGAGCTCCGGTTCCAGGGTCAGCCTGCGCACCTCGATGTGCCCGTCCGGGCCGGTCGCGCCGTCGACGGCGGCGTCGTACGGGACGAGTTCCACCGGGTGCCGGCGTATCGCGTCCAGACGGCCGTCGAGGTACTTAGCCGTGTCGGCGTCGTCGGCCGGGGGCAGCAGCCGGCTCACCGGCTCGGGCCACTGCGGCAGGCCGTCCTCGGCGGCGCCGGCCGTGGACTCGCCGGCCGTGGACTCGCCGTCGACCAGGGCCCGGTAGCGGTCCCACAGTGCGTTGTGCAGGGCGATGCTGCTGTGGCCGTCGGTGATGGTGTGGTCCACCACCAGCACGAACAGGTGGCTCTGCCCGTCCGGAGCGCTGACCAGGACGGCACGGCTCAGCGGGCCCCCGACCGGCAGCGGCCTGTTCAGCTCCGCCGCGTAGGCCCCGTCGGGGTCGCCGGTACGGGTGAGCAGCCGGGGCCGCTCATCCGCACCGAGGACGCGCAGCACATGGCCCGCGCCGTCCTGCTCGATGCGGGAGCGCAGCGGCGGGTTCGCCTCCGTCGTGGCATCGAACGCGGCCGTCAGTGCCGCGACGTCCACGGGTCCGCGCAGGGTGCAGGACAGCACGGCCCTGCTTCTCTGGCCCACGTACAGTGTCTCGACCGGGCACAGCACACGGTGCATGCCGTCAGCCTTCTTTCCGTCGTTCGTTCCGGACGTCCACGGCCCCGGGACATCTCGGCCACCGCGGCGGTCCGCGGGGAGGTCGGGGCCTTTCGAGAGTGCACGGGCGACCGCGGCCGAATCCAGCCGAGAGCGCGGCACGCGGGAAAGTCGCGTGTTTTCCCTAGAAGTTGACGCGCGGCACACACTCCCCGGCCTCCTGAAATTCAGGGAAACCCTTGAATCTAAGCCCGCGAGCCCGGTTCACCTTGACTCCGCAGATCCCGGTGGACCACCGTGCTGTGCCGTGAAACCGGGGCAGGTGAGGTGATCCCCCTGCCCTCGGCGTGCGGCCTCCTTCCCCGCCCTGCGGGCTGGCCCGGCGCGTAGCCACCGGCCGCACGGGGACGGCCGCACCCGTCCGATCCGGCCGGGCCTTCGCCGTCCGGGACATTACGGCTTGCCACGTGAGGGTTGTGCTATGTCACTCCAGGAGGACGCACGTCGACCGCTGTCCGGGGCCCAGGAGGGCCTCTGGTACGCGGGACGGCTCGCACCGGACAGCGCCGCGTACAACACCGCGGAGGCCGTGGAGATCCACGGGCCCCTCGACATCGCCCTGTTCGAGACCGCGCTGCGGCGCACCGTCGCCGAGGCCGACACCTTCGCCCTGCGTTTCACCGACACCGACGACGGCCCCCGCTGCCACCCGGCGCCGGACGCGGACGACTGGCCCCTGCACCGGGTGGACGTCGGCGGCGCCCCCGACCCCGAGGCCGCCGCCTGGGCCCACGTCCGCGCCGAACTCGCCACCTCCGTGGACCTGGAGAAGGGCCCGCTGTTCGCGCACACCCTGCTGACCCTCGCCCCCGACCGGCACCTGTGGCTGCTGAGGGCCCATCACCTGCTGCTCGACGGCTACAGCTACAAGCTCCTCGGACGCCGCCTCGCCGAGACGTACAACGCCCTGGCCGAGGGACGGGAACCGGAGCCCTGCGGCTTCGCGCCCGTGAGCCGCCTCCAGGAGGAGGAGACGGCCTACCGCGCCTCCGAGCGGTACGCCCGCGACCGCGACCACTGGGCGCGGCGCCTGGCCGGTCTGCCGGAGCCCGCCCGGCTCACCTCCCGCACCGCGGCGCCCACCGCGCCCTTCCTGCGCCGCACCGCCGAGCTGACGCCCGCCGAGACCGACGCCCTCGACGCCGCCGCGGCCCGCCTCGGAGTCCGGCGCACCGACCTGCTGACCGCGGCCACCGCCGCCTACCTGCACCGCATGACCGGCGCCGGCGACCTGGTGCTGGGCCTGGCCACCATGAGCCGTCTCGGCGGTGCCGCCCTGCGCACCCCCGGCACCGCCTCCGACGTCCTGCCGCTGCGGGTGGCCGCCGACCCCGGCACCCCCGTCGCGGACCTGGCCGGGGCCGTCGCCGGTGAACTGGAGGCCCTGCGCCGCCACCAGCGCTACCGGGGCGAGTTCCTCCGGCGCGACCTGGGCCTGCTGGGCACCGGGCGCCGGCTGTACGGGCCGGTGCTCAACATCGTGCCGTTCGACGAGTCCCCCGTCTTCGGCGGGCACCCCACCACCTGGCACCACCTGTCCGGCGGGGCCGTCGACGACCTCCAGATCTCCGTGCGCCCCGGCGCCCGGCCGGGCGGACTGTGGCTCGCCTTCGACGCCAACCCCGCCCTGTACGAGGACGACGAACTCACCCTGCACCGCGACCGGTTCCTCGCCCTGCTGCGCCGCCTGACCGAGGCGGAGCCGACGACGCCGCTGGGCGATCTGGACCTCCTGCTGCCGGGCGAACACCCCCGCGACACGCCCGTGCGCACCTTCCCGGCCGAGCGGACCCTCACGGAACTGTTCGAGGAGCGGGCGGCGGCCGGGCCCGACCGGACCGCCGTCGGCTGCGGGGACGAACGGCTCACGTACGCCGAGCTCAACGCCGAGGCCAACCGGCTCGCCCGGCTGCTGACGACACACGGCGCGGGCCCCGGCCGGGTGGTGGCGCTCGCCCTGGAGCGGGGCATACGGCTGCTGCCCGCCCTGCTGGCCGTGCTCAAGACCGGCGCCGCCTACCTGCCCCTGGACCCGGGCCAGCCGGCCGAGCGGCTGCGGCTGGTCGTCGAGGACGCCGCCCCCGTCGTCCTCGTCACCGAGCGCGCCCACGCCCACCTCGCCCAGGACGCCGTCCCCGCCGTGCTGCTGGACGATCCGCAGGTGGCCGCGGACCTCGCCGGGCGCTCGGACGCCGACGTGACCGACGCCGAACGGCACGGCCCCGTCAGCCCGTCCGACACCGCGTACATCATCCACACCTCCGGCTCCACCGGCCGCCCCAAGGGCGTGCCCGTGCCGCACGCCAACGTCGTACGCCTCTTCGCCGCCGCGGCCGAGCACTTCGACTTCGGCGCCGACGACGTGTGGACGCTGTTCCACTCCTACGCCTTCGACTTCTCCGTGTGGGAGATCTGGGGCGCCCTGCTGCACGGCGGCCGGATCGTCGTCGTGCCGTACGCCGTCAGCCGCTCGCCGCGCGACTTCCTGCGCCTGCTGCACCACGAGGGCGTGACCGTCCTCAACCAGACACCCTCCGCGTTCGAGCAGCTCGTCGACGCCGACCTCGAACACGGCGGTGACACCGGCGCGTTGCGCTACGTCGTGTTCGGCGGGGAGGCCCTGCGCCCGGCCCGGCTGCGGCCCTGGGCCGACCGGCACGGCCTGGACCACCCGGCGCTGGTGAACATGTACGGCATCACCGAGACCACCGTGCACGTCACCCACCACCGCCTCACCCGGGCCGATCTGGACGACCCGCGCCGCGGCAGCGTCGTCGGCACCCCGCTCGCCGACCTCCGCGTCCACCTGCTGGACGCCGGAGGACGCCCGGTGCCGCCCGGCGCGACGGGGGAGATGTACGTCTCCGGCGCCGGCGTCGCCCCCGGATACCTGAACCGGCCCGAGCAGACCGCCGAACGCTTCGCCGACGACCCCTGGGGTCCGCCCGGCACCCGCATGTACCGCTCGGGTGACCTGGCCCGGCGCCGCCCCGACGGCACCCTGGACTACCTCGGCCGCGCCGACGCCCAGATACAGCTGCGCGGCTTCCGCGTCGAGCCCGGCGAGATCGAGGCCGTCCTCGCCGCCCACCCGGGCGTCGCCCGCGCCGCCGTCGTGCCCCGCCGCGCCGCGAACGGCGCCCTGCACCTCGTCGCCTACACCGTTCCCTCCGGCGACGCCCCGGCGGGCCCGGCCGACCTGCGCGCCCATGCCGCCGCGCACCTGCCCGAGCACATGGTCCCGGCCGCCTGCGTCCCCGTGGACGCCCTGCCGCTGACCGCCAACGGCAAGCTCGACGTGCAGGCCCTGCCCGACCCCGACTTCACCGCCGCCGCGTCCGGCACCCGCCCCACCACACCGCAACAGGCCCTGGTGTGCGCCCTGTTCGAGGACGTGCTGAAACTGCCGCGGGACACGGTGGGCGTGGACGCCGGCTTCTTCGACCTGGGCGGCGACTCCCTGCTCGCCACCCGGCTGCTGGCCCGCCTGCGGCACGAGACCGGCGCCGAGGTCCCCATCACCGCCCTGTTCGAGACGCCGACCCCGGCCGCCCTCGCGGAGCGGCTCGCCGTGCAGGCGGACGGCGCCCTGCCCCGGCCGGCCCTCGGGGCGGCCGAGCGCCCGCAGCGGGTTCCGCTGTCCTTCGCGCAGGAACGCATGTGGTTCCTGAACCGGCTCGACGAGGGCGCGGCCACCTACAACATCCCGCTCCTCGTCCCGGCCGGGACCGGCCTCGACACCGAGGCGCTCCGCGCCGCCCTCGGCGACCTGGCCGACCGCCACGAGAGCCTGCGGACGGTGATCGCCGAGCACGACGGGGTGCCGTACCAGCGGATCCTGGCGCCGGGGGAGCTGCGGCCGGTGCTGCGGCACGTCGAGTGCCCCGCCGCGGAGACCGCCGCGCATGTCACCACCGCGCTGCGGCACCGCTTCGACCTGACCGCCGAAAGCCCCCTCGCGGCCTGGCTGCTGGGCACCGGCACCGAGCGGGTCCTGCTGTTCGTCCTGCACCACAGCGCCGCCGACGGCTGGTCGCTCGGCCCCTTCGCCGCCGACCTGAGCGCCGCCTACGCCGCCCGCCGGGCCGGACGGGCACCCGACTGGACCCCGCTCGCGACGCAGTACGCCGACTACGCGCTGTGGCAGCGCGCCCTGCTGGCCCCCGGCCCGGACGGGCCGGGCCGGCTGGAGCGGCTCACCGCCCACTGGCGCACCGCGCTGGACGGCCTGCCCGAGGAGTGCACCCTGCCCGGCGACCGGCCGCGTCCCCGCGCGCCGCGCGGCGGTGGCGCGCACGTCGAGGCCACCGTCGACGCCGCCTTGCACCGCGACCTGCTGCGCCTGGCCGACCGCGAGGGCGCCAGCCTGTTCATGGTGCTGCACGCCGCCGTCAGCGCCCTGCTCACCCGCTGCGGCGCAGGCGAGGACATCGTCCTCGGCACCCCCGTCGCGGGCCGCACCGAACCCGGCCTCGACCCCCTGATCGGCCTGATCACCAACACGCTGGTGCTGCGCGCCGACACCTCGGGCGACCCCGCCTTCCGTGACCTCCTCGGCCGGCTGCGCACCGCCGACCTGGCCGCCCTCGACCACCAGGACCTGCCCTTCGACCGGCTGGTGGAGGACCTCAACCCGCCCCGCACGCCCGGTAGGCACCCCCTGTTCCAGGTGATGCTGGCCCTGCAGAACAACGCGCCCGCCGTCCTCGAACTCGACGGCGACCGCACCCCGTTGCGGCCCACTGCCACGGGCACCGCCAAGTTCGACCTCTTCGTGGACGTCCTGGAGAACCACGACCCCGAGGGCGTCCCCGACGGTCTGACCCTGCACGTCGAGTACGCCACCGACCTCTACGACGCGGGCACCGCCGAGGCGTTCGCCCGCGCGCTGCACGACGTCCTGCGCACCGTCGGCGCGAATCCCGCCGCCCGCCTCGGGGACCTGCCCGCGCTCCCGGAGCGCACCCCCGCCCCGGCCGCCACCGACCCGGCGGACCTGGCCGACGCGGCCCTGTCCGTGCCGGGCATCCGCGACGCCCACGCCCTGCCCGGCAGCGGTGACGCCCCGACGCGCCTGTACGTGGTGCCCGGGCGGCCGGACGCCGCCGAACGCGTCGAGGACCTCCTGGACCGCACGGGCCACGGCACCGTCCGCGTCACCGCGGTCAACGCACTGCCCCGAGCCGAGGACGGCACCGTCGACGCAACGGCGCTGCGCGCCCTGCCCGCCGTCGACCGTGCGGCCGCCGGACGGTGGCGGGAGCGGCTGGCCCAGGTGGCCGGCGTCACCACGGCCGAGGTGACCCTCGAGAACGCTCCCGAGGAGCTGGAGCGCCGCCACACCGGCCTGCCCGAGCGCACCACGGCGGCGGCCCCCGCCGCCCGCGCCGGATCGGCCTCCGCCGTCCCGGCCGTCAGCGAGGGCCCCGCCCTCACCGAACCGTCCGTGCCGAGCTGGGCCGAGGCGCTGCGCCGCGCCGCGGCACGGGACCGCGGTGACATCGTCCACGTCCACGCCGACGGCAGCGAACACCGGCGCACCTACGCCTCCCTGATCCCCGAGGCCTCCCGCGTCCTGGCCGGGCTGCGCCGGTCCGGCCTGCGCCCCGGCGACCAGGTCATCCTCCAGTGCGACGCCACCGAGGACTTCCTGGCCGTGCTGTGGGGCTGCGTCCTCGGCGGCTTCGTCGCCGTCCCGCTGACCGTGCCCGCCTCCTACGACACGCCCTCGGCGGCGCTGACCAAGCTGGAGGGCATCTGGCGGATGCTCGGCCGGCCCTGGATCGTGTGCTCCGCGGGCCGCGAGGCCGGGCTGCGCGCGGTCGCCGCCCGGCAGGACTGGCCCGGGCCGCGCATAACCACCGCCGACGCGCTGCGCGAGGCGCCCGAGGACCACGACTGGCACCCCGCCGGGCCCGACGACCTGATGCTGATGCTGATGACGTCCGGCAGCACCGGCCTGCCCAAGGCGGTGCGGCTCACCCACCGCAACGTGCTGACCCGCTCGGCGGCCACCGAGCAGATGAACGGGCTCGGCTCGGACGACGTCTCCCTGAACTGGATCCCGCTCGACCACGTCACCGGCGTGGTGATGTTCCACCTGCGCGACGTGTACCTGGGCTGCCGCCAGATCCACGCCCCCACCCCCTGGATCCTGCAGGACCCGCTGCGCTGGATGGACCTCGCCGACCGGCACCGGGTGACCGTCACCTGGGCGCCCAACTTCGCCTTCGGGCTCCTCGCCGAGCAGTCCCACCGCTTCACCGGCCGGGCCTGGGACCTGTCGCCGATGCGGCTGGTGATGAACGCCGGCGAGGTCGTCGTCGCCTCGGCCGCCCGCCGGTTCCTGCACACCCTCAAGCCCTTCGGCCTGCCCCAGGACGTGATGCACCCCGGCTGGGGCATGTCGGAGACCTGCTCCGTGGTCACCGACGCCGTCCTGCGCTGCGAACCCGTCCCGGACGAGGGGACGTTCGTGAGCTGCGGCCTGCCCTACCCGGGCTTCGCCATGCGGATCGTCGACGAGCAGGGCACGGTCCTCACCGAGGGCGAGGCGGGCCGCTTCCAGGTGCGCGGCACCTCGGTGACCGGCGGCTACCACGACAACCCGGCAGCCAACGCCGAGGCGTTCACCGACGACGGCTGGTTCGACACCGGCGACCTGGCGTTCCTGCGCGACGGCGAGCTGTACATCACCGGCCGCGCCAAGGACGTCATCATCGTCAACGGCGTCAACCACTACAGCCACGAGATCGAGGCCTGCGTCGAGGAACTGCCGTACGCGGAGCGGAGTTTCACCGCCGCCGTCGCCGTGCGCACCGACCCCTCCTCACCCACCGACGAACTCGCCCTGTTCCTGCACCTCACCCCGGAAGCCGCCGCCGACCCGGCCGCCGCCCTGCGCGAGATCGCCGGCAAGGTCACCCGGGAGATCGGCGTCAGCCCGGCCTTCCTCGTCCCCGTGGCGCAGGACGCCGTCCCCAAGACCGAGATCGGCAAGATCCAGCGCACCAAGCTGCGCAAGAGCTTCGAGGCGGGCGACTTCGACGACGAGGTGCGCCGCACCCAGATGCTGCTGGGCACCGCGGCCACCGTCCCCGACTGGTTCCTGCGACCGGTGTGGCAGCGGGCCGCACGCCCCGAGGCCCGCGCCGCCACGCCCGGCCGGCACACCCTCGTGCTGGCGGGCGGCGACCCCGGCACCGGCACCCTCGCGCAGCGGCTCGCCGACGCGCTGCGCTCCGCCGGAGGCCTGTGCACGGTGGTCGGCGAGGGAACCGCGTACACCCGGATCGACGCCGCGCACCACCGCGTACGGCCTACCGAGGAGTCCGACCACGCCGAGCTGCTGAGCCGGCTGGAGGAGGACCAGCGGCCCGTCGACGCCGTCCTGCACCTCGCTGGACTGCGCGGCACGGGCGGCGCACCGGCGGCGCCGGACGACACCACGGGCGCGGAGCAACTGCTCGCGTTCGCCCGGGCCCTGGCCGCCCGGCCCGGTCCGCGGCGCCCCGTCGACCTCGTGTACGTCACGGCGGGCGCCCAGGCCGTGCTCCCGGGCGAACACCCCGCCCCGGCCCACGCCATGGCGGGAGCCCTCCTGAAGTCGCTGGCCGAGGAGCTGGGCGGATTGCGCGGCACCCACCTCGACCTCCCCCCGGACGGCGGCACGGACCCGCTGGCCCTGCTGACGGCCGAGGCGACGGTCACCGCGGACGGCGTGGAGGTGGCCTACCGCGACGGACACCGGTACGTACGCCGCCTCGAAGCCCTGCCCGAGACCGCGTCCCGCGCCGGGCAGCCGGCACAGGACGGCTTCACGCTGCTCACCGGAGGACTCGGCGGCGTCGGCGCCGAGCTCGCCGCCCACCTGCTGCGCACCCCCGGCACCCGGCTGCTCGTCGTCGGACGCACACCGCAGGACGAGGCCGCCGCCCTGCCGCGGCTGCGCGAACGGGGCGAGGTCCGCTACGCCCGCGCCGACGTCACCGACGAAGCCGGGATGCGGGCCGCGGTCGAGGCCGCCACCGAGGCGTGGGGCGTGCCCCTGACGTCGGTGCTGCACCTGGCCGGGACGCTCGTGGAACGGCCCGTGGGCGAACTGGACGCCACCACCTGGCGCCGGGCGCTGGCGGCGAAGGCGCGCGGCGCGTGGACGCTGCACCGGCTCACCGCCGACCACCCGGTCGCCTCCTTCGTCACCTTCTCCTCGGTGAACGGCTTCTTCGGCGGCGCCATGAACGCCGCCTACGCCGCCGCCAACGCCTACCTGGACGCCCTCGCCGTGTACCGCCGCAGCCTCGGCCTGCCCGCGCAGTCGCTGGCCTGGAGCATGTGGCGCGAGCGCGGCATGAGCCGCGGCTACGGCCTCACCGCGCTCACCGAGGCCCGGGGCTACCGGCTGCTCGACACCCCGGCCGCACTGCGCTCGTTCGACCTGGCCCGCACCCTGGACGAGCCGCACCTGCTGATCGGCGCCGACCGCACCGCGCCCTGGGTCCGCAGCCACGTCACGGCCCCCGTGCGCCAGACCCGGCGCCTGGCCGCGCGCGTCGGCCTGGAGGACGGCACCGACCTGGGCGCCCTGTACCGGGTCGCGGCCGACAGTGCCCGCGCGGCCGGCCTGTCCGACGCCTGGACGCTGCGCTCGGCGGGCACGAGCACCCGCCCGGACGGGACGGAGGCGGAAGAGGACCGGCGGCGGCTGGAGAGCCGGCTCGCCGAGGTGTGGCGCGGCGTCCTGGACCGCGACCGGGTCGGCCGGGACGACAACTTCTTCGACCTGGGCGGCAACTCGCTGCTCCTGGTCACCGCGCAGACCGCCGTCAACCGGGCCTTCGGCACCGAGCTGTCGGTCGTCGACCTGTTCGCGCACCCCACCGTCCGGGACCTGGCCCGCCACCTCGCGCAGCGCGGCGCCACCACCCCCGCGGCGGCCACCGCGCCCTCGCCCGGCCAGGCACCGGCCGAACCGCCCCGCAGCGGCCTGGACCGTGCCAAGGAGCAGGCACAGCGCCAGCGCGCCGCCCGCGCCCGCCGTACCGCACGGCACGGAAAGGACCGGGGCCGTGCGTGACGGGACGGACACCACACGGCACACCACCGAACCGGGAGAGGACGAGGCACACGCCGTGCACGACACCACCGCACCCCACGACGAGGAGTTCGCCGAGTTCCCGGCCGTCGCCGTCATCGGCATGGCCGGCCGCTTCCCCGGCGCCGACGACCTCGACGCCTTCTGGGAGAACCTCGCGGCCGGCCGGGAGTCCGTCCGGCCCGTCGCCGACGAGGAGTTCCTCGCGGCGGGCGGCGACCCGCGCGACCTGGACGACCCGGCCCTGATCCGGATGGCGTCGGTCGTCGAGGGCATCGACCGCTTCGACTCCGGCTTCTTCGGCTACAGCCCCGCCGAGGCCGCCGTCGTCGACCCGCAGCAGCGGCTGCTGCTCGAAGTGGCCTACCACGCCCTGGAGGACGCCGGCTGCCTCGGCGGCGACCGGGCGGGCGAGGCGTTCGGCGTCTACGCGGGGGCGGGCGACAGCCGGTACTACCCGGCCCACGTCCACCCCCGCTACGCCGGGCAGCCCGGCTCGGTGGAACTCGTCCACGCGGCCACCGCCAACTCTTTGGGCACCCTCGCCACCCGCGTCTCCTACGAACTCGGCCTCACCGGCCCGAGCGTGTCCCTGCAGACGGCCTGCTCCACCGCCCTGGTCGCCGTGCACACCGCCTGCCAGGACCTGCTGGACCACCGCTGCGACACCGCGCTCGCCGCCGCCGTCTCCCTCAACCCCTCCGCCGTGCTCGGCTACCGGCACGTGCCCGACGGCCCGTTCTCGCCCGACGGCCACTGCCGTGCCTTCGCCGCCGACGCCGCCGGCACCTCCTCCGGCGACGGCGTGGGCGCCGTCGTGCTCAAACGGCTGGAGGACGCCCTCGCCGACGGCGACCGCATCCGCGCCGTCATCCGCGGCAGCGCCGTCAACAACGACGGCCGCCGCAAGGTCGGCTTCAGCGCGCCCAGCGCCGCCGGACAGACCGAGGTGATCCTCGCCGCCCAGGCCCAGGCGGAGGTCGACGCCGGCACGATCGGCCTGATCGAGGCGCACGGCACCGCCACCAAGCTCGGCGACCCGATCGAGGTGTCCGCCCTGACGGAGGCGTTCCGGCACAGCACCCCGCGGACCGGGTTCTGCGCGCTCGGCTCGGTCAAGACCAACATCGGCCACCTGGGTGCCGCCGCCGGCATCGCCGGGCTCATCAAGGCCGTCCTGGCCCTGGAACACCGGCAGATCCCGCCGAGCCTGCACTTCGACCGGCCCAACCCGCTGATCGACTTCGACAGCAGCCCCTTCCGCGTGCCCACCGCCCTGGAGGAGTGGCCCGAGGGGGAGCACCCGCGCCGGGCCGCCGTCAGCGCCTTCGGCATCGGCGGCACCAACGCCCACGTCATCCTGGAGGAGGCACCGCCCACCGCGCCCGCCGCACCGCGCCCGCCCGAGGACGAGCGCCGCCTGGTGCTGCCGCTGTCCGCCCGGACCGCCGGAGCCCTGCGCGGCCAGGCCGAGGCACTCGCCCGGCACCTCGAACGCCGGCCCGGCCTGCGCCTGGACGACGTGGCCCACTCCCTGCGCACCGACCGGCCCGCACTGCGCCACCGGCTCACCGTCACGGCCGCCTCCCGCGAGGAGGCCCTCGACGCGCTGCGCTCCGCGGCCCCCGCCACCCCGCCGGTCTCCGACGACCCGGCCCGCGTGGCGTTCCTGCTGCCCGGCGGCGGCACCCAGTACCCCGGCATGGGCGCGGAGCTGTACCGCGACCACCCCGGCTACCGCGACACCGTCGACGAGTGCGCCCGCATCCTGCGTCCCGTCCTCGGCACCGACCTGCGCACCGCCCTCTTCGAGGAGCGCCACCCCGACGACACCTCCGCGTTCCTCGGGCTCGTCGTCACCGAGTACGCCCTGGCCCGCACCCTCATGGAGTCCGGCGTCCGCCCCGACGCGCTGATCGGCCACTCGCTCGGCGAGTACACGGCCGCCTGCCTGGCCGGCGTCATCGACCTCGAGGACATGCTGCCCCTGGTCACCGAACGCATCCGGCTCATCAGCTCCGCCGGCGGCGCCACGGTCGGCGTCGCCGCCCCGGCCGAGGACGTCCGGCCGCTGCTCGGCGACGACCTGTCCCTGGCCGCCGTCAACGGCCCCGGCGCCTGCACGGTCGCCGGACACCTCGACGCCGTCACCCGCTTCGAGGCCGAACTCGCCCGCCGCGGCGTGCCGTTCCGGCGCCTGCGCATCCCCGTCGCCGCCCACTCGCACGTCCTCGACCCGGTCCTGCCGGCCTACGAGAGCCATCTGCGCCAGGTCACCCTGCGCCCGCCGCGCATCCCCTACGTCACCAACGTCACCGGCACCTGGATCACCGACGCCCAGGCCACCTCCGTGCGGCACTGGCTCGACCACACCCGCGAGACCGTACGGTTCGCCGACGGCATCACCGCCCTGTGGGACCGGCTGCACCCCGTCCTCGTGGAGATCGGGCCCGGCGACACCCTGACCAAGCTGGCCACCGGCCGGCTCACCGACGCCACGCCGGTGACGGTGACGACCATGCGGCACGCCAAGGCCGAGGCGTCCGACGGCTTCGTCCTCGCCGAGGCCCTGGGACGGCTGTGGAGCGCGGGCGTGGACCACGCCCTGCCCCCGGTGCCGGGAGCGCCGCGCCGGGTGCCGCTGCCTCCCTACGCCTTCGACCGCCGGCGCCACTGGATCGACGCGCCCGGCGCGCGGACGGACCCCGCCGCGCCCGACGACACCCCGGCCACGGCGGGCCCCGGCGCCGGCCTCGCCCCCCGGCCCCGGCTGACCACCGAGCACGTACCGCCCGGCACCGACCGCGAGCGGGAGGTCACCCGGCTCTGGGAGGAGACCCTCGGCATCGGCGGCATCGGCCTGCACGACAACTTCTTCGACCTCGGCGGCGACTCGATGCGGGCCGTGCTGCTGGTGGGCCGGCTGCGCCAGGCCGGTGTCCTCGACGTGCCGGCGGCGACCCTGCTGGCCGCCCCGACCGTGGCCGGGGTTCTCACGGCCGCCGACGAAGCGGAGGGGGGCACCCGGGGGGAGGCCACGACCGCTCTGGGCCCGCTGCTCCCGCTGCGCGCCGAGGGCAGCGCCACACCCCTGTTCTGCGTCCACCCCGGCGCGGGCGTGTCGTGGCGGTACACGGGCCTGCTGCCCCACCTCGGCGGCGACCAGCCCGTCCACGGCATCCAGGCGGCCGGCCTGGACGGCACCACCCCGCCCGCGCCGGACGCCGCCGCCATGGTCGCCCACTACCTCGACCTGGTGCGCCGGGTGCAGCCCCACGGCCCGTACCGCCTGCTCGGCTGGTCCTACGGCGGATTCGTCGCCCACGCCATGGCCTGTGCGCTCCAGCGCGACGGCGAGCAGGTCGAACTCCTCGCCATGCTCGACGCGCCCCAGCCGCACGGCACGGACCACGACCCGGCCGCGGCCGAACGGCAGGTGGCGGCCCTGCTGTCCCGGGTGGCCGGACTCCCCGTCGACCCCGGCACGGCACCCCCGGACGTGGACACCGTCCTGGACCGGATCGACGCCCAGGCCGCGGACGGGGCGGCCGGGTCCCCCGTCACCCGCGCCGAGGCCGCCGCCATCGCCACCGTCATGCGCAACAACCTGCGCATCGCCCCGCAGTTCGCCCCCGGCGTCTTCCACGGTGACGTGCTGTTCTTCAGCGCCGCCCAGGAGGAACCCGCCGGTTCCCCGGCCGACCTGGCGGTGCTGCCCGGCAAGGCCGACAGCTGGCGCCCCTACGTCGACGGCACGCTGCACGACCACCAGGTGCCCTGCGGGCACTACGAGATGACCGAGCCCGAGCCGATCGCCCGCATCGGCGAGGCGGTCGCCAAGGCCCTGCGCGGACTCGACGCCTGAGCCGCCGTCCCCTTCCCCTCCAGCACCCCCGAGCACGCGTTGAGGAGAGCCAGCGTGAGAGCGACCCAGGACCTGTACGAACTCGGCGACGCGCCCGAGATGGGCACCGCCCCGAAGAAGATGTACGCCTCGCTGATCCGCCAGGAGCGTTACGGACAGCCCGTCGACGCCTTCCGGACCGAGGTGGTCGACGTCCCGCCCGTCGGGCGCGGGCAGGTCCTGGTGAAGGTGATGGCCGCCGGGATCAACTACAACAACGTCTGGGCGGCGCTGGGTTCACCGCTCGACGTGATCGCCGCACGGCAGAAGGCGGGCGCCACCGAGGACTTCCACATCGGCGGCTCGGACCTGTCCGGGATCGTCTGGGCGGTCGGCGAGGACGTGCGCGGGGTGAAGCTCGGCGACGAGGTCGTCGTCCTCGCCAACCGCTGGGACGAGAAGGCCGAGGACATCCGCCTCGGCGGCGACCCCACCTGGTCCGCCAGCCAGCGGGTGTGGGGCTACGAGGAGAACTACGGCTCCTTCGCCCAGTTCGCGGTCGTCGACGACTACATGCTCCACCCCAAGCCCGCCCGGCTCTCCTGGGCGGAGGCCGCCTGCTACATGGCGACCGCCGCCACCGCCTACCGCCAGCTCTTCGGCTGGCCCCCGCACACGGTGCGCCCCGGCGACCCGGTGCTGATCTGGGGCGGCGCCGGCGGCCTCGGCTGCATCGCCATCCAGCTCGTCCGGCACGTCGGCGGCATCCCCGTCGCGGTCGTCTCCAGCGAGGAGCGCGGCGAGTTCTGCCTCAAGCTGGGCGCCGAGGGCTTCATCGACCGGCGGCGATTCGACCACTGGGGACGGCTGCCGGACACCTCCGACGAGGCTGCGATGGGCCGCTGGCTCTCGGGTGCCCGCGCCTTCGGGAGGGCCTTCTGGGAGGTGCTGGGGGAGCGGCGCAGCCCGCGCATCGTGCTGGAGCACTCCGGCGCCGACACCATCCCCACGTCGCTGTACCTGTGCGACAACGGCGGGATGGTCGTGCTGTGCGGCGGCACCACCGGCTACAACGGCGACGTCGACCTGCGCTTCCTGTGGATGCGGCAGAAGCGCCTGCAGGGTTCGCACGTCGCCACTGCTCGCGAGGCACGTGAAGTGACCCGCCTGATCGACCAGGGAATCATCGACCCCTGCCTGTCACGCACCTTCGATTTCGATGAAATCGGGCTCGCCCACCAGCTCATCCACGACAACCGGCACCCGGCCGGGAACATGGCCGCCCGCGTGGGCGATCTGGGGTGATTCATCCCCGCTGGGAGGGGTACCTGCGGCGGGGTACGACGTACCCGCACCTCCCGGAGGTACCCCCCATGGGCAAGCTGGGCGACATGATGAACAAGGCCAAGCAGATGGCCAAGGGCCACCCCGACCAGGCGGACAAGGGCGTCTCGGGCGCCGAGCGCATGGTCGACGAGCGGACGGGCGGCAAGTACGACGCCAAGACGGACAAGGCGTCCGACGCGGTGCGGCGTTCCTACCGGGACGACGGCCCGTCGCAGCGCTAGCGCCGACGTGCACGGCTTCCCGCCCCCGGCCTGCCGGGGGCGGGAAACGCCTGTGCAGAGGGTGTTCAGTCGCCGCCTGCGCAGCCGTGGTCGCCGGCCCGGCCGACGACGTGGCTGAACACGCCGGCGGCGCCGACGCGCTCCAGCCGTACCCGCACGGTGCGGGCGAGGCCGGCGCGCGCACCCACCCGCAGGTCGTCCCCGCAGGGTGACGCCCGCAGCTCCCGCAGACTCCGTGCCGGTCCGTCCCGGTGCTCGCCCTCCGCCGCGGCGAGGGCCTTCCACGCCGCCTCCTTGGCGGAGAACAACTCCGTCACCGACCAGGCCGCACCTCCACCGCACGCGTCCCCGTCGCCGCCGAGCAGCGCCTCCTCGTCCGCGTGCAGCACCAGTCGGGCGGCACCGCGGGGCAGGGGCCGCAGCTCCAGGTCGCAGCCGAGCGGCAGGTCCCGGCCGGGGCCGCGCGCCACCGCGACGGCGATCCCCTCGCTGTGCGTGATCGACGCGGCCCGGCCCGGCGGGAACACCGGCAGACGCCCCGCCCGGGGGATCTCCCCGCAGTCCAGACCGACCGCGCGCAGGGCCCGACGGGCGGCGCGCCGGCCGGCCAGGAACTCCAGCCGGCGCCGCGACGGCATCGAGGCCGCGGCGGCCGCCTCGGCGGGCCCCGCCGGTTCCGCACCCGGCTCGGAGACGACCGCGACGCCCAGCCCGAACCCGGCGGCGGCGAGCACCGGACGCAGCGCCGCCAGGTCGCGGACCACGGCCGCCAGGAGCTCGTCACCCGCGTGCACCCGTGATGCGGGCCCGCTGCCGCCGGCGTGGCGTCGCCGGGCCGAGGCCCCGTCCGTTCCGGTCGTCCGCACCGGCTCTCCCCTGTGTTGTCCGCGCGAGCTCTCCGCCGACGCGGAGTGACCCGGCCACGGCGGCCCGCAGCCGCCCGGAGGTGTCCGCCCCGGAGCGCTCCGGGCCGGCCACGGCGTCTGAAGTCGTGGCCGGCCCGGACCGGGTGGAGGCGGCGGGGCATCGCCGTCCGCCGCCGTGGACGCTCACTGCCGCAGCAGCTTCTTGACGATCTTCCCGGCGGGGTTGCGCGGCACCTGCTCGATGAACTCCACCCGCCGCGGCCGCTTGTACGGCGCGAGCAGCCCCGCGACATGCGCGAGCAGCTCGGCGGTGCCGGGCTGCGCACCCGCCTCCAGGGCGACGTAGGCCAGCGGCACCTCGCCGTAGTCCTCGTCGGGCATCCCGACGACCGCCGCGTCCCGGACCGCCGGGTGGGTCATCAGGGCGCGCTCGATCTCCGAGGGGTAGACGTTCTGGCCCGCGCGGATGATCACGTCCTTGGTGCGGTCCACCAGGCTGATGCGGCCCTCGTCGTCCATGAAGCCGAGGTCGCCCGTCCTGATCCAGCCGTCGAGGGTGATCTCACGGGTGGCCTCCGGGTCGTTCCAGTAGCCCTGCATGACGCCCGGCCCGCGCACCACGATCTCGCCGATCTCGCCGGGCGGGAGCTCCCGGCCGCTTCCGTCCACCGCGCGGGCGGACATGCCCGGCACGACCCGCCCGCACGGGATGCGGGCGGCGACGTCTCCCGGTGCGGGGTGCTCGTCGGGTCCGAGCGTGACGAACGGGCCGCCCACCTCGGTCATGCCGTACACCTGCCGGAAGCCGCAGCCGAGCCGTTCGACCGCCTCGGCGTAGACGTCCAGCGGCATGGGCGCGGCCCCGTAGAGGATCTCCCGCAGGGACGACAGGTCGGTGTGCCGGGACGCCTTGGCCTGCAGCATGAAACGCAGCATCTGCGGCACCAGCCACATGTGCGTGGCGCCGTGCCGCTCCACGGCCGACAGCGCCCGCTGCGGGGTGAAGCCGGGCATCAGCACGACCGTCGCGCCGGCCGCCAGGTAGGTGAGGGACACGACCATGCTGCCGTGGTACAGCGGGCAGCAGTTGACCATGACGATGCCGTCGGTGGGACGGGCCATCACCAGCCAGCCGAGGGCGATGGCCCGGAACGACGCGCTGTCGACGGTGACGCCCTTGGCCTGGCCGGTGGTCGCCGAGGTGTGCAGCACGGCGATCGGGTCGGTGTCGGCGACGTCCGGCAGGTCCCGCTCCGCGGCCAGGGTGCCCAGCGCCGCGAACGCGGGCTTGTCGAAGGCCACCCGGACGCGCACCGAGGACGGCAGGTCGGCGTGCCGGTCCAGCAGCTCCGCCTCACCGAGGACGGCCACCGCGCCCACGCGCTCGACGATCCCGGCGACCTCGGGCTCGGCCAGGCTGTGGTTCAGCGGCACGAACAGCGCGCCGAGCCGGGCCAGCGCGAAGTAGCTCTCCAGGACCTCGATCCGGTCCTTGGAGAGCACGGCGACCCGGTCACCCCGCTCGATGCCCAGCTCCGCCAGACCGTGAGCGAGTTCGATCGTGCGGTCGTGCAACTCCGCCCAGGTGACGCTGCGTTCCTCGTCCACCAGTGCGGTCCGGCCGGGCCGGCACTGGCGGTTGCGCTCCAGCAGCTGCGTCAGCCACATCACGCACCGCCGCTCGCGCCGGCGCCCGCGCGCTCGGCCACGAAACGCTCGTAGTCGCCGATGGTGCGCAGCTCCTCCATGTCCTCGGCGGTGATCTCGACGCCGAGCCGCTGCTCGACCAGGAGGACGAGGCGCACCAGGTCCCCGGAGTCGATGCCGCTGGCGGCCAGGTCGGCGTCGTCGCCGATCCGGTCGGCGTACTCGGTCGTGCCGGTGAGTTCGACCAGCAACTCCCTGATGGTGCTCATGCTTTCCCCTTTCGCCTCGGCGTGCCGGCCGCCGCGCGGTGTACGACTGTCACCCCCTCAAGAGGCGGCTGCGCCCGCTCCCACTCCCCGGGCCGACCCGTGAGCTTTGTCACGCGCCCGAACCTCGCACCCCGTGGATAGCCGGGCCGCACGCCCGGCCTCTTACCGCAACGAAGCAACCCGCTCCGCCCGGTCCGCCCGGGCGGTCCCGAGCGAAGGAGTGATGCGCGTGCCCAGGCAGCCGGTACGGGTCCGGGCCCCGGGACGGTGCCCGCAGCACGGCACCGCCACGTCGGTCGCCGGACGCCCGGGCGGTGCCCGGTGACCGCGCCGACCACCGCCACCGACGAGGACGAACTGCTCGCGCACTTCGACGCGCTCATCGCCGGCGGCGAGACGATCGAACCGCGCGACTGGATGCCCGACGGCTACCGCCGCATGCTGGTCCGCCAGATCGCCCAGCACGCCCACTCCGAGATCATCGGCATGCAGCCGGAGGGCGCCTGGCTGACCCGCGCCCCGTCCCTGCACCGCAAGACGGTCCTGCTCGCCAAGGTCCAGGACGAGGCCGGGCACGGCCTGTACCTGTACTCCGCCGCCGAGACGCTCGGCGTGGACCGCGCCGACCTGCTGGACGCCCTGCACCAGGGCCGGCAGCGCGCCTCGGCCACCTTCAACCACCCCGCGCTGACCTGGGCGGACACCGGAGCCATCGCCTGGCTGACGGACGGCGCCGCCGTCATCAACCAGGCACCCCTGTGCCGCACCTCCTACGGGCCCTACGCCCGGGCGATGCGCCGCGTCTGCCAGGAGGAGGCCTTCCACGTGCGGCAGGGCTACGACCTGATGCGCGCCCTGTGCGAAGGGACGCCGGAGCAGAAGGAGATGGCGCAGGACGCGGTGAACCGCTGGTGGCTGCCGGCGGTGGCGCTGATGTTCGGGCCGCCCGACACCGAGGCGGGCGGCGCCGACGCCCGGACCGCCGCGCTGGGAGCCGCCGTCTCCCGCCGCGCGATGGCCTGGGGCATCAAGCGCCACACCAACGACGAGCTGCGCCAGCGCTTCGTGGACACCTGCGTCCCGCAGGCCGAGCGGCTCGGCCTGACGCTGCCCGACCCGGCGATCCGCTGGAACGAGGAGCGCGGCCACTACGACTTCACGCCCGTCGACTGGGAGACCTACCGCGACGCCCTGGGCGACGACACCCACTGGGCGCGGCAGCGCATCGCGCACCGGCTGGCCGCGCACGAGGACGGCGCCTGGGTCAGGGAGGCCGCCGCCGCGTACGCGGCGCGCACGGACCGGACCGGGGGAGCGGCCGCATGAGCGGGACACAGGAGGGCGCACCGGCGTCCTGGGAGGTGTTCCTGCGGGCCCGCAGGGGCCTGGCCCACCAGCACGTGGGATCGGTGCGCGCCGCCGGACCGGACGCGGCACTGGCCGCCGCCCGCGACCTGTACACGCGCCGCGGCGAGCCCCTGTCGCTGTGGGTGGTCCGCTCCGACGCCGTGCACACGGCCTCCCCGGACGAACGCGACCCGTACTTCGCGGGCGCCCGCCACAAGCCGTACCGCTACCCCGAGCACTACGCGCCGCTGACCGAGAAAGGCCCCGAAGGTGAGCACCACGAGTGACGTCGCGGCGGTGCGCCCCGGCCCCCTGCCGGGCGAGCCGCCGTCGGCCGCCGACCCCGACCTGGCCCGGTACCTGTTGCGCCTGGGCGACGACGCGCTCGTGCTCGGGCAGCGGCTGTGCCAGTGGATCACCCGCGCGCCGACCATCGACGAGGACCTGGCCCTGTCCAACATCGCCCTCGACCTGATCGGCCACGCCCGCGCCCTGCTCACCCGCGCCGGCCTGCTCGACGGAACCGGCCGCACCGAGGACGACCTCGCCTACACGCGCTCGGAACGCGAGTTCACCAACGCCCTGCTGACCGAACTCCCCAACGGGGACTTCGCGGCGACCGTGGCCCGGCAACTGGCCTACACCCACTACGCCGTCCTCCACTACGAGACGCTCGCGCACTGCGCCGACCCCGAACTCGCCGCGTTCGGCGCCCGGGCCGCCAAGGAGGTGGCCTTCCACCGGCTGCACGCGGACCGCTGGACGGTGACGCTGGGCCGCGGCACGGCCGAGAGCGCCCGCCGGATGCAGCACGCCCTGGACCGGGTGTGGCCCTACACCGGCGAGCTCTTCGAGGAGGACGACGTGCTGCGCCGCCTGGCCGCGTCCGGCACCGTGCCCTCACCGGCCGCCCTGCACCCGGCCTGGCTCGACCGGGTCACCGGCGTCGTCACCGAGGCGGGACTGACCGTGCCCGGCCCCGCCTGGTCGGCCACGGGAGGCCGCTCGGGCCTGCACACCGAGGAGTTCGGCCCGCTCATCGCCGAACTGCAGTCGGTGCGGCGGCAGTTCCCCGGGGGCACCTGGTGAGCGGGGCCGCCCCTGCCACGGCCCGCGGCTCCGCCGAGGAGGTGCGCGAGCGGGTGGCCGCGCTGCCGGACCCGGAGCTGCCGGTGATCGGCCTCGGCGACCTCGGCGTGGTGGGCTCCGTCGCCCCGGGCCCCGACGGCGTGCTGGAGGTGGAGATCACCCCCACCTATCTGGGCTGCCCCGCGCTGCCCGAGATCACCGCCGCGATCCGGGACGTCCTGACCGCCTGCGGCCACCCCGACGGCCGTGTCCGGCAGGTCCTCACACCTCCCTGGACGACGGACCGCATCACGCCCGAAGGGCGGCGCGCACTCGCCGCCCACGGCATCGCCCCACCCGTGACCCCGGCCCCCGACAGCCCGGTCCCCGTCGAACTGGGCGCCGTGCCCTGCCCGCACTGCGGCTCACGGGCCACCCGCCCGCACAGCGACTTCGGGCCGTCCCGCTGCCAGTCGGTGCTGTGGTGCACGGCGTGCCGCGAGCCCTTCCCCCATCTGACCGCGCTGTGAGGCACACCGTGAACACCGCTGAGCCCGCCCTCCTCGACGAGGCGCCGGCCGGTCCGCCCCGCCGTACCGGCCGGCACGCGCTCGACGTCACCGAGGTCCGTCACCTGACCGCCGACACGGTGGCCGTCACCCTGCACGTGCCCGCCGCGCTGCGCGAGGTCTTCGCCCACCGCCCCGGCCAGCACGTCGTCGTCCGGCACCACCGCGACGACGGCACCGAACTGCGCCGCAGCTACTCGGTCTGCCCGCCACCGCACGCCCCCGCGGCGCTCCGCCTGGTGATCAGACGGAACGGCCCCGGCGGCTTCGGCGAACACGCCACCACGCGGCTCGCGCCGGGCGCCCGCCTGGAACTCTCCCCACCCACCGGCGCCTTCGCCCTGCCGGAGGTGCCGGGCGCCCACCACGTCCTCCTCGCGGGCGGCACCGGCATCACCCCGCTGGCCCCCATGGCCGCTCACGCGCTGCGCCGGGACCCGGCCTGCCGCGTCAGTCTCGTCCACTCGGTCCGCACCTCGGCCGACGCCGTGCTGGCCGATGAACTGGCCGAGCTGAAGGACGAGTTCGTCGACCGCTTCACCGTCCTGTACGTGCTGACCCGGGAGGACCGGGGCAGCGGCGGCGGCCCGCTCGCGGGGCGGCTGGACGCGTCCGGGGTGGACCGGCTGCTGGCGGCCGTGGACGCCCGTCCGGGGCCGGACACCACGTTCGCCCTGTGCGGCCCGCCCGGCCTGGTCGCCACCGTCCGGAGCGTCCTGGCCGCCCGGGGAACCGACCCGTCGCTCGTCCGCTGGGAGTTGTTCACCACCGACGGCACGCAGCCGGTGCCGCCGGAGCCGGCCGGACGGGCGGCGGGGGCGGGGGAGTACCGCGTCACCGCCCTGCTCGACGGGCGCCGCCGCGCCGCCACCGTCCTGCCGCACGACCCGGTCCTGCTCGACGCGCTCCTGCGCAGCCACCCCGACGTGCCGTACGCCTGCCGGGAGGGCGTGTGCGGCAGTTGCCGCGCCAAGGTCCTGTCCGGACAGGTGACGGCGGACCGCGAGCACGCCCTGGACGAACGGGACCGCGCCGCCGGCTACACCCTGGTCTGCCGCGCCCGGCCCCGCACCCCCGAGATCACCCTCGACTTCGACGCCTGACCCGCACGCCACGCCACCCCTGAGCGAAAGGAACCACGATGACCGCCACCGCCCGCCACGCCGGGAAGACCGCCCTGGTCACCGGAGGCAGCCGCGGCATCGGCAGAGCCATCAGCCGGCGTCTCGCCCGTGAGGGCGCCCTCGTGGCGGTCCACTACGGCCACGACCTGACGGCCGCCGAACGGACCGTCAAGGAGATCGAGGCCGACGGCGGCCGCGCCTTTCCCGTGCACGCCGAACTCGGCGTCCCCGGCGACGCCGACACCCTGTGGTCCGCCTTCGACGAGGCCCTCGCGCAGCACGACGCCCCGGCGGGCCTGGACATCCTCGTCAACAACGCGGGCATCACCGTCCCCCGCACGATCGCCCAGGTCACCGAGGCCGACTACGACCGCGTCTTCGCGATCAACACCAAGGCGCCGTTCTTCATCATCCAGCGCGGCCTGGACCGGCTGCGGGACGGCGGGAGGATCGTCAACATCTCCTCCGTCGCGACGCGCGTCGCCTTCCCCGCGATCGTCTCGTACACCATGACCAAGGCCGCCCTCGACTACCTGACCCTCTCCCTGGCCCAGGAGCTCGGCCCCCGGGGCATCACCGTCAACGCCGTGGCCCCCGGTTACACCGAGACGGAGATCAACCCCACCCTCGCCGTCCCGGAGATCCGCCGCCGCTACTCCGAGGCCTCCACCTTCGGCCGGCTCGGCGACCCCGTCGACATCGCCGACGTCGTCTCCTTCGTCGCGAGCGACGACGCCCGCTGGGTGACCGGCCAGTGGATCGACGCCTCCGGCGGCGCCCACCTCGGTGTGTGACCCGTCCGCACCCCTAGGAGATGCGATGAACGACCGCACGTCCGCCCTCGACGAGCCGGTGGCGGACGACGCCCTGACCCGGCCCTTCGCGGGCGCCAGCCCCTATGACACGTACGTGCACGCGTCCGTCCTCAACTCGCTGCAGCAGCCGCTCACCGAGGCCCCGGACGAGATGGGTTTCCTCGTCACCACCCAGGTGATGGAACTGTGGTTCACCCTGATCGTGCACGAGTGGCGCACCGCCCGGGTGGCCTTCGCCAAGGACGACCTGCCGGCGGCGATGGACGCGCTGACGCGCAGCCGCCGCGCGCTGACCGCGCTCGGCGGCGCCTGGGCGCCGATCGCCGCGCTGACGCCCGCCCAGTTCAACGGCTTCCGGGCCGCGTTCGGCCAGGCCTCGGGCTTCCAGTCCGCGATGTACCGGCACATGGAGTTCCTCCTCGGCGACAAGTCCGCCGGGCTGCTGCGCGCCCACCGGGGCGATGCGGCCGTCCACGAGGCGCTCGCCGAGACCTACCGCGAACCGTCCCTGTACGACGAGGTGCTGGCCTACCTCCACCGCCAGGGCCTGCCGGTCCCGCGCCACGTGCGCGAGCGGGACGTGACCAGCCCCTACACCGCCGACCCCGGTGTGGTGGAGACCTGGCGGCACGTCTACGGCGGACCTCAGCACCACCCCCACCTGGCGCTCGGCGAACTGCTCACCGACATCGCCGAACTCGTCACCCGCTGGCGGTTCGACCACGTCCTGGTGGTCCGCCGCGCCATGGGCGCCAAACCGGGCAGCGCCGGCTCCGCCGGGCTCGCCTGGCTGGAGCAGCGGGCGGCCCGGCCGGTCTTCCCCGAGCTGTGGGAGGTGCGCGGTGACGTCTAGGACGATCTCGGCCTTCGCGGCCGAGGAGGAGCAGCGGGTCCTGAGCCTGAAGCCGGTCCTGGCACCGGTGCACGGCCGCTACGGCGACCACCCCCACCAGTCCTACGACGCCTGGCCGTCCGAGGACGCCGACGCCCCGCTGGTGATCCTGCTGCACGGCGGCTACTGGCGCTACGACCGGATGCACCTCACCCCGTTCGCGGCCTACCTCGCCGAGCAGGGCTTCAGCGTCCTGCTCCCCGGCTTCCGCCGGTCCGGCGGCGCGGGCGGCTACCCCGAGACCTTCGACGACGTCGCCCGCATCGTGGACACCCTGCCCGAAGGGCGCCCGTACGTCCTCGCGGGGCACTGCTCCGGCGGCCACCTGGCCCTGTGGTGCGCCGCCCGGGGGCTGCTGCCGCCCGGCTCGCGCTGGCACACGCGCACCCTGCCGACGAGCGTGCTCGCCCTCGCGCCGATCACCGACCTCACCGCCACCCGCCGCGACGACCTCAGCAACGGCGCCGCGCTGCAACTGCTCGGCGGCGAGGAGCACTTCGCCCGGCGGCTGCCCGAGGTCGACCCCCTCACGCTGCTGCGCGACGCCGGCACCACCGGAGTCCCCACCGTGCTGCTGCACGGGGCCGCCGACGAGGAGGTCCCGCTCACCCAGTTCGGCGACTACGCGGCCGTGCACCGGGACCTCAGGACGGTCGTCCTGCCCGGCACCGGCCACTACACCCTGATCGAACCGGGAGCACCCGGCGCCCGCGCGGTCGCCGACACCCTCAGGGACATGGCGGCCGCCTTCTTCCCCGGGGACTCCGCACGCGCGGACGAGGAGGCCGCACACCGATGACCACCGCTCTCTCCGCGCCGGCGGACCTGCGCGAGCGGGCCGCACGGCTCGACGCCGAGGACCCCCTGGCCCCCTTGCGGGCACGCTTCCTGCTCCCGCCGGGCGTCGTGTACCTCGACGGCAACTCCCTGGGCCCGCTGCCCGCCGCCGTGCCGGAGGTCCTCGACGACGTCGTACGGCGCCAGTGGGCCGACGGCCTCATCGGCTCCTGGAACGCGTCCGGCTGGTGGGAGGCGCCCCTGCGGGTCGGGGACGCCGTCGGCGCGCTCATCGGGGCCGCGCCCGGGCAGACGATCGCGGGCGACTCCACCAGCGTGCAGCTGTTCACCGCGCTCGACGCCGCCGCCGCGCTCCGCCCCGACCGTCCGCTGCTGGTCACCGACCCCGGGCACTTCCCCACCGACCGCTACCTCGCCGCCGCCGTCGCCCGCCGCCGGGACCTGGAGGTACGGCACGTGCCGCCGGCGGACCTCCCGCACTTCCTGGCCACCCACGGCCGCCGGGTCGCCGTCGTCAGCTACTCGCCGGTCGACTTCCGCACCGGCGAGCTGTACGACATGGGGGCGCTGACCCGGGCCGCCCACGACGCCGGGGCCCTGGCGCTGTGGGACCTCTGTCACGCCGCCGGGGCGCTGCCCCTCGACGTCGACGCCCTGGGCGTGGATTTCGCCGTCGGCTGCGGCTACAAGTTCCTCTCCGGCGGCCCCGGCGCCCCCGCCTTCCTCTATGTGGCACAGCGCCACCACGCCGGGCTGGAGACGCCGTTGCCGGGCTGGACCGGCCACGCCGACCCGTTCGCCCTGGCCCGGGAGTACACGCCCGCCCCCGGCATCGCCCGGGCCCGCATCGGCACCCCGCCGATCCTGTCCCTGCTCGCCCTGGAAGCGGCCCTCACCGCCTTCGACGGTGTCGACCTGAACCAGGTCCGCGCCAAGAGCCTGTCCCTGACGGGCTTCCTCCTGCGCTGCGCGGACGAACTCCTGGCCCCTCTGGGCTTCACCTCCGTCACCCCGTCCGACCCCGCCCGCCGGGGCAGCCAGGTCACCCTCCGCCACCCGCACGCCCGAGGACTGGCCGTCGCCCTCGCCGAGCACGGCGTCATCGCCGACATGCGCGCGCCGGACCTGCTGCGCTTCGGCGTCAACGCCCTCTTCACCGGTTACCAGGACCTGCTCACCGCCGCGCTGCGCCTGCGTGACCTCACCCGGGACGCCGCCTACGACCCGGCGCCGCCCACCGCCGGGCCGGTGACCTGAACCGGACCGGAACAGGGCCCCGCCCTCGCGGCCGTGCCGGACACGGCTGCGAGGGCGGAGGCCTTCCTCAGCCGCGCCCGCTGCCCGCGTCCGTGAGGATCGCGGACGCGACCACGTCGAACAGCCGGTCGGCGCGCGGCGCGAGCGAGGGCTGATCACCGAGCCAGGCGAGCATGGCGACCAGCGCGAACAGATCGGCGCCGTCGAGGTCACCGCGTGCCGCACCCGCGGCCTGGGCCCGGGTGAGGAGCCGCGCGCCGGCCGCGCGCAGGGTGACGCACGAGGCGTGCAGGGCGGACTCGGTGTCCTCGATGGCGGCCGCCATCAGCACGGTCACCCCGTGGTACTCGGTGGTCCACACGACACAGTCGCGCAGCCACGTCACGAGGGCCCGTGCCGGCGAGCCGGACGTCTCCAGCTCGGCGGCCCGGGCCGTCAGTTCCTCGAAACCCGTGCGCAGCAGCGCGTCCAGCAGGGCCTCGCGCGTCGGGAAGTGCCGCAGCAGCGTGGCGAGTCCGACGTCGGCCCTGCGGGCGATGTCGCGCAGGGACACGTCGACGCCCTGCTCGGTGATGGCAGTGCCCGCTACCGCGAGCAGGTGGTCGCGGTTCTTCCTGGCGTCCGCCCGCATCTGCCCCCCTCTTGCTAACCGGATCAGTGGTCCATATATTCGGATCAGCGGTCCGTTTATGTGGATCGCCGATCCGGATAAGCGTATCCCCCAGTGGGGGCAGGAGAAGACGATGCCGACACACACGATGCGGGCGGTCCGGCTCCATGAGTACGGCGGCCCCGAGGTCCTGCGGTGCGAAGAGGTGCCGGTCCCGGAGCCGGGGCCGGGCGAGGTGCTCGTACGGGTGCACGCCGCCGGGTTCAACCCCCCTGACCGGTACCTGCGCGACGGGCTGACCACCCTGCCCGGGGAGACGGAGTCGAGGGTCCGCCTGCCGGTGATCCCCGGCACGGACGTCTCCGGCGTCGTCGCGGCCGTCGCCCCGGACGTGGACGGCCTGGAGGTGGGGGACGAGGTCTTCGGGCTGCTGCGGTTCCCGGGTTTCGACGGCAGCGCCTACGCCGAGTACGTGGCCGCGCCCGCGTCGGACCTCGCCCGCAAGCCGGCCGGCGTCGACCACGTGCACGCCGCCGGGGCGCCCATGGCCGGGCTGACGGCGTGGCAGTTCCTGATCGAGGTCGGGCACGACCACCCGTCGCCCTTCCAGGAGGCCCGGCACCGTCCGGCTGCGCTGGACGCCGGCTCGACGGTGCTGGTGAACGGCGCCGCCGGGGGAGTGGGGCACTTCGCTGTGCAGCTGGCGAAGTGGAAGGGCGCCCGGGTCATCGGGGTGGCCTCCGGAACCCATGAGACGTTCCTGAAGGAGCTGGGCGTCGACCGGTTCATCGACTACACCCGCAACCGTCCCGAGGAACTCGTGCACGGCGTCGACGTCGTGCTCGACACGGTCGGCGGCCCCGCCGCCCAGGCACTGCTGCCCATGCTCGCACGGGGCGGCTCACTCTTCCCGGTGCTCCCCGGGAAGTTCGACCCGGCGGAGACGGCCCGGCTGGGCGTCACGGTGTCGAGCGCCCAGGTCCGCTCGAACGGCGCGCAGCTCGCCGAACTGGGCCGCCTGCTCGACGCGGGTACGGTCCGCGTCGGGATCGACAGCACCTTCCCGCTCGCCGACGCCCGCGCGGCGCACGAACGGGCCGCCCGAGGGCACGTCCAGGGCAAGATCGTCCTCACCGTCGTATGAGGCCAGGCCAGGCCCGAGCCTCGCTGCGCCGACCGCACCGCACGTCCTCTGACCCGCACCTGCCACCGCCGGCCCGGTGCCGCACCGGGCCCGGCCGGAGGGCGAACGCCCACCCGGTGGTGCCCGCTCACTCCCCTGGCACGGGGCGCGCGCGAAGGGCCCGCTCCCATGAGACCTTGGCGACAGCCTTGCCCGGCAGACCTGACCAGGGATTCGTCCGGCGTAGCCGGGTACCCGGCGCCGGATCTCGGAGCACCTTACCGACGTGGCAGCACCGGCCGTGGCCGGTCCGAAACAGAGGAACGATAGCGATGAGCCAGCCCAACCCCATCAAGCGGGCGGCGGACAAGGTCACCGAAGCCATCCAGGGCGTCGGCGGGGGACCGGAGGAGGGCATCCCCGGCAAGCCGGCGCCGGAGTCGCCGAGCGTCGCGGAACCGACGGAGCCGCGCGAGCCCCTGCCCCCGAAGCCGGACCAGAGCGGGCCCGACACGATGTCGCCCACCGGGCAGGCGACCGGCGCGGCCCAGGCACGCAACGCCCAGTCGGGCGCCTATCTGACGGACGCGCAGGGCACCCGGCTGTACGACACCGACCACTCGCTCAAGGCGGGCCCGCGCGGCCCCGTGTTGCTGCAGGACCACCACCTGCGCGAGAAGGTCATGCACTTCGACCACGAGCGCATCCCGGAGCGGGTCGTGCACGCCCGCGGGGCGGCGGCGCACGGCGTCTTCAAGAGCTACGGCACCGCTGCCGCCGTGACGAAGGCGGCGTTCCTGGCGCCGGGCGCGGAGACGCCCGTGTTCGTGCGCTTCTCGACGGTGCTGGGGTCCCGCGGCTCCGCCGACACCGTGCGCGACACCCGGGGGTTCGCGACCAAGTTCTACACCGAAGAGGGCGTCTTCGACCTGGTCGGCAACAACATCCCGGTCTTCTTCATCCAGGACGCGATCAAGTTCCCGGACGTCATCCACGCCGGAAAGCCGCACCCGGACCGGGAGATCCCGCAGGCGCAGAGCGCGCACGACACCTTCTGGGACTTCGTCACCCTGCACACCGAGGCCACCCACCACACCCTGTGGAACATGTCCGACCGGGGCATCCCGCGCTCGTACCGGATGATGGAGGGCTTCGGCGTCCACACCTTCCGCCTGGTGGCCGCCGACGGCTCCACCACGCTGGTGAAGTTCCACTGGAAGCCGAAGCTGGGCGTGCACTCCCTGGTGTGGGAGGAGGCGCAGCTCGCGGGCGGTGTCGACCCCGACTTCCACCGCCGCGACCTCGCCGACGCCATCGAGGCCGGCGCCTACCCGGAGTGGGAGCTGGGCATCCAGACCTTCCCGGACACCCCCGACCAGACCTTCGAGGGCATCGACCTGCTCGACGCGACCAACCTGGTCCCCGAGGAGCTCGCCCCGGTACAGCCGATCGGGCTGCTGACCCTCAACCGCAACCCCTCCAACTACTTCGCCGAGACCGAGCAGGTCGCCTTCCACGTCGGCCACCTCGTCCCCGGCATCGACATCACGGACGATCCGCTGCTCGCGGGGCGGCTGTTCTCCTACCTGGACACCCAGATCACCCGGCTGGCCGGCCCGAACTTCGCGCAGATTCCCATCAACCGGCCGCACGCGCCGGTCAACGACATGCTGCGGGACGGCTTCCACCAGGACGCGGTGCACCGGGGCGTCGCGCCGTACCGGCCCAACTCGCTCGACGGCGGCTGCCCGTTCCTCGCGGGCGCCGACAACGGGGCGTACATCGAGACGCCGGTACGGGTGCCGGAGGCGACGAAGGTCCGGGAGGCTCCCGAGTCGTTCTCCGACCACTTCAGCCAGCCGCGCCGGTTCTGGCTGAGCATGAGCGCGGTGGAGCGGGAGCACATCATCGGCGCCTACACCTTCGAGCTCGGCAAGTGCTACGAACAGGCCGTCAAGGAGCGGGCGCTGCAGGTCCTGGCCAACATCGACGCCGAGCTGTGCGCGCGCGTCGCCGAGGGTCTCGGACTGCCCGCGCCCCAGCCGACCGTTCCGCCGGCCGATGTCGAACCGAGCCCCGCGCTGTCCCAGGTCGGGCAGTCCTGGCCCACCGACGGCCGCCTCGTCGGCATCGTCACCGGCCCGGACGGCGACCTGGAGGGTGTGCGCGCGGTGCGCGAGGCGGTGCTCGGGGCGGGCATGGTGCCGCTGGTCATCGGCCCCACGGGCGGCAAGCTGGGCGCGGGCGACGACGCCGTGACGGTGCAGCGGACCTTCGTGACCGCGCGGTCCATCGAGTTCGACGCGCTGCTGGTGGCCGGAGTGCCCGCGGCGGGCGGCGACGCGCAGGGTTCCCGCGACGCCAAGGCTCAGCCCGCCGTCACGCCGGGGTCCGTCGACCCGAGGGTCGGTCTGCTGCTGACGGAGGCGTTCCGCCACGGCAAGGCGATCGGGGCCTGGGCGGGCGGTGACGCGGCGCTGCAGGCGGTCGGGATCACCGCCGACGCGCCCGGCGTCGTGATCGGGGAGAACGGCACCTCCGTACTGGAGCAGACGCAGGAGCTGATGGCGGCGCACCGCGTCTGGGAGCGGTTCGCCACCACCGTGTGAGGCCGCGCGGCACTCCGGCCGTCCCGCCCGCGACCCCGCCTCATGGCCCGTGCGCCCCGCCCGTCCCGGCTGGACGGGCGGGGCGCACGGCACCGGGCCGACGGAGGTCAGCCGGTCGGGAAGTCGTCCGGGGTGCGGATCTGGTCCCTGATCCACGCCCCGGCCGGCTTCAGCTGCGCCGTACCGGTCCAGGGGCCGCCCGCGTAGCAGGTGCCCGGCTTGAACACGGCGCCGGAACGCTCGTCGTCGGAGAAGTTCCAGTTGACCCAGCTGATCTTCTTCGCCGCCATCAGATCGAGGTAGCGCTTGGTCATGGTGAAGTCGTTCGCGCCTTCACCGGCGGAGTTCTGCGAGCCGAACTCGGTGACGAACACGGGCAGTCGGTCGGCGGCGCGCGACAGGGTCTCCAGGTACTCCTCGCGGTGCGAGGCGGCGTAGAAGTGGAACGTGTACATGATGTTGCCGGCGTTGACGGGGTCGGCGGTGATCTCGTTCTCGTCACTGCCGTCGGAGACGCCGAGCGAGGACCAGGCGCGGGTGCCGACGAGGACGGGGGTCTCGGGATCCTGCTGCCGGATGACCGGGATCAGCTGGTCGGCGTAGGACTTGATCCGCGGCCAGCTCACGCCGTTGGGCTCGTTGGCGATCTCGTAGAGCAGGTTGGTCTTGCTCCCGTGGCGCTGGGCGATCTCGGTGAAGAACGTCCGGGCCCGGGCAAGGTTGTGGTGGGGGTCGCCCGGAGTGAGCTGGTGCCAGTCCACGATCACGTACAGGCCGCGGGCCGTGGCCTGCTCGATCAGACCGTGGACCAGGTCGGTGAAGCGCCGCGGGTCGCTCTCGTAGCCGCCTTCCTGGACGTACGTGGACACGCGCAGCACATCGGCCCGCCAGTCCCTGGCCAGAGCGTCGAGCGAGCCGCTGGTGAGGCACTGGCTGTACCACTGGGTGCCGTGGCTGCTCATGCCGCGCAGCTGGACGGGCTTGCCGTACCGGTTGCACAGCTTCGTTCCGCAGACCCGCAGCTGCCCGTTGACGCCGGCGGGGGTGTCCGCGGCCGGGCCGCCGGCGGTGTCCACGGAGACGTGGTCGACGTTCGGCCCGCCGTTGGAGGTGGTCGCGGTGGCCCTGATGGTGTTCGCCCCGGCCTTGAGGTTCACGTCGAGCGTGGTGGTGGTCCAGAAGGTCCACGCGCCGGTGCCCCGGAACGCTCTGCCGCCGGACACCACGGTGCCGTTCACCGCGATGTCCATGGGGCGGTCGGTGGCGGTGCCGTTGGCGAAGCGCAGGGTGAGGGCGGCGGGGCCGGCCTGCGCGGCGTCGACGGTCCACTGCACGTAACTGCCCTGCACGTTGTCGTAGTCGACGAAGCCCGTGCCGGTGAAGCCGGCGTGGTCGGACTCCGCCGCACCGCGCGAGATGGTGGCGGATTCCGCTTCGTGCACGGTCGCGGCGCGGGGCGCGGCGGCCGGGCCACCGGTCGGGGCGGCGGCCGCCGCGGGCAGGGCGGTGACCAGGGCCAGGGCCAGGGCCAGTGAGGCGGCGCCGGCTGCGCCGGAGCCGCGCGGCTTGGGAGGGGACGAGCGTAGCCAACTCATGGTCAGGACTCACTCCATCGGGGAGGGGGGCGGGAGCCGCGGCCGTCGCACGGGAGACGGCCGCGTTCCACCAGATGAAAGGAAACATTCCTAACGATTAAGAAGTAGCGTACGTCCCGCACCCCGGGCAAGAGGCCGGACTGTGTGTCATGTGCACGCACTGAGGGAGATCTGCCGGCGGCCCCGGACAGGCTCCGTCCGCCCCCGGGCACGCCCGAGCGGGCCCCGTCGGTCGTGCGTGACGGAGCCCGCTCGGTCGTGCTGTTGCGTGGTCAGGCGGTGTGCAGGGTCAGCCCGTAGCGGTTGAGGATCTCGTTCACGGGCTGGTGCCAGGTCTGGCCGCCGGTGCTGCAGTTGCCCCAGCCGCCGGAGGTGACGCCCTGGGCCTGGTCGCCGCTGATGAAGGAGCCTCCGGAGTCACCGGGTTCGGCGCAGACGCTCGTCTTGGTCATCTGCTGGACGGCGCCCTGGCTGTAGTTCACCGTCTCGTTCTTCGCCAGGACCGTGCCGCAGTGCCAGTGGGTGGTGGAGCCGGAGCGGCAGACGGAGGCCCCGACGGGGGCTTCGGCGGAGCCGCGCACGAGCTGGTCCGGAACGGTTCCCCAGCCGAGCACCACCGGCACGGTCCACCAGCCGCTGCCCACGTTCACCCAGGCGTAGTCGTTGCCGGGGAACGACGAGCCCTGGAAGTTGCCGACGTAGGAGCGGTCCCAGCCGTACACGGCCGAGCCCGCCGAGCCGCAGTGGCCGGCGGTGACGAAGCCGCCGTGCACGGAGAAGCCTATGGAGCAGCGGACGTTGCCGGTGTAGTACGGGTCGCCGCCCACGGTGCCGGCCGCGAACGTGCGCGGCGCGGCGGCGGTCTGGCGCACCGTCACGGGGCCGGCTTCGCGGGCGCGGGCCAGGAAGGCCCGGACATCGTTGTCGTCCCGCTGTGCGGCGACGACGTTCACGACGACGGTGTTGGCCTTGGGGTCCACGTGCCAACTGCCGATCCCGGCGGGCGCGGACAGGGCGTCGAGACGCTTCTTCGCCGCGTCGAGCCGGGCCGCGTTGTGGCGTACGAGGCGTACGTCCGCCCCGGTCGCGCGCACGGCGTCGGCCTGCGCGGCACGGGTGACGGCGACGGTGAGCCGGCCTCGGTCGGCGTCGAACCAGGAGCCGGCGTAGGCCGCACCGGCGGCGTCGCGGGCCTTGCGTTCGACGGCCGTCGCGGTCTTCTCGGCGGCCAGGCGGGTCTCCGCCTGCTCGCGGGTGAGGCCCAGGTCGCGCTGCATGGCGGCCAACAGGGCGGGGGAGGCCGGTGCCTCGGTCGAGGGGGAGGAGGCGTCCGCCGCTGAGGCAGGCAGGGCGCTCGCGGTCGCCCAGGTGCCGAGCATGAGGAGGGCGGACAGCCCGGTGCGCAGGATCGTGGTGCGTCTCAAGGGAATGACCCTTCGTTGTTCCAGCAGGGTGGGGGTGGAACAGCAGTGCTTGAGAGCGCTCTCGTGGTGCGGCCAGATCCTAGCCCGTGATCATGAAGGGGTCTATACCAACTTCGGCCGCGTTTTCCGGCCCGCGGTCACAGCTCCGTGGCCTCCCACTCCCAGGGGTTGGCGTGGATCTCCTGCAGCAGTCCGCCGAAGACGAAGCCGTCCAGCAGTGCCTCACCGGCGTCGGCGGGAAGCCGCTTGCCGTTGATCACCGCGGTGGGTGTACCCGGGCCCTCGGGCTCCGCCGCCCCTCCGGCCCGCTCGTACGCCTGCTGCGAAGCGGCGACGAAGGCGCGGTACTTCATGCCCTTCACGGCCGCCTCGAACTCCGGGCTGCGCAGCCCTTCCACCTGCTCCGCCAGCTCCAGCAGGTACGCGTCGGTGTAGCCGTCGACGCTCTCCTCGGGCTGGTTGAAGTAGAGCACCTCGTGGTACTCCACGAACTTGCCCTGCTCCAGCGCCGCGCGCAGGGCGTTGACCGCCTTCTTCGAACCGCTGCCGCCCACCCGGTCGTCGAGGAACGACGCCAGGGTGTACTGCGCCGTCGCGTGACGGGAGAGCATCGCCTTGCGCAGCTCGATGCCACCGCCGGAGGTCTCGAACTGCTCGCAGTAGGGGCAGCGCGGATCCACGTACAGGTGCACCTTCACCTTCGTGCCGGGATCGCCGACGGTGATGGTGGTGCCGTCCGCCTCGAGCCGCTCCGGCAGGTCCTCGGCCGCGGCGAACGCGGGCCGCTGCGCCGCCGGTGCCTCCGTACGCCCGCAGCCCGCCAGCGTCAGCACCGCGGCGGCGCACCACACCGCCCAAAGCCCGCCACGCACCACGCGTCGTCCCCCTCCTCGTACAGAGCGGGACGACTTTAGATCATGCGTGCGAGGCCCTTCGATCAGGGGGGCGTCCGGCAAAGGGGCTGCTCCCGCTGTCGCCAACCTGACCGCCGTGATGGTGGGCAGCGAGGAAACCAGGCTGGTCGTGGTGCGCGGCAACAGCGCCTCGGGCAAGTCGTCGATCGCGGCCGGCCTGCGCGAGCGGTTCGGGCGCGGACTGGCCGTGGTCGGTCAGGACAACCTCCGCCGCGTGGTGCTCCGCGAGCGGGACCGCCCCGGCGCGGCGAACATCGGCCTGATCGACCTGACCGCCCGCTACGCCCTCGACGCGGGGTTCCACGTCGTGGTCGAAGGCATCCTCCACGCCGACCGCTACGGCGACATGCTCGCGGGGCTGCGCGCCGATCACCGGGGTCCCACGTACGGCTACTACCTGGACGTGCCGTTCGACGAGACCGTCGCCCGGCACGCCACCAAGCCCATCGCCGCCGAGGTCGGCGAGGAGCAGTTGCGCGACTGGTACCGGCCGCGCGATCTCCTGCCCGGCGGCGTCGAGACGGTCATCGACGCCGGCAGCGCCCTGGCGGAGAGCGTGGAGAGGATCATGCGGGACACCGGACTGGCCCACCTGCCCGCGGTGGACCGCTGACCGGCGTCAGGACTGCGGGGAGAGGCGGAAGTTCTGGGCGGCGGAGCCGTCGCAGGGGCGCTGCACGAGTTGCGCGCCGTTGACCGAACCGCCGGTCGTGCTCAGGCACTTGCCGCTGTGGCGGGCGGCGAAGCGGTAACCGCCGCTGGCTTCCCGTACGGGCAGCCACTGCTGGTTGCCGCCCCCGCCGTAGGCCCACAGCTGCAGCGGGGCGTCGTCGGCGGTGGAGACACCGGTGACGTCGACGACCTGCTGGGGATTGCCGCGGTTCGCGATGCGCGTGTACCCGCCGTCGGTGGGCCGGAACTGGAACTGCTGGGCGAGCGTCCCGTTGCAGGTGTACTGCTGGATCGCCGTGCCGTTGGCCGTGGCCGCTCCCCGCGCGTCGACACAGGATCCGGCCGCACCGCTGGTCAGCGAGTACCACGTGGTGCCGGGGATCGGGTCGGTGGGTGCCGGGCCGTCCGGGGCGCCACCGAGCCACTTCAGCCCGTCGATGAGGAAGCGGTTCTGCGCGGCGCCGGCGAACGTGGAGGACAGCCTGGCGCCGGTCTCGTAGTTCATGGCGTTGTGGCCGAAGTTCGCGTACAGCATCCGGTACTGGGTGTTGGTCCACAGGATGGGGTAGTAGCCGCTGTACCAGGACTGGTTCGGGTCGGTGCCCAGCGGGAAGCTGCTCGGGTCGACGGACGCCAGTACCTTGATGGCGGAGTTGGTGCGCAGGTCGTTGGACCAGCTGTACCACTCGCTGACCGCCGAGGTGAACGTCGCGGGGAGCCCGGCGGTGGAGGGATGTGTGCGGTCCTCCGTCCGCAGGACCGCCGTGGTCGGCCCCCATGTGTTGGAGCGGAAGGCGCCGCTGCCCAGGAAGGTGTTGTAGTACCAGGGCCAGGCTCCGGCGTTCGTGGTGAACGCCGAGACGTGGAAGCCCATCCAGCCGCCACCGGCGCGCATGTACTGTTCGAAGCCCGCCCGTTGGGCAGCCGTCTGTGGCGCGTCGTCGAGGAACAGGACGACCTGGTAGTCGTTCACCCCGCCGTTGGCCAGCAGGTTCCAGTCGGTGGTGGCCCGGTAGGTGAAGCCGTTCTCCGCGGCGGCCCGGGGGAACCACTCGTTGGCTTCCTCGACGAAGTCGATGTGGGCGGCGTCCCACGTGCCGTTGTAGAAGGCGATGACCTTGAACGGAGTGGCGGCCCGGGGTGCGGCGGACGCGGTGGGGGCCGGGGCGGTGAGGGCCAGGACGAGGCCGAGCAGCGGCAGGATCCTCGCTGCGAGGCGTCTCACGAGTCGGGGCATGACTGCTCCTGCCGCCGCTGACGCGGCCAGAGACGGAGTCCCGTCGGCAGTCGGCGCACGGAGGCGTCCGTCGGCTGAGGAGGGGACGGCGGTGGGGGCAACAGGGTTACTTCACGGGATGATTTAAGATCTGACATGGCTCAGTCAAGGGCTTGGTTCAGTCTCATCAGGCCCCGTGGGGCGCCAGTTGAGCGGTGAAGGTCACAGGAGCATATCGGGCATTCAGGGCTTCGATCTTCACGGAAGGTGCACAAGTTGGCTAGGTTGACCACTGGCTGCACGACTTCCATCGATGGACCGGTGGTCTTGTGCACTCTCGGACGGAAGGAGCGCCCTCCCCCATGGCGCCGGTACGAACCTCACCCCCCGGAGCGACGGCCTTCCGGGACAAGGCCGACTCCGCTGCCCTCAGGACCCTCACGGCCGGGGCCCGCCTCTCCCGCTCCGCTGGTGCCCGCCGTGGCGACTGAGCACGAGGGGCCGAGCCCCGACGAGGTCCGCCGGTACGTCGACAGCCTCTACGACCGGGCCGAGAGCGACACCGGCACCTTCAACGCCACCCGCGCCGCCGCCATCCCGCGCCAGCGGGGCACGGACCCGCGCGGTCCGTCCCAGCAGGACACGGAACCCGCGATCACGGCCCTCGCCCGGCAGTGGTTCGACCTCGCCCGCGCCAAGCTCGGCCCGACCGTGCCGGTGGCGCAGCCCGACCGGCGGGTGCCGCCCCGTCCCGAGCGCACCCCCCGGGCGGCGCGTCCCGCCCGCGTGGTGGAACCCCCCGTGGCACCCCTTGCCCTGGAGGCGCCCAAGGCGAGCGGCGGCGTCGCGCGGGAACTGACCGGCGGGACCGCGCAGGAGCCGGCCACCGGTTCCCTGCCCCGGTTCCCCGGGCAGCGCGTCGCGCCGGGTGCGGCGGGGGAGTCCCGGCCGGACGCGGGGGAGTGGCCCACCGGTACGCAGTCCGTCCCCGGCGGCGACACGGCGGCGTGGCCGCCGTACGAGCCCGCACCGGCGTTCGCCCCGGATGCCGGCGCGCCGTCCGGCGCGCAGTCCCTCATGGCGCTGACCGCCGCCCCGGACCCGGCCGCGGGTACCGGCCGGTCGGACCTGCCGTCCGGCGGTACCGAGACCTACGGGAACACCCCGGTGACCGGCGCGACCGCCCCGTACGACACGGCTCTGCCGGTCCAGCCCACCGCTGCCCCCTTCACGGGTTCACCGGCCGACGTACTCACCGCGCCCTATGACGCCGTGGTGCCGGACCGCACGGGAACCGCCCTTGCGGCTCCCGCCCCTGCGTTCGTGATGCCCGCCCAGCCGGCCTTCGCGCCGGGCCCCGTCGAACCGGCCTTCGCGCCGGGCCCCGTCGAACCGGCCTTCGCGCCGGGCCCCGTCGAACCGGCCTTTGCGCCGGGCCCCGTTGAGCAGGCCTTCGTGCCCGCCTCCGTCGAGCAGGTCTACGCGCCCGCCCCGGTCGATCCGGCCTATGCGCCTTCCTCCGTCGAGCCGGCGTTCTCACCCACCCCGGTCGAACCGGCGTTCTCACCCACCCCGGTTGAGCCGGCGTTCTCGCCCACCCCGGTTGAGCCGGCGTTCTCGCCCACCCCGGTTGAGCCGGCGTTCTCGCCCACCCCGGTCGAACCGGGCTATGCGCCCACCCCGGTCGAGCCGGCCTTCGCGCCCGCCCCCGTCGAGCCGGCCTTCGCGCCCGCCCTCGCCGCTGCGGCCGCGACCGGTGGATCCCGGCCGTCGCCGGACGCCGGTCACCGCACCCAGGCCGAGCGGGTGCTCGCCTTCGCCCGGGCGCAGATCGGCCGCCCCTGCGTGTGGGGCGCGGTCGGGCCGGGTTCGTACGACGCCCCCGGACTCACCCAGGCCGCGTGGAAGGCCGCGGGCGTGACGCTGCCCCGGACCAGCCGGGCCCAGTGGGAAGCGGGGGTGCAGGTGCCGCTGGCCGACGTTCAGGTGGGAGACCTCGTCTTCTTCCACGACGACCTCGGCCACGTCGGCATCTGGAGCGGTGACGGCATGATGATCCACGCCCCGGGCCCCGGCGCACTCATCCGCGAGGAGTCGGTGTTCTTCGCCGGCCAGTCGGCGATCCAGGGCGCGGTCCGCCCGGCCTGACGCCGCCCGGCCGACCGCTCGCCACGGCGAGACGACCGCTCGCCACGGCGAGACGACCGCTCGCCACGGCGAGAAGTGAGATGGGGGATTCCGTCATGTCCCCACGGGGTCCGGGCACTTGAGGGCCCATGACACTGCCCGGACCCTTGAAGAACGCCCTGATCGTCGTCCTCACCTACGCCTGCGCCGTGCTGGTCCTGCGTTTCCGAAGAGACGGCATGGACTGGGGCCCGGCGCTGCTGATCGGGCTGGTCGTCACGCCGCTGTTCCTGCTGCTGTCGTGGGGCCGGGAGCGGCTCAACGGCAAGGCGGCACGGGCGGGGGAGCGGCTGCGGGCCCGCCGGCGGGGCGGTGCGGCCGGGTGACGCCGGGCCGCCGCCCCACCGTGCCACCGGTGGGGCGCGAGCCCGCGGTGCGTTCCGCCGCCGGAGGACGCGGCGTCAGCGGGTCGGTCGACGCTTTGAGGCCGTGACCAGTTCCGTGACGGTCGCGAGCTTGGTACGTGGTCTGCCGTCGCGGCCGCCGCGCAGACGCTCGGTCCGGTCGATGGACGCCATGCCCCGGGCGTCCACGAGATGCGGCGCGCGACGCCGTGCCAGACGCGCGAAAGCCTTCGCCGAGGGAGTGGGCGGGGGAAGAACGCCGTCGACGGCGTCGGCGAGCAGGCTCGTGACGGTTTCCGCTGCACACGCCCGGTTGGCGCCGATGCCTCCCGACGAACCCCGCTTGATCCACCCCACGACGTAGACACCCGGCAGCCCGGCCACCCGTCCCTTGTCGTGCGGAACGGTCCCGGTCGCCTCGTCGAACGGCAGCCCCGGCACCGGCGTGCCCCGGTAGCCGATGGCCCGCACCACCGTCGTGGCGGACAGCAGCGGGTCCTCGCCGCCCGCACCGGTGACGCGCACGGCCCGCACGGCGCCGTTCGCGCCGCCGACGATCTCCGTCGGAGCGGAGTGGAAGCGCAGCACGATCCGGCGGCCCGCGGCGGGCGGTTGCGACCAGTCGGCCTTCTCGCGCCGCACGTCCCGCAGCACCGCGGCGAGCTCATGCGGTCCGGCCGCGTCGATGGCGGCGCCGATGCGCGGATCATGGTCGTCGACCACCAGGTCCACGCCGTCCAGGTGGGTCAGGGCGAGCAGTTCGGGCCGGGTGCAGGCGGCGTTCTCCGGGCCGCGGCGGCCCAGGAGCACCACCTCGCGCACGGCGGAGCCGCGCAGGGCGCGCAGCGCGTGGTCGGCGATGTCGGTGCCGGCGAGCCGCTCCGGGTCCGACACCAGGATGCGGGCCACGTCCAGGGCGACGTTGCCGTTGCCGACGACGACGACACGCTCCGCGGACAGGTCGACCGCGTCGGGGGCGACGTCGGGATGGGCGTTGTACCAGGCGACGAACGTCGTGGCGGAGACGCTGCCCGCCAACTCCTCGCCGGGGACGCCGAGGCGGCGGTCGGCGGAGGCTCCCACGGCGTACACCACGGCGTCGTGGTGGGCGGCGATCTCCTGCGCCGACACGTGCTCTCCGACCTCCAGCCCCAGCAGCATCCGCACCCGGGGGTGGGTGTGGAAGCGGGAGAAGGTGTCGCCGATCTTCTTGGTCGTGGGATGGTCGGGCGCCACGCCGTACCGCACGAGCCCGCCCGTCACCGGCAGCCGGTCGATGAGGCTGATCTCGGCGTTGGTGTGCAGCAGCAGGTCCTGCGCGGTGTACATGCCGGCCGGTCCCGTGCCGACGACGGCGACGCGCAGGGGGCGGAAGTCGGCCGGCAGGGCACGGTCGAACGTGGGCCGGTCCCAGGCGTGGAAGTTCGGGCTGTCCGGGGCCGGTTCGGGAACCGGACTGCCGGCGAAGTAGGCGGCGTTGATCTCGGCGTACGCCTTCTGCGGGCCGGTCAGCCGGTCCACGGGGACGATGGCGTCCACCGGGCACGCGTCCGCGCAGGCGCCGCAGTCGATGCACGCCCTGGGGTCGACGTGGAGCATCTCGGTGCTGCCGAAGGCCCGCTCCTGCGGGGTGGGGTGGATGCAGTTGACCGGGCAGACGGCCACACAGGTGGCGTCGGCGCAGCAGGTCTGGGTGATGGCGTAGGTCATGGGGTCCGCTCTGCTCGGCAGCGCTGCCGGTGGGTCGGTCAGATCAGGTGGGCACGCTGGTAGAACGCCAGGGCCGGTTTGGTCAGCAGCCCGGCCGAGGCCAGGAACTCCATCAGGCCGGCGCAGCTGGAGCGCAGCATCGCCTTGTGGTGCTCGTTGGCGCGCGCCTCGGCCAGCGCCCGCTTCTCGTCCAGTCCGGCGTTGGCGTACACGGATTTGTTCACCATGCTCGTCACGATGACGTAGGCCGACACGGCGATCACGAACGCGTGGATGTGCCGGCGGACCGGTCCCGCCTTCGCCAGGTGCCGTCGCGTCTCCTCGCGGGCGAACTTCATGTGGCGGGACTCCTCGACCACATGGATGTTGTTGATGGTCCTGACGAACGGCACGACCCGCTCGTCCCGCATCCAGTCGCGCTGCATGACGTCGAGGACCTCCTCGGCGACGAGGATCGCCGCGTAGGCGGCCTCGCCGAACGCCAGGGTCTTGAAGGCCCGGCCCAGTTCGACCGCCACGCGGCGCGGCCGGTAGGCCGGCGCCTGCAGCTTCTTGGCGCCGCGGGCGAACATGATCGAGTGGCGGCACTCGTCCGCGATCTCGGTGAGCGCCCACTGGACCGACTCGTCGGTCGGGTCCTTGGCGTAGACGTCCCGCAGGATCAGCTGCTGGAGGATCATCTCGAACCAGATGCCGGTGCTGGCCACGGAGGCGGCTTCCTGCCGGGTCAGCTCCTTGCGCTGCGCCTCGGTGAGCTCGTTCCAGTACGAGGTCCCGTACAGGGTGCTCCATTCCGGGCTGGCGCCGTGGAAGTCCTTGTCCAGCGGCGTCTCCCAGTCCACCTCCGTCAGGGGGTCGTAGGAGAGTGTCGCGGCGGAATCGAGCAGTCGGCCGGCGACTTCACCGGCCTGCGTGTCGCGCTCGTCTCGCGGCCGGGCCGTGCTGCTTGCCATGCTCCCAACTCCTCAGGGTCGAGTGACGGACCGTCTCCGTCCGTGGCGCATGCGATCGCGGGGGGTGCGGCGGCATCCCGGAGCCCCTGGGGCTCCTGCCCTTGTTAACGGAATGTATAACAAGAGGGCGGGCTGAGCCTACCCCCGAGTAAGTAAGAGTTCGCGGGAGGTTCGGTGGGGGCGGCGTTGTCAGTGGTGGGTGCCATGCTGGCCTGCATGGACTGGGCGGAGATCATGCGGGGCCGGGTGTACGGCGCCGATCACGACGACGCCGGGCCCCGGCCGGACCGCGTCTATGCAGAGCTGGTCGGAGGCCCGCTGGACGGGCTGTTGCTGGACATCACGGACCGCCCCGAGCGGGACTTGCGGGCCGGGGTGGAACTGCCCACGGAGATAGGGGCCCACGGCCCGGGCGGCCGTGCGCGGTACGCGCTCCGGGCGGGGGGCGAGCGCCACCTGGACTGGCGGGGCGACCTTCCCTGACCGGGCGCGGCGGGCGGGGCCTCTCAAGGCTTCCGGCTGTCCGTGGGCGCCCGGGCCGTCCGGCTCGTGACCGGCCCCGGGCCGACGGTGAGCCGTCGGCGGTCGGCCGGGCGGCCTCGGCACGGCCGAGCTGTGCCTGAGCCCGTCCCCGCGGAGCGGCCGGAGGGCGGGCCGCCGCGAGGGGTCGGGGTTCCTGCCGCCGTCGGCCTCCCATACTGCGCTGCGACCTGATGTCGTGGGCGCCCTGTCGGGCCCGGGGCGCTCCCTGCCGGTCGTGGCGCCTCCTGCCCGGTCGGGGCGCCCCCTGCCGGGCCGTGGTGTGCCCTACCGGGACGTGGAGGACAGGATCGCGTCGAGCCCGAAGGCGAAGCGGTCCTCGAAGGAGTCCTGCCCCAGATGGGTCAGCGACCGGTGCAGCGCCGGGTGCGCGTCGGAGGTGACGGCACGGGCGAGGCGTTCGTCGCCCCGGTCGGGAGCCGCCTGTTCCTCCTGGGTCAGGCCCAGGGTGAAGTAGCTGACCGTCCACGCCGTCCAGGCCGCGCCCCGCTCGTCGGCTCCCCCGCGGAGGAGGGCGTCGACCAGGTGGTCGGCGAAGCGCAGGGTGTGGGGTTCGGCGGCGTAGGTGCCGGTCACCAGGGCGGCGCCGTCGCGGTGGGCGAGCAGTGCCCGCCGGTAGCGGCCGGCCAGTTCCCGTACGCGCGCGGCGGGTTCGCCGGGCAGGTCGTCGTACCGGATGCCGGCGAGGACGGCGTCGGCCATCAGTTCCAGCATGCGTGCCTTGGTCTTCACGTGCCACAGGACGGTGTTCATGCGGACCCCGAGGTGGTCGGCCACCGCCCGGGTCGACAGTCCGTCCAGTCCTCGTTCTTCCAGTACCCGCAGTGCTGCGTCGATCACGGCCGCTCGGGTGAGCTGCGCTGCGGACTCGTCCCTGACTTGCCTCTTGGTCACTGACCTAGTTTACTGCGGATCCCGTCTTGGTCGGTGACCAAGACCCTGAGGAGAGGGGAATCCCGTGGAGTACCAGGTTGTCGTCGCGGGCGGAGGCCCGGTCGGCCTGTGGCTGGCCGGCGAACTGCGCCGCGCCGGCGTCACCGTCGCCGTCATCGAGAGCCGCACGGAACGCGACGCGCGGTCCCGTGCCCTGACCGTGCACCCGCGCACCATCGAGACGTTCGCCTCCCGCGGCGCGCACGAGCCCTTCGTCCGCGAGGGCATACCCCTGCCCGGAGGCCACTTCGGCATACTGGAGTCCCGGCTGGACTTCCGCCGCCTGCCCAGCCCGTTCCCCCACACCCTCGCCCTGCCCCAGGAACGCACCGAGGCACTGCTGGAGCAGCAGGCCCTGGACCTCGGCGCGGTCATCCTGCGCGGACGGCGGGTCACCGGCTTCACCGAGGGCGAGGGCGCCGACCACGTCGCGGTGCACCTCACCGGCCCGCACGGCCCGCGCACCCTGAGGGCGGCCTACCTGGTCGGATGCGACGGCACCCGCAGCACGGTGCGCACCGCGGCCGGCATCGACCATCCCGGCACCCCCTCCACGGTGCTCGGCTGGCTCGCCGACGTCCACCTCGACGAGCCCCCCGCCCCCGGCTACAGCCGCTTCGGCCCGGAGGGCACGCTCATGGCGGTGCCGCTGCCCGGCGGTGTCCACCGCCTGGTCGGCATCACCCCGCGCGACCTCACCACCACCTGGCCCGGCGACCTCACCTGGGAGGAACTGCGTGAGAACGTCGTCGGCGTGGCCGGCACCGACTTCGGCATGCGCGATCCGCTCTGGCTCTCCCGCTACGGCAACGCCACCCGCCTGGCCGCGCGGTACCGCAAGAGCCGCGTCCTCCTCGCCGGTGACGCCGCCCACCAGCACTTCCCCGCCGGTGGCGTCGGCATGAACGTCGGCATCCAGGACGCCGCCAACCTGGGCTGGAAGCTCGCCGCCACCCTCAACGGCTGGGCTCCCGACGGTCTGCTGGACACCTACCACGCCGAACGCCACCCGGTCGGCGCCGACCTCGTCGAGACCAGCCGTGCCCAGGTGGCCCTGATGACCGCCTTCACCCCCGAGGGCCTGAGCCTGCGCGCTCTGCTCGCCCGGCTGATCACCACGCTGCCCGACCTCAACGACCGGCTCGCCGCCCAGGTCAGCTCACTGGCCGTCGCCTACCCGCCCACCGTCCCCCACGCGCACCCGCTCGTCGGGACCCGCGCCCCGGACCTCGACCTGGGCGGCGCGAATCTGTTCGCCCTGCTGCGTGCGGACAGCCACCTCCTGCTGGACCTCACACCCGGCGCGCGTCTCGACCGGTTCGCCCGGCCCGGACTGCGCGTGCACACCGGCACCCCCGGCCCGCCGCCCGCGGAGTGGACCGGCATACGCGCCGCCCTGGTCCGCCCCGACGGTCACGTCGCGTGGGCCGACACCCACGGCGACGACACCGCCCTCGCCGAGCGCCTCACCGCCGCGCTGGCCGGCACGCACCGGTAGGCCGGTCGGCACGGGAGGCGGCCGAGGCGGCCCCCGCCCCTCCGCGCACGGAAGAGCCGGTCTACGCCGCGCTGCCGTGGTCCGTGTCGTCCGCGTCCCACGGTCGCGTCGGGCCCTCGTCGTCCAGCGCCCTGCGCCCCGGCTCGGTCTCGTCCAGCTCCCAGTGATACCGGCACTCCTCGCAGCGGGGACCGTCCTTCCGCACGTCGAGCACCTCACCGTTCGGGCAGTCCGTGCCGTCCCCGCGACCGGCACACGCTTCCTCACCATCCCCCATGCGTTCGACCGTGAGCCGACCCGGGCCCGCCCGGGAGGGCGCCGAGGGGGCGCACAGGCGCTCAACCCCCGTACCGCGCCCCAGCACTCGACACCTGCACGCCTCGTGCTCTCCGGTGCCGCAACCCGCGGTGGCACGCTGTGGCCGCTCCTTATCACACGGGTCCCCGCCCGCATCGGCCGATCCGCCCGGTGCGCCGGGGGCGTCGTGTGGCGATGATGGGGAGGTGGGCCAGAGAAGTGGACAAGCGGGGGAGGCGCCGGGCGCACCGGCGCGCGGAACGGCGGGCGTCGCGGACGCTCCGGAGGGGACCGAGGGGGAGCCGGGCGGTTCCCTGCCGGTGGGGACCGGCAGGGGAGCAAGCTCCGGCCGCGCGCGACGGTCCGTGGCGGGCGCCACGCTGCTGGGCCGGCAGGCCGAGACCGCCCAGGTCCTCGACCTCGTGGACGGGGAACGCGGCGGTCAGCGGTCCCTGCTCCTGCTCGGCGACGCCGGCACGGGCAAGTCGAGGCTGCTGGCGGCCGCCGCCGAGCACGCCCGGGAGGGCGGCACGCTCGTCCTGGCGTCCCAGGGCATCGAGGCCGAGTCGCGCCATTCCTTCGCGTCCCTGCACCAGTTGCTGCTCCCCGTCCTCCCCGAGGCCGCCGCGCTGCCCGGCCATCTGCGCACGGCGCTGGAGACCGCGTTCGGCATCGCCGTCGACGAGGGGCCGCCCGACTCCATGCTGCTGCGCACGGCCGTCCTGACGCTGCTGGGCGCCGTCTCGGGCCGCCAGCGCGTCCTGGTGACCTGCGACGACGTCCAGCACATGGACCGGGACTCCCTCGACGTGCTCGGCTTCGTGATGCGCCGCATCACGGCACAGGACGTGCCGGTCCTGCTGACCGCACGCGGGCACACGGCCCCCGCCGGACTCCCGGCCGACCTGCCCGCCGTCCTGCTGGGACCTCTGACCGAACAGGCCGCCGCCGAGCTGCTGGACGCGCAGCCGCAGGCGCCCACCGGCCGGACCCGGATCGAACTGCTGCGGCAGGCCGGTGGGAATCCGCTGGCCATCATCGAACTGTGCCGCGCCGCCGGGACCGGCGGCGCGGGTGTCCTGCCCGGCGGCGGCCTGCCGCGCACCGAACGCATCCAGGAGCTGTACGCCGCCCGCCTGCGCGCCCTGCCGGAGACGACCCAGCGGCTGATCCTGTACGCCGCGGCGTCCCAGGGCGAGGACCTCGCCACCGTCATGACCGCCGCGGGTGCGCGGTCCGATCTGTCGGCGTGGGCCCCGGCCGAGGAGATCGGCCTCGTGGCCGTCATGGACGGGCAGGTCCACTTCCGGCATCCACTGGCCCGTACCGGCGCCTACCACGCGGCGCCCGCCCATGTGCGGCAGCGTGCGCACCGGGACCTGGCGGCCGCCCTCACCGCCGACCCGGCCCGCCGCGCCTGGCACCTGGCGGCAGCCTGCGTCGGCCAGGACGAATCCGTGGCGGAGGCCCTGGAGGACACCGCCGAGCTCGCCGAGCGGCGCGGCGGCTTCTACGCGGCGGGCCAGGCGCTGCAACGCGCCGCCGAGTGCAGCCCGGCCACGGCCGACCGGGCACGCCGGTACACCAAGGCCCTGCGGGCGGCCCAGAACGTCGGCGACCCGCTGTGGGTGTCCGAACTGTACGAGCAGGTCACCGCGCTCACCGAGGACCGGGATCTGCTGGGCATGGCGGCCTGCGGGGCAGGTATGGGCCTGTCCCTGTGCGGGCGGCAGCGGCAGGCGTTCCGGGTGGTGATGAGCGCGCTGGAGCCGGCCCCGCCCGGCAACGGCATGACCGTGATCGCCCTCACCAGCATCCTCGCCGCCATCGGCTACCAGTCGGGCCTGGCCGAGGTCAGGGACCCGGTGACGGCCGTGCTGGAGGGGGCGCGGACCGGCGGCCGGGAGACGCCCTACGCGGAACTGGCGACGAGCGACAGCTCCGACGCCGTACGGGCCGCTTCCCTGGCCGGCGCCGACCCCGCCCGGGCCGCCGAGCTGCTGCGGCGCATCCGGCCGGAGACGGCGGTGCGGGAACCGGCGGCCCACGTCGCCGAGATGACGCGGCTGCTGGGCCTGGGCGGACTCGCCTGGTACGCCGACGAGTCCGACCTGAGCATCGAGGCACACCGCCAGGGATACGCCATGCTCAGCGCCTTCGGCGCCATGGGCTCGGCCGCGCCCTCCCTCGCGGCGACGGGCGCGGCCCTGATCGACACCGGCCGCTGGACGGAGGCCGACGAGCACCTGGACCGGTCCGCCGCACTGGCTGCCGTGCACAAGTGGGCCCATCTGCAGAGCGACGTCGAAGCCCTGCGGGCGACCCTGCGCGCGCTGCGCGGCGAGAGCGCCGCCGGTCCGGCCGACTCCGCCTGGACGGCGGTCGGCCTGGAGGAGAACCGCGCCACCCACGCCCGCCTCCTGCGCGCCGCGGGTACGGCCGCCGCCGCGGCCGGCGACTTCGACGGTGCCTTCCGGCACTTCCGGTCCCTGTTCGCCGAGGACGGCACCCCTGTGCACTACTTCCTGTCCCCCCGGTCGATCGCGGATCTCGCCGCGGCCGCCCAGCGGACGGGCCGGGAGCGGGAGGCCGCGCCCGTCGTGGAGGCCACGCGCACCGCGGTGGGGCCGCAGCCGACGACGCGGATGACGCTGCTGCTGCACCACGCCGCCGCGTTGACCGGTGCCCCCAAGGACGCCGAGCACCACTTCCGGCTGGCCACCGTGAACCCGGTGGGCGACCAGTGGCCGCTGGCGCGGGCGCAGGCCAGGCTGCACTACGCGCAGTGGCTGCGCAGACGACGGCGCCCCCTGGACGCCCGTCCGCTCCTGGTCACGGCGCTGGAGTCGCTCACCCGGCTCGGCGCGACGGGCCTGGCCGACGAGGCCCGGGTGGAACTGCGGGCCAGCGGCATGGCCACCGGCACCGCCCCCGCCGAGGCCGACCCGCTGGCCGGACTGACCGCGCAGCAGCGGGAGATCGTCCGGCTCGCCGCGAAAGGGCTGCGCAACCGCGAGATCGCCGAGCAGCTGCTGCTGTCTCCCCGCACGGTCAGCTCCCACCTCTACAACGTGTATCCGAAGCTGGGCGTCAGCAGCCGCAACCAGCTCCGAGCCCTCCTCGAGGACCTGTGAGACCGCCGCGAGGAGCAGTAGGGTGGCCGCACTTCCGCGGCGTGGCCCCCCACCTCGCGGCCTCGCACGACGAGGCGCCGCACGCCGTGAGCCACCCGTGTGCGGCCGTGGAGCCACCACCCGTGACCGTGCAGGGAGCCGCGTGAACCCCGAACCCCCCGCCGACGACGGCGGGTGCGAGCCCCCGGCCGTCGTCCTCGACCCCCTCGTCCAGCGACTCGTCGACGCCTCGGCCGCACCCCCGTACCTGCACCAGATCGGCCCCGCCGACGGGCGCCAGGCACTACTGGAGATGCAGGGCCACGCCCTCGACGACTTCGCCGTGGACGCCGAGTTCAGCGTGGCACCCGTCGGCCCCTCCGGGCTCGTCGGCTTCTGGCTGTTCCGGCCCGCGCGGCCCCCCGGGCCCCTGCCCGTGGTCGTCTACCTCCACGGCGGCCGCTGGATGCTCGGCGACGCCCGGACCCACGCGCGGATGATCAGCGAGCTGGCGGCCCTCAGCGGCGCCGCCTTCGTGGTGCCCGAGTACACCCGCACGCCGGAGGCCCGCTACCCGGTCGCGCTGGAGGAGTCCTACGCCGTGCTGACCTGGCTGGCCGGGCAGGCGGCCGAACTGGACCTGGACGAGCGCAGGATCGCGGTGGCCGGCGACTGCGCCGGGGCGACCATCGCCACGAGCCTCACCATGCTGGCCAAACAGCGCGGCGGCCCCCGCATCCGCGCGCAGCTGCTCTACTACCCGCTGACCGACCCGGAGTGCGACACCGGGTCGGCGGACCGGTTCGCGCACGGCTACCTGCTGACGCGGGCGGCCGTCGAGTGGTACTGGCGGCAGTACGCCGACGACGAGCGGGAGCTGGCCGAGCCCACGGCAGCGCCGCTGCGGGCCACCCCCGAGGATCTCGCCGGGCTGCCTCCCGCGCTCATCGTGTCGGCGGAGGCGGACGTCGTACGGGACGAGGGCGAGCAGTACGCGCGACGGCTGCGCCAGGCGGGTGTGCCGGTGACCGCCGTGCGCTACCTGGGCACGGTGCACGACTTCGTCTCCCTGAACCCGCTGCGCGACAGCCCGCCCACGCGGGCCGCGATCAGGCAGGGCGGCCACTTCCTCGCGGACGCCCTGGCCGGCGGCCCCGGGAAACGACCGTCAACATACTGATGCCCGCGCGCGCGGAGCTTGCCAGTCTGAAGGCGTTCCGCTGTCGTCCGTGCCGCCGTGGAGAAGCCCCTATGACCAGCTCGACCCTGTCGTCGTCCGGGTGCGTCACGCTCGTTCCGGCCGTGCCGGACGAGGGGGAGGGCGGGGACGACGGATTCCTCTACCTCGGCGTGATCGACAGCCCTTCGGCGGCGATCACCCCGGACGGGATCAAGGTCGTCCTGCAGCCGCAGGACCTCGTCCTGTGCGATCCGGCCCGGCGCGACGTCCCGCGGTTCGACGACGACTGCCGGATGACGGTCTTCCGCATAGCCCGCCGCCCTCTCGGAGTGTCCGCGTCGGACCTGGACCGTGTCGTCGGGGCGATCGTGCCGGGCCGCGGGCACCCGGGCGCGCTGGTGTCGGACTGCCTCTCGGTGCTCGCCACCGAGGCCGGCTCCCCGAGGCCGGTGATCGGTGACCGGCTCGCCCGCGGCGCCGTGGACCTCGTGGCCGTCCTCGTCATGGAACTCCTGGAGGCGGAATCGGCACGGGAGGTGCCCCACGCGGAAGGAGCCGGCCGCGAGATGCTGTCCCGGATCCGGGCCCACATCGACCGGCGGCTGAGGGAGCCGGACCTGTCGCCCGGCTCGATCGCACGCGCCCACCACATCTCGGTGCGCTACCTGCACAAGCTCTTCCAGAGCGACGGCACCACCGTCGGCCAGTGGGTACGGCAGCGCAGACTCGACTCGTGCAGACGGGAGTTGAGCCGGGCCCGGAGCCGCGGTGTCACCGTGGCCGCCGTCGCCAACCGCTGGGGCTTCAGCAGCCCGGCCCACTTCAGCCGCACGTTCCGGGAGGCGTACGGCATGACCCCCAGCCAGTGGCAGGCACTGGCGGCCTCGGGCGCCGGCGCGCCGGCCGCCGGCTGACCGCCGTCCTCAGGTGGCGCCGGCCTGCTGGATGCTGTCGCCCCGGTTGTTGAGCGCGAGGGACGTGCCGATGCGGCGGAAGTCGTTGATCACCCCGAAGAGGCTCTTGTTCGTCGGCAGGAGGTTGCGCAGCACGGGCTCGTCCTCCAGCCGGGCGCGCAGCAGGTCCTTGTAGGCGTTGAAGACCCTGGCGGTGTTGCCGGGTTCCTTGGCCGCGTTCATCCGGTAGTCGTTGGTGATCGCGATGGACGCCAGGTCCATGAGGTAGCAGTCGAACAGGTCGGTGACGTCCGAGGCCTTCGCGCCCTCTTCCCCCGCCTGCGCCTGCCGGGCGAGCATCCGGGCCGTCTCCACGACGATCTCGCGGTAGATGCGGTGCCGCGTGCTGCTGGGGAAGGCCGCCATGATGTGGTCGGCCTGCCCGGCGCCCCGCGTGCTCATGGTCCGCGGGACGGCCAGATCTCCCAGTCCCGGCACCGGCAGCGGGATGTCCTGGAACATGGACTCCTCGTCGGGGATCCCCGTGTCGCGGGAGGCGAGGGGGTGCAGGCCGATCTCGTGGGCGAGCATGCCCATGATGTAGCCGGTGTCGTACTTCTCGAAGTAGTAGCTGGCGAGGTTGATGTCGACGCCGTCGGTGCCGCGGTCGATGACGTCCGCCGGGGTCTCGGTGGTGCGCACGTGCAGGGTGATCCGGACCGTCCGGTTGCCGACGTAGTCCCGGATCGTCGGGTGGTCCCCGAGCAGTTCGATGATCCGGACCGCCTTGTCGCGGTATCTCACGTCCGTGTGCTTGAGGTTGGTGAACTCGAAGTTGCCCGACTTGAACGGGACGGGGACCGGTGCCGGCGAAGGAGCGGCGGGGGCGTTGTGCCCGTCGCCCGTCTCCGACGGCATCCGGGCGGGCACCTCGGCGGTGTCGGTGACGTCCGGTCGCGGGGCGGGGAGCGAGACCGGGTCGATCCAGACGGATGCGCGGGGGGCGGGAGTGGTGGCCAGGCGTGCCGCGTCCCAGCTCGGCTCGGACGGGCGGCTCGGCGCGGGGTCGAGGTCGCCGATGAGGGCGTCCAGGAGACGCAGGTGCCGGTCGCGGAGGCCCGCGGTGGGCAGTGAGGTGTCCTCGGGGTCTTCGTCGAGGGCGCCGAGGAGGCTGCCGGGGATGTGGGGGCGGTGCGGGGCGTCGGCGTCGCGGTACTCGTCGCGCAGGCCGAGCTGGTGGGTGAGTTCGTGGGTCAGTTGGGCGGGGGTGGCGTCGGTCCACCAGGTGTTCTGGTCCATGGGCCGGTCCCGGCCGGTGAGGTCCACGGTCAGGTGCGGCGGCGCGGCGTCCGGGTCGGAGGGGTCGACGTGCTCGACGGTCACGTGCAGCCGGTCCCCGTTGGGCAGCCGGTAGGCGGGGTCGTTGAGGAGTTCGTCCACGCCCGCGCGCAGCCGGTCGAACACGGGGGACTGCTCGTCGTGCGGGCCGCGCAGGGCGACGCGGACGGTGAGGTCGGTGACGGGCTCGCCGTCATGGGTGAAGCGCCGGGCGTCGAAGCCCGAACGCACCACGAACCGGGGGCGGTCGTCACGCCGACCGGCCGGCCGTCCGGCGGTCGGCTGCGGCTGTCCGGAGCTGTCCTGGTCCGGCTGCTGGGGGAGCCGCGGGCGGGCCTCGATCGGGCCGAGGGGCCGCTGGATGCTGTCGCCGCGGTTGTTGGCCGCGATGCTGGTGGCGAGCTGGGCGAAGTCCCGGATGACGCCGAACCGGCCCTTGTCGGAGGGCAGCAGGGGGCGGACGGGGCTGTCCTCGGCGAGGCGTTCGGCGAACTGCGCCTTGTAGGCGTTGTAGACCTTGGCGGTGTTGCCGGGTTCCTTGGCCGCGTTCACCCGGTAGTCGCTGGTGATCGCGATGGAGGCCAGGTCCATCAGATAGGTGTCGATCAGGTCGGTGACGTCCTTCGGCTTGGCTCCCTCCACACCGGCTCGCGCGGCCTGTGCCAGCAGTTCGGCCATCTGCAGCACGATGTCGCGGTAGACGCGGTGCCGGATGGTGGGCGGGTGCGCCGCCATGACGTGGTCGGTTTGGCCCGCCCGGTCGGTGTCCATGGTGCGCGGCGGGTCGAGGTCGGTCAGGCCCGGCACCAGCAGGGGCCTGCCCTGGTACGCCTCTTCCTGTTCGGCGATCTCCGGATTGCGGGAGGCGAGGGGGTGCAGGCCGATCTCGTGGGCGAGCATGCCCATGATGTAGCCGATGTCGTACTTCTCGAAGTAGTAGCTGGCGAGGTTGATCTGCACGCCGTCGGGGCCCAGGTCGCGCACGTCCGCCGGTGTCTCGGTGGTGCGCACGTGCAGGGTGATCCGGACCGTCCGGTTGCCGACGTAGTCCCGGATCGTCGGGTGGTCCCCGAGCAGTTCGATGATGCGGACCGCCTTGTCGCGGTACCTCTCGTTCGTGTGCTTGAGGTTGGTGAACTCGAAGTTCCCCGAACGGAAGGGCGTCAGCGTCGGCTCCGGAGCGGCGGGCGCCGGATCCGCGCTGCCGGGCATGTGGGCGGGCACCTCGGTGCCCATCGTGCCGTCGGAGCCGTCGCCGGCTCCGGGCAGGGAGACGGGGTCCACCCAGACGGAGCTGCGCGGGACCGGCGTGGTGCCGGTGCGTGTCTCCTCCCAGGTCCGATCGGTGTCCTCGTCACCGGGTCGAGGCCGCGGTGGCACCTCCCCGATCAGAGCCGCCAGCAGGGCCAGGTGCCGGCCGCGCAGACCGGACGCGGCGAGTGAGGTGTCCTCGGGGTCTTCGTCGAGGGCGCCGAGGAGGCTGCCGGGGATGTGGGGGCGGTGCGGGGCGTCGGCGTCGCGGTACTCGTCGCGCAGGCCGAGCTGGTGGGTGAGTTCGTGGGTCAGTTGGGCGGGGGTGGCGTCGGTCCACCAGGTGTTCTGGTCCATGGGCCGGTCCCGGCCGGTGAGGTCCACGGTCAGGTGCGGCGGCGCGGCGTCCGGGTCGGAGGGGTCGACGTGTTCGACGGTCACGTGCAGCCGGTCTCCACCGGGGAGCAGGTGACCGGGAGCGTTGAGGAGCTCGTCCACGCCCGCGCGCAGCCGGTCGAACACGGGGGACTGCACGTCGTGCGGGCCGCGCAGGGCGACGCGGACGGTGAGGTCGGTGACGGGCTCGCCGTCGTAGGTGAAGCGCCGGGCGTCGAAGCCCGAGCGGACGACGAACCGGGGACGGTGGTCGCGTGGCCCCCGCGGCCGTGGCGCACCGGAGGCGGGGTGTGACGGCGCCGGGTCGCCGTCGGTGCCGGAGAGCCGCGGCCGGGACTCGTCCGCCGGCCGGCCGCTCGCCCCCGGTGCGGGGGCCTGGATGCTGTCGCCCTGGTTGTTGAAGGCGAAGCTGGCGCCGAGACCGACGAAGTTGTTGGTGACGTTGTACCAGCTCTTGTCCGGCGGCAGCAGCGGGCGTACCGGGCTGTCGGCGGACAGCCGCGCGGCGAACTGCTCCTTGTAGGCGTTGTAGACCTTCGCCGTGTAACGGGGCTCCCAGGCCGCGTCCCTGCGCCGGTCGTTGGTGACGGCGATCGTGGCCAGGTCCATGAGGTAGGTGTCGATGAGGTCCGTGACGTCCCTGGCCTTGGCACCTTCCTCGCCCGTGCGCGCTTCTTCCGCCAGGACGGCGGCCATCTCCAGGATGATGTCGCGGTAGATGCCGTGGCGCAGGGTGTGGGGGAAGGCGGCCATGATGTGGTCTTCCTGGCCGGCGCCCTCGGTGTTCATGAAGCGGGGGGTCTTGAGGGTTTCCAGGCCGGGGACCAGCAGGGGCATGCCGCGGTACAACTCTTCTTCCTCGGGGATCTTGCTGTTGCGGGAGGCGAGGGGGTGCAGGCCGATCTCATGGGCGAGCATGCCCATGATGTAGCCGGTGTCGTACTTCTCGAAGTAGTAGCTGGCGAGGTTGATGTCGACGCCGTCGGCGCCGCGGTCGATGACGTCCGCCGGGGTCTCGGTGGTGCGCACGTGCAGGGTGATCCGGACGGGACGGTCGTCGACGTACGCGCGGATCGTGTCGTGCTTGCGGAGCAGCTCGATGATGCGGATCGCCTTGTCGCGGTACCTCTCGTTCGTGTGCTTGAGGTTGGTGAACTGGAAGTTCCCCGACTTGAAGGGGACGAGGAGGACCTGTTCCGGCGCCGCGGGCGAGGATTCCGGGTCCTGCGGCATGCGGGGCGGGACGCCGCCGGCCGGTGTGCCGTCGGTGCCTGCCTGGGGAAGCCGGGGACGTGCCTCGCCGGTGGTCGGGGCCGTCGGAGTCGCGGCGGCGGGCTGCTGGATGCTGTCGCCCCGGTTGTTGGTGCCGACGCTGGTGGCGAGTTGGGCGAAGTCGCCCAGCACACCGAACCGGCCCTTGTCGGCGGGCAGCAGGGAACGGACGGGGCTGTCCTCGGCCAGCCGCTCGGCGAACTGCGCCTTGTAGGCGTTGTAGACCCGGGCCGTGTAGCCGGGGTCGAGGATCGCCTTGGCCCGGTGGTCGTTCGTCACCGCGATGGAGGCCAGGTCCATCAGGTAGGTGTCGATCAGATCGGTGACGTCCCGGGTCTTGGCCCCGGGCACGCCCACCCGGGCGCGCCGCTCCAGGACGGCGGCCATCTCCAGGACGATGTCGCGGTAGATGCCGTGGCGCAGGGTGTGGGGGAAGGCGGCCATGATGTGGTCTCCCTGGCCGGCGCCCTCGGTGTTCATGAAGCGGGGGGTCTTGAGGGTTTCCAGGCCGGGGACCAGCAGGGGCATGCCCCGGTACAGCTCCTCCTCCTCGGGGATCCTGGTGTTGCGGGAGGCGAGGGGGTGCAGGCCGATCTCGTGGGCGAGCATGCCCATGATGTAGCCGGTGTCGTACTTCTCGAAGTAGTAGCTGGCGAGGTTGATGTCGACGCCGTCGGTGCCGCGGTCGATGACGTCCGCCGGGGTCTCGGTGGTGCGCAGGTGCAGGGTGATCCGGACGGTGCGGTCGCCGATGTAGTTCTTGATGGTGGCGTGTTCGTCGAGCAGTTCGATGATGCGGACGGCCTTGTCGAGGTAGGCGTCCGTCTGGTTGAGGTTGGTGAACTCGAAGCTGCCCAGCTTGAAGGGACGCGGAGCCGTGGACGCCGTGTCCGTGTCCTGCGGCATGTGGGCCGGGACGCCGCCGCTCGTGGTGCCGTCGGCGGTCCGGGGCAGCGACACCGGGTCGACCCACACGGACTCGCGGGGCTCGCGAGCGGCGGCGCTCCGGGCCGCCGCCCAGCTCGGGTCGGACGACTCGCCCTGCGGCGCGGGCGTCCGGTCCACCTCGCCGATGAGGGCTCCGAGCAGGGCCAGGTGCCGGTCGCGCAGTCCGGCGGGAGCGAGCGAGGAGTCCTCGGGCGCCTCGTCGAGACCGCCGAGCAGGCTGCCGAGGACGTGGGGGCGGTGCGGGGCGTCGGCGTCGCGGTACTCGTCGCGCAGGCCGAGCTGGTGGGTGAGCTCGTGCACCAGTTGGACCGGCGCGGCGTCGGCCCACCAGGTCACCTGGTCCATCGCCCGGTCCCGGCCGGCCAGGTCCACGGTCAGGTGCGGCGGTTCGGCGTCCGGGTCGGTGGGGTCGACGTGTTCGACCGTGACGTGCAGCCGGTCGCCGTTGGGCAGCCGATAGGCCGGGTCGTTGAGGAACTCCCGCACGCCGCCCTGGAGTTGCCCGAAGACGTGGGCGGCTTGCTCGTCCGTACCACGCAGCGCGACGCGCACGGTGAGGTCGGTGACCGGCTCACCGGCGTAGGTGAAGCGCCGGGCGTCGAAGCCCGATCGGACGACGAACCGGGGACGGTGGTCGCGAGATCCCCGTGACGGCGCAGCGGAGGGCGACGGGAGCGGTGCCGTGCCGCTGTCGTTCCCGGGCAGCCGTGGGCGTGCCTCGCCCGTCCCGGGGGGCCGCTGGATGCTGTCACCGCGGTTGTTGGTCGCGATGCTCGTCGCGAGCTGGGTGAAGTTCCGTGCGACACCGAACAGGGTCTTGTTCGACGGCAGGAGACTGCGCAGCGCCGTGTTGTCGCCCAACTGGGCGCGCAGCTCCTCCTTGTAGGCGTTGTAGACCCGTGCCGTGTAGTTCGGCTCCTTGACCGCGTTGAGCCGGTAGTCGCTGGTGACCGCGATCGAGGCGAGGTCCATCAGATACGTGTCGAACAGGTCGGTCACGTCCTGGGACTTGGCGCCGGGCACGCCCACCCGGGCGCGCTGCGCGAGCACCTGGGCCATCTCGATGACGATGTCGCGGTAGAGGCGGTGCCGGATGGTGGCCGGATAGGCGGCCATGACGTGGTCGGCCTGCCCCGCCCGGTCGGTGCTCATGGTGCGCGGCGGATCGAGGTCGGTCAGGCCCGGCACGGTCAGGGGCATGCCCTGGTAGGCCTCTTCCTGCTCCGCGATCTCCGGGTTGCGGGAGGCGAGGGGGTGCAGGCCGATCTCGTGGGCGAGCATGCCCATGATGTAGCCGGTGTCGTACTTCTCGAAGTAGTAGCTGGCGAGGTTGATGTCGACGCCGTCGGTGCCGCGGTCGATGACGTCCGCCGGTGTCTCGGTGGTGCGCAGGTGCAGGGTGATCCGGACGGTGCGGTCGCCGATGTAGTTCTTGATGGTGGTGTGTTCGTCGAGCAGTTCGATGATGCGGACGGCCTTGTCGAGGTAGGCGTCCGTCTGGTTGAGGTTGGTGAACTCGAAGCTGCCCAGCTTGAAGGGACGCAGGGCCGGCTCCGAGGAGGTGGACGGCATGTCCGTACCGGTGCCGGACAGCGTGCTCAGCTCGTACGCCTCCTCTCCGTCCTGTTCCAGCAGGGGCGCGAGGCCGGTCGTCCCGAGGCCGGTCGTCTCCGTGGGAGGTGCCTCCCGTACCCGGACCGGCTCGGGCGCCGGGGTGCGGGACAGCAGCGGGACGACGTCACGGCCACGGCGTCGCAGCCGCAGGTGAGGGCTGTCCGCGGAGGGGCCGGCGTAGGTGTGGGCGGTGCCGTTCTCCTCGATCAGGGTGACGGTCGTGCCGGTCGCGGCGGCGGCCCACTCGGCCACCGCGCGGTCGGCCTCGGGACCCCACGGGGCCATGGACAGATGGCGGCGCAGATGTCCTTCGAGGGCCTCGGTACTCGGCGCGGGCGCGCCCGGGCGGAGCCGCAGTGGCGGCGGTGCGAACAGCGCGTCGCGCTCGGCCGCTGGGCCGGGAGGGCCGTTCAGCCGCATCAGCTGGGAGGGCGTCGCCCCGGCACGGGTACGCAGGCGTGCCGCCTCGCGGGAGGGCAGGCCGGGCCGGGCGGCCGCCTCACGCAGGGCCGTGGACAGAGCGCCGAAGAAGCCGTTGCCGCGGCCGGTGGGCGTGCCCTGGGTGTAGGTGGCGCCGTCGGGTGCGGTGAGCACCCCGTCCCGGTCGAGGCGGTAGCGCGGGCCGGAGGGCGCCGCGGGCGGCGACCAGGGCGGCGTGGCGTGACTGCGGTGGGGCAGGGGCTTGCCGGGCGTGCCGCGGGTGGGGTCCGCGGCCGTCGTGCCCGTGCCCGCGGCGTCCGTGGACACGATGGAGCCGGCGGGAGCGGGCAGCGCGGTGGCGACCGGGGGCGGGGTGCCGGGCGGGAGCGCGGCGTGGAAGAAGCCCCCGGCGGCGAAGAGGACCGGGTCGGTGGCCGGCCGCACACCGGCCGGGTCGGCACCGTGCGGAAGGAACAGCTGACTGCGGCCCTCGCCGGTGACCACGGTGAGCGGCGTGCCCAGGACCCGGGCGGCCAGGGCGGGCAGCAGATCGGCGCCGCCGTGGTCACCCGCGCGACGCTCCGGCGGGGCCTGCTCGTCGTCCGGGTCCGCTGCCGCGTCCGGGCGGGGCTCGCTCGCGAACGGACGGGACAGGGCGGTGACTGCCAGGGCCACCCGCTGGCCGGGAGTGGGCCAGAAGGTCTGCGGGAGGCGCCCGAAGGCGTCGAACTCGGCCTGCTGGGCCGCTGCGAACTCGACCCCGGCGGCGTCGAGTTCGTCCTGGGTGAAGGTGTCGGCCGCGTCCAGGGCGAGTGCGTCGAGCAGGTCCTCGTTGCCGTCCTCGCCCAGTTCCCAGGCGAGACGGTCGCGTGCGGCGCCGACGGCCTCCGCGGTGACCTCGGGGTCACCGGGGGCGGCGGCGAACCGGTCCGCGAGGTCGGTGCCCAGCAGATGGGGCAGCCGGCCCCGGTCCTGGGCGACGGCGAGCAGCGCGTGGAAGAACGAGGCGCCGTCGTGCGGCACGTCGTGCACCTCGCGCACCGTGGCGCCGTCCGGCGAGGTGAGGGTGCGGGGACCGGAACCGGCGGCGTCGGTGATGGCGTACGGCTCGGGGGCCTCGGAGCGCCACGCCGGCTCGGTGTACTCCTGCGGCTTCTCCGGCGCCGGGACCGCGGACGGGTCGCGGTGGTGGGCGGTGAGGCGGGTGGCGGCCAGGTGCAGACGGTGGTGCTCCGCGGCGGCGGCGTCGGTGCGCTGCTCCCAGAGGCGGACCTCCGCGCGGGCCGCCTGCCAGGCGTCGACGGCCGGTGACCGCTGTGCGGAGTCCGGGGCGAGGGGCTCGGAGGTGTCGTCGCCGAGGGCGGCCTGCTCCTGCGCAGTCAGGTCGAGCCAGGTGTCGCGGGCCCGGGCGCGGGCGTCGTAGTAGCGCTGCTCGGCCGTGGCCAGGTCCGCGGTCGCCTTCGCCAGGTCGTCCCAGGCCGAGCCGACCGCGTCGGGGAAGGAGGTGTCGTCGAGGAGGCCGTAGTCACGGGCGATGTCCTCGCGCAGCCAGACCAGGGCCGTCGTCCGGGCCTCCGCGGCACGCGGTCCGCGCTTGGCCTTGCCCAGGGCGTGCAGCGGGCGGCTGTCGGTGATCTGGTGGTGCGCCTCGGTGACCGACAGCCAGCTCACCGGCAGCGCGAAGAGCATGCTGCGGTCGGTGACGACCTTCACGTGGGTGCCCAGCGTGGTGTCCACCGAGCCCTTGAGGGCCGTCGTGTCGTTGGCCCCGCCGATCGGGACCGTGACGCCGGGGTTGAGCACGCCCGCGTTACTGGTGCCCGCCAGCGGAGCGGTGCCCACCGCGCCCTCGACGTTGTCGGTGATGCCGGACTCCAGCGCGTCGGAGGTCTTGCGGCGCTGCATGGCCTCCATACGGGGCTTGTTCTCCACGGCGAGCAGCCGGGCGCCGCTGCGGTGCATCTTCGCGTACAGACGGGAGTCGGCGGTGTGGGACTGGCCGAAGAGGCGGGCGGAGGACTGGGTGGGCAGCGGCGAGCCGTTCGGGCCCAGCGCCTCGCGGAAGCCGGCGGTCAGACCGCCCTGCGAGGTGGCCTCCGCCTGGGCCTGGGCGGGGGCCGTGCCGAGCCCGGTGAGCGGGGTGAGACGAGCCATGCGCACCCGTTCGGCGAGGCTCGTGCCGGTGTGCCGGCGCCCCAGGTCGCCGTCGCCGAAACCGTCCGCGCGGGCGGTGGCGAGGGTGAGCGCGTCCTGCACGTTGGCCGCGCCGAGGATGTCCACGGCGAGCATCCCGGAGCCGATGCGGTCGTCGAAGGGAAGGACGTCGGAGTCGGTCGCGCCCGGGGCGGTGGTGCCCGGGGCGGTGGCCTGCCGACGGGTGCTGTCCGTGCCGTCGGTGTCGCTGGTGCCGTCGGTGTCGCCGGTGGAGGTGCGCCAGGCCGCGATGCCCTCGGGTCGGGCCTGCTCGGCGGTGAGCAGCCTGACCGCGCGCTCCGGTTCGGGCACGTCCTGCTCGGTGAGCGCGCTGTCCGCACCGTCCCCGTCGGGGGTGAGCAGCGAGGCCGGCAGCATCTCGTTCAGGGTGCCGACCGAGGCGCCGACCCGGGGGGCGAGGGGCGTGCCGGTCACGTCGGTCATGGAGACGGTCAGCACATAGCTGGTGACGATCTCGGCGTGTGCCTGCGTGGTGGCGATGTTCGGCATCGCGGTGCTGCCGGTCGTCTCCGTCCGGGTGCTCGACCGCTGCTTGGCCGCGGTGCCCTGGAGCGAGGGGTTGGCGGTGAGGACGCCGCCGCTGTCCGCGGCGCGCTGGGTGACACTGAGCGTCACGTCGGCGCCGCGGTCCTGGGAGTCGGCGACGGCGTCGTCGCGGGCGATGGTCCGGTAGTCCTCCAGCTCGAAGCCGGTGCGCAGCTTCTCCACGGTGGTGGTGACCGGCGTCAGCTTGAAGTGGAGCTGTCCGGGACTGCCGCCGACCGGCAGGTGGTGCGGGCTCGACCAGGTGCGGTAACGCACCGGCAGGGTCATCCCGTCGGTGGTCAGTTCGTGCACGTGGGCGCGGAGGAAGTCAGGTGAGAGCCGCTGCAGGACCTGCTCGCGGTCGTGCGAGGGCACACCGATCTTCTCCAGCTGCCCCATGAGCTGACTGGCGGCTCGGCTCGCGTCGAGCTGGCCGCTGGGGTGGCTGGGGAAGCGCCGGCCGCGCACGAAGCCGGGCACCCGGTAGCCGCCGCCGAGGTTGTGCGGAGTGGTGGTGCCCAGCCCGTCCGGGGCGAGCCCGGCCTCGATGGCGTCCTGCATCGGCAGGTGGAACATCACCGCGTCGCGGATGCGCTGGAGCGCGGCGGCGGCCCGGCGGGGGGCCAGGCGGCGGCCGAGGTGCTCCGAGAGGCGCCCGGCCGCGGAGCTGATCCGGGCTCCGGCACGGGTGCCCACCATGCCCATCGCGGCCGTCCACCGGTCTCGCACCGCGATGGTCTCGGCGGCGTCGGCGACCACCAGGTACATGCGCCCGGCGAAGGTGAGGGTGGTGTTGCGGCCCCGCGTGAGGGTCTGCGCGACGCTGCGGCCCCGGCCCCAGGCGTACTGCAGGGCGGTCGCGTAGGTGCCGACCACCGCGGGCTGGCCGGGGGCCTGTTGCAGTGGCATGTCGGCACCCTGGACGCCGAGGGTGGCGTGCGCGACGGTGCTCGCGCTGCCGAGGACGCGGTGCTCGTTGCCGAGGGTGGCTTCCAGGCTGGCCGGCCTCGGGTCGCTTTTGACGCGCAGGTTGTGCAGTTCGCCGCGGATCGCGGCCTTGAGGTAGTGCGCCTGGAGCGGTCCGGCCCCGGTCAGTCCCGCGATGCGCGAGCCGAACGGGCCCAGGTACTGCCCCAGTTGGCCGGCCACGCTGAGGTTCGCCATGGCCCGGCGCAGCGCGGTACGGGCCGGTGCGCCGGGCGCGCCGACGTGCCAGGACGAGCCGGTGGCCCGGTCGGCGGTGTCCTGCGCGAGCTGCTGACGCCGCAGGCCGCCCTCGGTGCTGAGCACCACGTGCGGGGCCCTCAGCAGCCGCTGGATGAGCCGCCGGTCGGCCGGGTCCACCCGGTGCAACGGACGGGTGCCGTCGAGGAGTTGCTCGGCCTCGGTGGAGGACAGCCGCTGCGAGGTGGTCGCGGGGGCCGGGGCAGGCCCGCCGGCCGGCGGGTCGGCGGGGGCGTGGCGTTCGGAGCCGTGCGCGGCGGGCACGGCCAGCTCCACCCGGCCCATGGTCTCGGTGCCCCGAGTGAACAGGGGCCGCTCCTCGACCTTGCTGACGAAGACACCGGCACCGAGCACGCCGACCGAGGCGAGCCGGGCCCAGCCCCGCGGGCGGCGGTGCCCCTCGAACGTGGCGCCCAGCTCCACCCGGTAGCTGTACAGGTCGGCGCCGTTCTGGAACGTGAGGTGGTCGTGCGTGACCGCGACCGTGTTCCTGGTCGCCTTCTGGTCGGTCTTGGCGTAGCGGGCGCCGACGGTGATGTTGCCGGTCTGGCGCGGCAGCCCGGCCTCGGGCACCTTGTCGTGGTCCCGCGGCGAGATGCCCAGCTCGACGCCGCCGGACAGCGTGGTGGACGCCTGCTGCCCCTGGCCGGAGATCTCGGTGCCGATCACGGCGTTGCGCAGGGAGCGCTCGCTCATGGTGGTCTCGAACCGCCGGTCGCTCAGACGCGCCCTGAGGATCAGGGTGTGGTGGCCGCGGTGCACCTTGCCGTCCTCGGTGAGGGTGACCGGGACGCCGGTGGTGGTCAGGTCGTCCAGGCTCTGCGCCAGGCTCGGCCGGTTGAGCGCCTCGCGCACCTGACGGTCGTTGTGCAGCGCGGTCCGCATCCGCCCGTCGCCGTACCAGAACCTGGCCAGCCGCGGGTGGCGCAGCATCAGCGGCGGGACGAACAGCGACGGGTACGAGCGGTGCAGCGTGTCCAGCACGGCGTCGGCGAAGACACGCATCGGGTCCTGCGGCACCGGCTGCCCGGCCGGGTCCTGAGCGGGTGCCGGGGCCGGCGCGGGCGCAGGCGGGGCTGCCGGGGTCGGGGGCGGCGCGGGCGAGGGTGCCGGTGCCGGTGCGTGGGCCGGGGGCGGAACCTGCGGGCGGTCCTGCCCCTGAGGCCGAGGCCGGTCCTGGTCGTCGCGCACGGGGTCGTGGTGCGGGCGCTCGGGCCGGAAGGCCTCGGCCCGGACCTGACCGCCGAGGTGGACCGGGTCCTCGCGGGTGAGGTACCACGGCACGGGCGGCTCGGCGTCCGGGTTCGGCCCGGCCTGGCCGGGCGTACGGCTGTCCCAGCCCGCGAGGCGACGGGCGTCCTGGGTGGACATCCAGTCCAGGCTGACCACCCGGACCGGACGCGCCGCCGACGCCGGCTCACCGGGCTTCCGCACCATCAGGGTGCGCTCCACCCGGTAGAGCGCCACGGGGTGGTTGCGGACGCGGCCGGTGGTCTTGCGCGCCGCGTCCGCACCGAGGTAGTGGCCGCGCCCGCTGGTGAGGTCCGCGCGGACCAGCGGACCGCCCTGGACGCGTACGTCCGTCTCCGGGCCGACGAAGGTGTGATTCGGCCCGGCGGTGACCTGGATGCCGAAGCGGGTGTCACGGACGTGTCCGCGTTCGTTCTGGTACGTGGTCTGGGTGAGGTCGCGCAGCTCGGCCTTGACCGACTCGGTGACCAGGGTGGCCTGGGTCGGCACCGACCGCTCCACGATCAGGTGCCCCAGCGGGTGCCGGCTGCCGCCCCGGGTCAGCTCGGGCCCGGTGACAGGGTTGGTCATCCGTCCGAACAGCGCGAGCAGCCGCGTCGGGCGGACGTACGACACCATGGTGCGGTGGGCCGAACTGCCGGGCCGCGCGCCGGAGACGGCGAGGGCCAGGTCCTCCGGCGGGTCGGTCAGGTGCAGGCCGGTGACGTCGGTGACCCGCGGCTCGGCACCGTCCGGGAAGGTGAGCGTCCGGGGGGCGCGCCGGGGCCCCTTGAAGGGCACGGTGAGGTCGTCCGGCAGCCGCCAGCTGAGCCCGTCGCGCAGCGCGAAGTCCGCGGTGTGCACCTGGGTGCGCCGCCAGGCCGGTTGCGCAGCGGGCGCGTCGGACCGTGTGGTGGACCGGGGAGTCCCGCCGCCAGCGGGAGCCGAGGAGGGCTTCGGCCCCTCCGTGACGCGGTCCACCCGCACCCGGTAGTACACGTCGTCCAGGTGCAGGTGCGAGCCCTCGTGGGCACGCCACTCGGACTGGCTGTACGCCTGCGTGCCCTGGGTGTAGTCGGTCCTGCGGGTCCAGCCGAGGGAGACACCGATCTTCAGCAGCCAGTTGAGCGGGGGGCCCATGCTCAGCGCACCGGCGATCCGGCGCCCGAATCCGACGCTGCGCCCCCCGCCCGTACCGGCCTGGCCGCGCCGCATGGTGTCGACGCGTACGGTGCCGCCGTCGACGTCGGAGAAGCGCTCCCAGCGGTGGTACGGGACGGCTTCAACCGTCATCTCCAGACCGACGCCGGACTTCTCCCGTCCCACGAAGCGCGCACCGCGCGGGGCGGTGAAGGCACTGGGCTGATCGGTCAGCAGGCGCAGCACCTCCGCCTCGTCGAACCGGGAGCGCAGGTGCTTGGGCAGCTTGTCGAAGATCTCGCGGGCGACCAGCTCGGGGGAGCGCAGCGTGGTGACGCCGGGGCCGTTGAAGAGCCCGGTCGGGACGTTCCGCGCGGCGCCGTCCGTGCTGTTGCCCGGGGTGCCGTCACCGGGGTCGGCGTCGGGGCTGATCAGGACCGTGGGCAGGCGGCTGCCGTCCTCGAACGTCACCGTGCGCGGCGCCGGATCCGGCGGCGGTGCGTCCTGGCCGGTCAGCAGACGGGCCGGACGGTGCCGTTCCAACTGGGTCTCCAGCGGCACGGGTTCGCCCCGGTCGCCGGTGTCGGACTCCGGGTCGGCGGCCCGGGACTCCGGGGCGGTGCTCGGTCCCTGTGTGACGGGGCCGGGCCCGGGGGGATCCTGCGCGGGAGGGTCGGGGGAGACGGGGTCCTGCGCGGTGGCCGGGTCCGGTACGGGAGTGAGCGGGGCCGGGTCCGGTGCGGGGGTGAGCGAGGTCGGGGCCGGTACGGGGGCGGGCGGGGCCGGGTCCGGGACCAGGGCGTCGTAGTGGTCGGTGCCGTTGTAGGCCAGGTGCAGGGTGCCGCCGCTGCCCCCCGGGTGCAGCGAGGTGACGAGTGAACGGCCCGGCGAGGCCGTGTCGGGCCGTACGAGCCGCAGGTCCAGGTCCAGGGTGTGGGCCAGCGCCTCCGGGAGCAGGTCGGCGAAGGGGGACGCCCACAGCCCGGGACGCTCGGCGGCCGCCGCGAGCAGGGCGCCGGAACCGAGCCGCCGCGCCTGCGCCGGGGTGGGTGCCACGTCGGCCAGCTGAGGGTAGTCGCTGTCGCGCAGGAGCTGCCGCCACCGGGCGGGATCGCCGTCGGTGACCACCGCCTGCGCGATCCGGTTCCACTCCTCGGTGATCCGGCGGCTCTCGTCGCCGTCGCGCGCTCCCGCGAGGGCGCGCACGCGCAGGTCGTCCACCACGGCGAACACCGGGTCGGGGATCGCCGTGACCGCGGCGGTGCCCAGCTCGGTACCCGCGATCCGGTCGCGCAGCAGTCCGCGCAGACCCGCGACGTTCCGGGCCGCCCAGGCGGGCGGGACCGGCCGGCCGCGGGCGCTGTCGAGCAGCGCGCGGAAGAGGCAGTTGCCACCGCCGGGGGTGTCCAGGCGCGTGAAGGCGAGTCCGTCCGCGTGCACCGTGTCCGAGGAGCCGGGTGCGGCGGCGGCCTTGCTGAGCAGGGTGAGATCCTCGGCGGGGCTCTCCGGCCGGCTCGGCGCGGGGACCAGATCGGGCCTGCGGCGGGCGAGTTCCGCGGTGTCCTCGGGGCTGAGGGACAGCTCGGAGAGCGGCAGCGGGGTGTCGGAGAGGGACCAGGTGATCTGCGCGGAGGGCGCGTAGGCCAGTCCGCGCACGTCCTCGGGGGAGACCATGGTGGTCGGCGGGAGCGCGGGGGGTGGCGGCGGCAGCAGGGTGTCGAGCGTGGCGTCGGGACCCGCGGTGGTGCGCAGCCGGGCGGCCTCGCTCAGGAAGCGCGTGTACTGCTCGGGCGTGGGATCGGCAGCCGGATCGGTCGTGCCCCCCGTGGGGTCGGCCCAGTGGGTGACCATCCGGCGCAGCAGGCCAGGGGTCATACGGCCGTCGCCGTAACGGGCCGCGGTGTCCGGGCTGAGCCAGCGCAGGTTGTCGACCAGGGCGAGCCCGGGCAGCAACTCCCGCACCTCCGGACGCTGTTCGGCATCCGGGCCGAAGGTCTCGCGCAGGGTGCGGATATGCTGGAGGGTACGCGCGCGGGTGAAGGCGTCGGCGGGTTCCGGGCCCGCGTGCAGCCCCGCGTCACGGGCCAGATCGTCGAGGTCGGCTCCGACGGGCTCCGGGGTAAACAGCCGCCAGCGGCCCGGCCCGTCCGAACCCTCGGTGAGCACCGCGCGGACTTTGCCGTCGCGGTCCAGGGCCGTGCCGACCTCGGTGGTCGGCGCGTACACCGGCCGCCCGGTGCGGTTCGCCACGTGCTGGGCCACCGGCAGGCCCGCCACCTCCGGCTGCCGTCCGGTCTCGCAGGAGAACAGCACGAGGGGCCGGTCCGGACTCCCGTCCTCGGACCAGGACTTGAGCACCTCGCCGAACTGCACCCCGCTCACCTTCACGGTGGGGTGCGCGGCGTCGTCGGTGCCGAGCGTGACGGTACGGGAGGTGCCGTGCCCGGCGAAGTAATCGGCACCCTCCTGCGTACCGGAGCCGGGCAGCGCGCTCGGCGGGCCCGTGAAGAAGGCACGGGAGACGGCCGACGTGGTGCCGGTGTCCTCGGCGGCCGGGGGAGTGGATACGGTGCGCACGCCCCGGAACGTGTCCTGCCCGAGCAGCGCGCGACGCCCCTCGCTGTGCGCCGTGCCGTCCTCGGCCGGGCTCTGCGAGATGGTCAGTGTCCGGACCGTGCGCCCGGGTTGCGGCGTCGCGGCGGTGCCGGGCATCCAGCGCCGCAGCTGCGCGAGGGGCACGGTGTGGCCGGCGAGGGTGGTGACGACGGGCCCGCCCCCGGGGCGTGCCGCGCCGTCGTCGGCGTCGGCCGTGACGCCCGCAGGCCGCACGATGATCCGTCCCGGTGCCGCAGGCGCCACGGGTGACGTCCGGGCGGCGTCGTCCGGCGTGGTCGGCGCGCTCTGCGTGCCCGGTGTGTTCGGCGTGGGCGAGAGCGGAGGCGGGGGCGGGGTGGCCCCGTCGCCGGGCCCGCGTCCGCCGCCCCGGCCCGGGCCGTCCCCGCGACCGGTGGAGCCTTCGCCGTCGCCCGACTCCAGGTGCAGTTCGGTGGCGGTCTCGGTCCACGGGCGCGACAGGGTTGCGAGCTTGGCCGCGGCGGGCACGGTGACCGTGGTGTCCGGACCCGTCCCGATGCCCTGCGTCGCAGGCGTCACCCCCGACAGCGCCTTGGTGGACGACGCGTCCACGGTCAGGGGCGCCGACTCGGTACGGACCGGCTTCTCACTCGCTGAAGGCGAAGGCGACAGCGAGGGCACGGTCGGGGTCCGGGTGCCGTCGGCGGTCGGGCCGCTCTGGGTGACCGGCCGGGGAGCCGGCCCGGCGGCGGGCGGGCCGAAGGCGTCGGCCAGCGGCAGCAGGACGTCGGACCCGGGGAAGCCGGTACCGGCGGTGCCGTCCGGTGCCGTGGCGGGCGGCAGGCCGGTGAGGGGGCGCACCTCGACGGGGTGGCCCGGCCCTTCCCGGGTCAGCTCGACGGCCGCGCGCACCGGATGCCCCGACTCGTCCACCGAGGCCGGCGGCCCGAGCACCACGGCCCGGTCGGTTCCGGCCCCGTCCAGCAGCTCGGCCGCTTCGGGGGAACCCTGGCCCGGCGGCGGCAGCTCCGAGACGACGATGGTGAGCGGGGGCGCCTCGGACGGGGCGGAGCCGACCGTGGGGACGGGACCGGCCTTCGCCTCGCTCGCGCCGTTGTCCGTCGCGCCGCTGTCCCGCACGCTCGGCGCGTCGTTGCCGCCCTGCCCAGCGGGCAGGTCCGGAGCGACCTCTCCCTGCGCCGCCTCCGGCTGCGGCCCGGCGTGCTCGCCGTCCGCCGCGAACGGCACGCCGTCCGGTGTACGGGTGCCCTGCGACGGTGCGTTGGAGGGCGCTGAAGTCGCTGAGGTCCCTCCGGTGGAGACACTCCCGGGCCTGCCGCCGGACTGGGTACCGGGGGAGGCGGACGCGGCGGAGCCACTGCTGGTGACGGGTCCGGCCGCCGCGCCCTGACCCGGAGCCGTCTCCGCGCGGTCGCCGGTGACGGCGGCGTCGTCAGTGGAGACGGCGTCGTCAGTGGACACGGCGGCGTCCGTGGACACGGCGCCATCAGCGGGGACGCCGGCCGAAGACGAGAAGTTGGCGTCAGACGAGAAGTTGGCGTCAGACGAGACCGCGGCGTCAGACGAGAGCGAGGCATCGGCCGAGAGAGGGGTGCCGGTCGGGACGGGGGCATCACTCGCGACAGGCGTGTCAGTCGGCAGCGAGATGTCGCCGGACAGCGGCGCGTCCACCGTGACCGGCACGCCGAACGAGTCGAGCGCGCGGCGGACGCCGTCGGCGTCGATCTGCGCGGCCGGGCCGCTCCCCGTGGGCACCACCCGCACCTCGGGCAACTGCGACAGATTGCCGTGCAGCGTGTCGCGGACCCCGATCTCGGTGCCGCCGGGCGCCTGGGAGCCCCGCAGACCGGCGAGGTCGCGCAGCGCCTGCTCGCGTATCTCCGGCGGGCCGTTGTGGACCTGCTGCCACAGTGCGTTCTCGGCGGCCGTCACCGGCAACGGGCCGGGGGAGTAGGCCGGGGGGTCCACGGTCGTGTACGGCGGGGGCGGGCTCTGCGTGAGGTCGGTGGACGGCGACGGGCTGCCGGCGAAGTCGCCCGAGCCGGTGGACTGCCCGGTGACGGGCGGAGGTGAGGTGAGGGCGGGGCCGTTGCCGACCGCCCCGTCGCGCGAGGGGCCCCCGGCGCTGCCGGAGTTGCCGCCGTCACCGGAACGCGGCGCGTCGGTGGAGTCGCGGTCGCCGGAACCGGTGCCGGCGCCCGACACGGTGGGCGGCTGGAGGCGCAACTTGTCGATGGCGTGCCGGAGTTCGGCGCCGCTGTTCAGCGCGATGTCCGTGAGGGTCGCTTCGACCTGGCTGCTGATACCCGCGCCGACGAAGGTCGACCAGCTCGTGGACCAGTCGCCGTCGAACGCTCCCTTGATCAGGATCTCCGCGAGGGCCTCGCCGGAGCCGGCGGCGAGGAAGTCGGCGGTTCCCTTGAGACCGTAGTGGCCGGCCAGCGCGCCCGGCCGGTCGGCGTTGTGGCGCAGGAGCTGGTTGTTGCGCCACAGGTTGGTGTTGTTCCGGAAGGAGAGCGGGTCGTTCCGGAAGGTGGTCGGGGTGTCGCGGTGCGGGGTCGGGCCGTTCGGGGAAGGGTCCGGACCGGGGCGCCCGTTCGGGCTGTTGCCGCCGTTCGGGCCCGGGCTCGGCCTGAAGTCGAGATCGGGGTTGTCGCGTATCTTCGGCGGGTTCTTGAAGTCGAGGTCGGGACCGTTCTTGAGGAAGTTGTTGTCGTAGCTCCTGACGATGTTCCTGGCGATGTCGTCGAAGACGCTGGTGAGGAAGCCCGCCGCCGCGCCGAACGCGGCGGACTTGAGAATGTCGTTCCAGTCGAAGCCGTCCGGGCGGCGGCCGTCGGGGGCGAAGTTCATCATCGCCAGCCGCACCGCGAAGGTGGTGAACGCCTCCGCGAACGCCTCCGTCAGGGACGGTGCGAGGTGGAGCCGCTGCAGCAGATGGCTGAGCGTGGTGAGGATCAGGAACCGGCTGCGCAGCTTGGCCATCATGATCTGGCTGGCCGAGGCGCCACCGGTGAAGAAGGACATCGCCAGATAGATGGCGATCTCGATGAGCAGCCGGATGACCTCGGCGATGACCTGCCACTTGGACTCCATGATGTCCATGGAGGTCTTGCGCCGGCCCTCGGCAATCTTGTCGAGCTGCTCGGCGAACTCGCGCAGGTAGTTCTTGCCGCCGTCGTCGATGAGCATGCCCATCGCCTTGGCGTACGACTTGGACAGGTCGTCCGGCATGGACTCGGCGATGTCGTGGATCGACTTCTCGATCAGCGAGGAGAGCCGGTCGAGTTTGCGGCCCAGGCCGGAGTAGGGCTTGCGGCTGTCGTAGGCTAGGTCCTCGTCCGCGTCGATGAGCTTCTCCCCGGTGAGGATGAAGATCATCGCGTTGACCTCGGGCGATGCCTGCAAGCTCATCGGAGGCCGTCCTGGGGGGTGTGCGGGCAGCGCGCGGCCGCCGCTCCCGGGGCGGTGCGGGAGCGGCGGGCGGTGGTGCTCGGGTCAGCGGCGGCCATGCCCGGACGGGCCTCCGTCGCCGTTCAAGCCGTCGGTCTCGATCCGGCTGTTGCGCTGCTCGATGCCCTCGATGTTGCGGTCGCGGGTGTCCTTCATCATCCGGACCTGGCTGAGCGTGGCGTCGGTGATGCCCACCAGGGCGTCGCGGATGGACATCATCGTGTCCTTGGTGGTCTGCCGCTCCTTCTGCTCCTGCGGCTTGGCCTTCTCGGCGAACTCCCCTTCGGTGCCGGGCCAGCGGACCGTGGGCCCCAGCTCGTCGAGGAACTCCTCCGTCATGCTCCTGGCGAGGGAGCCGATCTCCTCCAACTGCCCGGCCAGGGCCTCGATGCGGTGCGGGTCGACGTAGTACCGCTGTCCCATCGTCAGTCCTCCCCGTCCTCGCCGAGCGCGTCCCGCCAGGCGGGGGCCTGCTCGTCGCCGCGTGCCGTGTCCTCGTCGTCGCGCAGCACCTCGGGGCCGAAGATCCGCTCCCAGTCGAGCTCGAAGCCCTTCAGCTCCGGCACGTTGCTGCTGGGCTCCGTGAAGGGGGCCATCGCCTTCATGACGTGCCGGTTCATCTTCACGCGTGCCGCACCGGCCGCCTCCAGGACACTGGCGGCCAGCTCCTGCGGTGACATGTCGCGGTACTTGCCGTCCAGGAACTCGATCCCGGTCAGCTCGCCCTGCGGGCCCACGGTCGCCCTGACCGCACGGTCGGAGGAGAGCACCGCGAACGACGCCTGCCGCAGCTCGCGTTCGGTCCGCGCCACCGCCTCCTGGGCGGCCTGGAGCTCGGCCATCGCCTTCTCCAGGCGCTTCTCCAGCGGTTCCGTCATGCTCGCCCCTCCTCTCTCCGTAGGTCTGTCCGTGCGGCCGGAGACCCGGCCCTCACCCCGGCCCGGCTCTTCCGGACCGGTCAACTGCCCTGCTGATCTTGCCTGGTGGTGACCCCGGCGCGAAAGCCGGGGTCCCGCGGCGTGCCCGACGCGCGCCGCTCACCGCCCGATGACGGCCGGTGCGCCGCCCTCGTCGGTGCCCCACACGTCCGCGTCCTCCTCCAGGTAGTCGGCGGAACTGGTGGGCCTGCGACCCGGTTCCGTCTCCTCCTGGGGGGCCTCCCCACCGGTGGTCGTCACCCGGGAGGCGGGGGCGAGGAACGTGTCGTCGTCCTCCTGGCGGTTCCACGGGCTGCGCCGCCGGCGGTTGCGCCGCTCGCTCTCCTCGGCCGCGTCGACGAGGACGGCACGCACCCGCTCGCCGTTGCCGCGTTCCCCGCCCGCGCCCATGCCGCCCATACCGCCGCCCATGGGCATGCCGGGACTGCCGGGCATGCCGGGGGCGCCCGGTGCGCCGGCCATCGCGGCGGGAGCGAGCGGTGCGGCCGCGCTCTCCGAGAGCGGGGCGACGCCCGAGCCGTCCGCGGAGAGGGACTCGCCCGGGGAGAGACCGCCACCGGGCAGCGCGCTGCTCGCGGTCGCTCCGCCGCCGCCACCCAGTCCCAGTTCGGACAGCGGAACGTCCCGGGAGATCGTGGAGCCGCCCCCGCCGACCCCGTTCAGGTCGCCCAGACCGTCGAGGAGGTCGGAACGGTCGTTGTCCGAAGGCGGGTTCAGGTCGTGCAGGTCGACCGTCTCGGTGCGGCCCTGCGGGTCGGTGACCGTGGCGATGCCCGTGTCCGGGTCGATGACCTGGGTGCTGCCGTCCGGGAAGGTCGTGGTCAGCATGCCGTTGTCCAGGACGGTGGTGGAGCCGTCCGGATTGGTGACCTTCGCCCCGTGGGTGAGGTCGGTGGTCGTGGTGGTGCCGTCCGGGCGGGTGGTGGTGAGCATCCCGTCGTCGGGGTCGAAGACGCTCTCGCTGCCGTCCCGGAACGTGGTGGTGAAGTCGCCGTCGCCGTCGAGCGAGGTGTGCCCACCGGTCGGCGTCTCCAGGCCGGACCGGTCGGTGTTCAGACCGCCGAGGCCGCCGAGGTCCCCGATCGACTCGGTCGTCACGTCGGGGTTGATGTCCCCGAGGTCGCCCAGATCGCCGAACCCGTTCTGGCCGTTGAGGTTCCCCAGGTTCCCGAGGCTCTCGGTGGTGGTCGTGCCGTCCGGACGGGTGGTGGTCGTCTGGCCGGTGGTGGGGTCGACGGTCTGGGTGGTGCCGTCGGGGAAGGTCGTGGTCAGCTTCCCGTCGTCGCCCAGGGTGGTCGTGGAGCCGTCCGGGTTGGTCACGGTGGCGCCGTTGCCCAGGTCCGCGGTGGTGACGGAGCCGTCCGGGAGCGTGGTGGTCAGCACCCCGGTGTCCGGGTCGAAGGAGGTGCGGCCCCCTTCGGGGAAGTCGGTGGTGAGGTCGCCGCCGCTGGTGAGCTGCGTGCTGCCTCCGGTCGGGGTGTCGAGCACCCCGTCGCCGCCGTTGATGCCGTCGAGGCTGCCCAGATCCGTCGTGGTGGTGGTGCCGTCCGGGTGGGTGGTGGTCGCCTGGCCGGTGGTGGGGTCGACGGTCTGGCTGGTGCCGTCGGGGAAGGTCGTCGTCAGCTTGCCGTCGTCGCCCAGGGACGTGACCGAGCCGTCGGGGTTGGTCACCTTGGTGCCGTTGCCCAGATCGGTGGTGGTGACGGAGCCGTCCGGGTGGGTGGTGGTGAGCACCCCGGTGTCCGGGTCGAAGGAGGTGCTGCTGCCGTCCGGGAAACCGGTGGTGAGCTTGCCGTCGCCGAGTTGGGTGGTGCCTCCGGTCGGGGTGCGCAGCGCGGCGCCGGGGCCGTTGTTCAGCCCGCCGAGGTTGCCCAGACTCTGGGTGACCGCGTTGTTGGCCGCGTCGTCGTTCGTCCCGCCGGGACCGTTGCCCAGAGCGCCGAGACTGCCCAGGTTCGTGGTGACCGGGGGGGCCTCACCCGCCGGACCCTGCGTGCCGTCGCCCGTGCCATCGCCCGTGCCGTTCAAGTCGCCTAGGCTCTCGGTGACGGGGATGTTCTGGTTCAGCAGTTCGTCGAGGTTGCCGAGGTTCTGCTCCCGGAGCGCGTTGGGATCGTTGAGACCGCCCAGGCTCTCCTCCATCTCCTTGCGCTGCTCCTCGGCCTCGCGCTTGGCCTCCTCCTGCTCGCGCCGCTGCTCCTCACGCAGCTCGTCGGCGTACTTCTTGTCCTCCTCGCGCTGCTGGTTCTGCTCGTTGCGCAGCTCGTCCTGGTACTTCCTGGCCTCCTCCTGCTCGCGCTGCTGCTCCGCGCGCAGTTCCTCCTGGTACTTCTTGTCCTCCTCGCGTTGCCGGTTCTGCTCGTTGCGCAGCTCCTCCTGGTATTTGCGGTCCTCCTCGCGCTGGCGCTCCTGCTCGGCGCGCAGCTCGTCCTGGTACTTGCGGTTCTCCTCGTTCTGCCGCTTGATCTCCGCCTTCTCCTCGTCCAGCTTCCTCTTCTCGTAGTCGTCCGCGGCCGTGGTGGTCGACTTCGGCTCGGGCAGGTTCTCCGAGAAGTCCTTGCCCAGGTCGAGGAAGTGGTTGTTGAGGCTCGACTGCACCTGGGCGGCGGGCTTGCCCAGGTACTCGTCGACGCCCTGGCTCCAGATCTTGACCGCCTTGTCGCCGACCTTCGCCCAGTTGGCGATGTCGGTGAGGTCGCCGTACTCCGGATGCTCCTGGAGGAAGCCGGCCTTGGGGGAGTGGTAGGTGGAGCTGCTGTAGCGCGAGTACGTGACCTTGATGTCGGTCATGGCGACGTTGTTGGTGTCCACCCACTGGGCGAGGTCGTCCAGGACGTAGCGCAGCACCTGGTGGGGGTCGTAGTAGGGCGACTTGGCCCAGTCCAGCCACGCCTTGAGCAGGGTGTCGGCGGCGTCCTCCAGGTACTTGCGGCCCAGGGACAGGGCGCGGGAGTACACCGTGTTGCCGGTGCCGGTCTCGCCGCCGGAGCCGGCGGTGGAGTTGAAGGTCTCGACGTAGTTGTCGTAGTTCTCGCGGATCTTCTTCAGCAGGCTGCGGAAGACCTCGGCGGCCTCGCCCTTCCAGCTCGCGTCGTCCCGGCCGAAGCGGTCCTCCCAGTCCTTCAGCACCACCGCGTGGTCCTTGAAGAACTTGGCCGCGTAGTCGAAGGACTCGCCGGTGGTGTCGAAGGAGTTGAGGTCGACCACATCGCCGCCGCCCACGCCCAGGTTGCTGAAGCGGGCGTCCTGGGTGGAGCCGCCGAGCAGGGCGAGGAGCGCCGCCCGCGGCCCGTTCATGTACCGGGCGAGCGGGATCGTGCTCATCTTGTCCTTGTTGTAGTCCGTGAACTCGTTGCCCTCACGGACCTGGGCGTCGTGCACGTTGTCGGAACCGGGGCTGGCGAAGATGATCTCGTCACCGGCCTTCACCCGGCCCTCGAAGACGATCCGGGCCTGCTTGATCTGGGTCTTCTTGCCCCGGTCGAAGAACCAGATGTCGTAGTCCTCGCCGGTGTTCGTCAGGAAGCCGGAGTCCTTGACGAGCAGGCTGAGACTGCGGTCCTTGATGTCCATCCGGAACAGCTTGCCGCCGTGGTCGGAGCGCAGGGTGTCGAAGATCGTGCTGCGGTCGGGGACCGGGTAGCCGGTGATGTGGGTGACCAGGGTGGCCCAGGTGTCGGACGAGGGGTCGCTGGCGTTGTCGAACTTGTCGATGTTCGCAACGGAGTTGGGGTCGTACCGATCGGCCACCGGGCGCCCTTTCTGGTCGGTGCCTGTCATCCGTGCCGGTGCACGGCGTCCTCATGCCGGTGCGCATGCGGGCGTGCCGTACCCGGACCGGACCGGCACGCACGGCGCGCTGTCAGTCGTCGTCGCTGGTCCCGCCGGAGCTGCCGGTGGTGAGGGAGTCGACCTCCTCGAAGGTCATCAGCAGCGTCTGCGCGTCGATCGCGCCGAGGTTCTTGTCCTTGGTCTTGTTGGCCTCGTCGATGGTGTCGCTGAGGGCCTCCTTGAGCTCCTTGAAGAGCTCCATCTGGTCACCGAGCAGCTTGTCGATCGACTCGGCCGCCGCGCGGATGTCCTCGATCAGCTTCGGCCCCGAGACCAGCGGTTCGGTGACCATCTTGCCGATGCGCAGCAGCTGCTGCTTCTGGTCCAGGTTGCCCGGGGTGGTGTGCCCGTCGATGAGCTGGCCCAGCGGGCGGATGTGGGACCCGTCGCCTTCCTCGCGGTGCTTCTTCGCGGCGGTGTACACCGGCTGCACCTCGTTGTCCCGGAAGTTCTCCATCTGCTTGAGGTCAAAATGCTTGACGTCGGCCTTCTCACCGGCCATGGGACGTCCTCCTGCGGCTTGGTACCGGACGGGTGGTGAGCGGCACCGGTACGGCCGGCCGCCGCCCGGGGCGCGGACGGCCGTACCGATGGAGGGCCGGCCCGGTGCTGACGGGCGGCGGCACCGGTGCTGCTAACGGGCCCGGACGTTGCCCCAGTTGTCGGCGCTGCGGCGCTCGTCGCGGGAGTGGTTGTCGTGGATGCTCTGGATCAGCTCACCGCTGTCGCCGAGCAGCATGGCCATGTTCTTGGTGGCCTGGTCCCACTCCGCCTGGACCTGGATGTACATCTGCTGGTCGGAACCCTCCCAGGAGCTGACGAGCGGCTTCAGCTCGTCCTCCAGGTTGTTGAGGGTGTTGATGATCTGCTGGGTCTGGTCCCTCAGGTCCTCGATGGCCCGCTGAACCACGGGGTACTGCACGTCGATGATGCCGTCGGCCATGACGTCTCCTCTCGGGTGGCCGGGCGCCACGGCCCGGGAAGCTCACGGGGTCCGGCCTCGTCCGGGAGGGCCGACGCCGGTGGGGAAGTCAACGCAGTGCTTCGAAGACGCCCTGGGTGGTCTTGCTGTTGAGGACCTCGGTCAGGTCCTGGTTCTCCTGCGCCAGACGGTTGGCGGAGGTCACGTTCTCCTGGAGCGCGTCGATCATCTTGCTGATCTGGACGACGACCTTCTGCGCCTCGGCGTTCCAGCTGCGGAACAGCTTCAGCAGGGCCTGGCCCTCGTCGCCGCCGACGCCCGAACGCGAGGCCAGCTCGGCCACGTTGTTCTGGATCTTCTCGACCTGGGTCCGGGCCGACTCCAGGGACGAGACGCCCCCCAAGCCCTTGGCGTAATCCGCTTTCCTCGCGGCACTGTCCGCCATGTCGCGCTCCCTTCGTTCGAGCCAGTCTGATCGCCATGTGGCTCGCTGAGGCTAAAGAGAACCCCGGGTTCCGCGCAACGCGAGCGGGGTCGATTTTGAGCTTCGGTTCACTTCCCCAAGCACCTTACATACCAGTCGAGTTGCGGGGAGGTTTCACGGGGATGAAGGGAACTTCCGCGCCGGTCGACAAGCAACCGGTCGTCATTACGCCGGGGTGGCGTGATGCGGGCAAGAAACGGGCATGCGGGGTCGCAAACGGTCATCGCGGCGGCTCTTTCCCGAAATGTCCGCGCGGCCGGCGGTGAATCCATGGAACGGCTCACCGTTATTCTCTGAGCTTTTCTTGAGGTTTCTTCTCGGGCTCGGGCATTCCTGCGCCGGCTATCGGCGGGCGGGGGTCCGGCCGCGGGCGATTTCCCCCGGCCCGACCTCGCGCCGGACCGCGCCGACTACGCGCCACCGCGGCTCAGTTCGGCTGGAATTCGCCCCCGCAGTCGACCCCTTCCTCCGCGTTCGGTGCGTACGCGTTCCTCGTTCGGCTCACTCGGCCGCGCCGACTGTGCCGGCCTTGTCCGGCTCGCCGTCCGCCGCGCGCCCGCCCGACTGCCGCTCGGTGCCGCACGCGGGGGCCGTCACCCTGGTCCGCGCGGCGCCCGAGGCCGCCGCCGGGTCCAGGTCCGCGCCCGTCGGGAAGGCGGCGAGCAGCGGAGCCGGCACCGAGTCGATGTCCCCGGTCCCGTACCCGAGCGCCGAGAGGGAGTCCTTGGAGGGCAGCCGGTACTTCACACCGTTGTCCGCCACCAGGTAGGTGGTGCCGGCGTGAGCGGCGCCGCTGGCGTTCAGCGCCCGGACCAGTGCCCCGTGCCCGGGCCGCACGACCGCCGCGTCCGGCGGCGCGCAGGCGGGCTCCAGCGGCTGGTCGGTGCCCTCCGGCACCGCCACGGGGCCCAGCCGGGACAACGGGACCAGCACCGAGCTGATCCGGACCCCGCCGTCGTCGCCGTCGACCTTCGCGCACAGCGCGGTACCCCGCGGCGCGGACTGCGGCGCGGGCGGCGCGTCCGGCAACTCGGCGGAGCCGGCCGGGGCCGCGTCCTTCGCGCGGTGCTCGCGCAGGGTGTCCGCGCCGACCGTGCGCACCTCGGGCGACTTCCCCTGGTAGGCGTCCTCCTGGGTGGCCGGATCACCCAGCACCAGGGCGGCGCCGAGCCGGGTCAGCGGCACCAGGCCGTCCCGCTGGAGCAGGTGGTACGTGCTTCCGCCGCCGGGCACGCTCACCTTGAACAGCTGGCCGACCCGGCTCGCCTCGCCGCCCAGCGCGGGACCCTCCTCGCCACGCCCCGGCACCTCGGGCGGGCTCAGGGCGGGACCGGGGGCCAGCGCGTCCAGGAACGCCGCGGAGACCGGCATCGGCCGTTCCGAGCCGTAGCCGAGGGCGTTGCGGGCGTCGGAGGCCCGGTCCAGCGGCAGCCTGCTGCCCCGCCACACCAGGTACTCGGTGCGGTCCGGGCCGCGCACCAGCACCGCTCCGTCGGCCGCCACCCCGCGGGATTCCACGGGCGCCCCGGCGACGACGGTGGTGGCGCCCGGCTTGTTCACCCCGGTGTCCGTCGCGGCCGCGGAGGTGCTGGGCAGCGCCCCCTCCGGGCCGGTGACGCACATGTGCCACGCCCCGTCGTCGAGTTGACCGGCCTCGGGCACGGTGTCCGGGGCGCCGGGGATGCCGACCGGGGCGCCCACCGGGGTGTCCCGCAGCGAAGCCGTGCCCACGTCGCTCGTCGCCAGGTCGGAGCCGCCGATCAGCCGCGCCGAGGCGTAGTTGCGCACCGGGTGCAGCACGCCGTCGGTGCCCGTCCACAGGTAGCGGGCACCGGTGTCGCGGTTGATCACCAGGTGCTCGCCGTCGCGCCAGCCGTCGTTGCCGCCGGGGCGCAGCAGGCCGTAGACGGTGGCTCCCGCGCCGATCAGGACGGTGAACAGCACACCGAAGACCACGCCGCGGGTGGTGCGCCCCAGCGGGCTCTCCGGGGCGTCCGGGTCGGCCGTCAGCAGGCCCGAGCTGAGCCTGCCCATCATGAAAGCGTGGGCCTGCACCTGGTCGCGTTTGGACTGCACAGCCTCTCCTCAACTCGTACTCGATGAAACGGCGTTCGCAGATCTCAGCCGAACAGGCCGCGCAGCCACCCGAACAGGCCCGCCACCCACAGGCTCAGCGGCAGCAACGCCACCGCGAGGCCGGTGTGCGCCAGCTCCGCCGCCCGGCCCCAGTACGGCAGCATCCGGCGGCCGGGCACCACCCAGGCGGCCACCACCAGGGCCGCGGCGGCGGCCAGCAGGACCGCGGAGACCACCGTGCGTCCGTCATGGCCGCTGTCGACCGCCCAGGCGCGGGCCAGCAGCAGCAGACCCCACACCCCGGGCACCGCGAGGGCCAGCCGCTGGGCGATGTGCACCAGGCCGCGGCCGTGCAGGAGCAGCAGCAGGCTCAGCGCGAGGGCGGTCAGCACCTCGGGCAGGTTCGGGTGCTCGGCGAGGACGACCAGCGCGGCCGCGGAGACCACCCCGGTGGCGGCGAACAGGGCGGTGACCCACCGCCCGGCCAGCTCGGTCCGCTCGGCGACCTCGCTGCCCGCGTAGGGCTCGATGCCCTCCTGGAGCTGCCCGGCGGACGACGGCAGCGCGGGCATCCGCATCCCGGCCAGCTTGAAGGCGAAGGGCGCCACCGCTCCGGCGCCGAGCGCGACCACCGTCGCGACCAGCGCCACCGTCGCCGGCACGTCCAGGCCGCTGTAGCCGATCAGGGCCCCCGACACCGCGGTGGCCACCGCGACCACGGCGGTGGCCACGAGCGCCGGGGCGCCGACCGCGGTGGCGGCCAGCGCGAGCACGGCCCCGCCCGCCCCCGCGGCACCCGCCGCGAGCAGCCGCGCCCCGACGACCCGCGCGGCGTCCGGGCCGGTCAGGTCGCCGCCGGGCAGCACCCAGCCGGCCAGCGCCAGGCAGGGGGCGACGAGCAGGCCGAGCGCACTGGCCGAGAGCCGGTCGCCGACCGCGCGGCTGGCCGTGCCCGCGCCCGCCAGCAGCAGCAGTCCGGTCACCCCCGCGTAGGCGGGCCGCACCGACGGGCTCACCCCGGGCCAGAACACCAGCAGCAGGGCGGTCACCACGGTGGCGACCGCGGTCGCCACCAGCAGGCCGCGCGCCGCGCCCGGGTGCCAGTCGTGCAGCCGCCGGCCGGTGGTGTCGGCTATCCCGTCCACGAGGTCGTCGAGGCGGGCCTCGGGCAGCGCCTCGGTGTGGGGGCGCAGATACAGCACGTCGCCGTCGGTGAGCCCGGAACGGGCGAGCGTGGTCTCCTCGTCGAGCGGGGCGTCACCGAGGCGCTGGAGCACCCAGCCGGCGTGGTCGAGACCGGCCTCCTCGGCCTCCTCGCCGACATAGCGCAGGAGCGTGGGCAGCAGGTCGGCGACCGGCACGTCGGCGGGCACCGCCAGATCGACGGAGACGCTCGGCGCGCGTACGGTCAGGCGGCACAGTTCGGCCACCGCGCTGTCGGTCATCAGCTGAACTCTCGTCTTCCGTGGGGGGCTTGGCAGGGAGACGTCCCCCGGGAAAGGGGAACGGGTGCAGAGTACGTAAGGTATATGCGGCCGAGAACACAGGGTCGGTGCCCGGGAATTGGGTCCGGACGTCCGGTAACCGCCCCTCCCGCGTGGACAGGTCGCGTTCGGTGAATGCAGACTACTGCCGACGCCCGCCGGATTGTGCTGCGGACCGGACCTGCGTCCGGTACGGAGCCGAGCGGCGCGGAGTTGCCCGCCCCACTCCCCGCCCGGAACACGCACCCCGATTTCGCCGTTGCCCGGGAACCGCACGCATGAGCACGGTGCGACACTTTCCCGCTACCGCGCGTAGCGGTATTCGGTGCGGGCCGGAAAGCCCAGCGAACCCGGAGGTTCTGTCCCTTGAGCGTGGTGCTGTTTCGCCGGCCTGCCCGCAGGCGCGGACCGGAGATGCCCGAAGGGCAATTGACCCTCCAGGAACCGCCGGTGCTGTCCGAGACGGTTCCGGACACCTCGGCGATATGGACTTATTTGCCGATGGCGCTGATGTCGGTGTCGATGATGCTGATGTTCCTGCGCCCCGGCGGCGGCAACGGCGTCTTCATCTACCTGGCGATGGGTGTGATGGCGCTCTCCGCGGGCGCCATGCTGCTGGGCCAGCTGATGCGCCGCTCCAGCGAGCGCAAGCAGCGCCTGCGCGGTGAACGCCGCGACTACCTCCGCTACCTGGCACAGATCCGCAAGCGGGTCCGGGCCACCATCGTGGAGCAGCAGCGGGCGCTCGCCTGGCGCCACCCGGAACCCGCCTCGCTGCGCTCACTGGCCCGCACCTCGCGACTGTGGGAACGCCGCCCCGCCGACGAGGACTTCGGCGAGGTGCGGCTCGCGGTCGGTGAGCAGCAGCTCGCGCTCACCCTGCAGCCCGTCTCCACCCGCCCCGTGGAGGACCTCGAACCGCTCTGCGCACATGCCCTGCGCCGCTTCATCCGCGCCTACTCCACCATCCCGGAGCAGCCCCTGGGCCTCTACCTGCGCTCCTCGGCCCGGATCCTGCTGCGCCCCGAGGAGGACTCCGGGACGTTGGCCGAGCCGGGCACGACGGCCCGAGCGGCCGCCGCCCGGGCCGGCCGCGCACCGGCCGGGGACGGAGGCGACGACGCCGTACGCTCCCTGGTGCGGGCCGCGCTCGGCCAGCTCGCGGTCTTCCACGCCCCCGAGGAACTGTGGCTCGCGGTCTGCGTGAGCGACGAACGCCGGCCCGACTGGGAGTGGGTCAAGTGGCTGCCGCACGCCCTGCACCCGCACGAGGAGGACGGCGCCGGCCAGGTCCGCCGCATCACCGCCGACCTCACCGAGCTGGACGACCTGCTCGGCGCCGAGTTCGCCGAACGGCCCGGCTTCGACCCGGACGCCCGCCCCGGCCGCGACGAGCCCTACACCGTCGTCGTCCTGGACGGCGTCACCGTCCCCGAGGGACACCGCTGGGAGGGGCACGGCTACCGCAACGCGGTCGTCCTCGACGTCTCCGGTGCCCTGCGCTGGCGGCCCGGCCGCAACACGCTGCGCATGACCGTCGGACCCGACCGGGTGAGCCTGGTGCGCACCGACCGCAGCCGCAAGGAGCGCTCCGTGCCGCTCGGCCGCCCCGACCGGCTCGGCCCGCTCGGCGCGGAGTCGCTGGCCCGGCTGCTCACCGCCCGCCGCATCAGCCTCGGCACCGACATCGCGCAGCCCCTGGACACCGACGTCGAACTGACCACCCTGCTCGGCATCACCGACCTGCACCGGCACGACCCGCAGACCCTCTTCGCCCGGCACACCGGCTCCGCCCGGCTCCGGGTGCCCGTCGCGGTCGGCGTCGACGGCCGCCCGGTGGAGCTCGACATCAAGGAGTCCGCGCAGGGCGGCATGGGCCCGCACGGCATGCTCATCGGCGCCACCGGCTCCGGCAAGAGCGAGCTGCTGCGCACCCTCGTCCTCGGCCTGGCCCTGACCAACTCCTCCGAGACGCTCAACTTCGTCCTGGTCGACTTCAAGGGCGGCGCCACCTTCCTCGGCCTGGAGGAACTCCCGCACACCTCCGCCGTCATCACCAACCTCGCCGACGAAGTCGCCCTCGTCGAACGCATGCAGGACGCCCTGCACGGTGAACTCATGCGCCGCCAGGAACTGCTGCGCGCCGCCGGCAACTACACCTCCGCCCTGGAGTACGAACGTGCCCGCGCCGCCGGTGCCGACCTGACCCCGCTGCCCAGCCTGTTCGTCGTCGTCGACGAGTTCAGCGAACTGCTGTCGGCACACCGTGAGTTCATGGACCTGTTCGTCATGATCGGCCGCCTCGGCCGCTCCCTCGGGGTGCACCTGCTGCTCGCCTCGCAGCGCCTGGACGAAGGCCGTATGCACCAGCTGGAGAGCCACCTGTCGTACCGCATCGGCCTGCGGACCTTCTCCGCCATGGAGAGCCGCGGCGTGCTCGGCGTCCCGGACGCCTACCAGCTTCCCGCCCAGCCCGGCAGCGGCTACCTGAAGTCCGGTGTCGAGGCTCTGACGCGGTTCCGCGCGGCCTACTCCTCCGGCACCTACCGCCGTCGCACCGGCGCGGTGGTGCAGGCCCGGGTGGCCAGCCAGGTCGTGCCCTGGACCAGCGGCTGGGTCGTGCCCCGCACCCTGGAGGCGGCGCCCGAACCCGAGCCGGAGACCAAGGAGACCGGCGACGAGGAGACCCTCCTCGACGTGGCCCTGGACCGGCTGCGCGACTCCGGCCCCGCCGCCCACCAGGTGTGGCTGCCGCCGCTGGACGAGCCCTCCCCGCTGGACGCCCTGCTGCCCGGCATCACCCCCCACCCCGAGCGCGGCCTCACCGCCACCGGCTGGCCCGGCACCGGCAAGCTGCGCGTCCCCGTCGGCCTGGTCGACAAGCCCTTCGAGCAGCGCCGCGACCCGCTGATCGTGGACCTGTCCGGGGCCGGCGGCCATGTCGCCATCGCCGGCGGCTCGCAGAGCGGCAAGTCCACCCTCGCCCGCACCCTGATCAGCGCCCTCGCCCTCACCCACACCCCCGCCGAGATCCAGTTCTTCTGCCTCGACTTCGGCGGCGGCGGCCTCTCCCAGCTCGCCGGTCTGCCGCACGTCGGCGGCGTCGCGGCGCGGCTCAACCCGGAGCGGGTGCACCGGGCCGTCGCCGAGGTGATGACGCTGCTCGCCCGCCGCGAGCAGTTCTTCGTCGACCACACCCTGGACTCGATGCAGTCCTACCGGCGCCGCCGGGCCGCCGGGGAGTTCCCCGACGAGCCCTTCGGCGACGTCTTCATGGTGGTCGACGGCTGGTCCACGGTCCGCCAGGACTACGACGACCTGATCCCGAAGTTCAACGAACTCGCCGCCCGCGGCCTCAACTACGGCATCCACCTGCTCATCACCACCACCCGCTGGGTGGAGCTGTCCGCCCAGGTCCGCGACCAGGCCGCCACCCGCCTGGAGCTGCGGATGGGTGACCCGATGGACTCCGAGGTCGACACCCGCAAGGCCCGCTCGGTGCCGCGCAGCGGCGGCCGCGGCATCACCGCCGACACCAAGATGCACTTCCTGGCCGGCCTGCCCCGCCTCGACGGCAGCGGCTCCCTCGACGACCTCGGCGACGGTGTCGCCCACCTCGTCGCCGAGATCTCGCGGCACTGGTCCGGCGCGTCCGCCCCGCAGATCCGGATGCTGCCCCACCGGCTGCCGCTGGCGGAACTGCCCGCGCCCGAGGCCACCGAGGGCGGCGGCATGCGCCTGCCGCTCGGCATCGACCAGGACGCCCTGGAGCCGGTCTGGCACGACTTCAGCCGCACCCCGCACCTGATCGTGGTCGGTGACACCGAGAGCGGCAAGACCAACCTGCTGCGCCGCGTCGCCGAGGGCATCACCACCCGCTACGCCCCCAACGAGGCGAAGATCATCGTGGTGGACTACCGGCGCACCCTGGTGGACACCGTCCCCGAGGAGTACCGCATCGGGCACGTGATCTCCCTGGACAACCTCAAGGAGACCGTCGAGGGCGCCGCCCGCGCCATGAAGACCCGCATCCCCGGCGCTGACATCGCCCCCGCGCGGATGCGCCAGTGCGACTGGTGGACCGGCCCGCGCCTGTTCATCCTCGTCGACGACTACGACATGGTCTCCGGCAACTCCTTCCAGAGCCCCTTCGAGCCGCTCTTCGAACACCTCACCCTGGGCTTCGAGATGGGCCTGCACCTGGTCGTCGCCCGCAGTGCCATGGGAGCCGGCCGCGGTCTGAGCGACGGCCTGCTGCGCCGTCTGGACGAGGCCAACAACCCCGCCGTCCTGCTGTCCTGCCCGCCCACCGAGGGCCGGCTGTTCGGCAACGCCAAGCCGCGCAACCTCCCCCCGGGCCGTGCCCTGCACATCGCCCGCCGCCGCGAGCGGCTGATGCAGACGGCACTGGTGGAGGGGACCGCGGCACAGCAGGCCTGAGACGGCCCGGACAGCGGGAGCACCACGGCCCGGACATCGGGAGAACACACGAAGAGCGGGGGCCACCACAGGTGGCCCCCGCTCGGGGTTCAGCGCCCGACTGGGCGGCTCACCGGCCGCCCGCCCCGCGCGGACCCGCCGCAGCGCGCCAGCCGCGCGCCCGGGCCCTGGGAAGGGCGAACACCGCCCACAGGACGGACAGCACGGCGGCGCCGCCCAGGAGGACGAAGAGCGCGGCGCGGTCGGAGGCGCGATCGGCGGCGGAGGTGTCGCGCAGGGTCACGGGGCCCGTGCCGCGGTCGCCGGGTGCGGACCCGGGGGAGTCGCCGAGGACGGCCGTGACGGCGGCGTAGGGATCCAGTTGGGGGAGGTCGGCGGGGTAGGCGGTGGCGGTCAGACGGCGGGTGACGGCGGCGGGGGAGGCGTCGGGGTGCGTGGCGCGCACGACCGCCGCGGTGCCGGCGGCGTAGGCGGTGGCCACCGAGGCACCGCCGCCGAGGTAGTGGCCGTCGCCGCGCGGACCGCCCGAGACCACGCCGGCACCGGGTGCGGCCAGGTCGATGCCGCCGGTGCGCAGCGCGCCGTCGGGGCGGGCCCCGTCGGGCAGCATGTCGGCGACCGACAGGACCCCGGGTTCACCTGCGGGCCAGTAGGTGCGGGCCGGGATGTCGTCGCCCGCGCCCCGGGACGGCGGGTCCGGCGTGGCGGCCGCGAGCACCACCGCGCCCGCGCGGCGGGCGTCGGCCACCGCGCGGGTCAGCTCGGCGTCGCGGCGGGGCAGGGCGACCGCGACGGCGATCACCCCGGCGTCCGCCCGGGTGGCGTCGCGCACGGCGGCCGCGACCAGGTCCGCGTCCGCCTGACCGCGTTCGTCGGTACCGCGCAGGGCGAGGATCCTCGCACCCGGGGCGACGCCGGCGAGGCCCGGTGTGTCCCCGCCGGTTCCGGCGATCAGCCCGGCCAGGAAGGTGCCGTGCCCCACGCAGTCGGCGCCGGCCGCGCCCTGGGCGGTGACCCGGCCGTCGAGCCCGGCGGCGCCGGCCACCACCCCGGTGTCGATCAGGGCGACCGTCACGCCCGCGCCGGTGCCGTGCTTGTGCAGCCGGTCCAGATCCAGCCGCTGCCGCGACCAGTCCTGCTTCTCGGCCCGCTCGCCGGAGGCGGGGGTGCAGGCCGCCTGACCGGCGTCCGGGTCGAGCCGGGAGGGCATGCCGGGCAGTTGCTGGCCCTTGCCGTCGGCCGCGGGCAGCAGGGACGGCGGCACGGCGTGCGCCGGGCCGGCCAGGGGCAGCAGCAGGGCGGCGGTGAGGCCGGCTCCGGACAGCAGGCGGGCGGTCCCGCGGACGGACGGCTTCATCGGGGTGCCGCCTTCGAAGCCGCGGCCGTGACGTCCTCGGGCAGGAGGATGCGCAGGTCGTCCAGGGTGGGCGCGGCCAGCGAGCTGAGCCGTCCGGCCTGCCGGGTGACCATCGACTCGACCACCTGGCGGGCCAGACGGGCGTTGCCGAAGGAGCGGTCCCGGGGCAGCGCGTCGAAGTACTCCTTGAGCAGCGGCCCGGTGCCCGGACCGCACTCGTAGCCCATGCTCGCGGCCTGGGTGCGCACGATGGTGACCAGTTCCTCGGAGGAGTAGTCGGCGAAGGCGATCCGGCGCGGGAAGCGCGAGGACAGACCGGGGTTGGAGGCGAGGAAGCGTTCCATCTCGTCGGTGTAGCCGGCGACGATGACGACCACCTCGTCGCGGTGGTCCTCCATCAGCTTCAGCAGGGTGTCCACCGCCTCCTGCCCGAAGTCGGCGCCGCCCTCGCGCGGCGTGAGCGTGTAGGCCTCGTCGATGAACAGCACGCCGCCCCGGGCCCGTTCGAAGACCTCGCGGGTCAGCTGCGCGGTGTGGCCGATGTAGCGGCCCACCAGGTCGGCGCGGGCCGCCTCGACCAGCTGGCCCCGTTCGAGGATGCCGAGCTGGGACAGGATCTCCCCGTAGAGCCGGGCGACGGTGGTCTTGCCGGTGCCGGGCGGGCCGGTGAACACCAGATGGTGGCTGAGCGAGGGCACCGGCAGTCCGGCGGCCGCGCGGTGGCGGGCCGTGGTGATGAGGTTGACCAGGTCCGCGACGTCCCGCTTGACCTCGGCCAGGCCCACCATGTCGCCGAGCCGCGTCAGCGGGTCGTCCTCGGCCGTGGTGGTCCCGGTGGTCTGCGCGGCGGCGGTGGCGGAGACGTCCTCCGGCAGCAGCAGCCGCAGGTCGTGCTCGCCGACCTGCGGCAGGGAGGCCAGCCGGACCGCCTGACGGTCCACCATCTCCTCGAACACCCCGCGCGCGGCACGGCCGTTGCCGAAGCCCGCGTCCCGGGGCATCGTCTCGAAGTGCGCGGCCAGCGCCTCCGCCGTGCCCTCACCCAGCTCGTACTGGTGCTGGGCGCACATGTTCTCCATGATCGCGACCAGTTCGGGCACCGAGTAGTTCTCGAACTCCACCGTGCGCGAGAACCGCGAGGCCAGACCCGGGTTGGAGCTCAGGAAGGACTCCATCTCGCGGGAGTAGCCGGCGGCGACCACCACCACGTCGTCGCGGTGGTCCTCCATCAGCTTGAGCAGGGTGTCCACGGCCTCACGGCCGAAGTCGGCGCCGCCGTTGCCGCTGTCGGAGGTCAGCGTGTACGCCTCGTCGATGAACAGCACGCCCCCGAGAGCCCGTTGGAAGGTCTCGGTGGTCTTGATGGCGGTCCCGCCGACGACCTGGGCGACCAGGTCCGCGCGGGAGACCTCCACCAGGTGCCCGCTGCGCAGCGACCCCAGCTCGGCCAGGATCGAACCGTACAGCCGCGCCACGGTGGTCTTGCCGGTGCCGGGCGGCCCGGCGAAGACGAGATGGCGGCTCATCGGCGGGGCCGCCATGCCGAGTTGCTCACGCCGCTGGGCGAGCTGCGTCAGGTTGACCAGGGTGCGCACCTGCTGCTTGACGTTCTCCAGGCCGATCAGCGCGTTGAGGGCGCCCAGCGGGCCGTCGGCACGGTCGGCCGGGGGAGCGTCCGCCGCACCGGAACCGGCCGGGTCGGTGTTCTCCGCGCTGCCGCTGCCCCAGGCGTCCCGCTTGCCGTTGCCGGTGCTGGTCAGGCCCTCCACGGCGAGCCGTTCCCCGGGGGCGGTCTGCACCAGGCCGCCGCCCTCGTTCTCCCGGGCCAGGCAGTTGACCAGCGAGACGGGCGCGGTGGACTCCACCCGGAACCCGTCCTGGGCGCCGCCGGTGACCTCGCACCCGCTGAGCGAGGCCAGCGCGCCCTCGCGCAGCAGGAAACCGTGTCCCTGGGGGGCGTGCACCGCCGTGCGGTTGGCGGTCAGCTCACCGCCGGCGGCGACCACCACCCCTTCCTCGCCACAGATCTCGATGCGGAAGTCGCGGACGGTGACGTTCCCGCCGTCCTCGACGACCAGGCCGCTGGTGGCGGTGTCGGACACCCCGCCACCGGCCAGGTAGAGGGTGCTGCCGGAGGCGACCCGCACGCCGGCGCCCTTCGGCCGGACGACCTCGCAGTCCTCGGCGCGCCCGCGGGCGTCCTTGGTGGCCGCCAGGCCGTCCCCGGAGGGCTCCACGAGCCGGGCCCGGCGCAGCAGCGGGTTGGCGCCGCCGCGCACCAGGACCGCCGGCGCGCCGCCGATCACTTCGAGGCGGTCCAGTTCCGGCGCCGAGTCCTCCTCCAGGAGCAGCCCGGTCTGGTCGCAGTCGCGGACCGTGAAGCCGGTGAGCGCCGGGGAGGAGGCCCCGGCGACTCTCAGGGCCGCGCCCTGCGCGCCGTCCACCCAGCAGTCCTCGAAGGTGCCCCGGGCCCGGTCGGTGACCAGCACGGCGTGGCCGCGGGTGCGGGAGACGCGGCAGCGGCGCAGCACCGGGTCGGTGCCGGCGGCCAGCGTGATCCCGTTCCCGGAGGCCCCCGTGACGCGCACGTCCTCCAGCGTCGTACGGCCCGCGCTGCTCAGGTGCACCCCGGTGCTGGTGTCGTGCACCACGGTGCGGATCACCGACAGGGAGCTGTTCTGCTCCAGGGCGAGGGACGGCTTGTCGGTGGAGGACAGGTCGCAGTCCTCGACGGTGCCGCGGGACTCGCCGTTGGCCAGCAGGCCGTTGCCGCGGGCGTCGCGCACGGTGCAGCCCCGGATGCGTGCCTCGCCCTGTTCGGCGAGGACCACCCCGCTGGTGCCCAGGTGCTCGAAGGTGCAGGACTCCAGGGTGGTGGGCGTGGTCGAGGTGACGACGACTCCCGCCCCCTGCGCGTTGCTCACCCGGCAGTCCCGCAGCGCGAGCGAGCCGGTGCCCCCGGCCAGCATCGCGGTCCAGGCGGCGCCGACGACCTCGCAGCCGTCCAGCGCGGCCTGCCCGCGCCGCACGTCCACGGCCGGCTGCTCGGCGTCGCCGCCGCGCAGGGTCAGTTCGGAGAGCATCACGGCGTCGGCGCGCAGCGCGAGCACGGTGCCCGAGCGCGGCCTGATCTCCACGGTGCCCCGCCCCTCGGCGGCGGTGAGGGTGACCCGGGTGTGGATCACCAGATTCTCCGCGTACGTCCCCGGCCGGACGCTGATGAGCGCGCCGGTGCGGGCAGCCGAGAGTGCCTCACCGATCGTCCGGTAGCGGTCCCGGTCTCCCGGACCGACCGTCAGTACCTGGCGCGACACGCACCAACCTCCTTGCTACGGCGTCGTCTTCAGCATGCGCCCCGCTCGACCGGGGGCGTGTGTCGGCGAGCCTACGGTGCCCTCATGTCTCGCCCCGGGGCGGGCGGGTGCCGGGAGGGGTGCTCCCGGCCCGGAGGCGTCCGGTCAGACGCTCCACTTCTGGTTGTCGGTGCCGGCGCAGGTCCACAGTTGCAGCCCGGCCCCGTTGCCCCGGTTGTTGTCCTTGATGTCGACGCACTTGCCGACCACGGTGTTGACCAGGTCGTGGCTGCCGTTCAGCGTGAACTTCTGGGCGGCGTTGCCGCTGCACCAGGCGATCTGGATCGGAGTGCCGTCGTTGTAGTTCGCGCCCGCCACGTCCAGGCACTTGCCTCCGATGCGCACGGTGCCGTCCGAGGCGAACTGCCACTTCTGCGCGGGGCTGTTGTTGCAGTCCCACACCCACAGCTGCTTGCCGTCGCTGAAGTCGCCGTCCGGGACGTCGACGCAGCGGCCCGACAGATGACTGCGGAAGGACACCGGGGCGCTGAGTGTCACCCCCGAACCGGCGTTGGCGGGCCGGTCGTTGCCGCTGTCCGGCTTGCCGCCACCGCTCGCCGCGTCCTGCCGGTCGGGCGCGGACGACTTCGGCTTGTCCTCGGTGCGGGTGTCCTTCTTCGGCGCGTCCTCGCCCTTGTCCCGGTCCGCGGCCGGCCCGGGAGTGTTCCGTACGGGCTTCTCGGGCTTGCCGGAGGCCTTGTCCGTCCTGGCGGAGGGGCTGCCGTCGGGTGAGGCCACCACGAACTCGCCCGGCGCCTCCTGGCCGTCCTCACCGAGCACGGTTCCGGCGCCGACCGACTTCTTGCGGTCGTCGCCGTCGTCGTTCCCGCCCAGCACCAGGAACGGCACCGACACCAGTAGCGCGCCCGCGACGGCCGCTCCGGCCAGGACGGCCTTGCCGGGCCGCCCGACCGGAGCAGCCTGCTGCCGGGGCCGGTCGATCGCCGTCTCGGTCATGGTCCGGACGAGGGCGGGCAACCTGCTCTTGGCCGCCGCGGCGGCACCGGGGTCGGCCTCGCCCTCGGACCGCGCGGAGGCGGCAGCCCCGGTCGCGGCACCGTCACCGGCCTCGCGGTCGGAACGGGCAGCGGTGGCCGCCCCGGCCCCGGGGTCGCTCGCGGCGGGCTCGGAGGGCTCGGCGGTCTCGGCGGGCGCGGCCTGCGCGGCCTCCTGGGCCGCGGCTGCCGCCTTGCCGGCCTCGGCCGTCGCCTCACCGGAACCGGAACGAGAACCGGAGGTGGCCGCGGTCTCCGTCCGCGCCTCCGGTCCGCTCCTCGTCCCGGTGGGTCCGCCGTCGGACCCGGGGGAGAGGGCGGCGGCGGGCGTCGCCTCGCCCTCGGGGCCGGACTCCGTGCGCGCTCCCGGGGAAGTGGAGGGCTGCTGGGCGGATCGCGTCACGGGGTTCTCCCTGTGGTGTGGGGCCAGGGTTGTTCGAGTAAGCCGCCGCTCCCGGCCGCGGCAGGGTCCGCGGCCTCGGCAGCGGCAGGGTCCGCTGCCCCGGGGCCGAGGAGACCGGCTGCCGGGACGAGCAGTGGAGCCGCCGCTGCTGCGTTGACCATCAGCAGGGTGTCGGAACCGTCCAGCGAACGGACCAACTCCCGCACGGGAATGGTGTCGTGATGGAGTGCCGGGGACATGAACTCATGGGCCGGTGAGGTGAACAACAGCACCACGGGCGCCCCGTCGCGCCCGGGGGCGGTGAGTGGACCACCGTCCGGCCCGCGCACCACGGTGACCTCGGCCTCGGCGAGCGCCGCCAGTGCCTCGTCCGTCGAGCCGTAACCGGTGGCGGCGCGCTGGGCCGCGGCGTCCACGGGATCGGTGGGCTCGGGCCAGCCGAGCATCCGGGCCGAAGGTCGGTAGACCGGGTTGGCACGGAACTCCGTGACCTCACCGCTGTCGTCGGACTGCCATTCACCCAGCACGGCCCACTCGGGCGGTGTCCGTTCGCCCTCCCACTCGGGGTCCACCACGCCGATCCAGTGACCCGGCGCCTGCCGGGCGGCCGCCCGTACGGCGTCGGGTATCTCGGGGACGTCGGCGGCCTCGGCCGTACCGGGGGCGGAGGGCTCGGGAGCGGAGGCCGGGCCGGAGGACTCGGGGGGCACGGGCAGGGCGTCCTGCCCGGCCTCTTGCCGTTCTCGGGGCCGCATCTCCACCTGAACTCTTCGGTGCCTTCGCCTGCTTGGGGGGTGCCGAACGGCATGTCCACACGCCGACACTGATCAGTCGGGGGCCAACAGGATGCCACACGAACCCGGTCCGTGGGCGCCCGGGCCGGCTCCGTTCGGCCCGCTGGCGTGCCCGTTTGCCGCCCGGGTGGAGAACGTTCCGGGAGCAGCGAGGCGTCGGCGGACAAAGCGACGGCGGAGGTGGGGACGGCGGCGAGACCGTCGTCCTCGAGACGGGCTAAGTTGGCCCAGTCGTCGAACTCGTGGACGTACAGTGCCTCCGGCCGGACGTCCGGGCCCGGGTCGTACGGCGGACCGGGCGAGACGGGAAGGCGACCGATCGGCTGCCGGGCACCGCTCGGGCCCGGTCCTGCGGACCATGACGACCCGGACGGGCCGCAGGCTCACCTTGGCGCACCACCCGCCGAACGCCCGCCGGACGCCGTGGCGTTCGTCCGGCCGGGCCGCCGCGCGGGTCCCCTGCACACCACCGAGAGCTCCGCCACCGAGGAGGAGTAACCGCATGTCCCCCCAGCACCACACCCCTGGCGCGAAAGCGGAGAGGGCCGCCGACCCCGGTGCGGAGGAGGCCGGGGCCTCACCCGACCCCTCCGCACCCACCGCGCGGGAACCCGGCCCGGCCACCGCTCCCGAGCCGGGTGCCGTACCGGCGGGGAAGCCCACGACCCCCGCGGCCACGTCGCCGGAGACCTCCGCCGAGCCGGACGAGACCGAAGAGCCGGAGCCGTTCGCTGCCCCCAAGTCACCGGCCACGCCGGAGACAGCGACCGATCCCGAGGCAGCCACGGATCCCGAGGCAGCGACGGATCCCGAGGCAGCCACGGCACCCGGGACGTCCACGGCTCCAGGGACATCCGCGTCGCCTGAGGCATCCGCGGGCCCGGAGGCGGCCGCGGCGCCCCAGTCGGCCGCCGCGCGCCCGGCCGTGGCGGCTGCCGTCGCCGCGACCCCTCCGAATGTCAGGTCCGACACCGGCGTCGGCACCGGTCTGCCCCGCAAGCCGGTCCTGGCGGGAGCCGCACTCGTCGGCGCCGTTCTCGTCGCCGTACCGCTGCTGCTGGCAGGCGGTGGCCGTGACGACGACCGCAACCCCTCGGACACGGTGGCCGCGAAGGACTCCGACACCGTCCTGACCCACGAATCGGCCCCCGCCGCGCTGGACGACTACGTGGCCGAGAAGCCCAGCGCGTCCCCGAGCAGGAAGAAGCCGCCGAAGAGCGAGGCGCCGGTGGTCGCCGCGCCCCAGCCGGTGCAGGCCGCGCCGAAGCCGAGCAGCTCACCCAGCAAGACGGCCAAGCCGAAGCCGAAGCCGAAACCCAAGCCTAAGCCGAAGGCGACCCCGAAGCCGAACTGGAGCACCGAGACCGTCTCGGCGACCAGCGTCCTCGAGGTCAACCAGGCGTGGACCACCAACCGCATCCGCATGGTCATGCAGACCGACGGCAACCTCGTCGTCTACAACGAGAAGGGCAAGCCCATCTGGGCGTCCATGACCTTCGGTGAGAACCACCGGGCGATCTTCCAGGGCGACGGGAACCTCGTCATCCACAACGGCGCCGACCGGCCCATCTGGGCGTCCAAGAGCCACGGTCACGCCGGTGCGCAACTGGTCCTGCGGGCGGACGCCAAGGTGGTCATCGTGTACAACGGCGCGGTCATCTGGTCGACCTGACACCAGGCTGCTGCCCGGCCGGCCTCCCGTGGCCGGCCGCTGCCGCCGTGCCCCGGGCCGGTCTCCCGTGCCCCGGGCCGATGTCGCCGAGCCCCGGACCGGCCTCGTGCGACGGGCCCGCCGGCTCGTCGCGCGCTCCGGCAACCCCCGCGCACCCGCCTTGCCGCCTCGCCGGGGCGCCGGGGAACCGGGGCGCCGAGGGCGACTTCAGGCGATGGACGCGGAAATGACGGCGGAGACCGCGAGGTTGCAGGACGCAGTCACCCAGACCGCGGGATGAGGCTCCGCCTCGACCAGCGTCGCTCCCAGCCGTCCCGGCGTGATCAGGTCCACCACCAGGAACGCCACGGCCATCATCACCAGCCCGAGCAGCCCGAACGCCGCGGTCGAGACCAGTCCCTTGCCGAAGTCCTCGTACGTCGTCCAGATGGACGTGAAGACGACGGCTCCGATGCCGAGCAGCGCGGAGCTGAGCACGACCGCCGCGTTGCGGTTGCGCTCCTCCCAGATCTGCCGGCCGAGCTTTCCTGGCGTCAGCACGTCGACCAGGACGATGCCGAGGACCAGGAGGATCAGTCCCAGGCCGCCGTAGGCGGTCGCCCGCCCGAGTCCGTTGACGATGTCGCTCATGGGGTTGCCGGCTCCGATGTGTGAGGGATCGTGAATGATCGCGGTCAAGGAGAGGCAAAAGGTAGCGCACGCGTTCGGGCCGCTGACCGGCGCCCGGGCCTTCGCGAGCCCGCCGCCGGACCTCGGTCCACCCAGTCCCGATCTTCTTCGAGTGTCCTGGTCGGATAATCGGCGGCCGACGGGGTAGAACGGTGGGCGGGTGCTTCCGGCTTCGGGAGCCCCTCCCACAGAGCAGCCGGGACCTCTCGGCAATATCGAAGGACAAGCAGCATGGCCAGCGGCACCGTTAAGTGGTTCAACGCCGAAAAGGGTTTCGGGTTCATCGCGCAGGACGGCGGTGGCCCCGACGTCTTCGCCCACTACTCCAACATCGCCGGCAACGGCTACCGGGAACTGGTCGAGGGCGAAGCGGTCACCTTCGACGTGACCCAGGGCCAGAAGGGCCCCCAGGCCGAGAACATCGTGCGCGGCTGACCGAGGCCATGCGCACCGCCCGGCGCCTGGCCGTAGTGCGGGCAGCCGGACGGTAACGGCAACGAGAACGAGGGGCCCGGCCCGCCGGGCCCCTCTTCACGTCACCCCCGGCTGTAGTAGGCGATCTTGTCGTCGAGGACCGTCATGGCCCGGCGCAGCGCCGCCACCCGCTGTTCCAGTTCCCCGCGTCGCTCGCGCAGGAAGGCGACCCGGTCCTGCGGGGAGTGCTCCGCACGCAGGATGGCGACGAAACCCCGCAGATCCGCGATGCCCAGCCCGGCGTCCCGGAAGCACGTGACCAGGCCGATCCAGAAGATGTCGTCCTCGGTGTACGCCCGGCGCCCGCCGGCCGTGCGCCGGATCGGGCCGATCAGCCCTTCGCGTTCGTAGTAGCGCAGCGTGTCGATGGAGACGCCCGTGCGGTCGGCGGCCGCCGCGGGGGTGATGCCGGTCATGCCTACTCCTTCGTTACCGCCGATGGCCGACGCCGACGGCGCATCGTCCCCTGCCGCACTGCGACCCCTACCGCGCATCGGCCCCTACCGCACTGCGACCTCCGCAGCGCTGCTCCGCCCCTACCGGGCTGCGGTGAAGCGCGCGAGATGCTCGTCGGCGAGCCGCACACCGCGCGCGGCGAGTGCCTCCTCGACCTGCTCCACCCGGCTCGCACCGACGATGGGGTCGATGCCCTGCCGCATCAGCCATGCGAGGACGACCTGGTTCGGTGTGGCCGAGAGCTCGCCGGCGACCTCCTTCAGGACCGCGAGCACCCGGGTGGTCCCGGGGTGATCATAGGTTTCCGGCAGCGGCTTGTCCGCACGTACATACGAACCCCACAGCAGCGAGCTGTACGTCCACACCGAGAGCCCTTCCGACCGCGCGAGGTCCAGGTCCTCGGCCGCGAGCATCCGGTGACCGGACTCCGCCAGCGGGGTGAGCGGACGCGGCAGGAGCAGCGAGTGCCGCAACTGCAGGGCGGTCCACGGCTCCACGCCCTGCTCCCGCGCGAGCGACCGGGCACGCTCGACGCGCCAGGAGGCATGGTTGGCCGCTCCGGTCCGCAGGGCCACTCCCTTGGCGACCAGCTCACCGAAGGCGCCGACGGTCTCCTCCAACGGCACGGAGCGGTCCTCGGCGTGGGCCCAGAGCAGGTCCACGTGATCGACGCCGAGCCGCTCCAGACTCTCCTCCACGCCGGCCCGGACGGCGGGGGCGGACAACCCCTCGGCGCTGTCCGGCCAGGCGTGCGGCACCAGCGGGTTGTGCCGGACCTTGGTGGCGATCCGCACCGCCTCGCGCGCGCCCGGGCGGGCCCGCAGCCAGGCGCCGATGACGCGCTCGCTGGCGCCGCCGACACCGCCGGGGTCGGTCCAGAAGGAGTAGCAGTTGGCGGTGTCGAGCCAGACACCGCCACCGGCGACGAAGGAGTCGAGGATCGCGAAGGCACGGTCGGTCTCGACGCGCGTGCCGAAGTCCATCGTGCCGAGCACGACGTGGGAGTCGGTGGTGTTCATGCCCTCCATGCTCGGATCTGGAGCGCGCTCCAGATCAAGCGCCGCGGAGCACTTCTTCCCGGGACACGGTGCACGGAGCCGGGCCGCTCGGCACCGCCGGGCCGCCCGGCGTTGTGCAAGCGGCGGATGTCTGGGTACTTGCGTTCGGCGGACCCGTCGACGGCGGGCGCCCGAGCGGTGCGAGTGTGCGGAGTGGGGAGATCGTGGTGGGACTGCACGAGGTGCGAGGCGCTGCCTTGCGGGGATGCGCCCGGATTCTGGCGGGCCGCTACCGCGTGGACGCCCTGATCGGTTCGGGTGGCGCGGCCGACGTGTACCGCGGACTCGACCTGCGGATGCGGCGTCCGGTGGCGGTGAAGGTCTTCCGCTCCGGTACCGGCTTCGACACCGAGGAGGCCTTCCGCAGCGAGGCGGTCATCCTGGCCCGGCTGCAGCATCCCGGCCTGGTGACCGCCTTCGACGCCGGGCACCACGACGGCGACGCCTTCCTGGTGATGCAGCTGATCGACGGGCCCACCCTCAAGTCCCGCATCGCCGAGGGCCCCCTGACGTGCGAGGCCGCGGCCGCACTCGGCGCGGCCCTGGCCGATGCCCTGGCGCACGCCCACGAGGCGGGGATCGTCCACCGGGACGTCAAACCGTCCAACATCATCCTGGACTCCGCCGGCCGGCCCCACCTGACCGACTTCGGTATCTCCCGGCTGCTGGACGCCACCACCCGCTCCGCCACCGGCAGTCTCACCGGCACGGCGGCCTATCTCTCCCCGGAACAGGTGCTGGGCCGGCCCGTCGGCCTGCCCGCCGACGTCTACGCGCTCGGCCTGGTCCTCCTCGAGAGCCTCACGGGCCGACTCGAGTACGACGGCGGCCCCCTGGAGTCCGCCATCGCACGCCTGCACCGCCCGCCCGCCCTGCCGGACTTCCTGCCCGACGGCCTCGCCGCCCTTCTGCGGGACATGACCAGCCTGGAAGAGCAGGACCGCCCCACGGCATCCGACTGCGCCGAGACCCTGACCCGCCTCGCCGGACCGCGCACGGCGCTGCCCACCGCCTCCGCCACGCGTGTCGCTCTCAGCGCGGTACCTCACACCCCCGCGCAGCACGCCGACACCACACACCGGCGCTCCTCGCCCCCGAAGGCACCGTGGCCGACGGGCCCCTCGACCGGCCTGCCCGACAGGACGCACCGGCCGGCCTCTCCCCGCGGCCGTATGCGAACCCGGGGAGCCGCAGCCGCGCTGGCCGCCTTCGCCGCCGCAGGGATCCTGCTCACCGAGAGCTTCGCGGACCGCGACGCGTCCGGGGAATCGACCCCGGAAGCGGCCCCCTCCGTGCCCGACCGGCCCGGCCCGTCCACACCCTCGGACGTGCCCACCCGCGCCGAAGGCGCGCCCTCGGCCTCGGCGACCTCGCCCTCGCGCGGCCCTTCCTCCGTCGCCACCCACCGTCCGAGCGACTCCGTCCCCGCCCACGATGTCCGCCGGCCCGCGGACACGTCAGGGCACGCCGCTCAATCCGCTCAGCGCGGTACCTCGGAGCGCGCGGCGGCCGACGCGGCGGGGAAAGGCGCTGCGAAGGCCCCCGGCCGACCGCCCGGTCAAGCGCGCAAGGACCAGGCGACGGGCAAGAAGGCGGCACGGGCCAGGTAAGGAGCGGCACGGGCCAGGTAAGCAACGCCAAGCGCCGAAAGGACGGGCGGAGCCGCCGCCCGCCGCCACGTCCCGCGGGCTCAATCGGTGTTGACCTGTCCGGAGGCCGGGGAGTCGCCGCACGCGGAGGCGGTGACGGCGGGCGTGCGGATCAGGTCGAGCAGGCCTTGCAGGTCGGACAGCCGGTCGGGGCCGAGCGCGCCGAAGGCATGCTGCAGGGCTTGGCGGCCCGCCTGTTCGGCGGCCGCGAGCGCCGCCTGCCCCTTCTCCGTCAGGGTGACGGCCTTGCGGCGCCGGTCGGCAGGGTCGATCGCCCGGGTGAGCAGGCCGAGGCGTTCGAGAGCTTCGACGCTCTGAGTGACCGAGCGAGGCGCCTGACCGAGCGCCTCCGCCAGTTCCGCCTGGTGCATGGCGCCGTCGCGTGCCAGCAAACGGAGCAGCTTGGTGCGGGACAGGGACAGCCCGGCGGCGGTCATGTGCTGGTCCACCGCGCTTCTCGTCCGATAGGCGACGCTCAGGAAGCGGAGTCCCACCTCGGCCGGGTCGGTGCTGCTCGATGCCGTGTCGCTCTCGTTCATGACGTCGAGTATCGTCGCACACAAAGACCATGAGGTACCTCACGAATGGAGTGGCGATGAACCGGCCTACTGCGGTGGTCACTGGTGCGACATCAGGGCTGGGCAGGATCACCGCCCTGGAACTGGCACGCCGCGGCTACCGGCTGGGTGTCGTGGCACGCTCCGAGGCGAGGGCGGCGGCGCTGCTGCGGGACCTGAAGGAGGTGGCGGGGGACGCTCAAGTCGACGTCTTCCTGGCCGACCTCGCCCTGATGGCACAGGCCCGCCGGGTGGGCAGGGAGATCACCGCGAAGCTCGGGCGGCTGGACGTGCTGGTCAACAACGCGGGGCTGCACGCCTTCTCCCAGCGCGTCACGCCCGAGGGGCTGGCCGAGATGACCGCGGTGAACCACCTCGGCCCGTTCGCCCTGACCCAGGAGCTGACGGGCGCGCTCCTGGCGACGGGCAGCGCGCGGATCGTGAACGTCGCCTCCGAGGCGTCCCGGCAGGCCGGCAGCATCACCCCGGCGACGGACCTGCGGGACACCGCCCCCTACACGCGCCGCGAGTCCATGGCCCTGTACGGACGGACCAAGCTGATGACCATCATGTGGACCCGGGAACTCGCGCGGCGCCTGGATCCCGCACGCGTCACGGTCAACTGCTGCGATCCCGGGTTCAACGCCACCGGACTGGGGCGGGACCTGCCCGGCTCCGCCGTACTGCGGCGCGTGCTGGAGCTGCTCGGGATCGGTGATCCACGCCGGGGCGCCGGAATCATCGTGCGCCTGGCGACCGACCCGGCGTTCGCCTCCATCACCGGGGGCTACTTCTCGGTGCGTGACGCCGAGCCACTGCCCTGCCCCGAGACGTGCCGCGACGAGTGGATCCAGCGAGAGCTGTGGACACAGTCCGAGTCCCTGCTCGCGGAGTTGACGCAACGGCCCTGACGCCGAGGCCGCCGGGCGCGGACGACCCCGACCACAAGGGCCGGGCCTCCCTCCGGAACTGCCGGCTTGGTCGGGGCGGACGGGCGGGGCGATGAAGACGGCGGTGGCGGGCGAGTCAGGACCCCTTGGAGACTCCGCGGGGCAGCTCGACCGGACGCGCGGGCGTCGCGCCGACGCCCTTCGCCGCACCCACCCCACCCCCCTCAGGACGACTCACGCACCACCAGCTCCGTCGGCAGCGTCACCTGCTGCCGCGGCGCGCCGTTCTGCGTGATGTCCGTGAGGATGCGCGCCATGGTCCGCCCCAGTTCCTCCACCGGCTGACGCACCGTCGTCAGGGGCGGGTTGGTGTGGCGGGCGAGGATGGAGTCCTCGAAACCGACCACGGCGACATCACCGGGCACCTGGCGCCGCCACCGGCGCAATTCGGCCAGGGCGCCCACCGCCATGAGGTCGGAGGCGGCGAAGACCGCGTCCAGGTCCGGGGCGCGTTCAAGAAGCAAACGCATGGCGCGGGCGCCGCCCTCCTCGGTGAAGTCGCCCGTCTCGACCATGAGTTCAGGTGCCGGGACGCCCGCTTCCGCGTGCGCTGCGCGCCACCCGGCGAGCCGGCTGCGGCCGACGTCCATGTCCAGCGGGCCGGTGATCGTGGCCACCCGCCGCCGTCCGCGCTCCAGCAGATGTCGGACCGCGGCGGCCGCTCCGCCGGCGTTGTCGGAGTTGACGTAGCTCAGCCGCTCGCCCGCGTCGCGGCGGCCGGCCAGCACGGTGGGCAGCCCCATCTCCTCCAGCATGCCCGGCAGGCGGTCCTCGGCGTGCACGGAGACCAGCAGCACACCGTCCACGCGGCGGGTCGCCACCGACTCGGTCAGCTGGTCCCGTTCGGCCTGGTCACGGACGAGCATCAGCTGCAGCTGCGTGCGGCTCCCCGTGAACGCGCCGCTGACACCGCGGATGAGCGCGGCGAAGAACGGCTCCGAACCGAGCCGGCTCTCCGACTCGGGGATCACCAGGGCGACGGCGTCGGTGCGGTTGGTCACCAGGCCGCGCGCGACCGAGTTGGGGACGTAGTTGAGTTCCTTGATCGCCGCGAGGACCCGGGCACGCGCGTCGGCACTGACCAGTTCCGAACCGTTGACGACGCGGGAGACCGTGGTGCGGCCGACGCCGGCGCGGGCGGCGACCGTTTTGATCGTGGGACGGCGGTTGCCGCTCATGTGCTCCCCCCTCGGCGCCGCGGAGGCTGTCCCTGCCGCGGAGGTGACCTGCGGCAATTCTTGCAGATCCGGCCGTCGGCCCAGCACTCCGGGAGCTGTCGGCCCAGCGCTCCGGGAGCCGTCGCCCAGCACTCCGGGAGCCGGTGCCGGCCGGGCGGGGCCATGGTGCCCCGAAGACGAGTTGCGTTCAAGTCATTGACAGATGCGTCCGCTCCCACGAGTCTTCGATGCGCCGGTGGGAACGTGCCCACCCAAGAGTGGGCACGTTCCCACCCTCTTAAAGCCATACAAATGTCATCGCTGTAGTCATCGCAGTAGTCAGCGCAGAACTCGTCACTCCGATGTGTCAGCGCCGTCGCTAGGAGGAGATCCATGAGCAGTCTCGGTTCGTTGCGCGGAAAGGCGGTGGCGACGGCCGCGACCGTCGGCGCACTGGCGCTCGTCGTCGGCTGCGGCGGCAGCGACGGCTCCGCCACCGGCGGCGGGAAAAAGGACGGCAAGGTCACCATCACCATGGGCCTGTACGGGGTGATGGGCATCAAGGAGACGGGGCTCCTGGAGCAGTACGAGAAGGAGAACCCCGAGGTCGACATCAAGGCCGAGATCGCCGGTGACGAGCAGACCTACTACACCGCGCTGCAGACCCGGCTCGCCGCTGGCAAGGGCCTGAAGGACATCCAGGGCATCGAGATCGGGCGGGCCAAGGAGATCACCGACACCCAGGCGGACAAGTTCGCCGACTTCGGCGACGTGTCCGGCACCGACCACTTCCTGCCGTGGAAGCAGTCGCAGATCAGCACCGGCGACGGCAAGGTGCTCGGCCTGGGCACCGACATCGGCCCGATGGCCGTCTGCTACCGCAAGGACTACTTCGAGAAGGCCGGCCTGCCCACCGACCGCGAGGAGGTCGCCAAGCTCTGGGAGGGCGACTGGAACAAGTACGTCGAGGTGGGCCGCACCTTCAAGAAGGACTTCAAGGGTGACGGCGTCGCCTACATGGACGCGGCCAGCGGCCTGTTCAACGCCATGATCTACGGCCACCCGGAGCAGTTCTACGACGAGAAGGGCGAGCTGATCTACGCCGACAACCCCGTCGTCGAGGACGCCTGGAGCCTCGCCGCCGACGCGGCGGAGGACGGGCTGACGGCCAAGCTCCGCCAGTTCCAGCCCGGTTGGGACCCCGGCCTGGCCAACGGCACGTTCGCCACGGCGGTGTGCCCGGCGTGGATGCTGAGCCACATCAGCGAGAAGGCCGGCCCGGCCAACAAGGGCAAGTGGGACGTGGCCAAGGCCCCCAAGGGTGCCAACTGGGGCGGGTCCTTCCTCGGCGTGGTCGAGCAGAGCCCGGTCAAGGAGGAGGCCAAGAAGCTCGTCGCCTGGCTGACCGCTCCGGAGCAGCAGGCCCACATCTTCAAGGAGATCGGCAACATCCCCTCCTCCCGTGAGGCGCTGAACAGCGCCGAGGTGAAGGGCGCCAAGTCGGAGTACTTCGCCGGTGCGCCGATCGGCCAGATCTTCGGTGCGGCCGCCCAGGAGATACCGGACAAGCAGGTCCTCGGCCGCAAGGACGGCACGATCAAGGACACCTTCTCCCAGGGACTGACCCTGATCGAGCAGCAGGGCACCGCCCGTGACAAGGCGTGGGAGACCACCGCGGAGCGCATCGAGAAGGCGGTCGGCTGACCCCTGGCCCCCGCGGCCGTCCGTGCCCGCCGGCTCCGCGCCGGTGGGCACGGACGGCCGGCTCACCCGTCCGCTCTCAGGAAGGAAATCCGGTGGCCACCTCCACCACCAAGGCCGTGACCGGGGCGGAGCCCCCGGTGCCGTCCCCGGACGACGGCACCGCCCGGCGGCGCGGTGCGCTGCTGCACCGGCTCGACATCAAGGGCGCCCCGTACGTGTTCGTCGCGCCGTTCTTCGTGGTCTTCGCCGCGTTCAGCTTCTACCCCCTCGTCTACACGTCGTGGATCTCCCTGCACGACGTGGAACTGGCCACGCTCGACGTCATGGAGTGGGTGGCGTTCGACAACTACGTCGAGCTGTGGGGCGACTCCCGCTTCTGGAACGCGCTGCAGAACACGATCACGATCGGTGTCATCTCCACGGTCCCGCAGCTGCTGATGGCCCTGGGGCTGGCGCACCTGCTCAACTACCGCATGCGCGCCTCGCTGTTCTTCCGCGTCGCCTCGCTCGTGCCGTACGCCACCTCCGTCGCCGCGGCCGCCCTCGTCTTCACGATGATCTTCGAGCGGGACTTCGGGATGATCAACTGGGCGCTCGGTGTGGTCGGCATCGACCCCGTGGACTGGGAGGCCGACAAGTGGCCCGCCCAGGTCGCCATCTCCACCATCGTCATCTGGCGCTGGACCGGCTACAACGCGCTGCTCTACCTGGCGGCCATGCAGGCCATCCCCGCCGACCGCTACGAGGCGGCCTCCCTCGACGGCGCCTCCCGGTGGCAGCAGTTCACCCACGTCACCGTCCCCGGCATCCGCTCCACCATCGTCTTCACGATCGTGCTGTCCACCATCGGCGCCACCCAGCTGTTCGGTGAGCCGCTGATCTTCGGCCAGGGCCCCAACGGGGTGAGCGGCGGCGCGGACAACCAGTACCAGACGCTGGGACTGCTGCTGTACGAGGAGGGCTGGAAGAACTACCAGATGGGCCGCTCGGCGACCGTGGCCTGGGCGATGTTCCTGCTGCTCGTTCTCGTCTTCCTCGTGCAGCGCCTCGTCAAGCGCGCACGCTCCCGTACGGCCTGACCTGGAGTCACCATGACCACCAACAGCCTCCCGGTCCGGACGGACACCCCGGCCCGGACCCCCGCGGGGAAGCCGGCCGCCCCCGCCGGCCGCCGGCTGCTGCGCCAGCGCGCCGGCCGCCAGCACCACGCCGGCCCCCTCTCCTACGTCCTGCTCGGCATCATGGCGGTGCTGTCGATCTTCCCGCTGTACTGGACGATGGTGGCCGCCTCCACCGACAACACCCGGGTCAGCCAGACCCCGCCGCCCTTCCTGCCCGGCCCGAACCTGTTCAGCAACCTCGCCCGGGCCTGGGACGAGGCCGCGATGGGCAAGGCCATGATCAACAGCCTGATCGTGGCCGGGGTGATCGCCCTGTCCACGGTGATGTTCGCGACGCTCGCCGGGTTCGCCTTCGCCAAGCTGCGGTTCAAGGGCCGCAACGCCCTGCTCATGCTGGTCATCGGCACCATGCTGGTGCCGCCGCAACTCGGCGTCGTACCGCTGTTCATGATGATGGCCGAGCTGGGCTGGTCGCAGCAGCTGCCCGCCGTCATCTTCCCGACGCTGGTGAGCGCGGTGGGCGTCTTCTTCATGCGGCAGTACCTGTCGGAGGCGCTGCCGGACGAACTGGTCGAGGCCGGACGCGTGGACGGGGCCCACTCGCTGCGGATCTTCTGGAGCATCGTGCTGCCCGTCGCCCGGCCCGCGATGGCCGTCCTGTTCATGATCACGTTCGTGCACGCCTGGAACGACTTCTTCTGGCCCTTCGTGGTCCTCGACATGACCAACCCGACGGTTCCGGTCGCCCTCACCCAGCTCAGCGCGGGGTATGTCCGCGACCAGTCGCTGATCATGGCCGGCGCCCTGCTCGGCACGCTGCCGCTGCTGGCGATGTTCATCGTCTTCGGCCGTCAGATCGTCAGCGGCATCATGGCGGGCGCCGTCAAGGGCTGAGCCGCCGTGCCCGGACCATCCGCACACCGACCCCCGTCAGGCCTCCGCCTGTGAACTCCAGCTCCCCGAAAGGACTTACGTGGTCACCGCACAGCAGACCGCATCCGCCCCGGACGCCGCCCGCACCTTCCCCAAGGGTTTCCTCTGGGGTTCCGCGACGGCCGCCTACCAGATCGAGGGCGCCGCGGCGGAGGACGGTCGCACGCCGTCCATCTGGGACACCTACGCCCGCACCCCCGGCCGGGTCCGCAACGGCGACACCGGTGACATCGCCACCGACCACTACCACCGCCGCAGCGAGGACGTCGCCCTCATGGCCGAACTCGGCCTGGGCGCCTACCGTTTCTCCCTCGCCTGGCCGCGCGTCCAGCCCACCGGCCGCGGCCCCGCCGTGCAGAAGGGCCTGGACTTCTACCGGCGCCTGGTCGACGAGCTCCTGGAGAAGGGCATCCAGCCCGTCGCCACCCTCTACCACTGGGACCTGCCGCAGGAGCTGGAGGACGCCGGCGGCTGGCCGGAGCGTGCCACGGCCGAGCGGTTCGCCGAGTACGCGGCCCTCGCGGCGGACGCCCTCGGCGACCGGGTGAAGACCTGGACCACGCTCAACGAGCCCTGGTGCAGCGCCTTCCTCGGCTACGGCTCCGGCGTGCACGCCCCCGGCCGCACCGACCCGGTCGCCGCCCTGCGTGCCGCCCACCACCTCAACCTGGGGCACGGTCTGGCCGTCCGGGCGCTGCGCGAGCGGCTCCGCGCCGACGCGCAGGTCTCCGTCACCCTCAACATCCACCACGTACGCCCGCTCACCGCGACGGACGGCGACGCCGACGCGGTCCGCCGGATCGACGCCCTGGCCAACCGCGTCTTCACCGGCCCGATGCTCAACGGCGCCTACCCGGAGGACCTGTTCAAGGACACCGCCGAGCTGACCGACTGGTCCTTCGTCCAGGACGGTGACCTGCAACTCATCCACCAGCCGCTGGACTTCCTCGGCGTCAACTACTACAGCCCCACCCTGGTTTCTGAGGCGGACGGCAGCGGCACCCACACCTCCGACGGACACGGCAACAGCGCCCACAGCCCGTGGCCGGGAGCCGACCGGGTCGCCTTCCACCAGCCGCCCGGTGACACCACCGCGATGGGCTGGGCCATCGACCCCGGCGGCCTGTACGAACTGCTGCGCCGGCTCGCCTCCGACTTCCCGCGGCTGCCGCTGGTGATCACCGAGAACGGCGCCGCCTTCGACGACTACGCCGACCCCTCCGGCCAGGTCAACGACCCGGCCCGGATCGCCTACGTACGCGGCCACCTGGCCGCCGTCCACCAGGCGATCCTGGACGGCGCGGACGTACGCGGCTACTTCCTGTGGTCCCTGCTGGACAACTTCGAGTGGGCCCACGGCTACAGCAAGCGCTTCGGCGCCGTGTACGTCGACTACCCGACCGGCACGCGCATCCCCAAGGCCAGCGCCCGCTGGTACTCCCGGGTCGCCCGTACCGGTGTCCTCCCCGAGGCCTGACCGGGCCGGTGCGGCACACGCGGCTTCCGGCGTAGTGCCGCACCGACGATCCGCCCCCGTCCGGGCCTACCGGGCGGGGGCCGGTGCGTTGCGGTGCCGCACGAAGACCGCGGTGGGGATCGCGATGACCAGCAGGGTGCCGCCGCCGATGAGCAGCCCGAGGTGGACGGCGTCGGTGAAGGCCCGCGCGGCGGACGCGGTGACGGTGTGGGCCAGCGCGGCCGGCATCTCCACGCCGCTGTCGCCGTGCAGGGCACCGGCGCTGATACGGGCGGCGTCCGGGCCCGGCACGCCGGCGGACACCAGCCGGTCCTCCAGGTAGTGGGGGAAGCGGGTGGTGACGACGGTGCCGAGGACGCTGGGGCCGAGGACGGACCCGATCTGGCGGAACATGTTGACCGTCGCGCTGGCCATGCCCGCCTGCAGCCGCGGCACGCTGTTGACGGCGGCGGCGGTCGACGGCGCCGTGAGCATCGCCGATCCGACACCCGCGACGAGCAGCCCCGGCCACAGCGCGCCGTAGCCGGTGAAGGGGCCGGCGGCCAGCAGCGCGAGCGCCCCGGCGCCCATGACCACGAGGCCCGCGGTCAGCATGAGGGCGAAGCCGACTTTCTGGACGAGACGTCCGGCGAGCGCGCTGACCACGATGTAGGTGGCGAACATGGCCAGCAGCCGCACGCCGGTGGCCAGCGCGGACAGGTGCTGCACCCGTTCCATGTAGAGGACGGCGAGCAGGGAGATGCCGACGAAGCCGAACATGGACGCCGCCGCGACACCCATCACCGCGGTGTACGAGGGGTTGCGGAACAGCCGCAGGTCCAGCATCGGGTCGTGGTGGCGGGCCTCGACGACGAGGAACAGGGCCAGGGAGACGGCGAAGACGACGTACATGGAGATGATGCGCCCGGAGCCGTAGCCGGCCGAGCCGCCCTCGATGATCGCGTAGGTCGCGGAGGCGATCGTGACGGTCCCGAGCAGGACGCCGGCGAGGTCGGGACGTCTGGTCGGGTGCTTGGACTCGCTCACCAGGAACGGCGTCAGGACCACGGCGAGCGCGCCGATGACGACGTCGATCAGGTACACCGAGTGCCACGAGAAGTGGCCGATGAGCAGCCCGGCGCCGAGCGGCCCGACGGCCAGGCCGAGGCCGGAGCAACTGGCCCAGACGCCGATCGCCTTCGTCCGCTGGTGCGGGTCGGCGAACGAGTGGCTGACGATCGACAGGCTGGCGGGGAGCACGGCCGCGCCACCGAGGCCCATGACCGCCTGGGCGGTGATCAGCAGCCCCGTGCCGTCGGCGGTGAAGGCGAGCGCGCTGCCCGCGGTGAAGACCACCGCGCCGCCGAGGAAGACCGCGCGGCGCCCGACCAGGTCGGCGAGGGTGCCGGCGGACATCACCAGGGTGGCGACGACGAGGGAGTAGGCGCTGGTCACCCAGACCAGCGCGCTGGCCGAGGGACGCAGGTCCTGCTGGATGGCCCCGAGCGCGCCGATGGTGGACGAGACGTTGACGAACGCCAACATCACGCCGAGACACACCGTGAGCACACCCCGCCAGGGATGGGCGGGCAGCACGGTGTGCCCGGCTGCTGCCGAGGCCGGGGGAGTGATGGCGGCCGGGGCGAGCGCACCCGAGCCGCCCGCCACGGAAGGCTGACTTGTGTTTGGCATAGCCAGGAACGTAACACCCTGACTGCGCAAAATGCTAGCCAGGTTAGAATGGCGGCATGGAACGCGTTGACCTGCAGGGCGAAGACACGGTGTTCACGCGCACGGGCGAGTTCGCCGACCGGGACGCCTTCACGGCGGCCGGCTGGTGCGCCATGGAGCGGTCGCTGGAGGTGGTCGGTACGCGCTCGGCGATGATGCTGGTGCGGGAGGCGTTCTACGGCGGGCGCCGCTTCGACGACCTGGTCCGGCGTACCGGTCTCGCGGAGACGGTGGCCTCCAAGCGGCTGCGGCAGCTGGTCGCCGACGGCCTGATGGAGCGCCGGCCCTACCGGGTGCCGGGGTCGCGCACCCGCCACGAGTACGTCCTGACCGACCGGGGCCGGGCCCTGTTCCCGCTGTTCGTCGCGTTGATGCGGTGGGGACAGGCGGTGGACGGCGAGAAGGGTGGTGTCGAGCTCGTGCACGCGGGCTGCGACGCCCCGCTCGTACCGGCCGTACGGTGCGAGGCCGGACACGACGTCCCCATCGAGGAGACGGAGGCACGGCTGGCGTCCCGTTAGGGGCGGCGGAGCCGCGCGGTGATCGCTTCGTCGCGGGCGACTCGCAGGTGGCGGGCCCGGCCGGTCGACCGGAGCGTCGTGACGCCGCCCCGGGCGTCGTCGGCAGGGCCGCCGAGCGTGCCTCGACATCAAGATCACGGCGGCCGGACGCCCGGAAGTCGTCAGCGCACGGATGCGGCGCGGATCGCCTCACGCCGACTGCCGGGTGGCCGGGTCGGCGCGCCACGCGGCTCCCGCGCCGCGCCACCGGTCCGCTCAGTGACTGCCGGTGAGTTCCCCGGTGAGCTTGCCGCGCAGGTCAGCGCTGGCGTCGTTGCGGCCGGTGATCTCGACGATCTTGGGCCGCCGCCGACCGGATCGGCCGGCTGCGCGTGCAGCTCGCCCGCGCCGAGGGGTTCGCCGCTACCCTGGACAGCCGCCTGAACCGGGCCGACCCCCCGGCCCGCCCCTGAAGCGCATCCAGTCGTACCGCAGCCTCCCCGCCACGATCCTCGGCAGCAGCTTCGCAGCTCGCCCGGCAGCGACTCCGGCCCCCGGCCAGGGCGTCTCCTCAGCCACTCCGAAGCCACCGCGCGACCACTCCCGGCCGTCCTGGGCCCGTGTGGGCATCGCGCCATCCACTCGGCCCGCACTTTCTGAGACAGTGTCATCACTATGGGCAGTCAACATCGCAGCGGGACGGCTCCGGCGGACGCTCCCGAGCCGGTCCTCGACTCCGTACCGGGTCCCGTTCCCGAGCCGCTGACCGTCGGGATCGAGGAGGAGCTCCTCCTGATCGACCCGGCCACCCGAACCCCCGGCCCGCACGGCCCCCGGCTGGTCGAGGAAGCCGCCGGCGCACTCGGTGACCGGATCGGCACCGAGCTGACCCGCTACCAGGTCGAACTGCGCACCGACCCGCACACCTGCCTGAAGGAGGCCGACGACCAGATCCGCTCGATGCGGGCGACAGCGGCCCGTGCCGCCGCCCGGCTCGGTCTGCGCATCGCCTCCACCGGCACTCCGGTCCACGGCCAGGCCGCCCCCGTCCCCCTGACGCCCGGCGCGCGCTACGCACAGAGCGCGGCCCACTTCCGCGCCCTGGACGACGAGCAGATCGTGTGCGCCTGCCACGTCCACGTCGGCCTTCCCGACCCCGGTGACGCCGTCTACGTCAGCAATCACCTGCGGCCCTGGCTGCCGACGCTGATCGCGCTGACGGCGAACTCCCCGTTCTGGGCGGGCCGGGACACCGGGTACGCTAGCTGGCGCACCACCACCTGGGGACGCTGGCCCGTGGCCGGACCACCCCCCTATTTCGAATCCCCCGCCCACTTCGACGACCTCGTCCACCGCCTGCTCGAAGCGGAGGCACTCATCGACCGCGGCGGGCTGTACTGGGACGTGCGCCCCTCCCACCACCTGCCCACCATCGAGATCCGTGTCGCCGACGCCGCCCTGACCCCCGACGACACCCTCCTGCTCACCGCCGTGGTCCGCGCGCTGACCGCCACCGCCCTCGCCGCCGTCCGGGACGGCAGAGCGGCTCCGCGCCCGGCACCGGAGCTCCTGCGCGCCGCGTGCTGGCGAGCGGCCCGCGACGGACTGTCCGGCAGCGGCATCGATCCGCTCACCGGTGACCTGGTGACCCACACCGTCCTGGTCGAACGGCTGCTGGACACCATCGCCCCGGCGCTCCGCCGGCACGACGACCTGGACCTGGTGCGCGAGCAGTGGCGGCGGCTGCGCACCGAGGGCAACGGCGCCGACCGCCAGCGTGCCGCCCACCGGCGGCGCTCCAGCGCGCACGACGTCGTCGACTACATCGTCTCGGCCACCTGCCGGTCCTAGGGAGAATCCCCGCCACCGGTGCGGGAGGACGCGGGGAGAAATCCGTGAAATACCCGGAAACCGCAGTGTTCCGGACACGGGCCCCCTCCCTTTAGCATGGGACGCGCAACCTCTGCCGGGCCTGCGGCAGTGCCCTGCCGCAGCCACTGTGCCGGCCCGGCCGGCACATGCGGAGGTGTGCCATGCCCGATGACCGCTGGACCCGTCACCGCCCTCTCGACGCCGAGACGGCCGAGACGGCCGAGACCCTGGCCACCGCTCGCGGATGGCTGCGGGAGGCCGCCTGCGTCGGCGAGGACCCCGAACTCTTCTTCCCGCTGGTGGAGCGGGAGTCCGACGACCAGGTCGCCCGGGCCCGCGCGGTGTGCCGTCGCTGCCGGGTCCTGCTCGACTGCCGTTCCTGGGCCGTCGAACAGGGCGAGGACGCGGGTATCTGGGGCGCGACCACCGCGCGGCAGCGCCGCGCCATCAGCCGCGAGACGCACGGCGGCATCGGCGAGCGGTCAGTGCCGTGAGCCCGGTCCGCACGTGGGGAGCCCCCGGACCGGGCACCGGCACGGACGGCATCCGTACGGCCGTTCCGGACGGGCGAGCGGGGGCCTGCGGTGGTTGTCTGACCCCGAGGACGCGTTCTTCCCGCCGGCAGGAGAAAGGTACGGCCGTGGCTTCTGAGCCCTCCCTCCAGTACACCGTTCCGGGCATGTCCGCCGAGGACAGCTCCGCCATCATCGAGCTGCTCCAGCGGCGGCTGCACTCGCTGAACGATCTGCACCTGACGCTGAAGCACATCCACTGGAACGTCGTGGGGCCGCACTTCATCGCGGTGCACGAGATGCTCGACCCGCAGGTCGAACAGGTCAGGTCCATGACCGACGACCTCGCCGAGCGCATCTCCACGCTCGGCGGCGTCCCCCAGGGCACGCCCGGGGCCCTGGTCGCCGACCGCACCTGGGACGACTACTCCATCGGCAGGGCGGAGGCCATCGAGCACCTGGGCGCTCTCGACGTGGTGTACACGCGGCTCATCGAGGACCACCGTGAGGCCATGGAGGCGACCGAGACCTCCGACCCGGTCACCCAGGACATCCTCATCGAGCAACTGCGCGGACTGGAACTGTTCCAGTGGTTCGTCCGCGCCCACCTGGAGAGCAGCGGCGGGCATCTGAGCACCGCCGACGCCAAGACGGAACACGCGGCCGCCGACCAGGCCGCCGAACAGGCCCGCAACCAGCCCTGACCGCCAGGGCCGGTCGAACGAACCGCTCGCCCGCAGCCGTCGACGGTCCGTCACCCGAGGCCTGCAGCGCCGGCTGCACGCTTGTGGCAACCCAGCGCGGGCTGTCGACGCCGGAGGTCTCCAGCGCGGCGGTGACGGCGAAGCGGACGGTGCGGGTGCCGTCGTCGGCGAAATCGACCCGGGCGGTGCCCGTGAGCTGCAGCGTCGTGCCGGTGGCCCAGTCGGGGAAGAGCAGGCCCGCCCGGGGGTCCGCGACGAGGTTTCCCAGGGTGAGCAACATGGCGTTGCCCGCGTAGTCCGGCCAGGACACCTCGTGGGGCGAGTCGACCCGGACGAACCCGGGGTCGCCGCCGCGGTGGCTGACGTCGGCGCCACTACCGTGATCCGCGCACTCCCGCCTTCGCCGAGTGGTGCGACCACCTCGCCCGCACCCCGTGCCGGCCCGACGACCCGCGGCCGCTCGGCTACTTTTCCTCGTCGACGTGCCCTGCTGGGACCGGCATCCCACGGGTGCGGGCTTGCCTCCCGAAGAGCTTGCGGGCTTTCCTCCCGAAGAGCTGCCGGAGATCGCCGACGCCTACTGCCGCGTCGCCACGGAGGCGATCCGGCGGCACGACCCGCACCGCCTCGTCCTGGGCGACCGCTACGGCACCCGCACCGGCGTGCCCGACGCGGTGCTCGACGCCATGGCCCCCCACGTCGACGTGCTGTCGGTGCAGACCTTCCCCGGCCCCGACCCGGCCCGCCTGGAGGCCGCCCTGCACCTGATCGACCGGTGGCAGGCGCGGACGGCCCGCCCCGTCCTGATCGCCGACACCGGCAACTGGTGTCCCACGGTCATGAGTCCCCGGTTGCTGTCCCGGCTGGGGGCCGGCGGCACCGGGGCCGGCTGACGAGGGTGTGCGCGGTCGCCGAGCGGCCGGGTCCGCGACACACCGCGGACGCCCCTCCCGCATGCGCCTCGGAACGGCGGTGGATCTGGTTGGGTTCGGTGCGAGCTGCCGTGCTCGTGTCGTTCTGATCGGATACCGACCTCAGCCGGGAGGGGGCCGTCGATGCCCGCGCCGTTGGTGAACCGTGTCGAGGCCGTGCCTCTGCACCGGGTGCTCGGGCTGCTGGCGCGACGCGGCCCTCTGGGCCTGGTGGAAGAGGTCGGCCGGAGGGCGCAGGGTGCGGTGGTCCGGCTGGAACTCGGGCCGTTCCGGCCCCTGCTGGTCACACACCCCGAGCATCTGCGGCACGTCCTGCGGGACGGCGCGGGCACCTACGCCCGCGGGGCGGCGATGTGGGACGCGCTCGGCAGGCTGACCGGCCGGGGCATCGCCGGCGAGGGGCCGGGGTGGCTGGCCAGCCGGGAGATCCTGAGCAAGGGCATGTCGGGCGGACTCCTGCGACAGTCGGCGGAGGGCATCGCCGCCTCGATCGACGGGGCGGTGGAGGAACTCGCCGCGCGGGCGCGGGGCCGGCCGGTGGACGCGGTGACGCACATGACCCGGCTGGTGCACCGGGTCATCAACCCCGTCTTCTTCGGCTCCAGGATCAGCGACGAACAGTGCGACCGGCTGGGCGCGGAGGTGACCACCGCGCTGGGCTCACTGCTGTGGCGCATGGCGATGCCGTTCGTGCCGCTCGGGGTGCCGATGCCGGGGGACCGGGCGTTCCTGCGCGCCACCCGTGCCGTCAACGAGACGCTGCTGCCCGTCATCGACCGGGCCCGCCGCGAGGGCACCGACGGCACGGACCTGATGAGCGGCCTGCTGCGCGGGACCGGACCGGACGGTGCGCCGCTGAGTGACGAACACGTCAGCCAGGACATCGTCGCCCTGTTCGTGGCCGGTTCGGAGTCCAGCGCGCTCACCCTGACCTGGGCCTGGACGGTACTGGCGCGGCACCCGGAGATCGCGGCCCGGGTGCGCGAGGAGGCCGATCGCGTGCTGGCGGGCGGGCCGCCCGGGCCCGAGCACGTGCGGGAACTGGTCTACACCCGGCAGGTGATGGCCGAGGTGATGCGCCTGTACGCGATGGCCTGGGCCGTGCCCCGGGTCGCCACGGCGGACGACGTGGTCGGGGGAGTGCCGGTACCGGCCGGCACCACGCTCGTCGTCTCCCCGTACCTCACCCACCGCCTCGCCGCGTTCTGGCCCGACCCGCTGCGGTTCGACCCCCACCGGTTCGACAAGCAGGCCGTACGCGCGCGGCACCCGATGGCGTACCTGCCCTTCGGCGACGGCGGGCACCAGTGCGTGGGCCAGGCGTTCTTCGCCATGGAGTCGGTGCTCGTCCTCGCCACCGTACTGAGCCGCTACGACGTGCGGATCACCGGCGATCCCCGCCCGCGCCTGGCCGTGGCCCTGCCACCCGACGGCGGCGTCGGCCTCGTCCTGACCCCGCGCCGCACGCGGGAACCTCACGGCACACGACCCCGCCCCGCTGGGCGGAGCACGGCGTGAGCCGGCGTGGCGGTGCTCACCAGCCCCACGGCCGACCAGGCCGGTGTCAGGAGATGCGGCCCGCCCGGCCTGCCGCGATGGTGGAAAGGTCGAGACCCGCCCCCAGGACATGACGGGAACGTGGACGTGGACAAGTCGCAGCTCACCGAGATGACCGTGCGCCGTGCCGCCGACGGCCCCGACGGCACGCCCCTGTCGGCCGACGACATCGGCAAGGTCCTCGACCTGCTGTTCGGCACCGTGGAGCGAGCGGGAACCATCGCCGAGGCACTCAAGGCCGGCGAGACGGTCACCCTCGGCAGCTTCGGGGGGTTCCAGGCCGCTGACGGTGTCGCCTCGTTCCGGGCGGGCACGGCCCTCACCGAGTTCCTGCGCGACCAGACCCGATGAGCGGTACGTGGATCACCCGGCGTCCCTCGCGGAGACCGGGGGCGCCATGGGGCACCTGACCCTCCACGCGGCCGGTCCGGCGGCCCCGGAGACGGTCTGGCAGCGCTACGCCTGCCTGGACGAGTGGGCCTCCTGGTCCCCGCAGATCAGGAGCGTCCAGGCCGCCGAACGCCGGCTGCGTGCCGGGCTGCGCGGCACGGTCACCTCGCTCGGGGGTGTCCGCGCCGCGTTCGTCGTCGACGCGGTCGACCCCGGCCGCCGCACCTGGGCCTGGCGCGTCCGGCTGGGCCCGGTCTCACTCCGGCTGCTCCACGAGCTGCGCGCCCGCGAGGACGGCAGCGCCACGAGGCTCACGATGCACGGCCCGAGACTCGCCCTCCTGGCCTACGCCCCTCTCGCGCGCCTGGCCCTCCGCCGCCTCGTCCGGCCCTGAGACGCCGTTCCCCTGAGACGCCCTCACCACCCGCACCGGCCCCGGCGATTGGGAGCGCTCCCTTCCGATTCCTTTGGTACAGACCTTGACCTGTGGCTCCGGGCGCAGTTCCATCACGTCTTGAACTAAGACCTGAGTGCACCGCGGGCAGCTCCCGACCGAAGGAGTGACAGGCGTGAGATTCGCGAAGACGTCCACACGGGCCGGCTCAAGGCCCGTCCGCAAGGCGGCAGTTCTGCTCAGCGCGCTGGCGCTCGCGGCCGGCGCCCTCCAACTGGGCGCGGCCGGGCCGGCGGAGTCGGCGCCGGCCACCGCGCAGGTGTGGGTCACCACCGCCGACGGGACCCGCAAGCTGTCCTCCGGCGGAACCGTGGCCTTCGACGCCTCTCCGCAGGCCATCGACCTCCGCATCGACGCCACCCGTCGCGAGCAGCGCTTCACCGGAGCGGGCGCGTCGGTCACCGAAGCCTCCGCGCACCTGATCCAGCAGCTGCCGACGACACAGCGCACCGCGCTGATGACGTCCCTGTTCTCCACACAGGGCGACGGCATCGGCCTGAACTACCTGCGCCAGCCGCTGGGCAGCACCGACTTCAACGCCGGACCCTTCTACACCTACGAGGACACACGAGGGCAGTTCAGCATCGCCCGCGACCAGCAGGAGATCATCCCGGTCCTGCGCCAGGCCCTCGCCGTCAACCCCGCGATCCGGTTCATGGGCAGCCCCTGGTCCCCACCGGCCTGGATGAAGACCGGCGGCTCCCTCAACGGCGGCAGCCTGCTCCCCGAGCGCTACCAGGACTACGCCGACTACCTGGTCCGCGCCATCCGGGCGTACGCGCAGCAGGGCATCACCCTCACCGACCTGACCGTGCAGAACGAGCCGGAGTTCGCGACCAGCTACCCCTCGACGTCCATGACGGCCACGCAACAGGCCGACTTCATCCGCGTACTGGACCGCACCCTCACAGCGGCGGGACTGCCCACCAACCTGCTCGCCTACGACCACAACTGGGACCATCCGCAGTACCCGTTGACCGTGTTCACCGGCACCTCGGGCATCGGCAGGGTCATCGGCGCCGCGTTCCACTGCTACGGCGGCGATCCCGCCAACCAGGCCCAGATCCGCCAGGCCGGCAAGCGGGTCTTCTTCACCGAGTGCTCGGGCACGGACTCCACGAATCCGGCCCAGACGTTCTCCGACACCCTGCGCTGGCACGCCGAGAACCTCGTCGTCGCCAACCTGCGCAACGGCGGCGAGACCGTGCTCAACTGGAACCTCGCCCTCGACCAGAACGGCGGACCGCACCAGGGCCACTGCGCGAACCGCTGCAACGGCATCGTCGAGATCAACGGCGGCACGGTCACCCGCTCCGCGGAGTACTACGTCCTCGGGCACCTCGCGAAGTTCGTCGAGCCCGGCGCCGTCCGCATCGGCTCCACCAGCCAGGGCGCTGGCGGAGTGCAGAACGTGGCCTTCGAGAACCCCGACGGTTCCCGAGCCGCGTACGTGGTCAACACCGCCTCCGCCGCCCGGACGTTCTCCCTCACCGACGGCGGACGCTCCCTCTCCTACACCCTCCCCGCCGGGTCCGTCGCCACGTTCGTCTGGGAGGACGGCGGCACCACCCCGCCGACCGGGAGCATCGACCCCTCCCGCTGGTACCAGGTCGTCAACACCAACAGCGGCAAGTGCCTGGACGCCACCGGAGGCGCCACCGCCAACGGCACGGCCGTGCAGCAGTGGGCCTGCGCGGCCGGGAACACCAACCAGCTCTGGCAGTTCCAGCCCACCACGGGCGACCACGTACGGGCGGTCAGCCGCAACGCCGGCACCGTCGCCTGGGACGTCACCGGAGGCACCGGCGCCACCCAGGACGGCGCCACCCTCCAGCTGTGGGCCTACGGCGGTGCCGACAACCAGCAGTGGCGGCCCGTCCACCGCGGCGACGGCATCTGGGAGTTCACCGCACGGCACAGCGGCAAGTGCCTCGACGTCACCGGCCTCTCCACGGCCGACGGAGCCCGCCTGCAGCAGTGGACCTGCACCCACGGCCCCGCCCAGACCTTCCGGCTCGTACCCGCGTGAACCGGGGCCACCGGCCCTGCGAGGAACACTCGCCGTCCGGGCGGTGACGAGCGGGCGGGTCACCTCGTCAGGTGACCGACCACCGAGCGCATCGCCCGCCGCATGGCGGGACGCGTCTCCTCCGGGGCGTCGAGGGTCTCGAACCCGTGATGCCCCCGGGGGACGTCGACCACTTCGAGCCGGGCCGCGCTGTCGTGCGCCGCGGACACGAACGCGCCGACGGTCGCGGCGATCTCGGGAGTCTCCCGCCCGGCGCGGAGCAGGACGACGGGCAGGTTCCCCGCCCGGGTGACCGCCCGGGCGGGGTGGAAGCGGCTGCCGGACATCCCCCAGGCGGGCAGAGGAGCCAGGACCGGGTAGGCGGCGGCCAGGCAGCGCAGCCAGGCGGGGGGCTCCGCCAGCCAGTCGGTGGCGAGCAGGCCCCCGCCGGAGAAGAACCACAGGGCGATCCGGTCGCCGTCCACGCGGGGATCGGCCCGCAGCCGCTCCACACCGGCGGCGACGTCCGCGGCGGCGCGCTCGTAGTCCGCCACGTCGTGCAGGCGGTGTTCGAGGGTGGCGCCCACGACGCCCTCGGCGGCGGCCAGGCGGGCGTAGCCCACCAGGGTCGGCCAGTCGCGCGGGCGCGGCCGCGCGCCCGCGGGTACCGGCCCGCCGTGCACGAAGACCACGGCGGGCCGGGGGCCCTCACCGCCGGGGACGTACAGATCGACCTCGCCTCGGCGGTCGCGCGGCGGCTCGGGCACGTCGAACGGGAACGGGCGCAGGTGCGCGGGTACCGGCGCGCCGTCGCCGGGCGCCCGCAGACGGTGTCCCGCACCGGCCGCGGCCCGCAGCAGGACACCCGCCAGCTCGGCGGGGCAGGACAGCATCGGCCAGTGCCCGGTGGGGAGTTCGAAGAAGCGGACCTGAGGTTCGGTCAGGGCGGCGAGCGCGGGATCGCCGAAGTCGACGAGCCGCTGCACCGAGTCGATGCCGGCGCCGTTGCGGGTGCACAGCACGCCGGTGACGGGCACCGCGGCCACCGCACCGCTCAGCCGCAGCGGCTGGAGCAGCGTGCCCAGCGGCTGCGGCGCCGCCAGGGCGGTCAGCCGCCGCAACGCCGCCTCGCCGACGCCGACGGTACTGCCCCAACGCTGCCACTCGCCGATCGCCGGCGGGGCCAGCACCCCCTCCCGCCCTCCTGCCCCGACACGTTCGGCCAGCTGCGCGCGCAGCGCCTGGTCCGGCACGGCGGCCAGCGCCGGGACACCGTTGCGCGGCATCCCGCAGTCCAGGTACACGACGCGAGCGACGCGCTCCGCCCGCCGGTCGGCTGCGCCGAGCACCGGGTGGATGCCGTAGTCGTGCCCGACGAGCACGATCTCCCGTCCGGACGTCCCGTCCACCGCGTCGATCGCCGCCAGCACGTCCTCGATGTGCGTCTCCAGATCGACCGGCGCCGACGCGGCGGGCCGGGCCGCGTCCACTCCGGTCAGCGGCACCGCGTGTGCCTCGCCGCCCGCGGCGACCAGCTCCGCCGCCGTCTCCTCCCACACCTGGGCGCCGGTGAACACACCTGCCACCAGGATGAACACATGCACGACAAACCCCTCCCCGTCCTCGGCACACGGCGCCGCGCGGGTCGCGAACGCCGGGGGCGCGGCCCGGGCCTGTCGCCCGGACCACGTGCCGGTACCGTAGGAACTCCCCTTGAGGGAGGTTCAACTGTCCACGCCACATGAGCCGTTCTGGAGCATCGGGGAACTCGCCGAGCGCGCCGGTGCCACGGTGAAGACCGTCCGGTTCTACTCCGACCGGGGCCTGCTGCCCGAAGCCGCCCGCAGCAGTGGCGGACACCGCCGCTACGGCCCACAGGCGCTTCAGCGACTGCGGCTGATCCGCTCCCTGCGCGGTCTCGACCTGTCCCTGCCCGACATCCGCAGGGTCCTGGAGGACGAGGACGCGACGGGCGACGTCCTGGAGAGCGCCGTGGACAGCCGACTGCGCGAGCTCGGCGACGAGCTGCGGACCTTGCGCTGGCGGGAAGCGGCACTGGAACTGGTACGGGACTGCCCACCGGACCGGCGCGCCGGCCGGCTCAGGTTGCTCGGCGCGCTGAGCACCCCTCCGAGCACCGCGCCCCTGGCCGGTTTCTGGCGCACCTGGCTGCCGCCGCGGATGCCGCCCCGGGCGACCGCGGCGTTCCTGGAGGTCGCCGTCCCGCAGCCGCCCGAGGCACCGCACCCCGCGCAGGTCCTCGCCTTCGCCCGGCTGCACGCGATGACGACGGCCCCCTGCCCGGGCGGTCGCCGGCCCCAGCCGGACGTGCACCGCGTGGCCGGGGCCCGGGGCGCGGCCCTGCTGTACGCCGGGCTCGCCGAGGCCTTCGACCTCGCGGCCGCACATCTGCGCCGGGCACGGGACCCCCGTCCGGGCGAGGCCCTGGACGCCTACGTCGCCGCGTACGCCGGCGCCTACCGCAGCCGCGACACCCGCGACTTCCGCCGGCTGCTCGCCGACCGGCTCGCGGCCGATCCGCGCCTGGACCGGTACTGGCGTCTCGTGGCCGTCGTCCGGAGCGAGCCGGGCGGCCCCGCGCAGCCCACCCCGGGCGCCGCGGACGACTGGCTGCGCGCGGCACTGCGGCAGGACAACGCCGCAGCGGCGTAGCCCGGGTCACCCGAGTCCTTCCGCGCGGCATCCGCCGGCGGTCCAAGACAAGGAGGTACAGCCGGTCCCGCCCGGACGCGTCCGGATCACGCGGCGGCGAGAAGCTTCTGCGACAGCTCCCACAGCCGTCGCGGGCCCACCGGGTCGGCGGCGCGGCGAGCGACGCCGCGCCCGACCCGGTGACTTCCTCCAGCTCACCGGCGCGCTCTGGCGCGCCGCGTCCAGCCCCGAGGACCGGGCGCCCCGTATGCTCGCGCTCATCCTGGACGGACTCCGCACGCAGCGGTAGACGAACCCTCCGCCCGGGTCGGCGCCCGGCGCGTGCCGTTCGGCCGCGCCGAGGACGGCGTCGTCGGGCCGACCCCGGGGCGTGGTGATCGGAAGGGGCCCGAAGTCCGCCCTTACCTGGGCAGATAGGGTTAGGGCCGCGACGAGGGGTAACACGCGTGCATATTTGTGTGTGTGGACGGCCCGAGGGGTGGCCGTGCGAGGGGCGGGATCGCGTGGAGCAATCGAACGTGGCCGAGCAGCGTCCGGGGCCGGCGGCAGCCGGCGGTGACGTGTTCGCCGCCGACCGCGAAGTGGGCGGCGACCTCGCCCGGGTGGACTGGGCGTCCACGCCGCTCGGCCCGCCGGGGGAGTGGCCGCAGAGCCTGCAGACAGCCGTCAGCATCCTGCTGTCCTCCCGCTTCCCCATGTGGATGGCCTGGGGCGAGCAGCTCACCTTCTTCTGCAACGCCGCCTACCGGCGCGACACACTGGGCCGCAAGTACCCGTGGGCGCTGGGACGGCCCGCCAACGAGGTCTGGGCGGAGATCTGGGACGACATCGGCCCCCGCATCGAGACGGTGCTGCGGACCGGAGAGGCCACCTGGGACGAGGGCCTGCTGCTCTTCCTGGAGCGTTCCGGCTACAGCGAGGAGACCTATCACACCTTCTCCTACAGCCCGCTGCGCGACGACTCCGGAGCCGTGGTGGGCATGCTGTGCGTCGTCAGCGAGGACACCGACCGGGTGATCGGCGAGCGGCGGATGGCCACGCTGCGGGACCTGGGCTCGGACCCGAGCGTGATCCGCACCGAGCAGGAGGTGCTGGCGTTCACCGGCCGCCAGCTGGACCGCAACCACAAGGACCTGCCCTTCACCCTGACCTACCTCTTCGACGAGGGCACCGCCCGGCTGTCCGCGGCCACCGGCATCCCCCCGGGCCACCCGGCGGCGCCCGCCGCACTCCCGGTCGACGACCCGGACGGGGTGTGGCCCGCCGCGGCGCCGGCCCGGGGCGAGACGGTCCTGGTGCCGCTGACCGGCGGCGCCTTCGCCGAGCTGCCCGCCGGTGCCTGGCCGAGACCGCCCCGGCAGGCGCTCGTCGTCCCGCTCGTGCAACAGGGCAGCGCCCCCTACGGATTCTGTGTCGCGGCGCTGAACCGCTACCGCGAGCTCGACGAGGGCTACCGCGGGTTCATCGAGCTGACAGCCGGCTACATCGCCTCCGGCATCGGCAGCGCCCGGAGCTACCAGGCCCAGCAGCGGCGGGCCGAGGAACTCGCGGAGCTGGACCGGGCCAAGACGACCTTCTTCTCCAACATCAGCCACGAGTTCCGGACCCCGCTGACGCTGATCATGGGCCCCGTCGAGGAACTCCGCGCGCGGTTCGCCGACGCCGAGGACGACATCCGGCAGGAACTGGACGTCGTGCACCGCAACGGACTGCGGCTGGGCAAGCTGGTCAACACGCTGCTGGACTTCTCCCGCATCGAGGCCGGCCGCATGCAGGCCCGCCACGAGCCGGTCGACCTCGCTGTGGTGACCGCCGAACTGGCCAGCGTCTTCCGCTCGGCCGTGGAGAAGGCCGGACTGGCCTTCGAGGTGGACTGCCCGCCCCTGGACGAGCCGGTGTACGTCGACCGCGGCATGTGGGAGAAGGTGGTGCTCAACCTGCTGAGCAACGCCCTGAAGTTCACCTTCGACGGCGAGGTCCGCGTACGCGTGCGCCGGTCGGACACCCACGCCGTCCTCACCGTCTCCGACACCGGGATCGGCGTGCCCGAGGCGGAGATGCCCCGCCTCTTCGAGCGCTTCCACCGCATCGAGAACGCCCGCTCCCGCTCGAACGAGGGCAGCGGCATCGGACTCGCCCTGGTGCGGGAACTGGTCGGCCTGCACGGCGGTTCGATCGACGCGCGCAGCGGCGAGGACGAGGGCACCACCTTCACCATCCGGATCCCGTTCGGGACGGCCCACCTGCCGCCCGGCTCCGTGGTGCCCGAGTCGAGCAGGACCACCGTCTCCGCGACCGCCGACCCCTACGTCCAGGAAGCACTGCGCTGGCTGCCGGAATCGAGCGGCGGCGCCCCGGACGGCGGCATGGCCGTGCCCGGCGACGTGCGCCCGGCCCTGGAACCGGGGCAGCAACCCGCGGTCAGCGGCCGCGTGCTGGTGGCCGACGACAACGCCGACATGCGCGAGTACCTCTCCCGCACCCTCGCCGGAGCCGGCTACGAGGTGACCGCCGTCGCCGACGGCGTCGAAGCCCTGCACGCCGTCCGCCGGGACGTGCCCGACCTCGTCGTCAGCGACGTCATGATGCCCCGGCTCGACGGGCTGGGCGTCGTCGCGAGACTGCGCGCGGACACGCGCACGGCCGCCGTGCCCGTCGTGCTGCTGTCGGCCCGGGCCGGACAGGAGTCGTCGATCGAGGGCCTGCAGGCCGGCGCCGACGACTACCTGGTCAAGCCCTTCGCCGCCGCCGAACTGCTCGCCCGCGTCCGGGCCAACATCGAACTGGCCCGGCTGCGCAGCCACCACCTGCGGTGGCGCACCGCCCTCGTCGACTCGCTCCAGGAGGCCTTCTTCGTCTGCGACGAGTCCGGAGCCGTCGTGGAGATCAACGCCGCCTTCACCGGCATCCTCGGCCACGGCCCCGAGAATCTGCCGTACCGGCCGGTCCACCCCTGGTGGCCCGACGCCGCCGCCGATCCCGAGGCGCACCGCCAGGTCCGCACGGCCTTCACCGACCTGCTCGAACGCGAGCAGGGCTCGACCACCGTGCCCGTCACCCACCGGGACGGGCACCGCCTGTGGGTCGTCGTCACCTGGAACAAGGCCCAGGACCCGGACACCGGGCGCCGCGTCACGGTCGGCACGTTCCGCGACGTCACGGCCGAGCACTACGCCGTCCAGCGCACGACGGCACTGGCCGCGCTGAACACCGCGCTGTCCCAGGCCACCAGCCTGCCCGAGGCCCTGACCAGCGCGCTGGGCGAACTGAAGGACCTGTGGCGAGCGCGGTGCGTGCTGGCCGTCGTCTTCGGGCCCGGCGGCGTGCCCGCCCTCACGGCCACGGACCCGTCCGCGACCTGGGACGGCCTCTCCCCGGACTGCCGCGACGTCCTCGGCGAGCTGCGCCGGCGCCCGCCGCTCACCCCGGTCGCCGACGACACCGGTGCGGGCGTGCTGCTGGAACACCCCGACGGACCGCTGGCCCTCTGGATCGACCTGGGCGAACACCGCCCGTTCACCGCCGAGGACCAGTTGCTGCTCTCGCTGCTGGCCGGGCGCCTCGCCCAAGGCCTGGTGCGCGCGCACCAGATCGACCAGCAACGCGAGACCGCCATCGCGCTGCAGCGCGCCATCCTGGGCCCGGCACGGCTCCCGGACGGCTTCGCCGTACGGTACGAGCCCGCCACGCCGCCGCTGGAGGTGGGAGGCGACTGGTACGACACCGTCACCCTGCCGGACGGGCGGATCGGCATCGTCGTGGGCGACTGCGTCGGACGAGGCCTGGAGGCGGCCAGCGTCATGGGGCAACTGCGCAGCGCCTGCCGGGCGTTGATGCTGCAGGAGCCCAGCCCCGCCCGGACACTGATGGCACTCGACCAGTTCGCCGCGAGCGTCCCCGGCGCGCTGTGCACGACCGTGTTCTGCGGTGTCTTCGACCCGGACACCGGAGAGCTGACCTACTCGACGGCCGGACACCCGCCGGGGATCGTCGCCCATGCCGACGGCTCCGTGCAGCTGCTGGAGGAGGGACGCTCCCTGCCCCTGGCCGTCCGCCCGGGCAGCCGGCGCCCGGAGGCACGGTGCACGCTGGCCGCACGGGCCACGCTGCTGCTCTACACCGACGGCCTGGTGGAACGTCGCCGGCGCCCGCTCAGCGCGGGCATCGAGGAGGCCGGCGCAGCCGTCCAGGAGGGCCGTGAGCTGCCCGTCGACGATCTCGCCACCGAGGTGATGACCCGGCTCGCACCCCCCGGCGGCTACGACGACGACGTGGCGCTGCTGCTCTACCGCCACCCGGCACCCCTCGACGTGACCTTCCCGGCCGAGGCGTCCCAGCTCGCGCCGGTCCGCAACGCGCTGCGCGCCTGGCTCGCCCGGTGCGACCTGACCCGGATCGAGGTGCAGAACGTCCTCGTCGCCGCGGGCGAGGCCTGCGCCAACGCGATCGAGCACGGACACCGGCACGCACCGGGGGAGGCGGTGCGGCTGAGCGCCGAGGCCTTCGCGGACCGGCTGCGCCTGAGGGTCGCCGACTCCGGCCGCTGGAAGGACCCCACACCCGAGCCCCACGCCAACCGCGGCCGGGGCGTGGCCCTGATGCGGGCCACCATGGAGCAGGTGACCATCACCCCCGGCCCGGCCGGCACCACCGTCGACCTGCAGATGAGGATCGCCCGATGACCACTCCGCTCACCCTCCGCACCGGTCGGCGTGCGGACGGCACCCCGCAGCTCTCGGTCAGCGGCGAGATCGACATGAGCAACGCCTCGGCCCTCGCCGAGGCCCTCGGCACCGGCACCGGCCGTCTCGTCGTGGACCTGACCGCGGTGGAGTACCTGGACAGCGCCGGTCTGAGCGTGCTCTTCGCCCACGCCGAACGGCTGGAGCTGATCGTCACGCCCCTGCTGGAGCCGGTCCTCGCCGTTTCCGGTCTCGCCGAACTGGCCACCGTCCACGGCCCCGGCGCCGACGGCGCGACGGAGCCCTGACCGGTGCCCGGCACCGCAGTCCCCGAAGTGTCCCAGCCCCGCCAGGAGTGATGACCGACGTGTCAGACGCGCTCGACATGACCGTCCACCACATCAGCGACCGCATCGCGGTCGTCGCCGTAGCCGGAGACGTGGACCTGCACACGGCGGTCTCGCTGCGCGCGTACGTCTCGGTGCTGCTGGACCAGGGCGCGCGGCATCTGGTGCTGGACCTCGCCGGAGTGGACTACGTCGACTCCAGCGGCCTCAGCACCTTCATCACGCTCCTGCACACCGCCCAGCGGGACGGCGGTGCCCTCCACCTCGCCGACGTACCCGACCGGCTGGTGCGCATGCTGACCATGACCGGCATCGACGAGTTGCTGCCGGTGCACCCGACGGTCGCCGACGCGGTGGCCGCCGGTGAGGCCGGCTCCGAGCCCTCGCCCGGCTGACGGGCTCCGGCCGACCCGGAAGGAAGGTGACCTGGGGCGCGCCCGTGCGCACGGCGAGGTCAGCGGTGCCGGCTGTGGCGCGTGGCACCGCGTGGATCAACCACCCTGCCCGGTGAACAGGTCGGTCAGATGACGGGCCGTGTTGTCGGGCGAGTCGATCCACGGCATCACGTCGGGGGCGGTCTCGGTGCCGCGGCCGAACATGGCCTGCTCGTACGCGGCCAGCGCCGTCTCGACGTCCCCCGGGTGGGCGGCGAGGGCCTGGCCGAGTTCGGCGCCGTCGAGCATGGCGAGGTTGGCGCCCTCACCGTTGGGCGCGGCGAGGTGGGCGGCGTCGCCGAGCAGGGTCACACCCGGCGTACGGTCCCACCGGTGCCCGGCCGGCAGGGCGTGGAGGGGGCGCAGGACCGGCGGGACGTCGCTGCCGGTGATCAGCGCGGTGAGCTCGGGCGCCCAGCCGTCGAACTCCTGTGCGATCCGCGCGGTGGCCGCGGCGGTGTCGGTGAAGTCGATCGCGGCGAACCAGTCCTGCGGCTCGGCCAGCCCTGTGTAGGCGTGCAGGGTGCCGTTCTTCTCCCGGTGGGCGAAGAGCTCCCGGCCGGGGGAGGGAACGATCAGCATGCCGCCGCCGACCAGGTCGGCGGTGGCCGGGTGCCGTTCGTCGGCGTCGAACAGGTAGGTCTCGACCACCGACTTGCCGATGTAGCGGGGCCTGGCGGGGGACAGCAGCGGCCGGACGCGTGACCAGGCGCCGTCCGCGCCGACCAGCAGGCCGGTGACGAGAGTGGAGCCGTCGGCGAACGTCACCTCGTGACGCCCCTCGCCCAGGGCGCGGGCGCCGGTGACCTTGTGCCCCCACCGCACGGTGCCGGCCGGGAGCGAGTCGAGCAGGAGCTGCCGCAGGTCGCCGCGCTGCACCTCGGGGCGACCGCCAGTGCCGTCGTCGGGCTGGTCGAACAGGACGGTCCCGTCCGGTTCCACGATCCGCAGGGCCTGGCGGCCGTGCAGGACGACGGCGTGGAACTCGTCCATCAGCTCGGCCGCCTTGAGGGCGAGCTGCCCGTTGTAGTCGTGGATGTCGAGCAGTCCGCCCTGGGCGCGTGCCGTGGGGGAGGTCTCCGCCTCGTGGACGGTGACCGGGATGTCGTGGAGGTGCAGGACGCGGGCGAGGGTGAGTCCGCCGAGTCCGGCGCCGATGATCGTGACGGGGCTGTGCATGAGGCTCCTCCGGGACCGGGCCGCCGGGGGTTCCGGTCGGCGCTTCGCCCAAGGTGTCAACCTGGGCCTACGGCTCACCGACAGAGCACGGACAGCACCGACAGAACGCCGACACGAGGATGGCCCGGTGGAGCCCACTGGTCGTGCCGGAACCCGGCGGGGCGGTGCCGGCCTCGCGGGCCCCGCCGGATCGTGCCGCCGGTCAGGCCCGCGCGGCCTGGGTCCGGGTCCGCGCGGGGGTGGGTTCGAGGCGGACGACGAGGCCCTTCGACGTCGGCTGGTTGCTGATGTCCGCGACGCTGTCCAGCGGCACCAGCACGTTGGTCTCCGGATAGTAGGCGGCCGCCGAGCCCTTGGCGGCCGGATAGGACACCACCTCGAAGTCCTCGGCCCGGCGCTCGGTGCCGTCCGCCGACACGCTCACCAGGTCGACGTGATCACCCTGGGCGAGACCCAGTTCCGTCAGGTCGGCCGGGTTGACGAGCACCACGTGACGGCTGCCGTGGATGCCGCGGTAGCGGTCGTCGTTGGTGTACGGCACGGTGTTCCACTGGTCGTGCGAGCGCAGCGTCTGCAGCAGCAGATGCCCCTCGGGTGCCCGGGGGACCACGCGCTCGTTGCAGGTGAACAGGGCCTTGCCGACCTTGTTGTTGAACACGCCCTCGTTGACCGGGTTGGGCAGCTGGAAGCCACCGGGGCGGGTCACGCGGGCGTTGAAGTCGTGGAAGCCCGGCACGACCCGGGAGATGCGGTCGCGGATGGTGCCGTAGTCGCCCTCGAACGTGTCCCAGGGGATGTCCGGCTTGCCGTCCAGGGTGCGGCGGGCGAGCCGGCACAGGATGGCGACTTCGCTGAGCAGCAGCGGGGAGGCCGGTTCGAGGCGCCCCCGGGAGGTGTGCACCTCGCTCATCGAGTTCTCGACGGTGACGAACTGCTCGCCGTCCGCCTGGACGTCACGCTCGGTGCGCCCGAGGGTCGGCAGGATCAGCGCGGTGTCGCCGCAGACGGTGTGCGAGCGGTTGAGCTTGGTGGAGATGTGGGCGGTCAGCCGGCAGGAACGCATCGCCTCCTCGGTGACCTCGCTGTCGGGGGCGGCCCGGACGAAGTTCCCGGCCAGGGCCAGGAAGACCTCGGCGCGGCCCTCGCGCATCGCCCTGATCGAGTTGACCGAGTCCAGGCCGTGCGCGCGCGGCGGGTCGAAGCCGAACTCCCGCTGCAAAGCGTCGAGGAAGGTGTCCGGCATCCGCTCCCAGATGCCCATGGTGCGGTCGCCCTGGACGTTGCTGTGGCCGCGCACCGGGCAGGCACCGGTGCCGGCGCGCCCCAGGTTGCCGCGCAGCATCAGGAAGTTGACGATCTCCCGGACGGTGGGCACGCCGTGCTTGTGCTGGGTGATGCCCATGGCCCAGCAGACGATGACGCGGTCGCTCTTGAGGACCTCGTCGCGGACCTTCTCGATCTCCTCGCGGGTCAGTCCGGTCGCGGCGCGCACATCGTCCCAGTCGACGGCGCGGGCGTGCTCGGCGAACTCCTCGAACCCGGTGGTGTGGGCGTTGATGAAGTCGTGGTCCAGGACGGTGCCGGGCCGGGCGTCCTCGGCCTCCAGCAGCAGGCGGTTGAGGGCCTGGAACAGGGCCAGGTCGCCGCCGGGCTTGATGTGCAGGAAGCGGTCGGCGATCTGGGTGCCGCGTCCGACGATCCCGCGCGGCGTCTGCGGGTTCTTGAAGCGCCGCAGTCCCGCCTCCGGCAGCGGGTTGACCGCCACGATCCGGCCGCCGTTGCGCTTGGCCTCCTCCAGGGCGGTCAGCTGGCGCGGGTGGTTGCTGCCCGGGTTCTGCCCGACCAGGAAGATCAGGTCGGCGTGGTGGAGGTCGTCGAGGCTGACGGTGCCCTTGCCGGTGCCGAGGGTCTCGCTCAGCGCGAAGCCGCTCGACTCGTGGCACATGTTGCTGCAGTCGGGCAGGTTGTTGGTGCCGAAGGCGCGGGCGAAGAGCTGCAGGACGAAGGCGGCCTCGTTGCTGGCGCGGCCGGAGGTGTAGAAGACGGCCTCGTCTGGGGAGGACAGGCTTCTCAGTTCCTGCGCGAGGACGCCCAGGGCGTCGTTCCAGCCGATCGGCTCGTAGTGGTCGGAGCCGGGCCGTTTGATCATCGGCTCGGTGAGTCGGCCCTGCTGGTTGAGCCACATGTCGGAGCGGGCGGCGAGGTCCGAGACGCTGTGCTCACGGAAGAAGTCGGCGGTGACGCGGCGCGTGGTGGCCTCGTCGTTGATGTGCTTGGCGCCGTTCTCGCAGTACTCGTTGCGATGGCGTCGGCCCGGGGCCGGGTCCGCCCAGGCGCAGCCCGGGCAGTCGATCCCGCCCACCTGGTTCATGGTCAGCAGGTCCACTCCGGTCCTGCCCGGGGAGGTCTGCTCCAGGGAGTACTCCAGCGCGTGCACGACAGCGGGGACCCCGGCCGCCCACTTCTTCGGCGGTGTCACGGAGAGGGTGGTCTCCGGCTCCTCGCCGGGCGGGTTCTGCATCGCTTCGCCTTTCTCTTGCCGTGTCCGGTACGCGGGTCAGCCGACGGGCCACTGGGCCACGCGGCTCCTGGGCGGTTCCGGGTGGTCGTGCTGCACGCGGCCGTTGCGGATGGTGCCGCGCCAGGCCCCGCCCTCCTGCCCCAGCCCTTCGATGAACCGCTTGAAGTTCACGAGCTCGCCGCGCACCAGCCGCGCGGCGACTCGCGCGGCCCGCGACGAACCGGTGAGGAGCCTTGCGGCCCCCTGCGGCTCCAGGAGCATCCGGACGGTGATCGCGGTGCCGCCGGACCCCGTCGGCCGGAACTCGACCTCACCCTGGTGGGACGGGTTCTGCTCCAGACCGCGCCAGGCCAGGTAGGCGTCGGGGTCCTGCTCCACGATCTCGACCGCGAAGCGGCGGCGCAGGGGCCCGTAACCGAGGGTCCAGGCGGTCACGGTCGGCCTGACCTGCTCGACGCCGTGCACCACGGACGAGAAACGAGGGAAGGTCTTGAACTGCGTCCACTGGTTGTACGCCGTCCGCACCGGCACCGCGACCTCGACCGTCTCCTCGACGTGCCGCTTCCGCAGCGGCCGGCGCCGCGTGACACCGTCGCCACCGGCGCGCACTCCCGAGGCATCCGGTGTGGCCTGCCGGGCGTCGTCTTCGTCCACCATCGCGGTCTCTCCTCCGGTGCGGCAGCCGGGGCCGGGGCACCCGACCGCCCCTGCTGAATCAGGGCCTCTCTTCCGGTTCCCCCATCGAGTCCTTTCGAGTCGCCCCGGCGGGTCTGCGGCTGGGGCGGCCGGTCATCGGCGTGCATACGGACGGTGCGGCGCGGAAAGCCACCGCACGTCCGCCGACGATCACGCCGCCGAGACCGGCCAGGCCACCCGGCACGCCGTCCGTCATGAGGTCGGGGATGTGGTGGTCGGGGTCGGGCGGGAGGGTGCCGCCCAGCGGCCGAGCGGTGGGTCCCGGCTGATGGTCACGCCGGCCGGCGTCGTCTGCGGCGGTGCTGTCACCTCCAGCTTCGTCCCCTGCGCGTGGACCCGCCACTCACTCTGACCCGGCGGTGGTGCGACGATCGGGCCGAGGCCCCGAGGGGTGCCGGCGCCTTCGCGGCCACCCGGCCGGCACTTCTCCGCCTCGGCGAGGGCGCCGGGGGAGTTCCCCCGCGGTGACGGCGCATCTCGGCTGATCCGCGTAAGGGGGCCTACGACCGGGGCCGGGCGCCGGGGCCCAGCCGGGCGGTCACCTGTGCGGGTGTGAGGGTCGAGTGTCCTTCGGAGCACTCGACGACGACACGGACCGGAGCGTCGCAGTCGGTGTGGCGCACGTCCAGCACCGGGCCCTCGGAGCCGAGGGCGTACGTCTCGCCCCACTGGCTCAGCGCCATGAGGACGGGCCACAGGTCCCAGCCCTTGCGGGTCAGGCGGTATTCGTTGCGGGAGCGGCTGCCCGGCTCCCGGTACGGGACGGTCTTCAGGATGCCGGCTGCGATCAGCTTGCGGAGCCGGTCGCTGAGGACGGCCTCGGACAGGCCGATGTGGCGGTGGAAGTCGTCGAACCGGCGGACCCCGTTGACGGCGTCCCGCAGGATCAGCAGCGTCCACTTCTCGCCGACCACGTCGAGCGTGCGCTGGACGGGGCAGTTCTCCGTGCTCGCCTCAAGCCACTCCATCCCGCCATCGTAGGAGCTTGGCTTCGTCATTGACAGTCAGCTGAGCGTGAAGCTAGCTTCACATGAAGAAGCCAGAGGGAAGGTGCCGGGCCGTGGGACGAACGCGTACGTATCAGTGGGACGACCCCGCGATCCTGGCGGAAGCCGCCGGACGCATGGCGGGCATCGACTTCCTGCGCGAGTTGCAGGGCGGACACCTGCCGCGCCCGCCCGTCAACCACACCATCGACTTCACCCTGGACGAGGTGGAGCCCGGCAGGGCGGTCTTCTCCATGACTCCCGGCGAGGAGCACTACAACCCCATCGGCAGCGTGCACGGCGGCATCTTCGCCACCCTGCTCGACTCGGCGGCGGGCTGCGCCGTCCAGAGCACCCTCCCGCAGGGCATGGCGTACACCTCCCTCGACCTGGCGGTGAAGTTCCTCCGGAGGATCACGGTCGAGACGGGCACGGTGCGCGCCGTCGGCAGGCTGGTGAACAAGGGCCGCCAGACGGCCCTGGCCGAGGCGCAGCTGCTCGACACGAAGGACCGTCTGCTCGCCCACGCCACCAGCAGCTGCCTGCTCTTCCCGGTGCCTCCGCCCCGGGGGTGAGCCCCGGGTGCCGCGCCAGGGCGGCGAAGCCGACGTGACCACCGGCGTCGCGCCCGGACGGGGAAGCCGACATGACCACGGGTGCCGGTGAGGACATGTCGCCGCCGAGCCGCCCTCGTCAGCGCTTCAGGCTGTCCGCCAGGCTCACGGCGTCCTCGGTCTTGGGGTGGGTGCTGCCGAGTTGGCCGCGCAGGATGTCCGCGCCCCGGTCCGCGGGTTCCCATGCGGCCGGGTCGTTCAGCGCATGAAGGACCCGGGCCTTGAACAGCAGGGCGTAACCGATGTACAGGTGGTCCGGCGCGTAGTGGGCCTCGCGGATCCGCAGGGCCCGCTCGATGTGCGGCAGGGCTGTCGCCGCGTCGCCGAGGTCGAAGTGGACCGTCGCCAGGGCGATCAGGTCGAAACTCACGAAGGGGTCGTCCGGCCCGTGCGCGGCCTCGTCGATCCGCAACGCCCGCTCGGCCAGGGGCAGCGCGGCCTGATGCTCGTCGAGAAGGCACAGGGTCCGGGCGAGGGTCGCCAGGTCCGTGGCGATGGCCGGGCTGTCGGCGGGCAGGCAGGACTCGTGCAGGCGCAGTGCTCGCTCCGCCAGGGGGCGTGCCGTCTCCGGCGCACCGAGGTCCCGGTGGATCTGCGCCAGTGTGATCAGGTCGAAGCCGACCTCCGCGTCCCGGTCGTCCAGTGCCTCGTCGAGTGCGAGGGCGCGCTCGCACAGGGGGAGCGCCAGCGTCCGGTCGCCGATCGCGAGGAGGAACTCGGAGGCCAGCCGCAGCAGGAGGGCCGCCTCCGGCGCGTACCGGGCCGCCGGGTCGTCCTTGGTGACGGCCAGCACATGGGGGAGCAGCGTGTGCCAGCGGGGCCGGGCGTTCGCGTCGCCGTGCACGTCGTGCGGCACGGCCTCCAGCAGCGCACGACACAGCCGGGCCCGGGCCGTCGTGAGCGACTCGGGCGTCATCGAGGCTCGGACGGCCGCCTGCACCAGCCGGTGCAGCACCAGCGCGGAGTCCTCGCGCCGCGCCAGGCCGAGGCCGGCCAGCGAGCCGACCGTCGTGTCCCACGCGAGTGGGTCACCGGCCGCCGCGATCACGGGAGTGGGGCCGCCGGTGAAGAGGGTCAGCGGGATGGGCTCCGGGGCGAGCAGGGCGCACAGCTGCAACAGCTCGACCGCTTGCGGTTGTTGCTCCCGCAGTCGGCGCACACTCAGTTGCCACAGGGTGGCGACGACCACCGCGGGCCGGTCGGCCAGCTCACCTCGCGCGATCATGTCCTCCAGGCGTGTCGTCAGCAGCGCCAGGTACTCGTCGGGAGCCGTCTGGTGGAAGGTCATGTAGCCCGCGGCCTGCTCCAACGCCAGCGGCAGATCGCCCAGTTGCTCCGCGATCCGGTCTGCCGTCCCGGCGCTCGTGCCGGGTACCCGCTGCCTGAGCAGGCCGACGGACTCCTGTCGCGAGAACACCTGCAGATCCATGACATCGGCCGTGCCCGACCACGAGCTCGTGCGGGTCGTGACGAGGACGTGGCCGTTCTTCGCCAGGTCGCCCGAAGGCAGCGCGTGCAGCAGCGCCCCCGGCTTCTCGGCATTGTCGAAGATGATCAGCCACGGCCTGCGGTCCCGCAGCGAGGCGTACACCCCATGGACGACCTGCCCCGAACCGGCGTCCGCCAGACCCAACTCCCGGGCCAGCGAGGTGAACTGCGGTGTCAGGAGGTCGGGATCCTCCGCGTCGACGAACGCGACGAACCGGTACTTCGACAGATAGCGGTACGCGTACTCGACCGCGAGCTGCGTCTTGCCCACACCGCCCAGCCCGTGCACGGCCACCGTGGTGACGTCGCCCGCCGAACCGAGCTGCCGCCGCAGTTCCCCCAGTGCGGAGTCACGGCCGGTGAAGTGGGTGTTGCGGGGCGGCAGACGGTACGTCGTCGGTGCGGCGGGACGGGGCGTACGGTCGCTGCGGGACTCGGGCCGCAGCCCCAGCCACGCGAGGGGGAGCAGCAACAGAAGCACCACCCACGGGTGGAGACGCACGAAGTCCAGCGGGCCCGGCCACCGGCTCTGCCCCGAGGCGGCGTTGAAGGCGAGACTGCCGACGAACAGCACCAGCAGACCAGCCACCGTCCCGACCAGCCTGCGCCACATGGGCTTCCTCCCCGGTCGCAACGACGACGGCCGACGTGATCCTAACCGGGGACCGCCTCATCGATGCGCGCGAGTCGGTCCCCTTTCCCTCTCGGTGCAGGCCGGTCTGTCGGCGGATGAGCGTGCGGGGTGCGGATCCAGGGGGATCAGCGCGTCACGCGTCCGCCAGCAGGGGGTCGTAGGGAGTGGTGCGCCGGCGGCCGGACATGAAGGACAGGAACTGGTTGACGAACGTGCTGCGGCTGTACGTGTCGTCGGAGCTGTCGGTGTCGCGGTGGAAGGCGGTGCGGAACAGGGCTCGGTGCTCGTCGGCGTCGATGCGCTCGTTGCCGTCCGTGTCGGTGACGTCGAAGAGGACTTCGGCGACCCTGATGAGCGCGGGACCGGCCAGACGGCCGGTCGCGACGGCGTACTCGCGGGCGCTGATACGGCCGTCGCCGTCGGTGTCGAGGGCCGTCTGGAGTTCACGCCACCAGTCGGCGAAGGCGTTGTAGAGCCGGGTCTCCTCGGGTTCGTCCAGGTCGAGGCGGCCGGAGAGTTCGCGTGCCATCGCGGCGAGGTCGGGCCAGTCCAGGTAGCCGTCGCCCGTCTGGTCGAGGACCTCGGCGAAGAACTCCTCCGCGCTGCGCTGTGCAGTGGCGGCCGTGGTAGCCGTGGTGGGTTCCTGTTCCGGAGGCAGGGGGGTGATCAGGCGGAAGAGGGCGCCCGCCTGCTGCATCCGCTCCCGCAGGGCGGTGAGGCTCCGTGCGCGGGGGTCGTCGCTGTGCGGGGAGAGCGTCAGCAACTCGGTGACGTTCTCGGCCTGGATCCAGCCGCCGGGCAGGAAGCGGGCCAGACCGGCGGCGAGGTAGGCGCCCTGCATCAAAGTCTGGGCTCCGACGATCTCGGGCAGTCCGGCCCGCCGGCGGAACGGTTCCGGCAAGGAGGCCACGGTGATCGCCCCGATGACCGGGCCGGTCAGGGCGCGGCCGGTGGCCCACAGCGCGGGGAATCCGTGGAGCGCGGGCGGAGCGGGGAGGTGGTCGAAGAGCTTGTAGAGGATGATCCGCATCGCCTCCGTGTTCTCCAGTTCCTCTGCGACCATCCGGTCGAAGTAGGGCCAGAACTCGGCCAGGGTGTGCGGCAGATGACCGGCTTCGTCTCCCATCGCGGCCAGGAACGCCTGGAATTCTCCGTACAGCCGCTCCATGGCTCGCTGTTCGAGGGGCTGCCCGCTGAGCCGGCACATCGTGACGGCGCTGTCGAACAGGGTCGCCACGACCCACGCGCGGACACCGGGGTCCATCGCGTCGTAGGGCCTGTCGTGCGCGTCGGTGCCGTTCAGCCGGGCGTGCATGCGGTTGAGCCGGGCGGCCTCCCGGTGCCGCACGTGCTCGTCGGCACCGAACATGCGCTGCATGCTGACGAAGGTGTTCCGCAGCCTCCGCCAGGGGTGGGCGACGAACGTGGAGTTGTCCAGCAGAGCCGCGCCGATCTGCGGGTGTGCCGCTTCCAGGACGGTCGCCCGGACCATGGCGGGTGCCCAGCGCGGGTCGTTGAACAGCGCGTGGAACTCGGAGCCGGGACCGAACAACGGCTCCTCACAGGTTTCGGCGTCGGCGGCAGCGGCGCCGGGGTCGTCCGTGGAGGTCACGATCGGGGCTTTCCCTTCTCATTCGTCGGCACGGCGCCGAAGCGGCGCTCGCGTTGCCGATACGTGTGCAGACAGGCGAGGAAGTCAGGTGCGCGGAAGTCGGGCCACAGCACCGGCGGGAACATCCACTCGGCGTAGGCGACCTGCCAGAGCATGAAGTTGGAGATGCGCTGTTCACCGGAGGTGCGGATGACCAGGTCCACGTCCGGGGTGTCGGGGATGGGGAGGTGAGCGGCGAAGGTCTCCTCCGTCAAGGTCTCGGCCGGCACGCCACTGCGGAGCAACGAGCGTGCGGCTTCGACGATGTCCCTGCGCCCTCCGTGGTCGAACGCGACCGTCAGCGTCATGCCGCGGTTCCGGGAGGTCAGCGTCGTCAGGTCCGCGATGTCCTGGCCCAGCCCTGGCGGGATCCGGGGATCCGTCGCGCCGAGGAAGCGGCAGCGGATGCCCCGGGCGTGCAGCAGCGGGGCGTGTTTGCGCACGACCCGGCGCACCAGGTGCATGAGGAACTCGACCTCACTGTCAGGGCGGCGCCAGTTCTCGGTGGAGAACGCGAACAGGCTCAGCCAACCCACCCCGGACGCGCGCGCTGCCTCGATGACGTCGATCACCGTCGTCTCCGCCGCGCGGTGACCCGCCGTGCGCGGCAGCGACCGCTGCGCCGCCCACCGGCCGTTGCCGTCCATGACGCACGCGACGTGGCGCGGCACCTCGCGCAACGTCACCCGGCCGGCCCCGTGCGAGGGACCTGGCAGCGAAGGGGGCCCGATGCCCGTGGACTGCTGAACTGTCACACCCGCCCCTCAGCGTGCCCGACGGCATGCCACCGCCATACGATCTTCAGCAGCACACTGACAGCGTCGACCCGCGCACAAGGTGCACACCTCGCAACTTCACTCTTGGTACTGGTGTCCGGGGCAGCGGTAGGGGAGCGGAGCGGGGCATCGCGCGGGACTCCCGCCTTTCTGTCCCGCCGCCGGGCAGGAGCAGGGCGAACTGTCCCCGCGGCGTTCAAGGACGCAGACACCCCCGTCGCCGACACCACCGGGGCCGCCGACGCCCCCGGTCGCACCACCCCGCGCACGGCGCATAGGCGAAACTGATCCGAGCCGCTGCTCACCAGCCCGCGATTCCGCTCCGGAAGAGGACATGACCAGCACCGCGCCCACGGGCTCGACGTCCCCCATATCCGACCCTGCCCGGGCCCAGCGCCACACGCTGCGCGTCCTGGTCGCCTCCCAGATCCTCAGCGGCGCGGGACTCGCCGCGGGCGTCACCGTCGGTGCCCTCCTCGCCCAGGACATGCTCGGTTCCACCAGCCTCGCCGGGCTGCCCAGTGCCCTGTTCACCGCCGGATCCGCGCTCGCCGCCGTCGCCGTCGGCCGCATCTCCCAAGCACACGGACGCCGCCCCGGCCTCGCTGCCGGCTACCTCGCCGGCGCCATCGGCTCCGCCGGTGTCATCGTCGCCGCCGTCCTGGACAACCCCGTCCTGCTGTTCATCGCCCTGTTCGTCTACGGCGCGGGCACGGCGACCAACCTCCAGGCCCGTTACGCCGGAGCCGACCTCGCCGCGCCCGGCCATCGGGCCCGCGCCGTCTCGACCGTCCTGGTCGCCACGACCCTCGGCGGTGTCGCCGGACCCAACCTCGCCGCCCCCACCGGCGCCTTCGCCGAGCACCTCGGCATCCCCGAACTGGCCGGACCCTTCATCCTCTCCGGCGCCGCGTACGCACTGGCCGCGCTCGTCCTCACCCTCCGGCTGCGGCCCGACCCACTGCTGCTGGCCCGTGCCGTCGCCCAGGCCGAGGAAGCCGAGATCACGACCGGCCAGACCGCGGCCGGCACCGGCGCTACCACCGGCACCAGCGCTACCACCGATGTTGGCGCTGCCACCGATACGAGCGCTGCCACCGATGCCGGCGCTGCCACAGATATCACCGCTGCCGCCGACCCCGGCGACACCGCCGACCCCGGCGAAGGCCGCGGCGGAGTGGTCCTCGGCGCCCTGGTCATGGTCCTCACGCAGCTCGTCATGGTCGCGGTCATGACGATGACGCCGGTGCACATGCACGACCACGGCCACGGGACCGCAGCCTCCGGGCTCGTCATCGCCCTCCACATCGGTGCCATGTACCTGCCCTCGCCGCTCACCGGCTGGCTCGTCGACCGCCACGGCAGCATGAAGATCGCCGCCGCCTCCGGCGTCACCCTGCTGGCCGCGGGCATCCTGGCCGGTGTCGCGCCCGGCGACTCCGTCGCCCTGCTCGCCCTCGCCCTCGCCCTGCTGGGGCTCGGCTGGAACTTCGGCCTCGTCGCCGGCACCGCGATCATCACCGACACCGTGCCGCTCGCCACCCGGGCGAAGACGCAGGGGCTGGTCGACGTCTCGATCGCCCTCGCCGGCGCCACCGGCGGTATGGCCTCCGGCCTGATGGTCGCCGCCACCAGCTATCCCGCCCTCGCCCTGACCGGCGGCATCCTCTCCCTCGCCCTCCTGCCCGCCGTCGCCGTCACGGCCTACCGGCGCTGAAACGGCCGGGCCTCGCGGGCCGGCCCGCCCCTCCCCGGGCCCGCACCACGACGGCGTGCTCCGCAAGGTCCGTCCGCCCGGTACGAGAGTGCCGGCCGCAGTCGATCGCCTCGCTGCCCGGACCGTGCCGTACGCGTCTTGTTATGACCGCCGTCATGATGGATGCTGCCCTTCGACGTTCGCCGCAGCCGAGCAGGACGAGCCGGGAGGACCAGGACATGAACGAAAACGTCGCACGGGCGATGTGGGAGAGGTTCGAGCCGGTCCACCAACTGGTCTACTTCACCCCCGAGGTGCGCGAGATCGCGGACGGGCTCGGACTGCGCGGCTACTGGACGAGCTACTTCGCCCTGCGCGCCGCACCTCTCGGCCCGGTCCCCGCATCCGTCGTCACCAGCTCCTTCTACGTCTTCCACCCGGACCGGGCGGCCGGCGCGCTGCCGGGCGCGTGGGCTCTCGCATCCCCGGAGCGGGTGATCGAGGCTCGCGAGCAGGCCATGGACGCCGCGATGACACGCTTCTTCGGCCCGGAGACCATCGCCTCCACCGAGCTGGCCGAGGCTGCCGACCTCGCCTGGGAGGCCGCCCAGGCCGCGGACACGGCGGGCCGGGTGCTCGGCGCCGCCAACCAGGTCCTGCCCCGCCCGGCCCAGCCCCACGTCAGGCTCTGGCAGGCTGTGACGACCTTGCGCGAACACCGCGGCGACGGCCATGTCGCCGTACTCGTGGGCCGCCGCCTGGGGCCGGTCGAGGCCCTGGTGCTCAAGAGCGCCACAGGGGAGACGGACGCCGAGTTCCAGCAGCGCATCAGACGGTGGGACGTCGAGCAATGGCGTTCGGCGCGGGCGGAGTTGCGTGAGCGCGGCTGGGTCGACGAGGAGGGGAGCCTCACCCCGGCCGGTGCGGCCGCCCACGAGGAGATGGAGGCGGACACGGACGCGGCGGCGGGGGCGCCGTGGCGGGCACTGGGCGCAGAGGCCACCACCCGCCTCGCCCATCTGCTCGAACCACTCGCACGACGAGTCCTCGACTCGGGAGTCATCCCGACGGGCAACCCGGTCGGGCTCACCGAAGGCACGTGGACGTCGACGAGTTGACCTCCTCGCCCGGTGCTCCCCCGAGGGTGGCCGTCAACCCGGGGTGGGGGCAATGGACTTCGACAACCGCCTGGTCAGCGGCCCGCGGCGCGAAGAGGCCGACCGTACGCAGCGGATATCGTCCAGGCATGACACATGAGTTCGATCTTGTCGCGTCGCTCGGCAGGGGCATCGAGGACCGCGCCGGCGCGTGGACCTTCGTCCAGGGTTTCGCGGCCCACTGGCTCGGGGCCGCCCTGGGGCGCGACGACGGCTGGACGGAAGCCGATCTCGAAGCCGCGGAGGAGAGGCTGGGGCTCCGGCTGCCGACGGCGTTGCGCGAGGCGTACCTGCTGTTCGGCCGCCGGGGAGATCTCACCAGCAATCACGATGTGCTGCTCGCCCCCGCGGAGTTGTATGTCGACGATGCCGAGGAGGCCCTGGTCTTCCGTCACGAGAACCAGGGAGCCGCTTCCTGGGGCATCCCGCTCGGCAGCCTCCAGGACGACGATCCCGCCGTGCTCGTCCGGCTCGACCTCGCCGACAAGAGCGCGGAGCGGTGGGACGGCTGGTTGCAGCGCGTGTCCCTGTGCTTCGTCGAGGTCGTCCTGTCGGAGTCCCTGCACGCCGACGAAGAACTCTGCGACTTCCTCGACCCGGATGACGACAGCCTCGAACTGCTGGAGGCGCACTCCGTCCGACTCCCCTTCCCGGCCTGCCCCGTCGGTGAGGAGACGCGATGGTTCCTCGGCCGGGACGTCCTCCTGCGCGACGACGACGGCACGGCGGTCCTGGCGCGCGGCCGTACGGCAGCCGACCTCGACCGCGTGCGCGAGCTGATCCCCGGCGACTGGCTCGGCGACTGCCGCTGACAGCCTCCGCGGTGCCTGCCGGGCGGGGGCGGTCCGCATCCGGCTCATCCCCGCCACCCAACAGCGATCGACCTTAATGCAAGTCAAAAGAAAAGCCATGCAGGAACCTTGACCACGTGTCACCCGACGGGCATCGTCGGGAGAGCGCTCTCCCCCCTTCCCCTGTTCTCAAGGAGCCTCCCCATGCCCGCTGTCGGCATACCCCCGGCTGCGCCGGTGCGCCCCAGACCGGGTCGTCGCGGACTCGTCGGCGTCCTGGTCACCGCCCTCGCCGCCGCCCTGCTGGCCGTCGTCCCCGCCGGGCAGGCCCAGGCCGCGCCCGTACTGCTGTCCCAGGGCAAGCCGGTCACCGCCTCCAGCCAGGAGCACTACGGCACCCCGGCGACCGCGGCCGTCGACGGCGACAACGGAACCCGCTGGTCGAGCGCGGCCTCCGACCCGCAGTGGATCCGCGTCGACCTCGGCGCCACCGCCTCGCTCAGCCAGGTCGAACTGCGCTGGGAGACCGCCTACGCCAAGTCCTACCGGATCGAGACGTCCCAGAACGGCACGGACTGGTCGACGGCGTACTCCACCACGACCGGCGCCGGCGGCACGGAAACCGTGAACCTCTCCGGCACCGCCCGCTACGTGCGCATGCTCGGCACCGTCCGCGCCACCGGATACGGCTACTCCCTCTGGGAGTTCAAGGTGTACGGCACTCCCGGCGACGACCCCGGCCCGCAGATACCGGGCGGCGGCGACCTCGGCCCGAACGTGCATGTCTTCGACCCGTCCACGCCCGGCATCCAGGCCAAGCTGGACCAGGTCTTCAAGGAGCAGGAATCCGCCCAGTTCGGCTCCGGCCGGCACGCCTTCCTCTTCAAGCCGGGCACCTACAACGGCCTCAACGCCCAGATCGGCTTCTACACCCAGATCGCCGGCCTCGGCCTGAGCCCCGACGACACGACGATCAACGGTGACATCACCGTCGACGCCGGCTGGTTCAACGGCAACGCCACCCAGAACTTCTGGCGCGGCGCGGAGAACCTCGCCGTGAAGCCCGTCAACGGCACCAACCGGTGGGCGGTCTCGCAGGCCGCGTCCTTCCGCCGGATGCACGTCAAGGGCGGCCTCAACCTCGCGCCCAACGGCTACGGGTGGGCCAGCGGCGGCTACATCGCCGACAGCAGGATCGACGGGCAGATCGGCAACTACTCGCAGCAGCAGTGGTACACCCGTGACAGCTCCATCGGCGGCTGGTCCAACAGCGTCTGGAACCAGGTCTTCTCCGGTGTCGAGGGCGCTCCCGGCACCAGCTTCCCCGAGCCCCGCTACACCACGCTCGACACGACGCCGATCTCCCGCGAGAAGCCCTTCCTCTACCTCGACGGCAACGAGTACAAGGTCTTCGCGCCCGCCAAGCGGACCAACGCGCGCGGCACCACCTGGGGCAACGGCACCCCGCAGGGCGAGTCGATCCCGCTGAGCAGGTTCTACGTCGTCAAGCCCGGCGCCACCGCCGCCACCATCAACGCGGCCGTCGACCAGGGTCTGCACCTGCTGTTCACCCCCGGCGTCTACCACGTCGACCGGACGATCGACATCGACCGGGCGAACACCATCGTGCTCGGCCTCGGCCTCGCCACGATCATTCCGGACAACGGGGTGACCGCCATGAAGGTCGCCGACGTCGACGGCGTACGCCTCGCCGGCTTCCTCATCGACGCCGGTCCCGTCAACTCCCCCACCCTGCTGGAGATCGGCCCGCAGGGCGCGTCCACCGACCACGCGGCCAACCCGACCACCGTGCAGGACGTATACATCCGCATCGGCGGCGCGGGCGCCGGCAAGGCGACCACCAGCATGGTGGTCAACAGCCACGACACGATCATCGACCACACCTGGGTGTGGCGGGCCGACCACGGCGAGGGCGTCGGCTGGGAGACCAACCGGGCCGACTACGGCGTCCGCGTCAACGGCGACGACGTCCTGGCGACCGGCCTGTTCGTCGAGCACTTCAACAAGTACGACGTCGAGTGGTACGGCGAACGCGGCCGGACGATCTTCTACCAGAACGAGAAGGCCTACGACGCGCCGAACCAGGCCGCCATCCAGAACGGCACGACGAAGGGGTACGCCGCCTACCGGGTCGACGACTCGGTCGACACCCACGAGGCCTGGGGCCTGGGCAGCTACTGCAACTACAACGTCGACCCGAACATCCGCCAGGACCACGGCTTCAAGACCCCCGTCAAGCCAGGGGTGAAGTTCCACAGCCTCCTGGTGGTCTCCCTCGGCGGCATGGGTCACTACAACCACGTCATCAACGACACCGGCGCCTCCACGGTCCCGGCCGGTACCTCGACCGTGCCGTCCACCGTCGTGTCCTTCCCCTGACCGGGCCGCCCGCCGGCCACAACTCCCCTCCGGGCCGGGTGACATCCCCGCGCCCCGGCCCGGAGGGGCCCCTCACGCGGTGCTCCCGCACCCCCAGCGCCGTCGGCACTCCCCACACCGTCAGGAGCAGAAGTGTCCCTCTTGCCTCCGCCCCGCAGGCCCGCGGCCCGACGCACCGTCCCCCTGCTCGCCCTCGGCGCACTCATGGCGTCCCCACTCGCCCTCGCCGCGCCGCCCGCCCACGCGGCGGAGACCCTGCTCTCCCAGGGCCGGCCCGCCACCGCCTCCTCCCAGGAGGGCGACGCCTACGCCCCCGCGGCCGCCGTCGACGGCAATCTCACCGGCACCCGCTGGGCCAGCCAGTGGAGCGACCCGCAGTGGTTCCAGGTCGACCTGGGACAGCGGGCCGACCTGAGCCGCACCGTCCTGACCTGGGAGGGCGCCTACGGCAGGAGTTATGAGATCCAGGCATCCGACAACGGCACGGACTGGCGCACCCTGAAGAGCGTGACCGGCGGCGACGGCGGCACGGACGAGATCGCCGTCTCCGGCTCCGGCCGCTACGTGCGCATGCTGGGCACGGAGCGTTCCGGCGGCTACGGCTACTCCCTGTGGGAGTTCCAGGTGTACGGGACCACGGACGGCACCCCGCCCGGCGGGGGAGGGGCGGTCGAGGTGGCCGGCTCGCAAGGGAACTGGCACCTGACCGTCGGCGGCCAGCCGTACACCGTCAAGGGTCTCACCTGGGGTCCCGCGATCGCCGACGCCCCGAAGTACCTGCCGGACGTGAAGTCCATGGGCGTCAACACCATCCGCACCTGGGGCACCGACGGCGGCACCAAGCCGCTGCTCGACTCCGCCGCCGCGCACGGCATCCGCGTCGTCAACGGCTTCTGGCTGCAGCCCGGCGGCGGTCCCGGCTCCGGCGGCTGCGTCGACTACATCACCGACACGACGTACAAGAACGCCATGCTCACCGAGTTCGCCAAGTGGGTGGAGACGTACCGGAGTCACCCGGCGACGCTCATGTGGAACGTCGGCAACGAGTCGGTCCTCGGCCTGCAGAACTGCTACAGCGGCGCGGCCCTGGAGGCGCAGCGCAACGCCTACACCGGCTTCGTCAACGACGTCGCCAGGAAGATCCACAGCATCGACCCCGACCACCCGGTCACCTCGACCGACGCCTGGACCGGGGCGTGGCCCTACTACAAGCGCAACGCGCCCGACCTCGACCTGTACTCGATGAACTCCTACGGCGACATCTGCGGCGTCCGCGAGGACTGGGAGCAGGGCGGCTACACCAAGCCGTACCTCATCACCGAGGGCGGACCGGCCGGGGAGTGGGAGGTGCCCGACGACGCCAACGGCGTCCCCGACGAGCCGACCGACGTGCAGAAGGCCGAGGGCTACACCAGGGCCTGGGACTGCGTCACCGGCCACCGGGGCGTCGCCCTCGGCGCCACGCTCTTCCACTACGGCGTCGAACACGACTTCGGCGGCGTCTGGTTCAACCTCGTCCCCGACGGACTGAAGCGACTGTCCTACTACGCGGTCAAGAGGGCCTACACCGGAACAGCCGGCGGCGACAACACCCCGCCCGTCATCAGCGACATGACCGTCAGCCCCGCCTCCTCCGCGCCGGCCGGGGGCGAGTTCACCGTCCGCGCGGGCGTCCGTGACCCCGACGGCGACCCGATCACGTACAAGGTCTTCCTCAGCGGCAACTACGCGAGCGGCGACAAGCGCCTGGTCGAGGCGGAGTGGCGGTCCACCGGCAACGGGACCTTCGCCGTGACGGCCCCCGGGAAGCTCGGCGTGTGGAAGGTGTACCTGCGCGCCGAGGACGGCCGCGGCAACGCCGGCATCGAGACGAAGTCGGTCAAGGTCGTCGCACCGCCGGTCGCCGGCACGAACGTGGCGCTGAACAAGCCCACCACCGCCTCCTCCTTCCAGCCCTCGTACGGCGACTGCCCGTGCGAGCCCGCCAAGGCGACGGACGGCAGGAACGACACACGGTGGGCCAGCGACTGGAGCGACCCGCAGTGGATCCAGGTCGACCTCGGCGCCGCCACCCCCGTCCGCAAGCTCCAGCTCGTGTGGGACCCCGCCTACGCCAAGGCCTACGAGGTCCAGGTCTCGGACAACGGAACCGCCTGGCGCACGCTCCACACGACGACCACCGGCAACGGAGACGTCGACACCATCGACGTCGCGACGACCGCCCGGCACGTACGACTGCACCTGACAGCGCGTGGCACCGGCTGGGGCTACTCGCTGCACGAGTTCGGCGTCTACAGCTGACCACGGCGCGGGGCGCCCGGCGTCGCCCCGCCCACCACCTGCACGTGTCACCCCGTGTCACCTCAGCGGGCAAGGAGGCCCCATGAGATCGCGTTCGAAGCTCCCCGCGCTGTTACTCGGCAGCGCACTCCTCGCGAGTGTGCTCGGCGTCGGCACGGTCGCCACGGCGGCCGGCCCCGACGGCACCCCGGCCGCCTCGGCCGCCCGGCACGCCGGGCACACGACGGCGGTGTCGACCCGGGCGTCCGCCGACGACCCCGACGGCGACGGTTACATCCCGGCCCTACCCCCCGTCACCGGCGTGACCCCGTCCGAGGCCACCCCGCCGCCGCGCTACCACAAGGAGTTCCAGGCCAACTGCGCCGTCACGCACACCGCGCCGGACGACCCGATCGTGTACCCGGGTCAGCCCGGCAGGTCCCACGACCACACCTTCATGGGCAACACGTCGACGCACGCCGGCAGCACGACCGCGAGCCTCTACGGAGGGAACACCACCTGCCTGGCGCCGGCCGACGCCTCCGCGTACTGGATGCCCTCCCTGTACAAGGGCGACAGGAAGATCCTCCCCGTCGGTCCGCAGGTCATCTACTACAAGGCCGGCGTCACCGACTACACGAGCGTGCGGCCCTTCCCCAAGGGGCTGCGGTTCGTCGTCGGCGACCCGATGCAGAGCGCCCAGGAGTTCCGCGGCCACAAGGGCTTCGTCGAGGGCTGGGAATGCGGGGACAGCTTCTTCAACGTCGACTTTCCGGCCACCTGCCCAAGCCGCCCCGACGTACAGCTCAACATCCGTTTCCAGGCGCCCAGTTGCTGGGACGGCAAGTACCTGGACACCCCCGACCACAAGAGCCACATGTCCTACCCGGTCGTCAGACCCGGCACGAACGACAACATGTGCCCGGCCTCCCACCCGGTCGCCCTGCCGATGATCGAGTTCAAGATGGCCTTCCCGGTCAACGGCGACATGAGCCAGGTCCGCCTGGCCAGTGGCCGCGGGTACTCCTTCCACTACGACTTCTTCAACGCCTGGGAGGAACGGACCCTCAAGGCACTGGTCGACCACTGCATCGTGGGCGGCCTCCAGTGCGACACGCGCGGCTACGACCAGAACCACCCGGAACGCGGCGCGGTCCTGAACGCGGACCACCGGCTGCCCTGACCCGGCTCCGGTGACAAGGGCCCGGCCACCCGCGCGACAGGGGTGCCGCCGGGCCCTTCCCACCGGGTCAGGCGGACGCGCGTACGACCAACTCGGGCGCGAAGACCAGGGTGCGGGGTTCGGTGCAAATGCCTTGGACCTGTTCGTCCAGCATCCTGGCCATGGCCGCCGCCATGTCCTCCACCGGCTGGCGCACGGTGGTCAGCGGCGGCCGGCAGGTCACGGCGACGGACGAGTCGTCGAATCCGACGACGGCGACGTCGTCGGGGATGCGCCGGCCCCGTTCCCGCAGGACCTGGCAGGCGCCCTGGGCCATCAGGTCGTTGGCCGCGAACACGCCGTCCACCGTGGGATGGTCCTGCAGCAGCGCGGTCATGGCCGCAGCGCCGCTGTCCAGGGTGAAGGTGCCCTCGGCCGTCGGAGCGCTCGCGTGCCCGGCGCGGGCCAGGGCGTCGCGGAACCCGGCGAGGCGTGCTCGGCCGGCTCCGAGCTCCCGCGGGGCGCCGAGCGCCGCTGTGCGACGGCAGCCGCGCGCCAGCAGATGCTCGGCGGCCAGGCGTCCCCCCGCGTAGTGGTCCAGGTCGACGCAGCTGACCGGTGTCTCCCGGGCGGGACGCGCGAACAACACCGTGGGGACGCGGGCGGACAGGAGCATGCCCGGCAGAGGGTCGTCCGGGTGCACGGAGACCACCAGGGCGCCGTCCGCACTGCCCTGCCCCACGTAGTCGACCACCTGACTCCTGGCAGCCTCGGACTCGGCGAACAGCAGCACCGGTTGCATCGTGCGTGCCCGCAGATAGCCCATGACGCCGTCGACGACGCGGCCGAAGAACGGGTCGGTGAACACGCGGCCGGCGAAGGCGTCGCCCGCGCCGGAGATGATGAGGGCCACGGTTCCGGTGCGACGGGTCACCAGCGCCCTCGCCGCGCGGTTCGGCGTGTACCCCGTCCGCTCGATCGCGCTGCGCACCAGGTCCTGGATGGCGGGATCGACGTTGCGCACGCCGTTCACGACCCGCGACACGGTGGCCCGGGAGACCCCCGCCTCCCGGGCGACGTCCTCCAGCGTCGGGGCCTGCCTGTTCATGAGGGGAACTCCAACTCCGGGCACGTGGAGGGGCACAGGACGTCAGGCCCGGACCCGCTCCTGGTGAGAGCGGCCCGGGCCCGACGGTGTGGCTGCGGTGGTGCGTTCAGAACGCGGAGATCACACCCGGGTGAGGCGCACGGCGACCGTCTCGCCGACCGTGACGGGCTGGTCGTAGTCGGGATCCGTCGCCGTGGCGCGGCCCTCGACCTCGACGTCGCCCTTCTGGAAGGGGACCGAACCGGTGGGTACGGCCGTCCCGGTCCAGGCGACCGGGGCGCCCGGCGTGCAGGACACCGAAGTGGAGAAGGAACCGCGGATGAGGTCCCGCTTCTTCACCTGCGTGACGTCACCCTCCACCGTCACCCGCACCGGCTTGTTGCAGCTGACCGTGCCGTGCAGGGTGGCCTTGCCGTTGAGCGAACTCGCCGTGCCGTCCAGGGCGATGCCGAGTCCGAGGCCGAGTTCGGCGGGCGGAGCCGGGTTCTCGATGTGGACCTCGCCGCGCGCGGCCGAGGTGCCGCCCTCGCAGTGCTGCTCGAAGGTGGCGTCGAGCTTCCGCACGTAGCCCTGGGGGCCGAACTCCACCGCGGAGACGGTGAAGGTGCCGGTGAGCCGGTTGCAGCCGCGGCCGTTGCCGCTGAGCGACAGGCCCGGCTCGGTTGCCTCGTTGAAGGGGTAGCGGGTGGCTCCCGTGTAGGTACCGGGCGCCAGGGCCTCGCCGGACGGCGCCGCGAGGTTCAGGGTCCACCAGTCGCCGTTCGCTCCGTCCACGGAGACGGTGACCACGCTGTTGTCGGTGTTGCCGGAGACGTTCAGACGGTCCTGGGACGCCGTCGCGTAGGCGTAGGCCTGACCGCCGCTGATGTAGTCGTCCGCGTCCCCGCTGAAGCTGAAGGAGCCGTCGGTGACCGGCAGGGCGTGCGCTTCGGCGCCGGAGAGCAGGCCGGTGGTGCCGGTGGCCATGGCGAGTGCCAGCGCGAGGGTGGCGGTGGCCCGGGCCAGGACGCGTCTGGGCAGGTTGAGCTGCAAGGATGTTCCCCCCATGAAGAGTTGGGACAAGCCCCGTACGCCGACGGGACGCTTCCGCTGCGTGAGCGCACGCATGTTCGCGTCTGCCGCCGGCGAGGCGAGTCTGCCAACCTGAGGGACAGGCGACAACTGAGTTTCTGCTGTGGTGAGTTGAGGTTTCGGCCAACTTCTGGTGTGCGCGCCGCGCAGCCGGCTCGGCCCGCCGTCCGCGACCGGGCGAGCGGGGGCGTGTGCCACCGAGCCGCCCGGCCTGCTCGGCGCCTCGCGGTCAGCGCAGTCGGCGTACCCGCAGCACCAGGTCGTCGGTGTGGTGGGCGCCGGCGCCGCCGTCGGGGACCACGCGCGGCCGCTGCTCGTCCACCTCCACCTCCCAGTCGTCGTCGAGGAGATCGGCGACCATCGCCGGCCAGACGTAGTCGGCCGGGTCGAAGCCGCTCTCGTGGTCCTGCCGGGTGTCCATTCCCGCGTGGTGCACGAGCAGCAGCACGCCGCCGGGCGCGACGGCCGCGAGCAGCGCCCGCTCGGCCGCGGCGTCCGGGGTGCGCAGCAGGGCCGGGTACTGCGCGGACACCAGGTCGAAGGAGGCCGGGGGAAGCGCCGCCTCGGTGAGGGCCGCGTGGACCCAGTGCACGGTGACGCCGGCGTCCCGTGCGTGCCCGGCGGCCCGCTCCAGCGCCACGCCCGAGACGTCGAGCGCGGTCACGTCCCAGCCCCCGCGCGCGAGCCAGATGGCGTCCGCGCCCTCCCCGCAGCCGACGTCGAGCACTCGCCCGGGCGTGAGCCCGGCGGCCTCGGCCACGAGCGCGCCGTTGGGCCGGCCGCTCCACAACTGTTGTCGATCGGAGTAGCGGGTGTCCCACTCCGCCCGCACCTCGGGGTCCCCGACGTATGCGTCGGGAGGCGAGGGGACGCCGGATTCTGCCGTTCCTGCTGCGATGTCGTCGGTCACGGTCCCACGGTCGCCCAAGGCCTCCGGGCATCGCCACTTCTGTTGCCGGGACGGCAAACGGGCGTGAAACGGCGGGCCCGAACTCCCTCGGACAAGGCCCGACGCGTAACCGATGGGTTACGCTTCCGGTGTGGACGAACTCAGCGAAGTGGCCGAGGCCGTCGCCGATCCCGTGCGCCGGGACATCCTGCTCATGCTGCGTGACGCCCCGCTGACGGCGGGGGAGATCGCGGCCCGGTTCCCCATCAGCCGGCCCGCCGTGAGTCGCCACCTGCGGGTGCTCCGCGAGGCCGGTCTGGTCCGGGACGAGCAGGTGGGACGCCATCGCCGGTACTCGCTCGTGCGCGACCGGCTGGACCACCTCACCGCGTGGCTCGCTCTGTTCGAGACCCGGCAGCATGGCTGGACGCAGCGGCTCGCGGCGCTGGAGACCGAGGTCCACCGGACGCGCAGGGACCGGAAACGGGCCGAGCGCGACCACGCATCGCCCTCCGCGCCACCTGCCAGAGAGGACACGGCATGACCCCCGACCCCACGGGACGACTCGTACCGACGCCGTCCGGACACGACCTCGTCCTCACCCGCACCTACCCGGCCCCCGCCGACGACGTCTGGGCGAGCCTCACCGAGCCGGAGCGCACCGCCCGGTGGTTCGGCCCCTGGCGCGGCGAGGCCGGGGCGGGCCGCACCATCGAGGTGCAGATGGCGTTCGAGGAATCGGCCCCCTGGTGCCCGATGCGGATCGAAGCCTGTGAGCCGCCCCGCCGGCTCGCGGTCTCGATGGAGGACGTCTCTCGCCTGAGGCACTCCCGTCCCCGGTCCGGTCGGTCCCGGCGCATGATCGGATCGGTTCGCGACGATCGGGTGCGGCCGGGGTGCCCGCTGTCAGGGTGGAGCCGAAAGGGAGGCCTCGTGATCTCGGCACTCAACAGACTCATCGATCTCGTCGAGGAGCACCTCGCGGAGGAGCTCGACGTCAGCGGCTTGGCGGGCGAGCTCGGCACGACCGAATACCACCTGCGCCGGATGTTCTCGTCGCTGGCCGGCATGCCGCTGTCGGAGTACGTACGCCGGCGGCGCATGACGGTGGCTGCCGCCGATGTCGTCCAGGGTGGGAGCGATCTGCTGAGCATCGCCGTCCGGTACGGCTACGGCTCCAGTGAGGCGTTCGGACGTGCGTTCCGAGCGGTGCACGGCGCCGGGCCCGGTGACGTGCGCCGCGACGGAGGCCCCCTGCGTACACAACCGCAGCTCAGGTTCCGCCTGACCGTCGAAGGGAGTACCCCCATGGACACCCGCCTCGTCGACCGGCCCGCATTCCGGCTGGTCGGACACGCCGCCCGGGTCCCACTCATCCACCGCGGCGTCAATCCGCACATCCAGGAGCACGTCCAGTCACTGCCGCCCGAGGCACATCAGCGGCTGAAGGCTCTCGGCGACACCGAGCCGGGAGGCCTGCTCCAGGTCTCCCACGACGTCGATCCCGACGGCAGGGAGGGCACCGAGCTGACCTACCTGCACGGAGTCGCCGTCACGTGGGACACGCCGGTCCCGGACGACCTCGACGCCATCGAGGTGGATGCCGGGAGGTGGGCGGTCTTCCGTACCAGCGGGCCGTTTCCGCAGACCCTGCAGACGACCTGGGCGGCGACCGCGACCGAGTGGTTCCCCTCCAATCCGTGGCGGCTGCGATCCGGCCCCTCGCTCGTGGCGATCCTCGATCGTGCGGACGACTTCAGCACCGCGACCAGCGAGCTGTGGCTGCCTGTCGAGCCGGCCTGAGCGACGGGTGACCGTCCGGCCCTTCCGAGGGCGCTGACGGCCTCTCTCCGCCCGCTCAGTTCATGAGTGTGAACAATATGCACATGGGTGTACTTGTTGGTCGTGGCATGCCAATCTCGTGACAACTGCTCGTCAAGCGTCACGAGTTGGGGGTCGCACTCATGTCCGGCATCAGCAGACGCGCACTGCTCGGCAGTGCCGCAGCCGTGGCCACCGGCGCCGGCGCGGGAAGCGGTACGGCGTTCGCCGCTTCCCGCGAGTCCGGGCAAGTGCCGGAACTGTGGCGCGAGTTCACGCGCGATCCGTTCCGGCATCCCCAGGTGCCGTTCGTCGGACGGGCGGGGTTCCGCTGCGGAGCGGCGCGGCTGCCCGACCGGCCGGTCCGCGCCGACGTACGTGATTTCGGCGCCGTCGCGGACGGCCGCACGGACTGCGCTCCGGCGATCAACCGCGCCATCGCCGCCGTCGGCAAGGCCGGCGGCGGCACGGTCCTCGTCCCGCCCGGCCTCTTCCGCATCGACGGCCTGATCCTCCTCGGGCATTCCCATGTCGTCCTGCGCGGCGCCGGAAGCGACCGGACGACGCTGTACGCCACCAGGAACCTGACCGGCCTGATCGGCCCGTACGGCTCCCGTTACGGCGGCGACAAGTCGTCCTGGTCGTGGGCGGGCGGGCTCATCTGGCTGGCGCCCGAGGCCCGTTGGACCGCTCTCACCGAAGCGATCAGGGCCAGGGCGTGGCCGTTCGAGGGCTGGACCGGGAACCGGCGCGACGAATGGCGCACGCTCACCGCCGTGGCAGCCGCCCGCAGAGGCGATCGGACCGTGACGGTGACCGACCCGGCCGGACTGCGGCCCGGCGCCCTGGTCCTGCTCCGTCTCGCCGACGATGCCGGGCACGGCCTGCTCAGGCACATGGCGGGTGACGGACCCGGCCCCGATGCCTACACCTGGAGCGACAAGAGCAAGCTGCTCTCCTACGTCCCCTACGAGTGGCCCGTCCGCGTCACCCGGGTCAGCGGCCGGCAGGTGACCCTGGAACGTCCCCTCCCGCTGGACACGCGCCCCGAATGGGATCCGCGGTTCACCACCCACGTACCGGAGCTGACCGGCGCGGGCGTCGAAGGTCTGACCCTGGAGGCGGTGGAGACCCCGCAGCAGCCTCACCTCCTCGACCTGGGACACAACGGTGTCGTGCTCCAGTGCGCCTACGACTGCTGGGTGGACGACGTGACGGTCCGGCACACCGACAACGGCTTCGGCCTCGTCGCCGCGTCCGCGTGCACCCTGCGCCGCACCCGGGTCGCGGGCCGCGGCACCCACCACCCGTACTTCTGCCGCGAGGGATCGCACGACAACCTCATCGAGGACTTCACCATCGAGGAGCGCACGACTCCCGCCCCCGCGGGCACCCAGCTGCACGGCATCAACGTCGAGGGCCTCTCCTCCCACAACGTCTGGTCGCGCGGGGTCATGCGGATGGGAACCTTCGACAGCCACCGCGGCATGCCCTTCGCCAACGTCCGCACGGACATCACCGTGCACAACGACGGCCGCCACGGCGGCGACGCCACCGCCGGGCCCCTCTTCGGCGCCCGCTTCACCCACTGGAACATCCGTGTCACCAACGGACGCGCCGGCCTGATGAAGATCGACGGCCTGGCCCCGTTCTCCGCGACCGTGGGCATCAACGAGGTGCGCGAGTTCGACCAGATCGACACCCCCGACTTCGAGGGTGACCTGCACAGCCGTCTCGAGCTCTACGGCACGACCGACGCGGTGCGCCCGCGCAACCTGTACGAGGCGCAGCGCGCCCATGGGGACGGAACCGGCCGGTGAGTCAGGTCGTCGCGGGCTCCTCGGCCAGGAACTTCTCCACGAACTCCCGTGCCCTGCGGTCGAAATCGGCGTACTGCGCTGCCCGTTCGGCGCCCGCGACCGCCTCGCCGACCGTGAGGTTGCCCTCGGCGTCGACGCGCTGCGGACGCTCCTCGGCGTCGGTGAGCAGGCCCACGGCGGAGTGGGAGAAGCCGCAGTAGTAGGCGATGCCGTCGCTCAGATTGGTCTCGAGGAGGGTCTGCATGCCCTCCACGACCGGGTCGTCGGAGGTGGCGCCGGCCAGGCCCAGCCACAGGATGCGCTTGCCGGCGAGGCGGGGCCTGCTGCGGCCGTAGGCGAAGCCGTAGTTCCACACGCGGTCGATCCAGCCCTTGAGGAGGGCGGGCACGTGCTGCCAGTACACCGGGAAGACGGCGACGACGGCATCGGCGTCGAGGACGCGCTGCATATGGGCGTGCGCCTCGTCCGAGTACCGCTTGTCCCGGTCGCCCCAGTCCGGCTGGTCCGCCTCGTTCATCCGCGGATCGAACCCCTCGGCGTGCAGGTCGAGCAGGTCGACGCGGTAGCCGGCGGCTTCGAGCCGGGCGGCGGCACGGCGGGCCGTGTGCGCGGTGAGGGAATCGGTGCGGTGGTGGGCGACGACGACGAGGGCTGTCCTGGCATGGCCGACCTGCTGCGTCACGATGTCTCCTGGCTGGTCTCGGTCAGTGCGACGAGTCCAGTACAGCCCTGCCGCCGTAGATCATCCATGGGAGAAACGCTCCAGAACATAGGAGAGCGTCTACGGTGTCTGCTGTGGATCCCCTGAGTTCGCTGCTGAGCGGTATCCGGGCCGAGGGCTCGGTCGTCACCCATGCGGTGCTGACGAAGCCCTGGACCATCCGTTTCGCCGACGCCGCCCCGCTCATCATGATCAGCGTGCTGCGCGGGGGCGGCACGCTGCTGCTGCCCGACGGCACCGCACGCGTCGTCGGCGCGGGCGACACGGCGATCGTGCGCGGCCCCGAACCGTTCCACCTCGCGGACCACCCCGCCACCGTGCACGGCCCGCACGAGGCCTACGAGATCGCCTGCTTCACCGCGGACACCGCATGCACCGAGCAGGAACTCGGCGGTATCCACTGGGGCACCGACTCGCAGGAGGCGACCGCGCTGATCGTGGGCGCCTACCGCGCCTCGGGCCACCGCCACGAACGACTCCTGCGTGCCCTGCCGCCCGTCCTCGTGGTCGAGGAGGACGCCGACGTCTGCGCCTGGCTGGAGACGGCAGCCGCCGACGCCGCCCGGCAGTCGGCCGGTTCACAGGCGCTGATGGACCGGCTCCTCGACTGGGCGCTGGTGTGCACGCTGCGCAGCTGGTTCGACAAGGCGGGCGCCGACGCGCCCAGTTGGTACCGGGGCCTCGCCGACCCGGTCCTCGCCCCCGCTCTGCAGGCCTTCCACGACCAGCCCGCCCGAGCGTGGACGGTGGCCTCCCTGGCCGCCCGTTCCGGCGTCTCCCGGGCGCTGTTCGCCAAGCGCTTCACCCAGCTGATGGGCCGTCCGCCCCTCGCCTACCTCACGGAATGCCGCTTGGACGAGGCCGCGGCGCTCCTCACCGACACCGACCTCGGCATCGCCCAGATCGCCAGGTCCGTCGGCTACGCCGACGCTTTCGGCTTCAGCGCCGCGTTCAAACGCCACAAGGGCCTGAGCCCGAGCAGGTTCCGCGCTTCGGCGGGTTCGGCCGGGTCCGGGACCTCGCGCGTCGAGGCGGCCGGTGGCACGGGCGGAGCTGTTCCGTGAGCCAGGCACGGCGGACCCGCCGGCCGGACCCGGCGAACCCGCCGTTTCGGGCCGGTGAGGTGCCCGGAAGGACGGGATCACGAGCGCGAGCAGGCGACACCAGGTGTCCGGGACAGTGTCGCCGGCGAAGGTGACGCGACCACCATGATCCACCGCTCGCGGACCGTCGTCACCACCGCTGCCCGGGCCCGACGACCGTGAGCCCCACCTGCTCGGCGAGCCAGTGCGCGTACGGCTCCCGCACCTCGCGGCCGTCCACGTTCACGCTGCGGACGTGGACCAGGACGGTGTGGTCGTCGGCGGGCTCGTCGAGCTCGCGGGTGGGCGAGTTGAGGAGGAGCGTCACCTCGGCGTGCTTGGACTCGCCGGCGAAGCCCACCTCGGGCGCGTCCGGCCAGCACAGCGCCTCCCAGGTGATCCAGCCCCTGTTCGGGCCGACGGCCGCAGTGAAGGCGTCCTCGATGCCGCCGACCGGGAGGTCGTCCAGTTCGCACCCCACCGGCAGCCGTCCTTCGAACGCGGCGGGGTCGAGCGGCAGGTCCCGCCCTCGGACGCCGACGACCAGCGCGGGCTGAACTTCGAACGGCACCCCGTCGAACGCCCCGTCGTCCTCCCGGCTCCTGAACCACGCCTCGGGCAGCTCCTTCGCCACCCGCCGCACCTCGGCGACGGAGGGGAGCTCGGTGTACACGCAGACGTCGGAGTGCTCCGACCGGCCGAACTCCATGAGGCGGCGCGCAGTGCGCAGGGCGAGCGCGGGATCGGGAGTGCGGAAGACCGGGAATGCGATGTCGTTCGACATGCGCTGACTGTGTCATGGCGCGTCGTCGAAGGTCACCGTCATTACGGCCCACTCGGTCCTTCGCGCGGTCAGGAGGGCCATCGCACGCGGCGAGGTCCCGTCGGCAGCCGGGACCACCCGGCGCGGGCACGGCGGTGTCAGTGTGCCTGAGTTGTCTGTTCCAGTGGCGGCGGGGGAGTGGGGGCACCCGCGGGCGGCGCGATCCTGGCGTATCGACTCGGGGCGGTGCCCTCCGCGGTGGCGGTCGGCGTGCTGCGCCGGCTCTGTGGTGGGACGGCGGCCGCGGCGGTGCCGCCCGGGACCCAGCCGGCGTCGACGACACGGACCTGCATGAGCCACGCACCGCCCAGGAGCAGCACGCCGAGAGCGAGCATGCCGATGAGTCCGGCGGCGCCGTCGAGTTCGGCGACGTGGCCGAGCAAGGTACCGAACCATCCGAAGTCGGCGTCGCCGAACGTGGTGTTGGCGTCGCCGAAACTGCCCAGGACGCGCAGCAGCAGGGCGGGCAGGAAGGTGATCAGGACGCCGTTGAGGAAGGAACCCGCGATGGCGCCGCGGCGGCCGCCGGTGGCGTTGCCGTAGACGCCGGCCGCTCCGCCGGTGAAGAAGTGGGGGACGAGCCCGGGCAGGACGAGGGCCAGGCCGAACGCGGGGTTGAGGATCCAGATGAGGGCGGCCAGCGCGGTGAGGCCGCCGAGAAAGCTGAAGATGAACCCGACGAGTACGGCGTTCTGGGCGTAGGGGAAGACGATGGGGGCGTCGAGTGCCGGCTTGGCGCCGGGGACGACGCGCTGGGCGATGCCCTGGAAGGCCGGGACGAGCTCGCCGAGGATGGTGCGGACACCGAAGAGGATGACGGCCACGGCGATGCCGAACTGCAGGCCCTGCATGAGGGACTGCATGAGGTAGTCGCCGAGTCCTGAGGCGGCGGTGCCGAAGGCCTTGAAGGCGGTGGCGCGACCGGCCTTGGCGAGGAAGAGCAGGCTCATCACCAGGTAGATGAGAACCATCGACAGAGCGGTGGCCACCATCGAGTCGCGCAGGAAACGCAGCCCTTCGGGCAGGCGCATGTCCTCGGTGCTGCGGCTCGGCTTGCCGATCCTGTTGACGAACTGGCCGGTGGCGCCCGCGGTGATGTAGCCGGCGGTGCCGAAGTGGCCGATGGCCACGCTGTCGTCACCGGTCACCTTCTTCGTCCAGGGGTGGGCGAGCGCGGGCAGGGAGACCAGAAGGATGCCCAGCAGTACGCCTCCGCCGAGGACGACGGCGAGGGAGGACTGTCCGGCGGTGGCCATGACGATGGTGAGCAGGGTCGCCATGAACAGCATGTGGTGGCCGGTGAGGAAGACGTAGCGCAGCGGCGTGAAGCGGGCCAGCAGCAGGCTGACGAGGAAGCCGGTGATCATCAGCCAGGCGACGCGGGCTCCGTACTCGTTCTGGGCTATGCCCGCGATGGCCTCGTTGGTGGGGATGACGCCGTGCGCGCCGGTGCTGCCCTGGATCATCTTGCCCAGGGGGTCGAGGGCGGCGGTGACCAGTCCCGCTCCGGCGCCGACGAGGAGGAGCCCGAGGGTGGCCTTGATGGCCCCGCCGGCGATCTGCCCGGCGCTCTTCTTGAGGGCGATCAGGCCGACGGCGGTGATGAGGCCGATGAGGTAGGCGGGTTGGCTGAGGATCTCGTTGACGAGGAACGTGGCGAGGGCGATGAGCCAGTCCATGGAAGGGCGTCCTTTCCCGGTCAGACGCTGTAGGTGTCGCGCAGCACGGTGTCGACCTCGGCGGTGCTGGTGAAGTCCTTGACGATCTTCACGGGCACCCCGACGTCGCCGAGCGTGCGGGCGATCTCGCGGGAGGTGAGGATGGCGACCGCCTCGGAGGCCTTGCCCTTGGCGGAGATGGTGTCGGTGGCTTCCACACTGACGTGCCGGGACCAGCCCCAGCGGTCGAGCACCTGCTCCAGGGTGTTCTTCAGGAACAGGCTCGTGCCGACGCCGTTGCCGCACACGGTGAGGATCTTGTGGTGGGACGCCGTCTCGACGGCCGGTGCGGCTCGGTCCGCCGGCGCCGCGTCGCCGTCCAGCAGGGCGAGAACCTCCGATGCGCTGCGGGCCCGTTCCAGGGCGGTGGCCGTGGCGGGGTCGGACAGGGAGCGGGCGAGGGCTGCCATGGCCTCGGAGTGGGCCGATGAGTCGGTGGCCGCCAGTGCCACGACCAGGGAGACGGGGTCGTTGGTGTCATGGCCGAAGCGGACGGGCTCGTGCAGACGTATCCATGACATGCCGGTCCTGAGCACGGCGGGGGACGGCCGGGCGTGCGCGAAGGCCAGCCCGGGAGCGATGACGATGTACGGGCCGTTCTCCTCCACGTTGACGATCATCTGCCTGGTGTAGTCGGCGGTGCTCACGCCGTCGTCGACCAGGGCCTGCCCCGCGGCGCGGATCGCCGCGCGCCAGTCGGGGGAGTGGACGCCGAGTCGCACGGCGGTGGGGGACAGCAGTGTGGTGAGCGTCGTCATGATCACAGTCGTTCCCCGGCCGAAGCGGAGGCAGTACTGCTGCCGCGAAACCCGATCGGTTCTGGACGCGACCCGGTCATCGAGGGCGCGTTCGGCGTCGTCGCGCTGCAACGCGCGCGCCAGGGCTTCGGGGCCGCCGGAGAGACTCCGACGACGACGTGTCACAGGCGAATGATGACCAGCACCGTGTCGTCGATGGTGTCGGCGGGTGGCAGGAGGTCGGCCAGGAGGGCGTCGGCCAGGGCCTCGGGGCCGGCCCGGCCGTGCCGGACGAGGGAGTCGGCGAGGCGGGACAGGCCGACGTCGATGTCCTCGTCGCGGCGTTCGATCAGGCCGTCCGAGTAGAGGACCAGAGTGGCGCCCTCGTCGAAGGCGACACGGGCCTCGGGCCGCGGAACGTGTTCGGGTCGCGCGCCGAGAGGCGGGTCGGTCGCCCGGTCGAGGAACGCCACCGTGCCGTCGGGGTGGAGCAGGGCGGGGGGCGGGTGTCCCGCGCTGCTGTAGGTGAGGGTGCGGGTGTCCCAGTCGACGTAGATCTTCACCACCGTCGTGGATTCCGCCCCCGCGACATGACGGGAGTACAGCCCGAGGGCTTCCAGCGCCCGGGCCGGACCGTCGGCGACGCGGGCGGCCGCGCTCAGTGCGCTGCGCAACTGCCCCATGACACCGGCGGCTTCCAGACCGTGGCCCACGACATCGCCGACAGCGACCGCGATGCGGTCGCCGGGCAGGTCGACCAGGTCGTACCAGTCGCCGCACACGTTCAGGGTGCCGACGGCGGGCCGGTAGCGGACGGCTGCCCTGTGGTGCCCGACCGGCATGGGGGCGGGCAGCATCGCCGCTTGCAGGGACAGGGCGACCTCGCGTTCCCGGGCGTGGGCCAGACGCAGGCGCTCGTTGGCCTCCTTCAGTTCGCGGGAGCGGGTGTACAGCTCGGCCTCCAGGACGCGGGCCCGGGTGCTGTCGCTGTCCGCCTCGCCACGGGCGCGGATGAGCTCGGTGACCTCCTCCACCCGGTGCACGATCAGCGCCACCCGCCCGTCCGGGCCCAGCACGGGTGCGTTGACCGGGCTCCAGAAGTGCTCCACCCAGTGCCCGGGCCGCTCGCGGTCCTCGATGTCGTAGCGCAGCAGCGCCATGGTGTCGCGCTCACCGGTCGCCACCACGCGCAGCATCGACTCCCGGGTCTCGCGCATCCCGGCCGCGGCCGGCTCGGCGGGGTTCTCGGGGAAGACATCGAAGATGTAGCGGCCCAGCAGTTGCTCGCGCGTGCGCCCGGCCAGCCGGAGGAAGTCCTCGGTGGCGTCGGCGTACACCAGCTCGGGGGTGAGGAGCGCCACCATGCCGGGCAGGGCGTGGAAGACCGCCGCGTAGTCGATCCGTGGTTCCCTCATGCGCTGCCCGCCTAGGCGCCGACGTCACTGTGCCGCTCCACCATAGGAGTGGACGCGCCACGTCGTCGGGCACTGCTCCCCTCGGGCTCGGCACGTCACCTGGGCGGCCCCGCCGTGAGGGTGACGTCGACAGAAGCCGGTCACCGGCGTGCCGCCGAGGACGTTGTCCGGCGCCGCGCTCCTTCGAGACCTCGCCCGGGCCGGTCTGGGCCCGGGCGGCCCCGCGTCACACGCTCACAGGAGGGGCAGGCTGTCACCGCCGAGGAGCTGCCATCCGGACGCGGGGAGTCCGAACTGCGAGGTGGTGAACATCTTGCTGCCGGTCCCGGAGGGGCGGGTGGTACCGCCGGGCAGGACCCAGGCGGCGCCGGCGTAGTTGTTCTCCCCGTGCGCGGTGACGACGAGTTCGGGACGCCCGTCGCGGTTCACGTCGCCCGCCGAGACGGTGGTGGCGAAGTGGTCGCCCCTCTCACTGCCACCGGGGACGCCCGTGGTGTCCTGGCTGTAGGAATACGCGCCGGAGCCCAAGGCGCCGGTGCGCTTGCCGGGGATGACCGTCACCGTGCCGGCACCTGCGACGGTGCCGGTCTTCTCGCCGGGCGTGCCCACCGCGATGTCGCCGACACCGTCGCGGTCGAAGTCCGCGACCGCGACGGATGCACCGAAGTCGTCGCCCTTCTCTGCGGACCCCGGGACGCCGCTGGTGTCCTGGGAGACGACGACGGGCCTGGCGTTGGTCGGCACGCCCGCAGAACTCCCGTACCAGATCAGGATGCGCCCGCCGAGCTCTCCGTCGACTCCGCGCTGTTCCGGCTCGTCGGGGTCTCCGGCGACGATGTCGCCGTATCCGTCGCCGTTGACGTCGCCGACGGTGGCCACCAGGGCGTCGCCGTGGGTCAGGGGGACACTCCACTGCGGTTCGCTCTCGGCGTTGACGTGGATCCGGCCGCCGGTGTACCCGCCCGCACGTCCCGTCACCGCCACCGTGTCGGCGCGGCCGTCGCGGTCGAGGCCGCCCGCTGCGACCGAACCGAACCACTCGCCCAGCCCCAGTCCCGCGGAGGCGGGCCCGCCCGACCGGGTGAAGGGACCTCGGAAGGTCTGGGTGTAGTTCCAGCCACCGACCGTCACCAGACTGGTGGACGAGGACCCCTTGCCGGCGGCCGCCACGTCCCGGCCGACGCGGTCGAAGTCCTCGGGAGCGGAGGGAGTCGGCAGGGCCCGCCCGGACACCAGGCCGGAGCGTCCGCCCCACAGGACCGTGACCATGCCCTTGTTCATGCCCTGCGGGAGGTCCTCGTAGGGCGCGCCGACGACCAGGTCGGCGTACCCGTCCCGGTCGAGGTCGGCGGCGGCGGTGGACGCACCGAAGTGGTCGCCCTGCTCGGCGCTGCCGGGCACGCCGGGGGAGTTCTGGGTGATCAGGGCGCGGGACTTCGCGGAGAGCCCGGACGCGGAGCCGTACAGGACGATCACGGCGCCCGCGTCCTCACGTCCGGCGACGTCGGCGGCGGGCACCCGCAGCACGGCGTCGCGGTAGCCGTCGCCGTTGAAGTCCGCGGGGACGGTGTCCCCGGCAGCGTGTGCGCTCGGGACGTGCACGGTGCCGAGCAGCCCGGCGAGCAGAACGGTGGCGATGGCCAGCGATCTGCTGCCGTGGCCGTCTTTCCTGGTCATGTGAGTCTCCCCCACGTCAGAGATACGGCTCGGCGTCCTGCGGTTGTCGGCGGTGCCGCCGACGAGAGCGGCGCGGAAGCCGACTCGGTGGGCGAACGACTCCGCGCCGGACGCACGGATACCGTGACGGTGCCGACGGCCGGCCGGCCATGCGACACGGCGGCCGCGCCGGCGTCTGAATCCCCCTCGACGACCTGTGGTCGCACAAGTGAGCGGATGTTATCAGCGAGTTGACGGCGTGCTCCAACCGCTGCCGTCCTGTGCCGCGCCGGCCACCGCCGGGGCGCCGCTCCGGGCCCCCGGACCTCCTCCCCTGCGCGGGGCAGTTCGGTGCCCCGAAGCGTCCTGCTCGTGAGAAGCAGCCCGGGGAGTCAAGATCCGTGCGGGCCTCGTGCAGCTGCCCGTTCCACAGCCGCAGCATCCCCGTGCGAGGAGACCGTCCAGCTGCCGCGGGGTGTCCCGTCGCCCGGTGTCCGGCAGGTGGGCGAGGGAACGCATGCCCTGTGCGTTGTCGCCGGAGATGCCCGCAGGACGGTGCGGAACGTGGGATACCGGGCGCGGCTGCCTGCCGGACCTCCCGCAGCGGGGCCGCACCGGCTGAGCGCCCTCAGCGTGGCAGCCCCGCTCGAAGCCGGCGAAGGCTTCCGTCAAAGTGCTGACAGGCGGCCGGGGACCGTGCAGGAGCCCATGAGCCGGCCGAGCCCTCCGCTCGCGACGACGACCTGCGGACGGGGCGGACTCCTGTCAGACGGGAGGCCAGTTCCGCAACGCCGCGTCGGCGACCTGCTGGAGTTCGGAACGGCCGGCGCCGCCGGCGGCCTGGACGGCGATGCCGTTCGCCACGGTCATGAGGTAGCGGGCGAGCAGTTCCGGGTCCGCGTCCGACGGCAGATCACCCTCGTCGACGGCCTGCTGGAACCGCCGGCGGAGGCGGGTACGGCCGTCCTCACGCCAGGCGATCAGGGCGTCCTGGGCGACCCGTCCGGAGTCGCCTGCGGCAAGCGAGCCCTGCACACCCAGGCACCCGGCGGGGCAATCGGGACGGGTGGTCGTGTCGACCGAGCCGGCGAGGAACGCCGTGGCCACCTCCCGGGCGCTCGGCTTCTCCATGGCGCGGTCCGCGTAGGAGGCGGGGCCTTCGGTGTAGCGCTCCAAAGCCTTGCGGAACAGTGCCTCCTTGTTGCCGAAGGCCGCGTACATGCTCTTGCGGGTGATGCCCATGGCGCTGGTCAGGTCGGTGAGGCTGGCGCCTTCGTAGCCCCGCTCCCAGAAGACGAGCATCGCCCGCTCCAGGGCCTCGTCGGCGTCGAAGCCTCGCGGTCGGCCGATCGGCGCTTTCCGGGTGTTCTCCACGGAACCATCCTACCTCCTCGATACCGATCGGTGCAGAAGTGCTACGGTCTACTTCTGCACCGACCGGTATCTAAATGTGAGGAGCTCACGTCATGGGACAGCTGCAGGACAAGACCGCCGTCGTCACCGGCGGCAGCACGGGGATCGGCCTGGCCACCGCCGCGCGGCTGGTGTCCGAGGGGGCCCACGTGTTCATCACGGGCCGTCGCAAGGACGCGCTCGACAGGGCCGTCGAGTCGATCGGTTCCGCGGTCACCGCGGTGCCGGGCGACGTGGCGGAGCCGGCCGATCTGGACCGCCTGTACGAAGCCGTCCGTGAACGGGGCCGTGGTCTCGACGTGTTGTTCGCCAACGCGGGCACGGCCGCACTCGCACCGCTGGCGGAGGCCACCCAGGAAGAGTTCGACCAGACGTTCGGCGTCAACGTCCGGGGCACATGGCTCACCGTGCAGAAGGCGTTGCCGCTGCTCAACGACGGCGCATCGGTGATCTTCACCGACTCCATCCGCGCCGACGACGGCCGGGAGAACTTCGGCCTGTACGCGGCGTCGAAGGCCGCGATCCGGTCCCTCGCGCGCACCTGGGCCAACGAGCTGAAGGGCAGGGGCATCCGCGTCAACACGGTCGCGCCGGGCGCGATCGACACCCCCGGAGTCGACATCGCCATCGGCGACAAGAACGCGGCGGCGGTCAAGGCGGAACTCGCCGCGGGAGTGCCGATCGGCCGCTGGGGCCGCCCGGAGGAGGTCGCCGCAGCCGTGGCCTTCCTCGCCTCCCCGGACAGCAGCTTCGTGCTGGGCACCACCCTGCATGTCAACGGCGGTGAGAACCAGTTCTGACTCGGCGGGGGCGTCCCGGCCTTTCGGCGGCACGTACCCTTTGCCGGGGACGGCGCGGCGGAGGCGTGCGCCGCGGGCTACATCCCTGGGGAGCTGATGCCCTGAGCGCCGGCCCGGGTCTGCACCTGGGCCGGGCTCGGCATCGAGGAACGCCGGGCGTCGAACGGTCGTGGCGGTGAAAAGGCTCGCCGCGATCCTGCCCGATCGTCAGCTCTCCGCCGGCTCTGCCCTGGGGACGTACTGGAGGTGTGGGAGCAACTCGCCTTCCCGGACTGGCATCTACATGCTGCCGGGCGGGATGGGCGTGGCCTGGTGGTAGTACATCTGCCACGTTGCGGCCGCTCCCTGCTTGCGCCAGAGCGAACTGCGCCGTGCCCGGTTTCCATCGAACGTGGTCTCGTACGTGAGGTGCACCAGCCCGGGGGCCAGCAAGACCCCGGTGAACTCCGAGGGTTCATAGCGCGGACCGCTCTCCACCGCACCGTCCAGCTCGGGCAGTGCGGCGAGCATCTCGTCATACGTCCACCGCCGCCCCGAAGCGCCGACCTCCACGAAGTCCGGGTCCAGTAGCTGGCGGGCCAGCGAGCGTGACATACGCACGCTGGGGTCCATAAGGCGTATCTCGGCCTCGATCGCTGCGCGCACGTCGTCCGTCTCTCGGCTCATGAGGGCATCCTCGCCCCGGTGGCCAAGCCCATCGCAACCGGGTTACCACGTCGAGCATGGCTCGGCTGCAAGGGTGGCTGGGTCGCCTCCTGATGAGGCGATCTTCCGCGCCGGTCAGCACACCCGCCCGCACTCTCCGCCGCTCGCGCGTCACTCTTCTGACGGCACTCGTCGCCACCGTGGGACGCGCCGCGTGCGGTACCGAGAGGGCCGACGCTGAGAGGGACCCGTTCCTGCCGGGCTGGCGGAGGCAGTCCGGAGCTCCGGTCCGGTCCTGAGCTCCGGACCCTGCCCCCTGCCGATGAGTTTCCGATGGTCGCGCAGTCCACCCCTCGACACGAAGGGAGCGCACCATGCGCAAGATCATCGTTTGCACGTTCCTGTCGCTGGACGGCGTCATGCAGGCACCGGGCGGTCCGGACGAGGACCCCGAGAGCGGCTTCGAACACGGTGGCTGGCAGAAGCCGGTCTCCGACGACGAGGTCGGGGCGGCCATCGCCGGCTGGTACGAGCCCGCGGACGCGATGCTGCTCGGCCGCAAGACGTACGACATCTTCGCGGCGTACTGGCCGACCGCCGATCCGGGCAACCCGTTCACCGAGCGCATGAACGGCATGCGCAAGTACGTGGCGTCCCGGACCCTGACCTCTCTGGAATGGGAGAACTCCACGCTGCTGCAGGGCGACGTCGCCGACGCCGTGCGCGAGCTGAAGGCGTCCGACGGCGGCGACATCAACGTCGTCGGCAGCGGCGACCTCGCCCAGACGCTCATGCGGCACGACCTGGTCGACGAGTACCGGCTGACCATCCATCCGGTGATCATCGGCACCGGCAAGCGACTCTTCGCCGACGGAGCGGTCCCCACCGCTCTGGAGCCGGTCAGCGTCTCGACGACGAAGAGCGGCACGATCGTCGGCGTCTACCGCCCGACCGGCAAACCCGGCTACGACAGCTACTAGTCGGCGGGCGAATGCCGCGCCACTGATCGCTGCGCGCCGGAATCTCACTGGGCGGTCTCGTCATCGGCCAGTACCGTGCGGCGTGGACGCGAGGGGGATGAGCCGTGCGCCCGGTGCTGTTGGGCGACCACCTGGGAAGAGGAAGCCAACGCCTTCATCGGGCCGATCCCGGGCCTGCCCGACCTGCCTGGTGAGGGAACACCACGACGGTCCCGCCCTGCTGCACCGGGTCGATCCCCGGCGCGGCCTCGCCACGGCCGACTTCGCCGCGCTGACGGCCTGGGCGGCCGGTCTCGGCTGACCCACCGCTGCCGGACAAGCACCGGCGACAACGGGACGGCGACAACGGGACGGCGAGAACGGCGGCGAGAACGGCGGCGAGAACGGCGGCGAGAACGGCGGTGAGAAAAAGGGAAGGCGCGCGGCAACCGTTCGTTGGCAGGATGTCCGGGCTCCGCACCCCACGGGAAAGGACCCCACGACCATGGCTCGTGCCGTCACTCTGATCCGTTCCGACGCCCTGTCCGACGTCGCCGAGTACGCCTACGCGGCCACGGCGCCCGCCGACTCCCGCCTGATCTTCCTCGCCGGGGCGTGCCCCCTGAACGACGACGGCTCGACGGCGGCGATCGGCGACTACGCCGGTCAGGCGTCGAAGGCCGTCGAGAACATGCGGACCGCTCTCGAGGCGGCCGGCGCGTCTGTCCAGGACGTCATCAGCACAAGGGTTCTTGTCGCATCGTCCCGGCGGGAGGATCTGGTCGCCGCCTGGGCGGTGGTCCGGGACTCGTTCGCCGACCACGACGTCCCCAGCACCCTGATGGGCGTCACGGTCCTGGGATACACGGACCAGCTCGTCGAGATCGAGGCCGTCGCCGCCGTGGTCGACCGCTGAGGCCGAGTCGGCGCAAGGCGGCGGCCGAGGCCGGAGACGGCCGCGGGGCGTCCGGCGGCCCTAGGAGAACGTGCGCTCGCCCGACCCCATGTCCTGGGTACCGATGACCGCCAGCAGTTCCAGCTGGGCGGCGTCTTCCGTGCCCGGCGGGGCACTGAACCACAGCAGCCGCTGGCGTCCGTCCTCGCTGAACAGGGTGTGGCAGTCGAGCGAGATGACTCCCAGCACGGGATGGGCGATGCGCTTGTGGTCGGTCCGCCGCAGGGCGACCTCGTGCGCGTCCCACAGCGCGGCGAACTCCTCGCTGCGCCGCCGCAGGCCGGCCACCATCCCGGCGACCTCCCGGTCCCGGCCGCGCCGGGCGGCGACCGCCCGCAGGTCGGCGACGAAGGCCCGGGAGTGCTGCGGGTGGTCCTCGGCGGGATACAGCGCGCGGGAGGCGGGGTCGGTGAACCACCGGTGGACGAAGCTCGCCTCCGGGCCGCGCCGCTCGGGCGCACGCCCGACCAGCGCGGCAGCGAGTTCGTTCTGGACGAGGGTCTCGTGCAGGTCGGTGATGATCTGCGCGGGCGTCGTGCTGAGCCGGTCGAGCAGGCCCAGGAGGGCCGGCTGGGCGTGGGCGTTCGGGCCGTGGGCCGCCGAGGGTACGGGGCGGTCGGCGAGGTGGAACAGATGGTCGCGTTCGTCCCCGCCCAGACGCAGGGCCCGGGCGAGCGCGGCCAGCACCTGCGCCGAGGGCTGGACGCCGGCTCCGCGTTCGAGCTCGGTGTAGTAGTCCGCCGACAGACCGGCCAGCTGGGCCACCTCCTCGCGTCGCAGGCCGGGGACCCGGCGGCGCGGTCCGGTGGGCAGTCCCACGTCGGCGGGCCGCACGCGATCGCGCCGGGACCGCAGGAACGCGGCGAGCTCGGGAAGGTTCACGCGGACATCATCGCGCGCACCGCGAACGCCGAGCCAGGGGATGCCGACCCCAGGGTGCGCACAGCCCTGGCTGTCTCGCCCGCACCGGACGACTGTGGTGTGCACGGCGGCGGACCCGGCCGACGGCTCCGAGCCGGGGGCCGCCCCCACCCGTCGCACCCGTTCCCCTCGCACCACCACCGATCTGTTCATCACCGGCAAGGACGAGGAGACGGTGGCCCGGCTCGCCGCGCAGCGCTCGTCGGAACGGCTCGGCACCTCCGCCGACATCGCCGAGACCGTCGCGTGCCTGGTGTACCCGGGCCGGTCGCTGGGTCAACGGCCAGGTCGTCCGGGCCGACGGCGGCGTCGTCTGACCGCCCGCCGGCCTTCCCGCGTCATCCCACCCCGAGAGAGAGCACTCATGCCGTTCGCGAACTTCAAGGTCCCCGCAGACACCCTCACCGAGGAGCAGAAGGAGCAGATCATCACCCGCGCCACCGAGCTGTACGTCGACATCTACGGCGAACGCGCCCGCGCGACCACCCTCGTCCTGGTGGAGGAGGTCACCGACGGAGGCTGGGGAATCGGCGGCGAGGTACTGACCCTGGCGAAGCTCCGGCAGACGCCGGAGAACTGAGGGACCCCGAACCCACGTGCCGGGCGACTGGCAGAGGGCGTCCGCCTCAGGTGCCGCCCGTTCGAGGACGCGGCTGCCTGTGGGCCTGCGGATGTGTGTAGGCCCGCGCTACCCGGGACGCGGGCGTCAAGCGAAGATCGCGTGGACCTGGTCAACCGCTTCGGGCCCGTAGCCGACCACACCCACGGGAACCGCGCCGTCGATCGCCTCGATGATGCGCCCGGCCCACACCGGTCCGAACCCACCGCAGAGTTCGATGAGTTGCACCCCTTCGGCCACCATCCGTCGCGCGACCTCGACGCCTTCCTCGGGCTTCGCCACCCCGACGAAGACGGTCCGGCACGCGCCCGAGTCCACGACGTTCACCTCGCCACCGGACGCGCTGCCGTCCGCCGTGTAGATGAAGGCCCAGTGCCTGAGCGCCATGCGAATCATCCTCCCCTTGGTCATGACTGACAGCACCAGCCAAGCAGGTGGAGACCGGGCGACGGACCGGACCGGATTGTTCCGGTGAGTGATCTGTGCCGCACCGTGCGCGACGTCTGCTCGCCCCGTGCGGGGCACGTGGAGCCGCGAGGCGGGTGACGCGTTCGTGAGGGCCCTGTCAGGCGGCCCCGGCCCGCCACCGTTGCTCGGCGCGCCCGTCCGCGGACTCCAGGGACAACCCGTCCCCGGCTCCGCCTTCGGGGGTGACGGCCGTCTCGGACTCGCTCGGGGTGCACAGCCGGGCGTAGGCGAGGACGTGTGGATGGTGACGGGCCCGGAGTTCCTGAAGGGCCGGGTACGCGGTGGCCGTGTCCGCGCGCAGCAGCTCGGTGAGCCGTCCGTCGGACGCTCCCGCAGGCGCTGCGGCGTGGGCCTCGGCACCGGGGCGCGCCCCATCACGATCTCTGCCGCCGTCGGCCCGAGCCATCCCGCCGCCTCCTCCTCGCACCCTTGCGACCCGCACGAAGAGCTGACCTACCGGCGGGTACGACGGCTCATAGTGATGGAAGTGGGGCCGCGGGGAAGGGGTTTCTGTGGGTAACCACGAGTCGCCGACGAGAAGCATCTCGATCACGGAATGAGCGGCAGCGGGACGAAGAGCGCACTGACCATCACCGTGATGCGGCCGACGGTGATGGCGCGGGCAGCGACCGTATTCACTGCAGACCTTCCCCTCCAGGCCGTCGTACGTGCGTTTGATACGGCGAATAGGGGTCATCCGCATGCCAAGCCTGTCTCCCCGTAGGGCAGCACGGACAGGATCATCCGGAACACGACGCGGGCAACGAGAGGTGAACGCGATGACCGTCGCGACACAGCAGGGTGGCGGGGGCGGTTCCAGCGGCCTCTACGACGTTCTTGAACTCATCCTCGATCGCGGGCTGGTGATCGACGCCTTCGTGCGGGTCTCCCTGGTCGGCATCGAGATCCTCAAGATCGACATACGGATCGTGGTGGCCAGCGTGGACACCTACCTGCGCTTCGCCGAGGCGTGCAACCGTCTCGATCTGGAGGCGGGACCGCGTAAGCCGGCCGGACTCACCGAGCTCGCGGGGAAGGTCACCGAGTCCGGGGCCCGCGGCAAGACGAAAGGGGTCCTGTCCGGCGCCGCTGAAACCATCGCCGACGCCTTCCAGCAGACCCGGAACGAAGGCCGGGAACGTGAGGCGGGACGCGGACGCTCGTAGGGCAGGCGGGGCTGCCCGCGCGGACTCCGACGCGGTGATCGCAGCAGCCACGGTTGGGACCCCGGCATCGTGCCCGTGGAGCCGGCCCGGGCTCGGACCTGGGTGGATCGGCTATGTCAGCCCGAAGCCGTACTGTGCATACCCGCGTCGCGCCCGTGCGCCGAAGGCGGCCTGTGCCTCCTGCGCAGGAAAGCCCCCGAAACCCGCTCGGGCGGCGCCCGCGCGTCGAGCGTGGGCGCCGCCCGGAGCGACGGAGGAGGCGAGGAAAGCGGAAGAACTTGCTGCAGGAAAGGGATTGAGAAGGAAGTCCCTCCATGGCCTCGCCGACGCCAACGCTAGCACTCAGTCCGGTATCAGGTCGCGCAGATTTTCGAGGGTGACGACCCGGGAGCCCGCGGCGAGCCCTTCAGGGCGTTCCAGCCCGATGTACGTGACCGGCTCGCTCGGGGCAGTCGTCTTGTCGTCCCACAGCTCCACGGCCGTGGCGGCGTCGGACATCAGGCCGACCAGGTAGCGCACCGTCAGGTACTCGCGCTCCACGAGGGCACGCACCACCTTGGACACCGACATCTGGTTCTCCTCCACCTGGTTGGCCGACGACAGGCCTCGCAGGTACAGGTGCAGCCACTTCGCGCGCCACCGGCCGTCGTCCTCGCGCCGGAACACCAGCGGCAGTGCCACCCGGCCCACCCCGCGCAGCTCCGACTTCATCCGCACCGTGCGCGGCTCGAAGGGCCGGCCCTTCTGCTCACCGTCGCGCAGCATGAAACCGAAGAACGACTCCTCGGTCTCGTCGAAGCCCTCGCCGGCGTAGATGTTGACCTGCGGGACGATGAAGGTGCTGCGCACCCGGTCCAGGGACAGGTTGATGAACTCCGAGGCCCCGTCGGGCGCCTCGGTGACATCACCCGAGTGCTTGCCTCCGACAGCCTTCAGGGAGGTGTAGGAGAGCCAGGAGTCGGTGCTGTAGTCGCGGTGGAGAAGCAGGGCCGAGAGATCGTAGTCGGTCCGCTTCCCGGCCTGCTTCCAGTACACGAAGAAGCGCAGCTGCTCGCCGTCGACCGCCGAGGTCGAACCGCGCGGCAGGACCCCGAGACCGGCCGCGGTCGCCCTGCCGCTGAGCGGGAGCGCCACGTCGAGGACCTCGGGGTCGAGCAGCAGCCGGCCCGGTGCCGGGAGTCTGCGGCGCATCTCGGCGTCGAGGGCGGTGACCAGGCGGTCGCGGTCGGCGGCGGGCACCGGCGGCCGGGCGTCGGGAGTGACCCAGCCGCGGCCTCGGCGGTTGACGAAGATCCGGGGCTGGGCGCTCGCCCGCTCCCGGTTCTGGAAGTGTTCGCGGACGGACAGCACGACTCGTCCGGAGACCTCGGGAGCCACTTCCACCGCGGCGGCCAGCACCGCGTCGCGCTCCTCCTGGTCGGCGGCGAGGCGCAGCAGACGGTCCAGCGCGCGGAACAGCTTCCCCGGAGCCGACTTCAGCAACGCCACGGCACCGAGGACGTCGGCCGCGTCGAGCAGCTGCTCGACGCGGCTGTCGAACGACCGTGCCTCTTTCTCGCCCCGCGCCACGGCGAACACATCGGCCGCGTACGGCCACTGCGGATACTCGTGCGGGTGCAGTCGCTCTCCGAGTCGCTTGAACGGCTCGCGGTAGGTGTGTACGTCGGCCAGCTTGCCGGGGTTCGCCGCGACCACGGCGTCCAGGCCCCCGAGCAGCTGCCGGCGCACCGGCCGGCGGAAACCGCGGAACCGGGTCGGTTCTTGCAGCGTCACGTCGCCGCCCGCGAGAGCGCAGGCCAACCGCAGCACATCGACGACGGTGTCCAGCATGGGGTCCGCGCCCACCGCGAGACGTGCCTCGTTGACGATCGCGCGGTTCTCCCTGACCGGGATCGACTCCGGCTGGGGCCCGAGGGCGCACCGTTCGGCGAGGATCCTGAGATCGCCCAGGTGGTCGTCGCCCAGTGGCGTCGTACTGCCCGCCAAGGCCAGGTACAGGTCCGTCAGTTCGTCGTCCAGGTCGCGTCCGAGGTGGAGGACGGTCACCCGATCGCCGGCCGCGGCGATCAGCTCGTCCTGCGCCGCGAGCATCTCCTCGTAGGTGTGCTGGTAGCGGCCGTACGTGGGCAGGCTGAGCAGGTCCAGCACTCCGTGCGCCAGCTGCGTCAGCACGTTCCCGCGCGACGCGTCGTCCGCGAGCGCCTTGGTCACGCACCGCATCCAGAACTCTTCGGTGTCCGGCACGTTCGCCGGGAAGTCGATGAAGTACGAGTTGTGCCGGACGTGGTCGCCGACCATCTCGCTCACCGTGCGCAGCGTCCGCTTGGCGGTGTGCACGACGGCGGCCTCCGACAGCCCGGACAGCCGTTCCAGCGCCTCCGCCGAGAGCTTGAAGCCGACGGAGGCCAGCGTCGCGTCGAACTGCCGCGCGGCGGTGGCGCCTTCTCCGGCGGAGCCCTTGGGGGAGGGGATGCGGTGGGTGTGTCGGATGACCAGTGCTTCGAGACCGTGCGCCATTCGGGGATGATCGCAGATCTGTGCGAATCCACGCACGGCATTTCCTCGCCGCGCGCCGCACCGTCTGTCCCGTTGCGCGGCTGGTCGGCCGGCTGGCCGGCGGGTCGGCGTCAGGCGAACGGCTCGTAGCAGTCGTAGTTGCGCTGGGCGACGATTCTGCCGTCCCGGAATTCGAGGAAGGCCGCGATGTGCGCGCGCATGACGTGCCCGGCGGGCAGGCGACCGAAACCGGTGGCCAGCGTGCCGGACCACTTGACCTCCAGTGCGACCTGGTCGCCGGACGCCACCGCGTTGACCACTTCGTAGTGCTGGGCGGTGAGCAACGTGCGCGCTTGTGAGGAAGCGGCGAGGGTCTCCGCGAGATCGCGGTCGGCGCCCGCGGGAAACAGAGCGTTGGGCAACTGGGAGTGGGTCATGTCCGGGTGCAGGAACTCCCTGAGTTCCTCCGGCGCTGCCAGGCGGGCCACGGCCTCGTGGTAGCGGAGTGCGAGGCGGACGTGGGGATGTTCGTCGAGCTTCACCATGTGCACAACCATAGTTGCACAACCAAGGTTGTCAAATGGATCCTGGGGCCATGCGCGAACCAGTTGATCCCGTCGGCCTCGACCTGGGCAGTCTCGCCTTGTTCGTCGGCTTCGCGGCCAGCAGTGCGGTCCAGGCCGACCTCGCCTCGATGGGCTTCGGTGACCTGCGGATGTCCCACGGATACGTGTTCCAGCACCTGATCGACGCGCAGCCGACCGTGAGCGACCTCGCGGCGAAGCTCGACATGACCCAGCAGGGGGCCTCCAAGGTCGTGGCGGAACTGGAACGACTCGGCTACGTCGAACGCCGGCCGAGCCCTCGTGACGCCCGCGTCCGCCACGTCACCCTGACCTCCAAGGGCGGGGAAGCCGTCACGGCCGCTCGACGGGCGCGGGAGCGCCTCGAAGCGCGCCTGAGGGAGCGCTGCGATCCGGCGGCGTTCGATGTGGCGCGGACGGTACTCGTCGATCTCCTGGACGAACTGGGTGGCACGGAGGCGGTGCACCGGCGCGACGTCAGGCCGCCGCGCTGATCGGCCGGATGCCGGAGCGACCGGGCGGGGCGGTCGCCGCTGGGCGGCGAACGTGGATGCAGGGCGCCGGTCGGGCGCTCACGGCCGGAACCGCGTGCGCTAGACCCGGCTCGGGCCACGTCGGCGCCGCCTCACTGAAGCCGGTGCTGCGGGTGCCCCGAAGGTGAGCCCGTCCTCTTCATGGACGGCGAGCTCTCGGACGGCCGTCATCTGACAGGAGAAGTGGCTGGTTCCAGGTGGTCTCCTGTGGGTCAGGCTGGGACGATGCGGGGATGTCGAGCGAATCGGGGGAGCCGTCAGCCGCGGAGTTGGCAGAGGGCATGCGCTCCGCGCTCATACGGGCTCAGTGGGATCCGGAAGGCGATCCGGCGGTAGCCGTTGGTGTGCTGGCCGCCTTGGTCGAGGGCGTATGTGGTCCGGTCGCTACGGTCGCCGCCGGAAGGCTCGTATTCGACTCGGAGGCGATGGGGAAGGCGTACCTGTTCTGCGCTTCCGTGAACAAATCCATTGACCGTAATCACCGGGCACGGGCGCCTGATCACCGAGGCCTGCCCGCCGCCGAGCATCTCGCTCTCTTGCGGCCCTTGTTGTCCGGATTCCATCGGCAGCAGCAGGAAGTGCTACGGCTTCTGGACCAGGAGTTTCCACCCTGCAACTGATCAGCGCGAGCGCGCGGAGCGGGGAGTCTCGTCGCAAGAGCACCAAGGGCTGCCGCGCGCCAGTCGTCACTGTGCGCGCCCGGCCCGGCCCCGCCTCCTGGTGGACGGTTCGCCGGAGGATTAACCGCAGTTGGGCGGGGGCCTGTTGCGGCCTTCGCGCTCTACGCTCCTGTTATGACCACTTGGTACGTCCTCGTGGAAGAGGACACACGGGAGACCAAGAACGCCGAGGGCTCGGAACTGCGGCTTTATCGCTGGAAGTTGGTGGCCACCCGGGGCGGCGGTCCGACAGCTGAGGAGGCAGCTGCGGAAGCGGAGCGGCTCGCTCTGCAGCATGTGCCGGCCGTGATCGCCAGGCACGCCAAGCCTGGAGATGAGCCTGCCAGGGAGGCTTATCGCACTCCTGATGGTGCATGGGTGGTGTCCGTCAGGCAGCGGGGCCGGGAAGCCCACATGAGAGTGAGTGTCGCCGAACTCGTCCACAAACAGAGCGAGTCCGAGGCTCCGAAGGAGCCTTCTGCGAGCTGGAGGGAGAAGCTGCGCGACATCTTCTGACGCCCAGCCGACAACGGGTGCCGGGTGCTCGCTTCCCGGCGCCGGCTGCGTCGCCTTGCGCCTTCGCTGCCGACGCCGGTCGGCCACTCTGGCGGCAGACAGGCCGAACCCGTACGGTCGCCGTCGTGTCAGGCGTGGCGGCCAGCCTCCCCGTGGCTACTCGGCGGGCTCGGCGATCAGCGCCGTGGCCACAGTACGGAAGCCGAGCCGGGCATAGAGCCGGGCGACGTCGTCGTCGCCCGCGGACAAGAAGATGGTCCGGATGCCCCGTGACCGTGCGTCGGCCACCAGTGCTGCGGTGACCGCACGTCCAAGACCCCGACGGCGTGCGGACGGCAGGGTCCCCACCCCGACGATCTCGGTGACCGCTCCGACCGGCTGGTGCTGACCGGCGCACAGCGCCGTGCCGTCCTCCACCGCGGCGGCGACGCACGTCAGACCGGCCAGGATGCGTGCCGCCATGCGTTCCACCGATCCGTCACCGGCGCGGTCACGCACCGCCTCACCCAGTTCCGCCAAACCAGCCGCACCGACACCGGTGCCGGGCTCGGCGAAGGCCAGATGAGGCACGGCCAGCGCGCTCGGCAGCAAGGGGTCGTCCGGCCCGATGGTGCGGATCGGCACGCCGTCGGCGACTTCCGGCGCTGCGGGAGTCGGGGCGTCCGGGTCGAGCACCATCAGGGGGTGCTCGTGCACCGCAAGCCCTGCCTGCTCGGCCGCGGCTCGTAGCGCGGGCGTGGTCTCGGCGACCCACTCGAAGCTCTCCGGGATGCCCAGTTCCCGCTGCCGGGCGCGAACTCGGTTCACATCGGCGGCACTCACCGCTTCGGAGCATCCCAGGGTCGGACGGGCGTAGAAGGGCCAGCCCCGCCCCTCTCGTACGAACACGCTCAGCGGTCCGAAGGCTTCGACTCGGGCGTCGGAGCGGGGAACCGCGTCGTAGTACTGCTCAAGCCGGTCCAGCAGCTCACGGCGCTCCATCAGTTCCGCAGACGTCACGCCGAGCATCCAAACAGAAGCCCGGGAGCCGCTGCCACCGGATTTGGCAGGGCGCCGCGATCGTCGCTGTGCCGTTGGGCGGCAGCATCCTGAGGCGCGTCGTGGTGGGGGCGGAACGAGCCGTCCCGCCATCGCCTTCCCGGCGGTCCCCGACGTCGGGCCTGACACCGGGACGTCGCCCGAGTCGGCGCCATTGGGATTCCAGGCACTGGTGGGGTGTCAGGTCGGTCACCGACGTGACGGTCACCGGGAGGCATTGGCCGCGATCCTGTCCGAGTGGACGAAGGCCAGGGTCTGGGCCAAGCTCCACCGCCGGGTCCTCGACACAATCGGATCCTGCGACCCGTGGCGACCTCGGGTTGCACAGGGCAGCAGTTGCCCGTGGCGTCGTTCGTGCCGTCAGGCATCTCAGGCGCCAACCTCCATTCAGGGCACTGGCCATGGCCAGACCTCGGCCCTTCCGGTCATAGCGGCCACGCACGAGATCTTGAGGCCGCGAGTAGCTCGTGGCAGGCTCGTGCCGCATGATTGATGAATTCGCGAAGGACAACCTGCACGGGAGACTGCGGCGGGACCGCGAAGCGCTGCTCTGGAAGCTCGACGGCTTGTCCGAATACGACGCCCGCCGACCGTTGACAGTGACCGGGAGCAATCTCCTCGGTCTGGTCAAACACGTGGCCAGTGTCGAGGCCAGGTACTTCGGCGAGGTCTTCGACCGCCCTTCCCCGGAAGCGCTGCCCCGGTGGCAGGACCACGACGGCAGTGATCTGTGGGCGGCTGAGGACGAGACCCGCGATCAGATCATCGAGTTCTACCGGCGCACGTGGGAACACTCGGACGCGACGATCAACGAGCTTTCCCTCGATGCTCCCGGCCTCGTGCCCTGGTGGCCGGCTCCTCATGCCAATACGAACCTGTTCGCCGTCATGGTCCACGTCCTCGGCGAGACCAACCGGCATGCGGGGCACGCCGACATCCTGCGCGAAACCATCGACGGCCGAACCGGGATGCGCCCCGAACATGAGATGCAGATCGATGAGGAAGCCCGCGCCGCCTCCTACGCGAAGATCGAGCAGGCCGCCAGGTCGGCCGCATCGGCCAGAACATAGAAGGCTGTGCCTCGTGACTTGAGGCTCGAGCGGCATGATGGCGGCCGTGCGGGCTCATCTGTCGAACCGTCTGATTTCCGATGAGGTCCGGGAGCTGACACCGTCGGTTCAGCGTGTGGGGCGAGGCAGTGGTGTGGCGCAGACTGCACCTCGGTGCCACGGTGGCGACGACGGCGAGCACCCGCACCGAGGAGCTGGTCAGGAGCCTCGGCGCCGACATCGTCGTCGACTACACCAAGGAGGACGGTCGACGAGGATCTGCCAGGCCGCCAGAGCCACCAGCGGCACCGCGGCCGCCTCGTGGAGGGTCAGGGACCGCGGCTTCGGCGAGACGTCGGCCTGGTCGATCGCGATGAACTCGGCGAAGCCTCCGATCCGCAGGTCGCGGGGACGTGCGTAGACCTCGTCGCCGACGGCCAGGTCGCGCACGGCGGACCCGACCTGCGTCACGACGCCGGCGACGTCGTGGCCGAGCACGAAGGGCAGCTTGTACTTCTGGAGTCGTTTGAACTCCCCGTGGGCGACGGCGTCGCCGAGCGAGCACGGCCGCCGGCCGTCGCCCCGTCACGGCCCCGGCGTCGGCTCTACGTCCTGGACCGGGACCTGCGGCTCTACGCCGCCTGCGCCCCCCTTGGACCGCCACTCACCCGTGACGAGGCGTCAAAGCCCGATGTGAGGGCCATAATTCAATGAGTGGGGAGTCGCGCAGTGGAGGGGAGGCACGGGTGAGTTTCGTGAGCAGAGACCTGACGAAGGTCGAGGTGAGGCTTCGGTGGGATCCGAGTTCGCTGGGCGAGGCGCCTCGTCACCTCGACATCATCGCCGGGACCTATGCCGAGGCTGACCCCTGGGGGCGGCCTGTGTACCTCACCCACTACGACAGCCGGTCACCGGACGGCACCATCACGATGAACCGCCACAGCCAGACCGGTCAGGGGTTCGGCTACGTCGAGGTGATGGTCCTGGAGCTCGATCGGCTGGCGGCGGACTACAAACGCGTCGTCGTCGGGGTGGCGATCCACCAGAAGGAGGTCCCGCGCACCTTCGCCGACATGTCCAACGTCGGCGTCATGGTGGTCGAGGGCTATCGGGAACTGCTCACGGACGACTTCACAACCGTCGCCGACTCCACCGCGGCAACGGTGGCGGAGTTCGTCCGCGGTGAGACCGGAGCCTGGGCGATGCGCGCGATGATCCGCGGATTCGACAGCGATCCGGCGACCTTCGCCACCGAAATGGGCGGCACGCGAGAGTAACTGCGGATCCCATGGACGGGGGAGCAGGATCACGGGGACGCAGACCCCCGCCTCGCCAGGTCCACCGCCGTGCGGACGCCGGTGGCGTACTCCGACGGGCGCTCCCAGGCCGCGAAGTGACCGCCGGCGGGCTCCTCCGTCCAGGAGCGGACGTCGAAGAAGCGTGCCGCGAACTCGCGGGGCGCGTTGACGAGGTCCTTCGGGAAGATCGTGAAAGCCGTGGGGACGTCGATGCGCCCGGCCGGCTTCGACGCGCTCTCGGCGTAGGGGGTGAAGGAGGTGCCGATGGCACCACTGACCCAGTAGGCGGTGATCCATGTGAGCAACTCGTCCCGGGTGAACACCCTTTCCACATCTCCGCCGCAGTCGGTCCACGACCGCAGCTTCTCCAGGATCCAGGCGGCCAGGCCGGCGGGCGAGTCACCGAGTGCCACCGACAACGTGTGCGGTTTGGTGGCCTGTTCGTGCATGTAGCCGCCCTCCGTGGCCTGCCAGTGATGACCGTGCCGGATGTACGCCCGCTCCGCGTCGGACAGGTCCGTCGGCGGGTCCACCAGGAAGCGGTACTGCGAGACGTCCGTCAGGTGCAGGGCGGCGACGCGGTCGGGGTGAGCGGCGGCCAGTGCCTCGGCGACGTCGCAGCCCACATCGCCGGCGGACACGACGTAGCGCTCGTAGCCGAGCTCGGCCACCGCGTTCGCGACCGCTTCGGCCATGTCCCCGGACGACATGCCGCGGCGGGCGACCGGTGCGGCGAACGGGAAGCCGGGCAGGGCCGGGACGACCACGTGGAGGTCGGACAGCAGGGGCCAGACCCTCTCGAACCGCAGGACGGAGTCGGGCCACCCGTGCAGGAGCACCACCGCCACCGCGTCGGTGCGCGCCGCCCGCAGATGGATCGCCCGCACCGGTGCGTCGCCCCGGCCGGCGAGGACCCAGGGCAGGGCGCGCAGCCGGGCTTCGTGCTCGCGCCAGTCGTAGGAGTGGGCCCAGTAGGAGATGAGGTCCGCGAGGTAGTCGACGTCGACACCGCGCGACCAACCGAACCCGGTGGGGACGTCCACCCGGCGGTATCCGCGCAGACGCACGCGCAGGTCGTCGAGCACCGACTGCTCCACGGCGGGGGCGGCGGCCTGTTCCGTGCTGGTCATGGTCGGTCGTCCTCTCGTTCGTCTCAAGCGTGGCCCAAGTCCACATCCCGGTGATGCTCGGAACGCACTCTGAGTGCCGCCGATCCTCACCCTGTGCCCCCATCCGGCTGGCACCAGTGGCCCGCTGCGATGGTCTTCACCGAGGGCCCTGGCCGGTACGTCGACCCGGGCGCTATCCCGGGCGAGGGCCCTTCGCTTCCGGGAACCTGGGCTTCACCCAGGGCGCGGACCTGAACCGCTGGCCGTGTTTCAGGTAACGGGTGGTTCTTGGGCGGATAGGTCTTCAGCCAGTTCCCTGCAGCGCAGGCGGGCCGGGGAGAAGTCGTAGGGCATCTTGCCGGCGGCTTCGAGCACGCTCATGGAGTCAGTCAGCCTCCTGCTGCCGGAGCTGAGGTCGGGCCTCGTCCTCGCCGTCATCGGCGGTGGCAGGGGGCAAAGTGTCCCAGGCGTCGAAGAGGGCATCGTCGTCCAGGGCGATCCCGGCGTCTGCCATCTTGCGAATCCACAGCAGTCGGATCATGTCCTGGTACCCGTAGCGGCGGCGGTCGTCGCCGCCCCGCTCAGGCTCGGGGAGCAGGCCGATCTCGTGGTAGTGGCGGATCGCCTGCGGCGTGGTGCCGGCGAAGGCCGCCGCCTCACCGACCTTGACCTGGCGAGCGGCGGCCCGGTCCGCGGTCGCCGAAGATCTTGGCCAGCGTGCGCGTCCGGAACAGCACCACCTGGGTGATCACCTGCAACCCGATCCAGGACGCGGCGTACAGGACTCCGTCCAGGGCGGGCACGGTGTCGACGGGCAGGCTGTACGCCATCACCACGCGCAGCAGGGCGTCGCACAGCAGACCCACGCCCCACAGGACCGTCAGCCCGCGCCACACCCGCCGGAAGGCCGCGTCCGTCTCCCACAGCCTCTCCAGCACCGCCGTCCGCCCGGGCAGCAGCGTGCGCAGGGCCTGGTAGGTGAACGGCCGGGCGGTGCACAGCGTCACCAGCAGCCAGACGCCGGCGAGCGCCGTGAACAAGCCGTTGCGCGCCAGCGCGATACGCGGGTCGGACGTCATCAGTGACGCGACGGCGCTCACCAGGAGCAGGGTCGTGGTGAAGACGCCGATGGCGTCCAGCTTCCGTTGGCCGATCGCGGAGTAGAGCGTGTGCAGGGCCGGCGCGGAGCCGCTCAGCAGCAGGGCGGTGATCTCGCTCGTACCGGCGGCGCGCAGCACGTAGTAGAGCCCGACCGGCAGCACGATGTCGCACAGGATGGTGAGGGCGAATTCCCAGCGGGGGGAGGGTGTCTCCGGTGTCTCCGGTGTCTCCGGCGTTTCCGGTGTCTCGGCGGACGGGCCGGGAGGGCCGTCGGTGGGGGAGGCCGTGGGGCCGGGGCGGGGTGTGGGGGAGGTCATGAACGGTGCTCCTGTGGTCGAGCCGGCGGCCGGACGGCTCGGGGGAGGGGTGGGGGGACGCTAGGTCGGCCGGGTACAGCGATCGAAGATGTCCGCCAACTCCCGTGCCACGTCCTGGAGTTGCGTGCGCTGACCGCACAGGTGGTGGCGGAGTACGCTGTCGGTGGCGCCGCGTACGGCCAGAGCCATGGTGCGGCAGTCGAACGTGCCGAACTCGCCCGCCTCACGGCCCTGCTGGAGAAGTGTCACGAGGCACTCCACCGACGTGACGGTGTGCTCGATGTCGTCCAGACCGCTGATCCGCCCGTCCCGGACCATGCGGACGATCTCCATGAGCGCCCGTGCCTGGAGGGGGTGGCGGGCGACGAAGTCGAAGCTGGAGGTGATGTATGCGGTCAATCTCCCCCGGTGGGTCGTCTCCTCGGCGATCCGTGCGGCCGTCAATTCCCGCGCCTGCCCGATGACCGTGTGGGCGACCTCGGCGAACAGTTCCGGCTTTCCGGAGAAATGATAGGAGATCATCCCCGTGCTGCTGAGTTTCGCCTGCTGCGAGATCCTGGTGAACGACGCCTTCGCGTAGCCGCTTTCCGCGAGGGCTTCGATAGCCGCCTGGACTATCTGCGCTCGCCGTGCCTTCTGTGTGAATGTGCGAGTTTTCGCCTGAGCTACGTTGGCCATCATGATGTCAAATTAGCATGATCAGGTTTGGGTTTATCCCCATGAATTTCCGGCCTGCTTGGTCGCGCGTTCAATCGACCGAAAAGCGTCGCGCCGTGGCGCGCACGGCGTCCACCAGCTCCATCGCCGCGATCGCCTCCGCACGGACCTCGCTCTCCGCGACCCGGGCCCCGCCCTCGCGCACCTGCCGGGCGAACGCCTCCAGCAGCGACTGCAGTTGGTCCGCCGCGGGCAGCCGCAGATGCTCCTCGCGGTCCTGCTCCTCCACCACCACCAGTGGCTGATGAGCGGGCGGCGGGGTGAACGCCCGCGTCACGGTGACCCGGGCCCGGTCACCCCACACGGTGTACGTCGACGCGTAGGCGTGCTCGAACCCGAAGGCCAGCACGGCCAGCACACCGGACGGTGACACCAGCAGTGCCTGGCCGGACAGGTCGAGCCCGTCCTCGGCACGCACCCGCAGGGTGGCCCCCGCCACCTCCAGGCCGGGCCCCAGCAGCAGCGAGGCCGCCCGCAGGGGGTACACCCCGACGTCGAGCAGCGCGCCGCCGCCCAGCCGGGCGTCGTGGCGGATGTCGTCCTCGGGGAGCGGGGGGATGCAGAACGCGGCGTGGAAGGAGGCCGGCCGGCCGAGCCGTCCCGTCTCCATCAGGTCGCGGACGTAGGCGTGTTGCGGATGGTGCGGGAACATGAAGTTCTCCCGCAGCACCAGATCCCGCTCCGCGGCCAGCGCGCACAGCGCCCGCGCCTCGGCCGCGTCCACTCCGATCGGCTTCTCCACCAGAACGTGCTTGCCCGCCTTGAGCGCCTGCTCGGCGAAGCGGTGGTGCAGCCCGGTCGGCGTCGAGATGTACACCGCGTCGACGTCGGGCCTGTCCAGCAGGGCGTCGACGTCCGTCTCGGCCGCGCACCCGAAGCGCTCCGCGAACCGCCGGGTCTTGGCCTCCGAGCGGCCGGCCACGGCCGTCAGCCGCAGCCCGGGCGTGCGGACCACTGTGGGCAGCACCCGGCGCCACGCGATCGACGACGTCCCCAGCGCGCCCAGCCGGACCGTGCGCTCCCCGGCCCCCGTCACAGTGACCTCCAGGCGGCGATCAGCGTGCGGGCCTGGACGTTGAGGTGGTGGTCGTAGCGCAGCAGCTCGTCCACCTGGCGCAGCGACACCCAGCGGAACTCGTCGGACACCAACGGCAGATCGTCGTCGATCTCGATGACGACGTAGTGGTTCTGGGCGTGCAGGAAGCGTCCGCCCTCCTCCGAGAGCTTCACGTCGTAGACGGCGCCGGCCCGACGGGCGAGCACCTCGTCCAGGTACGCCGGCTGGAGGCCGGCCGGCAGGTGCGCGTAGTTCTCCGGCGTGCACTGCAGGGTCGGGCCCAGTTCCACCACCGACACGAAGCCGGGTTCGGCGCGGGCCCGCAGCAACACGTGCGGAACGCCGCGCCACCGCCGCACGAACAGGGCGGTCAGACCCGTTCCGTGCGGCTTCAGCAGCGGCTGCGACCAGGCCCGCACCTCCCGGCGGGCCGAGGCGACGTCCACCGCCACGATGCTGAAGTGCTGGCCGCGCTCATGGGACACCTCGGTGTCGCCCATGTTCCAGCCGCCGGTCTTCGACAGTCCGATCGCGGTGACCCGGACCTCGTGCTCGGCCCGGCGGCGGGTGATCCAGCTGCGGATGTCGGCGTCCGAGTGCACCGCCTCCACCGCCCGCGCCTGCGCCTGCCAGTCCGGCATGCAGGACAGCACGGTGCGCGCGTCCATGTTCACGAGGTTCTCCTCGCGCAGGAGCGCGTTGACCTGACCCAGTGTCAGCCAGGCGAAGTCCTCGCCCGCCTCGACGTCCGGACCCACCGTGATGATCATGTTCCGGTTTCGTTTCCGCAGGAACCAGGAGCCCTGCTCCGACTGCAGCACGTCGGCCACCACCGAACCCAGCTCGGGACGGCGGAAGCGATCGAGATACGGAACCTCCGAACCGCCGTGCACCCGCATGTAGTTGCTCTTCGTCGCCTGGACGGTCGGCGACAGCTGCACCCCGTTCACGTTCCCGGGCTCGGACTTGGCCTGCATCAGCAGATGCGGTATCCCGTCGAAGTCACGCAGCGCGATGCCCAGGATGCCGATCTCCGGCTGGTTGATGATCGGCTGCTCCCAGGCGGGCACCGGACCGAAATCCGAGGACACCCGCAGCCCGTGCACCGAGAAGAAGCGCCCGCTGCGGTGCCGCAGGTCACCGGTGAGGTCGTCGAAGGACCAGCCGTCGAGTTCCGCGAACGGAATCCGCTCCACCCGCTGCGCCTGCGCCCGGCGACGGTCCTCCAGCCACGCCGCCAGGTCGGCACGGGACAGCACGCCGCCGTCGACGGCCGCCGCGGACGCGGCCAGGCTCGCCGCGGTCGGCATCCGCATGGAGCGCGACGGCATCGGCGCGGTCGTTGGTGTCATGGATACGACCTTCTCTCATTCAAGGAGCCCGGCCATACGGACGGTGCACCGGCTGGAGCGCCGTTGTTCGCACGTCCGCACAGAAAGAACGGCACCCGCATCGAAAGGAGCGGCAGTCGAATGCCGCCGCCTCCAGCGTGCCCGCCGCAATTCGAGCATTCGCCTAGTCATTCCGTCTTGCGACCCGCTCCCCGGACTCGCTATGGGGCGGCACCGGCCGAGGGCCGAGACGGGCGGTGGCGGGATGCGCGGCGGCCGTGACAGCCGGGCTCCCGCGCCCGTCCCGGGACCGACCGGCGGCCCGGCCGGGGCCGGGTTCCGCACAGCACCGCGCACGCCTAGGAATTCCCCTAGAGCGTTTTGCGCCGCCGCCGAACACTCCCCGAGCGCGTGCGAACGTGAGGGCTGCTCCCGTCCTCACGCCCTCGGTATCTGGAGTGCCATCGATGAACGAGCCGGTGCCCACCGACCTCCGGAACGTCGTGCCGGGCCACGAACCCGTGGCCGTCGTCGGTCTCGCGTGCCGGCTTCCCGGAGCCGACGGACCGGCCGCCTACTGGGACCTTCTCACCGCGGGCCGCAGCGCCGTCGTCGACACCCCGGACGACCGCCGCGAGGGCACACCGGACGACGGCTGGCCCACTCCGAACGGCGGCACCGCCCCCCACCGCGGCGGATACCTCACCGCGCCCGCCGACTTCGACGCCGTGTTCTTCGGCATCTCGCCCCGCGAGGCCGACGCCATGGACCCGCAGGCCCGGCTCGCCCTCGAACTGGGCTGGGAGGCACTGGAGCACGCCGGTATCCCCGCCGCTTCCGCACCCCGCGCCACCGCCGTCCACCTCGGCGCGGACGTCTGCGACTACGCCGACGTCGTACGGCGGTCGGGCACCGAACCCGGGCACCACACCCTCACCGGGCTCAACCGCGCCCTCATCGCCAACCGGCTGTCCTACGCACTCGGCGTCAGCGGCCCCAGCATGACGGTGGACAGCGCCCAGTCCTCCTCCCTGGTCGCCGTCCAGCTCGCCTGCGACAGCCTCCGCCTCGGCGACTGCGAACTCGCCCTGGCCGGCGGCGTGCACCTCAACCTCAGCCCGGAAGGCTCCCTGGCCGCCGCCCAGTTCGGGGCACTCAGCCCGGACGGCGCGTGCCACACCTTCGACGCCCGCGCCAACGGCTACGTACGCGGCGAGGGCGGCGGCGTCGTCGTCCTCAAACTCCTCGACCGGGCCCTCGCCGACGGCGACCACGTGTACGCCGTCATCCGCGGCGGCGCACTCAACAACGACGGGACCGGCACCAGCCTCACCACCCCCGACGCCGCCGCCCAGCAGACGGTCCTGCGCACCGCCTACGAACGCGCCGGCGTCGACCCCGCCGACGTCGGCTACGTGGAACTCCACGGCACCGGCACCCGCGTCGGCGACCCCGTGGAGGCACACGCCCTCGGACAGGTCCTCGGCAACGCCACCGGCCGCCGGAGCCCCCTCGCCGTCGGATCGGTGAAGACCAACATCGGCCACCTGGAGGGCGCGGCCGGCATCGCCGGGCTCATCAAGACCGTGCTGTGCCTCTCCCACGGCCACCTCGTGCCCAGCCTCAACCACGAGCGGCCGAACCCGGCCATCGACCTCGACCGGCTCGGCCTGCGCGTCCAGCGGGAACTCGCCCCCTGGACCCCCGACGCCCCCGGGGTCCCGCTCCGGGCCGGCGTCTCCTCCTTCGGCATGGGCGGAACCAACGCCCACCTCGTCCTCGAAGCCGCCCCCACCCCCACACCCGAGGCACCTCGCCCTCCTCGCGGCGCCCCCGCCACCGTCCCCTGGCTGGTGTCCGCCCACACCCCCGAGGCCCTGCGCGCCCAGGCCGAACGCCTCGACGGCCACGTCCGCGCCCACCGGCCCGACCCGGTCGACACCGCCTGGTCCCTGCTCACCACCCGCACCCACCTGGAACACCGGGCCGTCGCCGTCGGCACCGACACCACGAGCCTGCTGGACGCACTCGCCACGGCCGTACCCGCCGGACCGGTCGACGGCGACATCGACCGGCCGGTGTTCGTCTTCCCGGGCCAGGGCAGCCAGTGGCACGGCATGGCCGCCGAACTCCTCACCACCGCACCGGTCTTCGCCGACCGCCTCGCCGCGTGCGGACGCGCCCTCGCCCCGCACGTCGACTGGGACCTCGAAGCCGTACTGCGCGGCGACCCCACCGCCCCGCCCCTGGACCGCTCCGACGTCGTCCAGCCCGTCCTGTGGGCCGTGATGGTGTCCCTGGCCGCCCTGTGGCAGGCGCACGGCCTGCGGCCCGCCGCCGTCGTCGGACACTCCCAGGGCGAGATCGCCGCCGCCTGCGTGGCCGGCGCCCTGAGTCTCGAGGACGCGGCGCTGGTCGTCGCCCTCCGCAGCAAGATCCTCGTCCCCCTGGAAGGCCGCAGCGGCATGGTGTCGCTCGCCCTGTCCCCGGACGCCGCCCGCGACTTCACCGCCCGCTGGGGCGACCGCGTCACCGTCGCCGCCCTCAACGGCCCCTCCTCCACCGTCGTCTCCGCCGACGCCGACACCGTCGCCGACCTCCTCGCCACCGCCGACCGGGAGAACGTACGGGCCCGCCGCGTCGGAATCGACTACGCCTCCCACTCGGCGCACGTCGAACCCGTCCGCGACGACATGCTGCGCCTGCTCGCCCCCATCACCCCGCGCCCGCCCCGGGTGCCCTTCCTGTCCACCGTCACCGGCGACTGGCTGCAAGGCCCGGCCACCGACGCCGCCTACTGGTACGACAACCTGCGCCGACCGGTCCTGCTCGAACCCGCCGTCCGCGCCCTGACCGCCGCCGGACACGGAGCCTTCGTCGAGGTCAGCCCGCACCCCGTCCTCACCGGCCCGGTCCAGCACACCGTGGAGGCGACCGCGGGCCGGAACCACGCGGTCGTCACCGGCACCCTGCGGCGCGACGACGGCGGCCCCATGCGCTTCCAGACCTCCCTGGGCGCCCTGTGGGCCCGGGGCGCCGACGTCGACTGGACACCGGTCTTCTCCGGCCTCGCACCCCGCCGGACCGAACTCCCCACCTACGCCTTCCAGCGGCGCCGCCACTGGATCTCCGGTGCGGACACCCCGGCCGCCCCCGACACCGACACCGCCCCGGCCCGTCACTCCACCGCCCCGGACCGGCGTGCGGCCACGTCGGACGCCACGCACCACGCCCCCGCCGGCCCCTCGGGCGCCGACCCCCTGCGCCTCGTCCAGGAGAGCACCGCCGTCGTACTGGGCCACCCGGACCCCGCGGCCGTCGACCCCCGACGCTCCTTCAAGGACCTCGGCATCGACTCCGTCACCGCCGTGGAGCTGCGGGACCGGCTCAACGCCCTCACCGGAGGCGACCTGCCCGCGACCGCGGTCTACGAGTACCCGACCCCCGCCCGCCTCGCCGACCGCCTGCGCGCCGTCGGCGACGAGCCCGCGACCACGCCACTCACCCCCGCCGGCCCCACCGGAGCCGACGACCCCATCGCGATCGTCTCCATGGGCTGCCACCTCCCCGGCGGCGTACGCAGCCCCGAGGACCTGTGGCGCCTCGTCACCGACGAGGCGGACGCCCTCACCGCCTTCCCCACCGACCGCGGCTGGGACCTCACCACCCTCTTCCACCCCGACCCGGACCGCACCGGCACCACCTACGTCCGCGAGGGCGGATTCCTGCACGACGCCGCCGAGTTCGACGCCGGGTTCTTCGGTATCTCGCCGCGCGAGGCGACGGCGATGGACCCCCAGCAGCGGCTGCTGCTGGAGACCACCTGGGAGACCCTGGAACGCGCCGGCATCGACCCCCGCACCCTGCACGCCACCCCCACCGGCGTGTTCGTCGGCGCCACCGCCCCCGAGTACGGGCCCCGACTCCACGAAGCCACCGAAGCCGTCGAGGGACACGTCCTCACCGGCACCACCGCCAGCGTGGCCTCGGGTCGCATCGCCTACGCGCTGGGGCTGGAGGGTCCGGCGGTGACCGTCGACACCGCTTGCTCGTCCTCGCTGGTCGCCCTGCACCTGGCCGTGCGCGCCCTGCGCAACGGCGACTGCTCCCTCGCCATCGCCGCCGGCGCCACCGTGATGTCCGGCCCCGGCATGTTCGTCGAGTTCAGCCGCCAGCGCGGCCTGGCCCCCGACGGCCGCTGCAAGCCGTTCGCCGCCGGAGCCGACGGCACCAACTGGGCCGAGGGCGTGGGCGTACTGCTCTTGGAGCGGCTGTCGGACGCGCGGGCGCGGGGGCATCGGGTGCTGGCTGTGGTGCGGGGTTCGGCCATCAATCAGGACGGCGCGTCGAACGGGCTGACGGCTCCGAACGGTCTTGCGCAGGAGCGGGTGATCCGTGCTGCGCTGGCGGACGCGGGGGTGTCGGCGGCGGACGTGGACGTGGTCGAGGCGCACGGCACGGGCACCAAGCTGGGTGACCCGATCGAGGCACAGGCCATCCTCGCCACCTACGGCCGAGACCGGGACGCCGGCCGTCCGCTCTGGCTGGGCTCGGTGAAGTCCAACATCGGTCACACCCAGGCCGCCGCCGGGATCGCCGGGGTCATCAAGATGGTCGAGGCGATGCGCGCGGGCGTCGCCCCCAAGTCCCTGCACGCCGAGGAGGCGACTCCGTACGTCGACTGGTCGTCGGGTTCGGTGGAGTTGCTGGGGCGGGCTCGGGAGTGGGAGGGCAGTGACGGGCGTCCTCGGCGGGCGGGGGTGTCGTCGTTCGGGATCAGTGGGACGAACGCGCACGTGATCCTGGAGGAGGTTGAGACGGCGGACGTGGTTGAGGCGGCGGAGCCGTCTGTGGGCGGGGGCGAGGCGGTCATTCCGTTGCTGGTGTCGGCTCGTTCCGAGGAGTCGCTGGCCGGGCAGATCGAGCGGTTGAACGCCTTCGTGGGGTCGGCTTCGGTGCGTCCGGTGGATGTGGCGTGGTCGTTGGTGACGTCGCGGTCGGTGTTCGAGCATCGGGCGGTGCTGGTGGCGGGTGAGCCGGTGGCGTCGGGTGTGGTGTCGGCGTCGGCTGGTTCGCCGGTGTTCGTGTTCCCGGGTCAGGGGGCGCAGTGGGTGGGGATGGCGGTCGAGCTTCTCGATTCGTCGCCGGTGTTCGCGGCGCGGTTCGCGGAGTGTGCTGAGGCGCTGTCGCCTTTTGTGGACTGGTCGTTGGTTGATGTGGTGCGGGGTGAGGGGGATGCTCCGGGGTTGGACCGGGTGGATGTGGTGCAGCCGGTGTTGTGGGCGGTGATGGTGTCGCTGGCGGCGGTGTGGGAGTCGTTCGGGGTGCGGCCGGCTGCTGTGGTGGGTCACTCGCAGGGTGAGATCGCTGCGGCGGTGGTGTCGGGCGCGCTGAGTGTCGAGGACGGTGCGCGGGTGGTGGCGTTGCGGTCGAAGGCGATCGTGGCGCTGGCCGGGCGCGGTGGGATGGTGTCGGTGGCGCTGTCCCATGAGGACACCGACGCTCTGATCGGCCGGTGGGAGGGCCGGATCTCGGTCGCGGCGGTCAACGGGCCCACCTCCACAGTGGTGTCTGGCGATGCGAGTGCGCTGGACGAACTGGTCGTGCATGCCGAGGAGTCGGGTGTGCGGGTGCGTCGTGTCGAGGTGGACTATGCCTCGCATTCGGCGCATGTGGAGGCCATCGAGGGCGAGTTGGCCGAAGTCCTGGCTACCGTCGCGGCGGGGGAGCCGTCGGTGCCGTTCCTGTCGACGGTGACGGGGGAGTGGGTCACCGATGGTGAGACGGACGGCGGGTACTGGTATCGCAACCTGCGGCAGACGGTGTTGCTGCAGCCCGCGATCGCCGCGCTGGTCGCCGACGGGCATGGTGCGTTTCTGGAGATGAGTCCGCATCCGGTGCTGACCGTGCCGGTGGCGGAGACCGTGGAGGCGGCCGGTGCGGACGCCGTGGTGGTCGGTTCCCTGCGGCGGGGCGAGGGCGGCTTGGACCGTCTGTACGTGTCGTTGGGTGAGGCGTGGGCGCGTGGTGTCGCGGTGGACTGGACGGCCGCCTTCGAGGGGCTGTCCCCGCGCCGTGTCGACCTGCCCACCTACGCCTTCCAGCGCCGCCGTTACTGGCTGGAAGCGCCGAAGGCCGGGGAGAAGGCCGCCGATCCCGTCGAGGAGCAGTTCTGGCGGACGGTGGAGGAAGGCGATCTGTCGGAGCTGGCGGAAACCCTCGGTGTCTCCGACCAGGACGGGCTGCACGCCGTCGTCCCGGCACTGGCCGCCTGGCGCAAGGCGCGCCGGGAACGAGCCGCGGTGGACGGCTGGCGTCACCGGGTCGAGTGGCGAGCCCTTCCGGCTGCGGCCGCCCCGGTCGCCGTCGAAGGCACCTGGCTGCTCGTCGTCCCCACAGCCGCCGAGGGCGGCACCGTGGCCACCGCGGTGCGGGCCGCACTCGAGGACCGAGGTGTCCGCACCCTGACCCTCGCCGTCGCGTCCGGGGACATGAACCGGGCGGACCTTCAGGCGCTGCTCGGCCGGACCGTTGGTGTCGAGGCGGTCACCGGTGTCCTCTCCCTGCTGTCCCTCGACACACGGCCGCACCCGGAGCACCCTGCCGTTCCGCTGGGACTGGCCGGCACCCTCGCCCTCGTCCAGGCACTCGGTGACGCGGGGATCGAGACGCCCCTGTGGTGTGTGACCCAGGGGGCCGTGGGAACGGGCCCGCACGACGCGCCGACGTCCCCCGTCCAGGCCGGCGTCTGGGGCCTGGGCCGGGCAGCCGCTCTGGAGCATCCCAGGCGGTGGGGCGGTCTCGTCGACGTCCCCGCGACTCCCGCCCCCGGCACCCTCGCCCTGCTGCCCGACGTCATCGCCGCGGGTGCCGAGGAGGACCAGGTCGCCCTGCGAGACGGCAAGGCGTACGGCCGCCGGCTCGTCCACGCCCCCACGGGCGGCAGGACGGCCCCGCGTGTCTGGACGCCGCGCGGCACCGTCCTCGTCACCGGAGGCACCGGCGCGCTGGGCGCCCACGTCACCCGCTGGCTGGCCGACAACGGCGCCGACCACGTCGTCCTCACCGGACGGACGGGCGACGGCCCGCACGTCGAGGAACTCCGCACCGAACTGCGGTCGCGCGGCACCCGGATCACGGTCGCCGCCTGCGACACGGCCGACCGCGAGGCGGTGGCCGGCCTGGTCGATCGCCTCGCCGCGGACGGCACCCCCGTACGCTCCGTCGTCCACGCGGCCGGCGTGAGCGTGCTCGGGCCGATCACGGAGGCCGGCGTGGACGACCTCGCGGCCACCCTCTCCGGAAAGGTGCTGGGCGCGGAACACCTCGACGCGGTCCTCGACACCGAGCGACTGGACGCCGTGGTCTACTTCTCGTCCATCTCCGGCACCTGGGGCGTCGCCGACCACGCCGCGTACGGCGCCGCCAACGCCATCCTCGACGCCCGTGCCCAGCGCCGCCGAGCCGACGGGGCCCATGTCCTCTCCGTCGCCTGGGGACCCTGGGCGGGCGGTGGCATGATCGCCGAGTCGGTGCAGGACGACCTCCGGCGCAGGGGCGTCCCCGTGATCGAGCCCGCCTCCGCGATCGCCGGACTCCAGCAGGCCCTGGACCACGACGACACCTGTGTCGCCGTCGCCGACGTGAACTGGAGGCGCTTCGCCGAGGTCTTCACCTCCGTGCGCGACAGCGCACTCCTGCGGGAGCTGCCCGACGCCGTGGCGGCCCCCTTGGACGAAGGCGGCGAGGGGACCGACGCCCGTGGCTCCACCGGCGCGCTGGGCGACATCGCGGCACTGGAGCCCGCCCGCCGGCCGGCCGCACTGCGCGCCCTGGTCAGCGCCCACGTGGCCGCCGTACTCGGACACACCCCCGCCGAAGCCGGCGCACTTGGCGACGAGACCGCCTTCAAGGACTTGGGCTTCGACTCCCTGACCGCCGTCTCCCTGCGCGACCGGCTCAACCGCGCCACCGGGCTGACCTTGCCCACCACGGTCGTCTTCGACCACCCCAGCATCACGGCCCTGGCCGCCTACGTCGACGAGCGCGCGTTCGGCCGGACGGAGCGGGAGCCGCAGCGGGCGACGGCTGCCGACGCGGGCGGCACGGACGAGGTCCGCGCGGACGACCCCATCGCGATCGTGTCCATGGGGTGCCGTTTCCCCGGCGGTGTGCGCAGTCCCGAGGACCTGTGGCGACTGGTCGCCGACGAGGTGGACGCCATCACGCCGCTGCCGGCCGACCGCGGCTGGGATCTGGACGCCCTGTACGACGCCGACCCCGACCACCTGGGCACCAGCTACGTCCGGGAGAGCGGATTCCTCGACGGGGCGGCCGAGTTCGACGCCGGCTTCTTCGGTATCTCGCCGCGTGAGGCGACGGCGATGGACCCGCAGCAGCGGCTGCTGCTGGAGACCACCTGGGAGACCCTGGAACGCGCCGGCATCGATCCCAAGGCGCTGCGCGGCAGTTCCACGGGTGTCTACATCGGCCTCACCGACCAGGAGTACGCCACCCGGCTGCGCGCCGCGTCCGGCGACAACGAGGGTTACCTCGCCACGGGAGCCGCAGCCAGCGTGGCCTCGGGTCGCATCGCCTACGCGCTGGGGCTGGAGGGTCCGGCGGTGACCGTCGACACCGCTTGCTCGTCCTCGCTGGTCGCGCTGCACCTGGCCGTGCGCGCCCTGCGCAACGGCGACTGCTCCCTCGCCGTCGCCGGGGCCGCCACGGTGATGGCGGGCCCGGGTGCGTTCGTCGCCTTCAGCCGTCAGCGGGCGCTCGCCCCCGACGGCCGCTGCAAGCCGTTCGCCGCCGACGCGGACGGGTTCGCCCTCTCCGAGGGGGTGGGCGTGTTGCTGCTGGAGCGGTTGTCGGATGCGCGGGCGCGGGGGCATCGGGTGCTGGCTGTGGTGCGGGGTTCGGCCATCAATCAGGACGGTGCGTCGAACGGGCTGACGGCTCCGAACGGTCCTGCGCAGGAGCGGGTGATCCGTGCTGCGTTGGCGGACGCGGGGGTGTCGGCGGCGGACGTGGACGTGGTCGAGGCGCACGGCACCGGTACCAAGTTGGGTGACCCGATCGAGGCGCAGGCCCTCCTCGCCACCTATGGCCGAGACCGGGACGCCGACCGTCCGCTCTGGCTGGGCTCGGTGAAGTCCAACATCGGTCACCCCCAGGCCGCTTCGGGCATGGCCGGCGTCATCAAGATGGTCGAGGCGATGAGGGTCCGAGCACTGCCCAAGTCGCTCAGGGCCGAACGGCCCAGCACGATCGTGGACTGGTCGTCGGGTTCGGTGGAGTTGCTGGGGCGGGCTCGGGAGTGGGAGGCGCCGGATGGGCGTCCTCGGCGGGCGGGGGTGTCGTCGTTCGGGATCAGTGGGACGAACGCGCACGTGATTTTGGAGGAGGTTGAGACGGCGCCCGTCGCGGAGGCCGGGGAGCCGTCTGTGGGCGGGGGCGAGGTCGTCGTTCCGTTGCTGGTGTCGGCTCGTTCCGAGGAGTCGCTGGCCGGGCAGATTGAGCGGTTGAACGCCTTCGTGGGGTCGGCTTCGGTGCGTCCGGTGGATGTGGCGTGGTCGTTGGTGACGTCGCGGTCGGTGTTCGAGCATCGGGCGGTGCTGGTGGCGGGTGAGCCGGTGGCGTCGGGTGTGGTGTCGGCGTCGGCTGGTTCGCCGGTGTTCGTGTTCCCGGGTCAGGGGGCGCAGTGGGTGGGGATGGCGGTTGAGCTTCTCGAGTCGTCGCCGGTGTTCGCGGCGCGGTTCGTGGAGTGTGCTGAGGCGCTGTCGCCTTTTGTGGACTGGTCGTTGGTTGATGTGGTGCGGGGTGAGGGGGGTGTGCCGGGGCTGGACCGGGTGGATGTGGTGCAGCCGGTGTTGTGGGCGGTGATGGTGTCGCTGGCTGCGGTGTGGGAGTCGTTCGGGGTGCGGCCGGCTGCTGTGGTGGGTCATTCGCAGGGCGAGATCGCTGCGGCGGTGGTGTCGGGCGCGTTGAGCGTCGAGGACGGTGCGCGGGTGGTGGCGTTGCGGTCGAAGGCGATCGTGGCGCTGGCCGGGCGCGGCGGGATGGTGTCGGTGGCGCTGTCCCATGAGGACACCGACGCTCTGATCGGCCGGTGGGAGGGCCGGATCTCCGTCGCGGCGGTCAACGGGCCCACCTCGACGGTCGTCTCCGGTGATGCGGACGCGCTGGACGAGTTGGTCATGCGTGCGGAGCATGAGGGCATTCGGGTGCGTCGTATTGAGGTGGACTACGCCTCGCACTCGGCGCATGTCGAGGCCATCAAGGGCGAGTTGGCCGAAGTCCTGGCCCCGGTGGTGGCCGGGGAGCCGTCGGTGCCGTTCCAGTCGACGGTGACGGGGGAGTGGATCACCGGTGGTGAGACGGATGCCGGGTACTGGTACCGCAACCTGCGCCAGACGGTGCGGTTGGAGCCGGCCGTCCGTCGGCTCGCCCAGTCCGGGCACGGTGCGTTCCTGGAGATGAGTCCGCATCCGGTGCTGACCGTTCCGGTGGCGGAGACGGTGGAGGCGGCGGGTGCCGATGCCGTGGTCGTCGGTTCCCTGAGGCGGGGCGAGGGCGGCCTGGACCGCTTGTATGTGTCCCTGGGCGAGGCGTGGGCGCGTGGTGTCGCGGTGGACTGGACGGCCGCCTTCGAGGGGTTGTCCCCGCGCCGCGTCGACCTGCCCACCTACGCCTTCCAGCGCCGCCGTTACTGGCTGGAGGCGCCGAAGGCCGAGCAGCGGAACTCCTCCGATCCGATGCAGGAGCGGTTCTGGCGCACGGTGGAGGAAGGCGACCTGGAGGAGCTGGCCACCACGCTCGGGGTGTCCGACCGGGACGGGCTGCGAGCCGTCGTCCCGGCGCTGGCGGCCTGGCGCAAGGCGGGCAAGGAGCGGGAGACGGTGGACGGCTGGCGGTACCGGGTGGTCTGGCGACCCCACGAGCTGCCCGCCACCGCGCCCCTGCCCGCCACCGCGCCCCTGCGCGGCACCTGGCTCCTCGCCGTCCCCGAGACGTGGACCGACGGCGAGCTGATGCCGCGGACACGGGATGTACTGGAAGAGGCGGGCGCTGACGTCGTGTGCCTCACCGTGCCCGAGAACGCGGATCGGGCGGTGGTCGCCGACCGGCTGGCCGCCGTCACCTCCCCTGCGGAACCGCCCGCGGGAGTGCTGTCACTCCTCGCGCTGGACGACACCTCCGACAAGCGGAGCAACGGCGTCTCACGGGGCCTTCTGGCCTCCATGGCCCTGAGCCAGGCACTCGCGGACGCCGGACTCGCCACCGCCCTGTGGACGGTGACGCGGGGAGCGGTCGCCGTGGACGCGGCCCCGGAGGCGCCGAACGCCGGCCAGGCCGCCGTATGGGGCCTGCTGAGGGTGGCCGCGCTCGACGATCCCGAGCGGTCCGGTGGCCTCGTCGACCTCCCCGCCGGAGACGGGGCGCACGCGCTGCTGTCCCGCCTGCCCGCCCTGCTGGCCGGGCCCGGCGCAGGCGACGGCGCAACAGGGGGCAGGGAGACGGAGTTCGCTGTCCGCGCCGGTGGTGTCCGCGTCCGGCGCATGATCCGCTCGCCCCGGCGCCCGGAGCCGACGGCCGCCGGTTCCGTCTGGAAGCCCCGTGGAACCGTCCTCATCACCGGAGGCACCGGTGCGCTCGGCGCCCACGTGGCCCGTGACCTCGCCCGCGACGGCGCCGGTCACCTGCTGCTCACCAGCAGGCGCGGCCCCGACGCCCCCGGCGCGGCCGAACTGGAGCGGGAGCTGACCGCCCTCGGCTGCCGGGTCACCATCGCCGCCTGCGACGTCGCCGACCGCACCGCGCTCGCCGCGCTCCTGGCCGGCGTACCGGACGACCTGCCGCTCACCGCGGTCGTCCACACTGCCGGGGCCGTCGACCTGGCCAGGCCCCTCACCGGGATCGACGCGGACGAGGCCGTCGACCTCATGCACGCCAAGGTCGTCGGCGCCCAGAACCTGCACGACCTGCTGAGCGACCGGCCGCTGGACGCCTTCGTACTGTTCTCCTCCGGCGCCGGGGTCTGGGGCAACGGCGGACAGGCACCGTACGCCGCCGCCAACGCCCACCTCGACGCACTCGCCCAGCGACGCCGGGCCGCGGGACTGCCCGCCACCTCGATCGCCTGGGGCGCCTGGGCGGGCGGCGGCATGGTCGACGCCGAGGTCGCCGAGCAGCTCCTGCGCCGTGGCGTGCCCGCCATGGAGCCGAGGCCCGCCGTGCGCGCGCTGCGCGAGGCGGTCGCGGACGGTGAGACGACCCTGGTCGTCGCCGACATCCGGTGGGACCGTTTCGTACCGGCGTACTGCGTGCACGGTCACCGGCCGCTCATCGACGAGGTGCCCGAGGTCCGGGACCTGCTGGCGGAACGCCGGGAAGAGGAGGCCGCCCCGGAGACCGACACCGCCGCGGCCCACGGACTGCGCGGGGAACTCGCCGCTCTGCCACCCGCCAAGCGGCACCGACGCCTGGTCGACCTGGTCCGGACCCACGTCTCCACGGTTCTGGGCTCCGGCGACGGCGTCAGGGCGGGCAAGGCGTTCCGCGACATGGGCTTCGACTCGTTGACGGCGGTCGAACTGCGCAACCGACTCGGCGCGGCGCTCGGCACCCGCCTGCCCGCGACGATCGTGTTCGACCACCCGACGCCGAAGGCGCTGGCCGACCACCTCGAAGCCGAGCTCTTCCCGGACACCACTCCCGGCGACGCCCTCGACCCCCGGCTGCGGGAGATCGAAGCGGCCTACCGGGCCGCGGCCGACCCGGCCGACAGGCAGGAGCTCGCGAACGCGTTGCGCGGCCTGCTGGACAGCTGGACGGCACCCACCGACGAGCCGGCGCAGACGGCCGTCGACGAGGAACTGGTCGGCGCCTCCGACCAGGACATGTTCGACCTGATCGACAGGGAACTCGGGATCTCCTGAGCGGTCCCCCGACACGATCTCCCGATTCTCGAAGGGCTGACTGCCATGGGCAACACGGACACCACCGAGGACAAGCTCCGCGAGTACCTCAAGCGCGTCACCACCGACCTGCGCCAGACACGGCGCCGGCTCACCGACCTGGAGACGCGGGCGCACGAACCGATCGCCATCGTGGCGACCGCCTGCCGTATGCCCGGCGGCGTGCGCACCCCCGAGGACCTGTGGCAGGTCGTCGCCGACGGCGTCGACACCGTCTCGGACCTGCCGACCGACCGTGGCTGGGACCTGGACGCGCTCTACGACCCGGACCCCGACCGGGTCGGCACGAGCTACGTCCGCCAGGGCGCCTTCCTGCACGACGCCGCCGAGTTCGACGCCGGCTTCTTCGAGATCTCGCCGCGTGAGGCGACGGCGATGGACCCGCAGCAGCGCCTGCTGCTGGAGACCACCTGGGAAGCGTTCGAGCGGGCCGGCATCGATCCGACCACCCTGCGCGGCAGCGACACGGGCGTCTTCATCGGCGCCAGCAACCAGGCGTACGCCAACGACGGCACGGGCGCCCCCGAAGGCGTCGAAGGGCATCTGCTGACCGGCGGATCCGCCGCGGTCCTGTCCGGCCGTATCGCCTACAGCCTCGGCTTCGAGGGCCCCGCCGTCAGCCTCGACACCATGTGCTCCTCGTCGCTGGTCGCGCTGCACCTCGCGGTCCGCGCCCTGCGCTCCGGCGAATGCTCCATGGCCGTCGCCGGCGGTGCCACCGTCATGGCCACCATGCGCAACTTCATCGAGTTCAGCCGTCAGCGCGGACTCGCGCCCGACGGCCGCTGCAAGCCGTTCGCCGCCGGAGCCGACGGCACCGGCTGGGGCGAGGGCGTCGGCGTGCTCCTGCTGGAGCGGCTGTCGGACGCACAGGAGCGCGGCCACCAGGTCCTCGCGGTGGTGCGGGGCTCCGCCATCAACCAGGACGGCGCGTCCAACGGTCTCACCGCGCCGAACGGTCCCTCGCAGCAGCGGGTCATCCGCGCGGCCCTCGCGGACGCCGGGGTGTCGGCGGCGGACGTGGACGTGGTCGAGACGCACGGTACCGGCACCAAGCTCGGCGACCCGATCGAGGCACAGGCGCTCCTTGCCACCTACGGCAGGGAACACGACGCCGACCGTCCCCTCTGGATCGGCTCCCTGAAGTCCAACATCGGTCACACCCAGGCCGCCTCGGGCATCGCCGGTGTCATCAAGATGGTCGAGGCCCTGCGGCACGACATCGTCCCCAAGTCCCTGCACGCGGACGAGCTCACCCCCCACGTCGACTGGTCCTCCGGCACGCTGCGCCTGCTCACCGAAGCCGTCGCATGGCCCGAGCACGACCGGCCGCGCCGCGTCGGCGTCTCCTCCTTCGGCGGCAGCGGCACCAACGCACACGTCGTCATCGAACAGGCGCCCCCGGTCGAGGAGTCGGAAGCCTCCGGCGCCGAGCGGCCCGACACCGAGCGGCCCGGGACCGTCGTACCGTGGCTGCTGTCCGCGCGCTCCGAGACCGCGCTGCGGGAGCAGGCCCAGCGGCTCGCCGAGCGCGTGCAGTCCGCGGACCTCCGCAGCGCGGACGTCGCCCACACCCTGGCCACCGGCCGTGCCGCCCTGGAGGAGCGCGCGGTGGTCGTCGGCGCCGACCGCGACGCCCTTCTGGACGCCCTGCGCGCTGTGGCCCGCGGCGAACAGCCCGCCAACACCGCACGCGGCGTCACCACGAGCCCCGGCGAGACCGTCGACCCGGTGTTCGTGTTCCCGGGACAGGGGGCGCAGTGGGTGGGGATGGCGGTGGAGCTGCTCGACTCCTCCCCGGTGTTCGCGGCGCGGTTCGCGGAGTGCGCTGAGGCGCTGTCGCCTTTTGTGGACTGGTCGTTGGTTGATGTGGTGCGGGGTGAGGGGGATGCGCCGGGGCTGGACCGGGTGGATGTGGTGCAGCCGGTGTTGTGGGCGGTGATGGTGTCGCTGGCGGCGGTGTGGGAGTCGTTCGGG
>NZ_JBNCNM010000010.1:183347-287096 GCF_049846985.1 Streptomyces sp. DT190 | reverse complement strand
AGATCCTTTTCCGATCCGATTTCCTCGGCGCTTTCCAGGTTTCCGCTTTCGCGTTTCCCTTTCCGGCGGTTCCGACTCTATCAGATCCTTTCGGGCCTGATCCCCAGTCAGCGGGGCTTGTCTTCGCGGCTGTTGGGCCGTTCCGACGAGTGAGACTTTAGCGGATTCCCCGGCTCCCGAGCCAATCGGGGGCCGCGTCCTTTCGAACGGGGATTCCTCATTCCGTGAATACGCATGCCAATGAAACGACGACAGAGCTACTGCGTCGAGTAGTGGTTGGTACCTGCGGATTGGCTGCCCGGGGACCGACCGGAGTCGGCGCTCACGTCGGGCAACTCGGAGAACAGTACGGATCGGGTCGGGGCGTGTCAACTCACGGGTGGAGCGGGCCTTCGGGGCGTACGGTGGGGTGCATGACGACGCGTACGTGCAGCCAGTTCTGGTGGGCCGCCTGACGGCGGCCGTCCTCACGTATGCACTCAACGGCCGCCGCTCCGGCGGCCGTTCGTGTTTCTCCCTCCTGGACACCGAGGGGCGGCCGCTCGGGGCGGTGGTCACGACCAGGAGGTGGAGAAGAGATGACACGGGTCTTCAGCGGGATCAAGCCGACCGGGCACCTGACGCTGGGGAACTGCCTGGGGGCCATGCGGCGGTGGGCCGAGGTGGATCAGCACCAGGCCGACGCCCTGTTCTGTGTCGTGGATCTGCACGCGCTGACCGTGGAGCACGATCCCGCGCGGGTGCGGCGGCTCACCAGGCAGGCGGCGACGCTGCTGCTGGCGTCCGGGCTGGATCCCGAGCTCTGCACGGTGTTCGTGCAGAGTCATGTGGACGAGCACGCGCGGTTGTCGTACGTGCTGGAGTGCGTGGCCACCGACGGTGAGATGCGGCGGATGATCCAGTACAAGGAGAAGGCCGCGCGGGAGCAGGGGCGGGGCGGGAGTGTGCGGCTGTCGCTGCTGACCTATCCCGTACTGATGGCGGCGGACATCCTGGCGTACGGGGCCGGCGAGGTGCCGGTGGGGGACGACCAGCGGCAGCACGTGGAACTGGCGCGTGATCTGGCCGCGCGGTTCAACCAGCGGTACGGGCACACGTTCGTGGTGCCGCGGGCCACGAACCCGGGGGTGGCCGCGCGCGTGATGAACCTGCAGGACCCGGCGTCGAAGATGGGCAAGAGCGACGACGTCGGGCCGGGGATCGTCTATCTGCTGGACGAGCCGGACGTGGTGCGGAAGAAGGTCATGCGGGCGGTGACCGACAGCGGGCGGGAGGTCGTGTACGACCGGGAGGCCCGGCCGGGGCTCGCCAATCTGCTGGAGATCCTGGCGGCGTGCACCGATGGGGACCCCGAGCGGCTGAGTGGTGCGTACACGTCCTACGGACAGCTGAAGCGGGACACCGCCGAGGCGGTGGTGGAGGTGCTGCGGCCGGTGCAGGAGAGGCACCGGGCGCTGTGCGCGGACCCGGCGTATGTGGAGGCGGTGCTGCGCGACGGGGCGGAGCGGGCCCGGGGGATGGCCCGGCCGCGGGTCGATGCCGCCTACCGGGCGATCGGGTTGCTGCCGGCGGTGACCGAGGCGGTACCGGTTCCCGGGTGAGGTGACCGGGGCGGGGGCGGGGGTGCGGGCCGCCCCCTGCCCGGTGGTCAGCTGTTGTTGCCGGAGGCCAGGGCGCGGCTGCGGTCGCGGGCGGCTTCGAGGGCGGCGATGAGGGCGGCCCGTACGCCGTGGTTCTCCAGCTCGCGGATGGCGTTGATCGTCGTGCCCGCGGGGGACGTGACGTTCTCGCGGAGCTTGACCGGGTGTTCGCCGCTGTCGCGGAGCATCGTCGCGGCGCCGATGGCGGACTGGACGATGAGGTCGTGGGCCTTGTCTCGGGGCAGGCCCAGGAGGATGCCGGCGTCCGTCATGGCCTCGACCAGGTAGAAGAAGTAGGCCGGGCCGGAGCCGGACAGGGCCGTGCAGGCGTCCTGCTGGGACTCGGGGACGCGGAGCGTCTTGCCGACGGCGCCGAAGATCTCCTCGGTGTGGGCGAGGTGGTCGGCGGTGGCGTGGGTGCCGGCGGAGATGACGGACATGGCCTCGTCGACCAGGGCGGGGGTGTTCGTCATGACGCGGACGACCGGGGTGCCGGGGGCCAGGCGCTCCTCGAAGTAGGCCGTGGGGATGCCGGCGGCTCCGCTGATGACCAGGCGGTCGGCGGGGACGTGGGGGGCGAGCTCGTCGAGGAGGGTGCCCATGTCCTGCGGCTTGACCGTGAGGATCAGGGTGTCGGCGGTCTTGGCGGCCTCGGCGTTGGTGACCGGGGTGACGCCGTAGCGGGTGCGGAGTTCCTCGGCTCGTTCCGGGCGGCGGGCGGTGACCAGGAGGTCGGACGGGGTCCAGCCGGCGCGGATCACTCCGCTGAGCAGGGCTTCGCCGATCTTGCCGGTGCCGAGGACTGCGACTTTCTGGGTCATGGCTTTCGGTGCCCTCCGGGGGTTGCGCGTCGTCCTGGTTCATCCTCGCACCCGGGGGTGGCGGGGTGGGCCGGTGTCCGGTGGGCGGGACGGCGGCGCGCGGCCGGGTGGCCAGGTGGCTAGGTGGCCAGGTGGCTAAGTGGCTAGGCGGCTAAGTGGCTAGGTGGCTAGGTGGTCCGGCGCCTGAGGGTCGCCGCTCCGAGGGCCAGGACCAGCAGGGCGCAGCCGGCGACGATCAGGACGTCCCGGACGAAGGTGGCCGTCATGTCGGTGTGGCGCAGGACCTCGTTCATGCCGTCGACGGCGTAGGACATGGGCAGGACGTCGGAGAGGGTCTCCAGGGCCGGGTGCATGTCCTCGCGCGGGGTGAACAGGCCGCACAGGAGGAGCTGAGGGAAGATCACCGCCGGCATGAACTGGACCGCCTGGAACTCCGAGGCCGCGAAGGCCGAGACGAACAGGCCGAGGGCCGTGCCGAGGAGGGCGTCGAGGAGGGCCACCAGGAGGAGGAGCCAGGGGCTGCCGGTGACGTCGAGGCCGAGGAGCCAGAGCGCGAGGCCGGTGGCCAGGGCGGACTGGATGATCGCGAGGGTGCCGAAGGCGAGGGCGTAGCCGGCGATGAGGTCGCCCTTGCCGAGGGGCATGGCGAGGAGGCGTTCGAGGGTGCCGGAGGTGCGTTCGCGCAGGGTGGCTATGGAGGTCACCAGGAACATCGTGATCAGCGGGAAGATCCCGAGGAGGGACGCGCCGATGCTGTCGAAGGTGCGTGGGCTGCCGTCGAAGACGTAGCGGAGCAGGAGCAGCATCACGCAGGGGATGAGGATCAGCAGCGCGATGGTGCGGGGGTCGTGGGTGAGCTGGCGCAGGACCCGGGCCGCGGTGGCGGTCGTGCGGGACGCGCTCAGGGCCCGTGGCCGGGCGGGAGTGGAGGCGGTGGTGGGGGTGGGGGTGGGGGTGGTCGAGGTGCTCATCGGGTCGTCTCCTTGGTGCGGGCTGCCGCCGCGGCCTGGTCGACCAGGTGGAGGAAGGCCTCTTCGACCGTCTCGGCTCCGGTGCGGGCGCGCAGGGCGTCGGGGGTGCCGTCGGCGAGCAGCTCGCCGTCGCGCATGAGCAGGAGGCGGTGGCAGCGCTCGGCCTCGTCCATGACGTGGGAGGAGACCAGGAGGGTGGCACCGCGGCTCGCCGCGATGTCGTGGAAGAGGGCCCAGAGGTCACGGCGCAGGACCGGGTCGAGGCCGACGGTGGGTTCGTCCAGGACCAGGAGTTCGGGCGTGCCGAGGAGGGCGACGGCCAGGGAGACGCGGCTGCGCTGGCCGCCGGAGAGGTTGCCGGCCAGGGCGTCGGCGTGGGAGGTGAGGTCGACGTCGGCCAGGGCCCGGGTGACGCGCTCGTGGCGGCGGTCCGCCGAGGGGCGGCCGGGGTCGAGTATCGCGGCGAAGTAGTCGAGGTTCTGCCGGACGGTCAGGTCGTCGTACACGGACGGGGCCTGGGTGACGTAGCCGATGCGGGTGCGCAGGGTGGGGTGGCCGGCGGGGTGGCCGAGGACGTCGAGGGTGCCGGTGACCTTGGCCTGGGTGCCGACGACGGCGCGCATCAGGGTGGACTTGCCGCAGCCGGAGGGGCCGAGGAGGCCGGTGATCCGGCCGCGGGGGACGGTGAAGGCGAGGTCGCGCAGGACCGTGCGGGGGCCGCGGGTGACGGTGAGGTGCTGGGCGTGGACCGCCTCCGGGTCCGCCTGCGGGTCCTTGGCGGTGGCGGGGGGCGGTGGACCGGGAGTTTTATTCATCACGTGATGAATAATGCTCCCGGTGGTGGGGGGCGTCAAGCGGTCGGCGGGCGGTGGGCGGTGGCGTGCGGCTGCGGGTGGCCCGGGGGCGGGGGTGTCAGGCGGGGGGGGCGTTCTGGCGAGGAGGAGGATCACGTCGTGGACCTCTTCGACGTGGCCGTCCGGGAAGGCCCAGAGCAGGTGCTCGCGTTCGGCTGCGAGGAAGGCCGCGGTGTGTTCCTCGTCCTGCGTCAGGAACACCGAGTGGGTGTCGACCGGGACGCGGCGGGTGAAGGAGCGGCGGCCGGTGGGGTCGGCGGCGCGGGCGTTGACGTCGCGCTTCTCGGCGGAGACGTCGGGTCGTGGGTTGGTTCGGTCATACCGCCACGGTGGCTGCGGGCGCGGGCCGTGACGGTGAGTTTTCGGTGAGGGGGCGTGGGGCCGCCGGATGGGGTGTCGGGCCGTCAGGTGCGGCGCTTTCTTGACGGGTTGCCCGAGCGGCGGGTCGTGCGCTTCTCGTACAGCTTGCGGGCCGACTCGTACTCGGCGCGGTGCAGCTTCTCGCCCGGGGCCTCGCTGAGCGAGCGGAAGAAGTAGGCGAGGAGGGAGCCGACGAAGCCGATGGAGAGGAGGCCGCGCAGGGAGGCCTGACGGTCGGGGTCGGGGCGGCGGGTGAAGCCGTCCCAGGTGTGGCGGAAGGCCATCGCGCTGCACACCGCGAACATGACGATCATGAGGAGCGAGACGAAACTGCCGATCGCGGCGATCTGCAGGCCCTGGTAGGCGAGGCGGAGGACGACGCAGGAGGCGGCGGCAGCGGCGAGGGAACCGGCGGCCACCGCGACGCGGCGGGCGGCGTAGCCGTTGTCGTGGTGCACCCAGGTCGTGCCGAAGAAGCGGAGGGGCTCGGGGCGGGGGCCCTCAGGGCTGGGGGTGCCGGTTTCTGCGCTCACGGCTCGATTATGGCTCGGGCGTGGTGGGCGGGTGCTTGCGGCGGCCTGTGCGGGTGGGTGGGGTGCGCGCGTCTTCGCCTGACGGTGGGGGGTGGGTCGGGGCCGCGCCCGGGGGGGGGGGGGCCCCGCCCGCTTCGGTGTTCCCGGGCTCAGTCGCCGGCCAGCACCCGTGCGGTGTAGGCGGCCAGGTCGGCGCGGAGGCGCTCGCGCGTCAGGTGCTGCCGGTCGGTCAGGTGGTCGACGAGGTCCGCGCGGACCGCGGCCAGCAGGGCGTGGGCGGTGAAGGCGGCGTCGGTGAAACCGGGCAGCTGCTCCAGGACGTCCCGGAGCGTGCCGTGCCACCAGTCGTAGTGGGCGGCGCCGTAGGGACTGTCGCTTCCCGTGCCCTCCAGGGCGAGGGACAGGTGCCGGTGGTCGAGCTTGAAGCAGAGCAGGGCGTCGAGCAGGGCCGGGACGCGTTCGGCGGGGGGTGTGCCGGGGCCGAGCGGGCGGGGCCCCTCGGCGACGGCGTGGCGGATCGGTTCGAGCCGGGACGCGTGGAGCGCGCGGACCAGGCCCGTGCGGTCGCCGAACCCCCGGAAGAGGGTGCCCTTGCCGACGCCGGCCGCGGCCGCGATGTCGGCCATGGTGACGTCCTCGGGGCTCGCGCACGTGGCGAAGAGCCGGTCGGCCGCCGCCAGGACGGACTCGCGGTTGCGCAGGGCGTCCACGCGGGGCTTGCGGTCGGGCACGGGATGCCTCCGTCTCCTTGAACCCGGCAGGAAGATAAGCGGACCATGGGTCCGCATCTTGCTTATCCGGACCGTCGGTCCGTATCATCGTCGAAGCGGACCAGCGGTCCGCATACTACCGGAGGGACACCCATGACCACATCCACACCACCCGACGAGCTGTTCCGCCACAGCCTGCGGCTGCTGCTCGACAAGGACATCGACGGCTGGGTCGGGCTCTGGGACGACGACGGCGTCCTGGAGTTCCCGTTCGCACCCGAGGGGTGGCCGAGGCGGCTGGAGGGCAGGGCGGCCGTCCACGCCTACATGCGGGACTATCCCGACCACATCGACCTGCACGCCTTCCCCGACCTGACGATCCGCCGGACCGACGACCCCGCGACCGTCGTGGTCGAGATGCGCGGAGTGGGGCGGCTGGTGCGGAGCGGAGACCCGTTCGACATGACGTACATCGCCGTGGTGACGGTCGCCGACGGCCGCTTCACGCACTACCGCGACTACTGGAACCCGCTCGCCGTCCCCCAGGACGGCACGGCCGACTTCGCCGGGAGGGACCGGTGACGGCGGCCACCCTCGTCATCGGCGCCACCGGCACGACCGGCGGGCGCGTGGCCCGGCTGCTCACCGAGCGGGGGCGAAAGGTGCGGGCGGCGAGCCGCCGCGCGGTCCCCGTCGCCGGTGCCGAGGCGGTCCGTTTCGACTGGTACGACCCGGGGACGTTCGAGGAGGCGCTGCGGGGCGCGGACCGGGTCTACCTGGTCCCGCCGGTCGGCGATCCCGACCCGGCCGCCGTCATGCTGCCGTTCCTGGAGAGGGCCCGCGCCCTCGGGGTGGAGCGGGCCGTGCTGCTGTCCTCCTCGGCGATCCCCTCCGGCGGGCCGGCCGTCGGGCAGGTGCAGCAGGCCCTGCCCGGTCTGTTCCCGGCGTGGGCGGCCCTGCGGCCCTCGTGGTTCATGCAGAACCTCACCGGTGACCACGAGCACGCCCGCAGCATCCGGGAGGAGGGCGTCATCCGGACCGCGACGGACGACGGGCGCGTGGCCTTCGTGGACGCCGACGACATCGCCGCCGTCGCCGTGCACGCGCTGACCGACGGCCCCGAGGCGGCAGGCGATCTGGTCGTCACCGGGCCGCAGGCGCTGAGTTACGACGAGGCCGCCGCCGTCATCGGCGAGGTGACGGGGCGTGCCGTGACCCACCGGCGGCTGACCTTCGAGCAGCTGCGCGACCGGCTGGCGGGGTTCCTGCCGCAGGAGTTCGCCGCGGTCCTCGCCGGTCTGGACCGGGCCATCGCCGAGGGGGCCGAGGACCGGGTGACCGACACGGTCGAACGCCTCACCGGCCGCCCACCGCGCAGCCTGCGCGCCCATGTCGAGCGCGCCGTGGCGGCGGTGGACGGCTGACGAGCCGGGACGGCCGGCGGGCAGGGGCGGCGGGCTACTTCACCGAGCCCGCCATCACCCCCTGCACGAAGTGCCTCTGGAACGCGAAGAACACGACGACCGGGACGACCAGGGACAGGAACGCCCCGGGGGCCAGGACGTCGATGTTGCTGCCGAACTGGCGTATCTGGGACTGCAGTTCCACCGTCAGCGGCTGTGCGGAGCTGTCCGCGAACAGCAGCGCCACCAGCATGTCGTTCCACACCCACAGGAACTGGAAGATGGCCAGGGACGCGATCGCCGGGCGTCCCACGGGCAGCACCAGGCGGGTGAAGATGCGCCACTCGCTGCCGCCGTCCATCCGGGCCGCCTCCAGCATCTCCTTCGGCATCTCGGCGAAGTAGTTGCGCAGCAGGAACACCGCGAACGGCAGCCCGTAGGCCACGTGGAAGAGGACGACCCCGGGGATGGTGCCGAACAGGCCGAGCTGCCCGAAGAGTTTGGCGACCGGCAGCAGGCCGATCTGCACGGGCACCACCAGCAGCGCGACCACGACCAGGAAGATCGCCTCCCGCCCGGGGAAGTCCAGCCACGCGAAGGCGTATCCGGCGAGCGCCGCCACCACCACGACCAGCACCGTCGTCGGCACCGAGATCAGCACCGTGTTCCAGAACGCCTGCGTGATGCCGGCGTTCTGCAGCAGCGAGCCGTAGTTGTCGAAGGACAGCTGCCCGGGCGTGGCGAACACCGTCCACCAGCCGCCCTTCGCCGTGTCGTCGGCGGAGCGCAGGGAGGACAGGAACAGCCCGGCCAGCGGGGTCATCCACACCAGCCCCACCACGACGAGGAAGGCCTGGACGACTGCGCTGCCCAGCCCGCGCCGCACCGCGTTCATCGCTGACTCCTTCGGAAACGGCGGACGTTGAACACCATGGCCGGGACGACGAGCAGCAGGAGCAGCACACCGAGCGCGCTGCCGAGGCCCTGGTTGTTGCCGCCGCCGAACGACACCAGCCACATCTGCGTCGCCAGCACGGTCGCGTCCTCCTGCACGGGCCCGGGCGCGATGATGTAGACGAGGTCGAAGACCTTCATCACGTTGATCACGAGCGTGACGAAGACGACCGTGAGGACCGGGGCCAGCAGCGGCACCGTGATCCGGCGGAAGATCTGCCACTCGTTCGCGCCGTCCATGCGCGCCGCCTCCAGCGCGTCCCGGGGCAGCGTCGACAGGCCCGCCCCGATCAGCACCATCGCGAAGCCGGTCCAGATCCACAGGTACGCCCCGATGATCGCGGGCGTGACCAGCGCCGGACCCAGCCAGGAGACGCCCTCGTAGGCCGCAGCGAAGTTCGACGACGGCAGCTTCACCGCGTACGAGCCCGCTTCCAGGCCCTCGAAGCGGAAGGAGCCGTCGGCCGCGGTCGTCGCGGCGGCGACCGTCTCGCCGTCGCGCACCGCCTCGACCTTCATCCCGGGCAGGCCGCTCTCCCGCGCGTCGACCTTGCCCTGCTCCCCTCCCCCGCCGGGGGTGAAGTCCAGGTAGACGACCCCGCGCAGTTCACCGGCGGCGGCCTCGCGGCCCACCGCCTCCGAGGCGGGCCGGGCGTCGCCGGGCAGGTCGCGCGGCTGTACGCCGACCAGGCCGAGCGTCACGGCGTCCCCGGGCGAGACGGCCGCACTGCGGTACGAGCCGTCCTTCTCCTTCGTCAGGCCCTGCCCGTCACGCGCCCGGGCCGTCGGGTAGGACGACTGGTCCTTGAAGGCGTCGTGGACGGAGACGACCGCCGCGTTCAGCACGCCCTTGTCCGGGTCCTCGTCGTAGGCCAGCCGGAAGATGATGCCGGCGGCGAGGAAGGAGACCGCCATCGGCATGAACAGGAGCAGTTTGAAGGCGGTGGCCCAGCGGACCTTCTCCACCAGCACGGCCAGGATCAGGCCGAGTCCGGTGAGCAGGGCCGGGGCCACGACGACCCAGATGGCCGTGTTGCGCACGGCCTTGAGGGTCGCCGGGTCGCGGAACATCTCGGTGTAGTTCTCGCCGCCGACGAACGTCGTCCCGGAGGCGTCGAAGAAGCTGCGGCCGACGCTGAACAGCACGGGGTAGACCACGAGCGCGCCGAGCAGCAGCAGCGCCGGGAAGACGAACAGCAGGGCGACGATCCGGCCGCGCCGCCGCAGGCGCCGGGTGCGGTCGGCGGCCGGGCCGGGTGGCGGCGTCGGCGGGCTCGTCTCTTTCACGAGGGTGGCTGTCATGGCGTATCAGTCCTGGTACGCCTTGGCCGCCGCGGCCTCCAGCTTCGCCGCGGTGCCCTTCGGGTCCGACGGGTCACGCAGGAAGTCCTGCAGCAGCTTCCACTCGCCGGTGCCCTTGGTGCCGCCGAAGGCCGCCGGGGCCTGGTCGGACATGTCGAAGCGGACCGAGTCGCCGGCCTCGACCAGGGACTTGGCGGTGGCGCGGGTGACGTCGTCGCCGTAGGAGGCGAGGTCGAGCTTCTTGTTCGGGGAGAGGAAGCCGCCGGCCTCGGCCCACACCGCGGAGGCCTCCGGGGTGGCCAGGTACTCCAGGAGGGCCTGGGCCGCCTTCTGGTTCTTGCCGTCCTTGAGGACGACGGCGGCGTCACCGCCGCTGACCACCGGGGCCTCGCCGCCGCCGACCGCCGGGAACGGGAAGAAGTTCGCGTCCTCGCCGACCTTCTTGCCGAACTGGTCCTTGGCGACGCCCGCGACGAAGTCGCCCTCGTAGACCATGCCGGCCTCGGGCTCCGGGCCGAACACCTTCTCCACCGAGCCGGGGAAGTCGGTGTTCAGGGCGCCCTTCTGGCCGCCCGCGATGAGCTGCTTGTCCTTGAAGAGCTTGCCGAGGGTGGCGAGCGCGTCGACGACGGAGGAGTCGGTCCACTTCAGCTCGTGGGCGGCGAGGGCGTCGTACTTCTCGGGCCCGGCCTGGGAGAGGTAGATGTTCTCGAACCAGTCGGTGAGCGTCCAGCCGTCCTGACCGGCGACGGAGAACGCGGCGAGCCCGGAGTCGGATATGGTCTGCCCGGCCTTCAGCATCTCGTCGTAGGTCTTCGGGGGCTTCACACCGGCCTGGGCGAGGGCGTCGGGGCTGTACCAGACGGTCGACTTGTGGGCGGCCTTGAAGTAGAGGCCGTAGAGGGTGCCGTCGACGCTGCCGTACTCCTTCCACACCGGGGCGTAGCCGGCGTCGACGGACTGCTCGGTCTTCTTCGACAGGGGCTTGAGCCAGCCCTTCTGGGCGAACTGCTTGAGCACGCCGACCTGCGGGACCATCACGACGTCGGGGGCGTTGCCGCCCTCGATCTTGCTGCCGACGACGGTGGAGACGTTGTCGCCGGTGGAGGTGAACTGCGTCTTGGCGCCGGTCTTCTCGGTGAACGCGTCCAGCACCTTCTGGAAGTTCTTCTGCTCGGTGCCGGACCAGACGCCGGCCACGGTGACCGTCTGGCCGTCGAGGGACTTGTCGCCGCCGCCGGCCGCGACGGGGCCGCCGCCGCAGGCGGTCGCGCCGAGTGCCAGGACCAGGGCGGTGCAGCCGGTGAGCAGGGTGGTACGTCGTCGCATCATCGTTGATGTCCCTTCGGGGAGTTGACTTGCGGGGCGTTCAGGAACGGATCCACCAGGCAGCCGTCGAGCCGGAGAGGACTCCGGGCGGGCAGGTGCCGCTGGCGAGCAGGGGGGAGCCGGGAACCGGCGCGGGGGTCGGCGCGGTGCCGAAGTTGACGGCGCACACCAGGTCGCCGCGTTCGAAGGCGAGGACCCCGGGCGGGGTGTCCAGCCAGCGCAGCGTGCCCTCGCCCAGCTGGAGCAGGGCCGAGCGCAGCTGCAGGCCGTCCCGGTACAGGTGCCAGAAGGAGCGGGTGTCGGCGAGCGCGCGGTCGGTGGCGTACTCGGCGAAGTACTCGGGCTGCGGCAGCCACGGCTTGGCGCTCTCCACGCCGGAGGTGAAGCCGAACGGCGACGCCTGGCCCGACCAGGGCAGCGGCACGCGGCAGCCGTCGCGGATGCGGGCCCTGCTGCCGGTGCGGCGGAAGATCGGGTCGGTCAGCACGTCGTCGGGCAGGTCCACGACCTCGGGCAGCCCGAGCTCCTCGCCCTGGTAGATGTAGGCGGCGCCGGGCAGCGCCAGCATCAGCAGGGCGGCGGCGCGGGCCCGGGCGGCGCCGAGGCCGCTGCCCTCGGTGGCGGGCTCGCCGTAGCGGGTGACGGTGCGGACCTGGTCGTGGTTGTTGAGGACCCAGGTGACCGTCGAGCCGGTGCCCGCGATGTCCTGCATCGCCTCGGAGATGACCTTGCGGAAGGCATCGGGGTCCCAGGGGGCGCTGAGCAGGTCGAAGAAGAAGGCCTGGTGCAGCTCGTCGGGGCGGACGTACCGGGCGTGCTCGCGGGCGGTGGGCACGGAGACCTCACCGACGAGGAGACGCTCGCCGCCGTCGCGCTCGGTGTACTCCTCGCATATGGAACGCCAGCGGCGCCACACCTCGTGGACCTCGGGCTGGTTCCAGGCGAGCGGGTTGACCGAGTCACGGGTGCGGGCGTCGGCCTCCGGGTCGTCGGAGTCGGGCAGCTCCGGGTGCTTGAAGAGGCCGGCGGCGACGTCGATGCGGAAGCCGTCGACACCCCGGTCGAGCCAGAAGCGCAGCACCCGCTCGAACTCGGCGGCGATCTCGGGGTTGCGCCAGTTCCAGTCCGGCTGCTCGGGCGTGAACATGTGCAGGTACCACTGGCCGGGCCGGCCGTCGGCCTCGGTGATCCGGGTCCAGGCCGGGCCGCCGAACATGGCGTGCCAGTTGTTGGGCGGCTCGGATCCGTCGGGGCCGCGGCCGTCGGCGAAGTGGAAGCGGGCCCGGGCCGGGCTGCCGGGGGCCGCCGCGAGCGCCTCGCGGAACCAGGGGTGCTCGCTGGAGCAGTGGTTCGGGACGATGTCGAGCAGCACCTTGATGCCGAGCCGCCGCGCGGCCCCCACCAGCAGGTCGAACTCGCCGAGGTCGCCGAAGAGCGGGTCGACGTCGCAGTAGTCGGCCACGTCGTAGCCGTGGTCGTGCTGCGGCGAGGGATAGAAGGGGCTCAGCCAGATTCCGTCGACGCCGAGCTTCTTCAGGTACGGCAGCCCGGCCCGGACCCCGGCGAGGTCGCCGATGCCGTCGCCGGTGCTGTCGAGGAAGCTGCGGACGTAGACCTGGTAGATGACCGCGTCCCGCCACCAGTGGTACTTACTCAGCATGCATGCATGTTAGGTAGCGGTGTCAGAAGGGTGTCAACGAAAAGAACAGAAGTGACCGGCCAGTTGGCGTCACAAACAGGGACTTAGTCGGGCACACCGGAGCCAGTTGAGATGTCCTCGTTACCTAACATGTAACTAGCGGTTGGAGATGACCGCCAGTTCGCGCGCCAGCCGTCGCACCGCCGCCTCGGGCGTCTGCCGCCCGGCCATGGCGTCGTGCACGACCGCCTGCACCACCAGGCTCACCTGGTCGTAGTGCGGGCTCTTGGGGCGCGGCGCGGCGGACAGCACGCTCTGGCGCAGGGTCGGCAGGTACGGGAACCGGCGGATCAGCTCGGGGTCCTCGTACAGATCGGCCCGCACGGGCGGCAGCGCGCCGCGGGTGAGGACCTGGCGCTGGACGCGCTCACTGGTGAGGTACGCGATCAGCCGGGCCGCCGAGTCGGGGTGCCGGGCGTGCGTGCTGACGGCCAGGTTGGACCCGCCGAGCACACTGGTGCCCGGCCCGTCCGGGCCGGGCAGCGGTACGGCACCGACCTCGCCGGCGACCTTCGAGCCGGGGGCGGAGGCGCCGACGTAGGCGTACGGCCAGTTCCGCAGGAAGAGCAGCCGGCCGTCCTGGAAGGCCTGCTTGGACTCCTCCTCCTTGTACGTCAGGGCCTGCCTCGGGATCCATCCCTCGCGCACCCCGCGGGCCAGGAAGCCGATGCCCTCGCGGGCGGCGGCCGAGTCGACCGTGACGCGCTCGCCCTCGTCCCCGAGGATCGAGCCGCCCGCCGAGTAGACCGCCTCGGCCGCGTTGACGGTGAGGCCCTCGTACGGCAGGAACTGCCCCGCGTACCCGTCGAGGCCGTGCTTCGGGGCGATGGTTTTCGCATACCGCTCCAGCTCCGCCCAGGTGCGCGGCGGCGCGACGCCCTCCTCGGCGAGGACGTCCTTGCGGTACAGGAGCAGTCCGGCGTTGGTGACATACGGCACGGCGTAGAGCTGTCCGTCGTAGGTCGCCGTGTCCACGACCGGCTGGAGGAAGGTCTTCAGCGGGAAGCGGTCGGGCGGCAGGGGCCGGATCCAGCCTGCGGCGGCGAACTCCGAGGTCCAGTTGACGTCGATGTTGAGCACGTCGAACCGGCTGCGGTCGCCGTCGCGCAGGTCGGTGGCCATCTGCGCCCGGGTCTCGTCGGCGGAGTCGGGCAGCTCGACGAGGGTGACCCTCTCGCCGGGATGGGTGCGGTTCCAGCCCTCCAGCAGGGGGCCGAGATAGCCGGTGAGGTCTCCGGCGGTGGCCAGGGTGAGCGGTCCGCGGCCGCCCGCCGGCGGCTCCCCCGCCTGCGCTCCGGCGGCGACATGACCGGTCAGGAGGACCACCAGAACGAGAAGGCCCCTACCCGCGGCATGGATCCACCGCATAGGTTCCTCCCTGTACACCGGCGACGGGCACCCTTGCCCGGAACAGAGGCCATGTATACCTGTTAGGTATGGGCGATACTAGGGCCTGGAGCACATTGGACCGGACAGGAGGACTGCACGCGTGCGCCTGCCCCTCCTGGCTCTTCTCGCCCGCGGCCCCGCCCACGGCTACGAGCTCAAGCAGGACCTTGAGCAACTGCTGGGCTCCGCGTACCCTCAGCCGAACGTCGGCCAGATCTATGTGACGCTCGGCCGCCTCGAGAAGTCGGGACTGATCGAGGGCGAGGACGTGGCGCAGTCCAGCCGGCCCAACAAGAAGGTCTACCACCTCACCGACGCCGGGCGGGAGGCGCTGCGCGCCTGGTTCGAGGAGCCCGAGGACGAGCCGCGGGTACGGGACGAGTTCTTCATGAAGCTGGCGCTCGCCCCGCAGACCGGCCTCGCCGACCAGATCGCCCTGATCAACCAGCAGCGGCGCCAGTACCTGAACACCATGCGGCAGATGTCGAAGCTGGCCGCCGCCGAAGACCGCGACAACCGCATCGCCCACCTGCTGATCGAGGGCGCGATGCTGCACCTGCAGGCCGACCTCGACTGGCTGGAGCGGTGCCAGGAAGAGCTGGAGGAGCTGGAGTGAGCGACGACCGTCCCGCTCCTGTGCTGCGTGCCGAGGGGCTGGTGAAGACCCACCACGGCGAGGGCGCGCCCGCCCGTGCCGTGCGCGGGGTGGACCTGTGCGTGCGGCAGGGCGAGTTCGTGGCGATCACCGGCCCGTCCGGCGCCGGCAAGTCCACGCTGCTGCACCTGCTCGGCGGGCTCCAGCGGCCCGACGCGGGCAGCATCTGGCTCGACGGCGAGCCGACCGGCGCCTACAGCGAGGCCCGCTGGGCGGTGGAGCGCCGCAAGCGGATCGGCATCGTCTTCCAGTTCTTCAACCTCGTGTCGAACCTGTCCGTCGCGGACAACGTGGAGCTGCCCGCCCTGCTCGCCGGGGTCCCGCCCAAGCAGGCCCGCGCCGGGCGCGAGCAGCTCCTGGCCGAGCTGGGCCTGACCGGCAAGGAGCGGAGCATGCCGGGCGAGCTGTCCGGCGGCGAGCAGCAGCGCGTGGCCCTCGCCCGGGCCCTGGTCAACCATCCGCCGCTGCTGCTGGCCGACGAGCCCGCGGGCAGCCTCGACAGCAAGGGCACCCGCGAGGTGATGCGGCTGCTGTCCCGCTTCCACCAGCGCGGTCAGACGATCCTGCTGGTCACGCACGACGCCCGGCTGGCGAGCGCCGCGGACCGGGTGATCAGCTTCTTCGACGGCCGCATCGCCGACGACGCGACCCTCGACGGCGGCACCCCGCCGCGCCGGGCCGGCATATCCGGCGTGCTGGAGCTGAAGGACTGACATGCGCGGGTACGACGATCCCCGGAGGGGCTGACCCGTATGCGAGCCACCCTGCGCTGGGCCCACTCCGATCTGCGCACGCACCGCGGCGAGGCGCTGTTCCTCGTCCTCGCCACCGCGGGCATCGTCGCCTCCCTGCTGCTGGCCACGGCCCTGTTCGGGTACGCGACCAACCCCTGGCAGCGCGTCTTCACGCAGTCGCACGGCGCGCACGTGTGGCTGCACACCGACACCGCCGCCGACACCGGCGAGCTGGCCGCGCTGGACGGCGTCGACGAGGTCGCCGGCCCCTACCCCACCGCCGCCACCACCGTCTCCTCGCGCGGCAGCCGCGCCTCCGTCGAACTGCGCGCCACCGCACAACGCCCCTCCGTCGGCCGCCCGCCCCTGGTCGCCGGGCACTGGCTGGACCCGGCCGCCCCGAACGGCGTGGTCCTGGAGAGCCGGCTGGCCCGCGCCCTGCTCGCCCAGCCCGGCGACACCCTCACCGTGCCCGGCACCGCCCGCGAGCTGACCGTCGTCGGCCTCGCCGACAGCGCCGAGCCGCGCTACCGGCCCGGTGAGCAGCCGGGCCTGGTGTGGGCACTGCCGCAGGCCGTGCCGGACCCCGGCGGCCAGGTGATCGGGCTGCGGCTGACCGATCCCGAGGACACCTCCTACGTCGTGCAGCGGGCCGTGACCGTGCTGGGCGCCGGGGCGATCGGTGAGGTGTCCACCTGGCAGCAGGCCCGGGCCGAGGCGCAGGGCGACAACCGGCTCCTCGGCCAGGTGCTGGGCCTGTTCGGGCTGGGCGCGCTGGTCGCCGCCGGACTCGCCGTGCACGGCGCGATCGGCACCCGCATCCGGGGCCATCTGCGCGACCTCTCCATCCTGAAGGCGATCGGCTTCACGCCCGGCCAGGTCGTCCGCGTCTTCCTGCTCCAGCACCTCGCCTACGCCCTGCTCGGCGCCGTCGCCGCCGCCGCGCTCGCCGAGGCCCTGGGCAGCCGGATCCCCGGACGGCTCGGGGACGCGGTCGGCGTCTGGCAGGGCCTGCCCGGGCACACCGCGGCGCTGCTCGTGATCCCGGCCGGCGCGGTGCTGTTCATCGGCGCCACCACCGGGCTCGCCGCCTGGCGGGCCGGACGGGTGCCTCCGGTGCCGGTGCCGCGGCCCGCCGCCACCCCGGGCGGGCGGCTGTCGGGCGTGGCTCGCCGGGCCCTCGGCGTACGGGTCCCGCCCGCCCTGGTGCTGGGCTGGCACAAGGCGTTCACCCGCCGGCCCCGGTCCCTGGGCACCGTCGCCCGCCTCACCCTGCCGCTGCTGCTGATCGTCGTGGCGATGAGCGCCTGGACGACCATCGACCGCTTCCACAGCGAGCCCGAGCAGGTCGGTCTGCCCACCACGCTCAGCGTCCGCGCCGACGCCGGTCTGAGCGAGCGGCAGGCCCGCTCCCTGCTGGAAGGCGATCCGCAGGTGGCCGCCGCCTACCCCGGCGTCGAGACGGCGGCGCTGGTCCCCGGCCAGACGGCGACCATCGCCCTGCGCGGCCTCGGCACCCGCCAGGACCCCTACCCGTACACCCTCGCCGAGGGCCGCCCCGCCCGCGGCGCCGACGAGGCCGTGGCCGGGCAGGGGCTGCTCGACCTGCTGGACGTGCGGGTCGGCGACTGGGTGCGCATGACCGTCGGTGACCAGCCGCAGATCCTGCACATCGTGGGCCGCAGCATCGAGCCGGAGAACGCGGGCCGGGTCATCTCCACGTCCCTCGACACCCTCCGCGACAACGACCCCGGCCTGCGTCCGACCCTCTACGAGCTGCGGCTGTCCCCCGGTGCCGACCCCGGCGAAGTGGCCGACCGGCTGGCCACGGCCGGGCAGGGCCAGCTCGACGTGCACACCGTGACCAACCCCGCCGACGGACTCTCCCCCCTGCGCGCGGTGGTCGCCGGGCTGATCGCCGTGCTGGCCCTCATCGGGCTGATCGAGCTGCTCACCGCGATCGGCGGCACGGTCCGCGAGGGCGAGCGGGATCTCCTCGCGCTGAAGGCCATCGGCCTCTCCCCGCGGCAGATCACGGCCATCACCGTCACGGCCACCGGCTTCACGGCTCTCGCGGCCGTGCTCGCCGCCACCGCCCTGGGTCTGCCCCTCGCACACTGGCTGATCGACGCCCAGGGCCGGTCGAGCGGCATCGGCGCCGGGATCGCCCAGGGGCCGTCGGCGGTGCTGATGCTGCTGCTCGGGGCGGCCGCGGTGCTCTGCGCCGCGGCCCTGGCCGCCGTGCCCGCGGCCCGCGCGGCCCGCCGCCGCCTCGCGGACACGCTGAGCGCGGTCGCCTGACCGAACCGGATCCCCGCAGGCCGGTCAGGCGCCGTAGGGCTGTCGCGGGTGGTGCGGCGGGTGCGCGGTCGGGTGCGGGGCGTACGGGTTGCCCTGCTGATGCGGGAAGGGGGGCGGGTACGGGTACGGCGCGTGGGGCTGACCGTACGGGCTGCCCTGCGGCGGCATGAACGGCGCCGGGGCCGGGGCAAGGGTCGCCGGGTGCGCCTTCAGCCGGATCCCGTACCGCCGCTTGAGCCGGCCCATCTCCAGCAGCGCGATCGCGGTGACCGTCACCGGCGCGCCCAGGACGAAGACGTACCCCAGGGTGAGGCTGAGCCCGTGCAGATCACCGGTGACCAGGTCCGGAACGGCCACGAGCCAACTGGTCACCATGGCGAGCAGCGGCGGCAGCGACCGGTGCGTGGCAGCCGTGCCGAAGAAGTTGCCGGAGACCCGCACGGCCCCGAAGGCCGTGAAGACCAGCAGCCACATCATCGTCATGCCCACCCCGATGATCACGACCGGGTTCGCCGAGGCGTTCACCGTCCGCACCAGCATCAGCAGCACCGCCACGCAGCCCACGAACAGCAGCAGCGCGAGGGAGTTGAGCAGCGGCCTGCGCAACTGCCGCACCGTGCCGCCGCGCCGCCAGACGAAGAGCATCACGCCGACCGTCAGCGGGGTGAGGAAGAGCAGCACGACGGAGGCGGTCAGCGCGTTCTCCAGCAGTTCCGTGACGTCGAAGCCGCCCTCGACGAACGTGTAGACCCCGAGGGAGGCGACCGCCCCGGCGACGACCCGGAACGTCTTGAGCCGTTCCACGGAGGGATCGAGCGACTCGGGGATCCAGGCCGGGTGGAACACCGCCCGGGCCGCGTGCTGCGGCTTCAGCAGGGCCCCGGCCGTCAGCGTGCCGCCGGTCCAACTCCCGCGTGTGCGAGCCATGTCACGCTCCCCCGAGCACTCGCTGTCATGATCGGCGGGAGTCTACGGGACGCGGACGGCCCACCGCCGCCGCGTCCCCTGCCCGGCCTGTGGCGACCGCCGGCCCTAGTTCCGGCCGCGCAGCTCCCGGTAGGTCGCGACCAGCGCCTTGGTGGACGCGTCCAGGCCCTCGACCTCGGCGCCCTCGGTCAGCGCGGGCTCGACGCGCTTGGCGAGCACCTTGCCCAGCTCGACGCCCCACTGGTCGAAGGAGTCGATGTTCCACACCGCGCCCTGCACGAACACCTTGTGCTCGTAGAGGGCGACCAGCTGGCCGAGGACGGACGGCGTCAGTTCGGGCGCCAGGATCGTGGTCGTGGGGTGGTTGCCGCGGAACGTCTTGTGCGGCACCAGCTCCTCCGGCACGCCCTCCCCGCGCACCTCCTCCGGTGTCTTGCCGAAGGCGAGCGCCTGCGTCTGGGCGAAGAAGTTGGCCATGAGCAGGTCGTGCTGGGCCTTGAGCTGGTCGCTCAGCTCGGCGACCGGCCGGGCGAAGCCGATGAAGTCGGCCGGGATGAGCTTGGTGCCCTGGTGGATCAACTGGTAGTACGCGTGCTGCCCGTTGGTGCCGGGCGTGCCCCAGACCACCGGCCCGGTCTGCCACTCCACCTCGCGCCCGTCCCGGCCGACGTACTTGCCGTTGGACTCCATGTCGAGCTGCTGGAGATAGGCGGTGAACTTGGACAGGTAGTGGCTGTAGGGCAGGACGGCGTGCGACTGGGCGTCGTGGAAGTTGCCGTACCAGATGCCCAGCAGGCCCAGCAGCAGCGGCACGTTGGACTCGGGGGGCGCGGTCCGGAAGTGCTCGTCGACGATGCGGAAGCCGTCGAGCATCTCCCGGAAACGGTCCGGGCCGATCGCGATCATCAGGGAGAGGCCGATCGCGGAGTCGTACGAGTAACGGCCGCCGACCCAGTCCCAGAACTCGAACATGTTGGCCGTGTCGATGCCGAACCCGGCGACCTTCTCCGCGTTCGTCGACAGCGCCACGAAGTGCCGGGCGACGGCGGCCTCGTCACCCAGCGCGGCCAGCAGCCAGGAGCGCGCGGACGTGGCGTTGGTGACGGTCTCGATGGTGGTGAAGGTCTTGGAGGCGATGACGAACAGCGTCTCAGCGGGGTCGAGGTCGCGGATCGCCTCGTGCAGGTCGGCGCCGTCCACGTTCGACACGAAACGCACCGTCAGCGACCGGTCGGTGAAGGCGCGCAGCACCTCGTAGGCCATCGCCGGTCCGAGGTCGGAGCCGCCGATGCCGATGTTGACGACGTTGCGGATGCGCTTGCCGGTGTGGCCGGTCCACTCGCCCGAGCGGACCCGGTCCGCGAAGGCGGCCATCTTGTCCAGCACGGCGTGCACGCCCGGCACGACGTTCTCACCGTCGACCTCGATCACCGCCTCCCGCGGCGCCCGGAGCGCGGTGTGCAGCACGGCCCGATCCTCGGTGGTGTTGATCTTCTCGCCGCGGAACATGGCGTCCCGCAGCCCGAAGACGTCGGTGGCGGCGGCCAGTTCCCGCAGCAGTCGCAGGGTGTCGTCGGTGACGAGGTGCTTGGAGTAGTCGACGTACAGGTCCCCGACGCGGAGGGTGTACGCGCTGCCGCGGCCGGCGTCGGCGGCGAACAGTTCGCGCAGCTGGACCTCGCCCAGCTCCTCACGGTGCTTGGCCAGCGCCGTCCACTCGGACGTCTGGTTGAGCCTGGTACGGCCGTCTGCGTTCATCTCGGACTTCAGCCTTCTTTCCTGTCCTGCCTGTGCTGCTGCGTACCTGCCCCGCTGCCGGTCCCAACCTAATTGATCAGCGGTTGCCGTGGCCTGTCGTCGTACCGTCCTGCGGCACAACAACAGGTACGTCCGGGCGGCGCCCGGGTATCAGCGCGATGACGGACAGGACGAAGAAGGCGGCCGCGAGCAGGGCCGGGGTGTTCCCGCCCCAGGCGGTGGCCACGGCCCCGCCGAGCAGTGCGCCCAGGGGCGCGCCCGCGACCGCGAGCGTCCGGTAGGCGGAACTCACGCGGCCCAGCATCCCGGTGGGGCTGCGCTGCTGCATCAGCGTCGTGGTGTTGACGTTCCACACCATGCCCATGAACCCGAACACGGCCAGGGCGGCCGTCAGGGCGAGGAGACTGCGCACCGATCCCATGACGAGGAGCGCCCCGGTCTGCACGGTGCCCGCGGCGAGCACCATGCGCATCCGTCCGAAGCGGGTGACGAGCCGGCCGCCCGCCACTCCCCCGGCCAGGCTGCCGACCGTGAAGGCGGTCATCGCCGCCGCGTAGCCCGCGTTCCCGGCGTCGAGCCAGCCGGTCACCAGGACCACGAGGGTCGCGACGAGAGCGCCCATGCCGACGTTGCACAGGGCGGTGGCGGCGCACAGGCCACGCAGGGCCTTGTCGCGGGCCAGCGTGCGCAGCCCTTCGGCGATCTCGCGGCGCAGCGTGCTGCCCGCCGGTCTCGGCTTCCGCTCGGTCGCGGTGGCCGGCAGGGAGGCGATCAGGGCGGCCGCCACCAGGAACGTCACGGCGTCGGCGGCGAAGGGCACGGCCGCCCCGGCCATCAGCAGCAGCGGCACGGCCGGACCGCCGAGCAGCCCGCCCGCGATGCGCTGGCCGGTCAGCAGCCTGGCGTTGGCACTGCCCAGTGCCTCCCGGTCGACGAGGGCGGGCAGCAGCGCCGTGGCCGCGTTGTCGAAGAGGGTCTGGAGCGTGGTGAGGGCGAAGGCCAGCGCGATGAGCAGGCCGATCGACGCGTGGCCGAGCGCGACGGCCACCGCGAAGGCGGCGACCAGCAGCCCGCGCACGGCGTCCACCAGCCACATGGCGCGGCGTTGGTCGACGCGGTCGGCGACGGCCCCGCCGAGCAGGCCGAAGACGAGCCAGGGCAGATAGCCGCAGGCCGTGACGGAGGCGACGAGCAGCGGCTCGTCGGTCAGCGTGACGGCGAGCAGAGGGAGCGCGGCCGTGCGCAGCGCGTCGCCGAAGCTGGACAGCACGGCGGCGCTCAACAGCCGTCCGAAGCCCCCGCGCCACGCGGGCGCGCGCACGCCCCGCACCTCGGTCGTCGCCACCGCTCCCCCTCAGTTCGCCCGATGCACAAACCGTAGAGGGCACCACTGACAACCGGTCGGCGGCGGAAGGGGGATGCAGCTCCGGCCGGGCACCCGCTGGTGCCCGGCCGGTTCCGACTCCTAGATCTCGCCCCGCAGTTTGGCGAGCGCCTCGGCGAGGATCGCCTCGCCGTCCGCGTCGCTGCGCCGCTCCCGCACGTACGCCAGGTGCGTCTTGTAGGGCTCAGTGCGCGGCGGGTCCGGCGGGTTGTCCCGGTCCTGGCCGGCCGGGAAGCCGCAGCGAGGACAGTCCCAGGTGTCGGGCACCTGGGCGTCGCTGGCGAAGCTCGGCTGGGTTTCGTGTCCGTTGGAGCACCAGAAGGAGATGCGCAGCCGCGGCGCGGACTCGCCGCGCTCGGCCTCGCCCATCGGCCCCGCCCCGACCCGGCTTCCCCGGATCGCGTTGCCACTTGCCACGGTCGTAACTCCCTGCGTGATGGTGCCGCGAAGCGAGTCGGCGTTCCGCTTCGCTGCGAGCGCCTCAGTCTACGTAAGGCCCAACGCGCGTCCAGTGATTGGAGTTACAACCCTCACACCTAGACGCAAGCCCCATGATAGGCCGCGCTCAGCTGCGCGTACCGAACATGGGGCCTTACGTACGGGTTCCGTGCGGATTGCGGCTCGGTCAGTTGTTCACCTTCATCAGGATGCCGAGCACCACGATGCACGCGAACCACAGCAGACCGATCACGACGGTGATCCGGTCGAGGTTGCGCTCGGCGACCGAGGAGCCACCGACGGAGGACTGCATGCCGCCGCCGAACATGTCGGAGAGGCCGCCGCCCTTCCCCTTGTGCATCAGCACCAGCAGCATCAGCAGCAGGCTGAAGACGATCAGGGCGATCGAGAACCCCAAAACCACGGCTGGACCAACTTCCTCGGATTCGGATGGACGACGCGGGGCCCAGCACAGAGCTGGACCCCGCAAGGGTACGACGGATCGCCGCTAGCGCATACTCACTGGTCGCGGAAGCGCACGATCTTGACGAACTCGTCGGCGTCCAGCGAGGCGCCGCCGACCAGGGCGCCGTCGATGTCGGCCTGCGCCATGATCTCGGCGACGTTGCCCGACTTCACGGAGCCGCCGTACTGGATGCGGACCTTGTCGGCCAGCTCCTGCGTGTACAGCTCGGCGATCCTGCCGCGGATGGCGGCGCAGACCTCCTGGGCGTCCTCGGCGCCGCAGACCTTGCCCGTGCCGATGGCCCAGACGGGCTCGTAGGCGATCACGACGGTCTCGGCCTGCTCGGCGGGGAGGTCCTTCAGACCGCCCTCGACCTGGGCGAGGGTGTGCGGGACGTGGTTGCCCGCCTCGCGGACCTCCAGTTCCTCGCCGACGCACAGGATCGGGGTCAGGCCGTGCTTGTAGGCGGCCTTGACCTTGGCGTTCACCAGCTCGTCGGTCTCGCCGTGGTACTGGCGGCGCTCGCTGTGCCCGATGGCGACGTACGTGCACTTCAGCTTGGCGAGCATGGGGCCGGAGATCTCGCCGGTGAAGGCACCGCCGTCGTGCGCCGAGATGTCCTGGGCACCGTACTTGATCTTGAGCTTGTCGCCGTCGACCAGGGTCTGCACGGAGCGCAGGTCGGTGAAGGGCGGCAGGACGGCGACCTCGACGGCCTCGTAGTCCTTGTCCGCGAGGGCGAAGGCGAGCTTCTGGACGTGGGCGATGGCCTCGAGGTGGTTGAGGTTCATCTTCCAGTTGCCCGCCATCAGCGGCGTGCGCGTGCTCATGTAGGTCAGTCCTCCAGTGCGGCGAGGCCGGGGAGCGTCTTGCCCTCGAGGTATTCGAGGGAGGCGCCGCCACCGGTCGAGATGTGGCCGAATGCGTTCTCGTCGAAGCCCAGGATGCGGACGGCGGCGGCGGAGTCGCCCCCGCCGACCACCGTGAAGGCCTGGGAGTCGAGGAGGGCCTGGGCGACCGCCTTGGTGCCCTCGGCGAAATCGGGGTGCTCGAAGACGCCCATGGGGCCGTTCCAGAAGACGGTGGCGGCGTCGGCGATCTTCGAGGCGTACAGCGTGCGGGACTCGGGGCCGATGTCCAGGCCCATCTGGCCGGTCGGCATGGCGTCCGCGGCGACGGTGGAGCCCTGGGCCGGGGCCTTGGTCTTGAGGTCCGGGAACTCCGGCGCGACCACGACGTCCACGGGCAGCACCAGCTCGACGCCGTTCTTCTCGGCGCGCGCGATGTACTCCTGGACGGCCGCGAGCTGGTCCTCCTGGACCAGGGACGAGCCGATCTCGTAGCCCTTGGCCTTGAGGAAGGTGAAGACCATGCCGCCGCCGACGAGCAGCCGGTCGGCCTTGCCGAGCAGCTGGTCGATGACGGCGAGCTTGTCGGAGACCTTGGCGCCGCCCAGGACGACGGCGTAGGGCCGCTTGACGTCGTCGGTGAGCTTCTTCAGGACGCCGACCTCGGTGGCGATGAGGTGACCGGCGTAGTGCGGCAGGCGGGCCGGGAGGTCGAAGACCGAGGCGTGCTTGCGGTGCACCGCGCCGAAGCCGTCACCGACGTAGATGTCGGCGAGGGCGGCGAGCTCGTCGGCGAAGGCGGCGCGCTCGGCGTCGTCCTTGCTGGTCTCGCCGGCGTTGAAGCGGAGGTTCTCGACGACGGCGACCCGGCCGTCGTCGAGGCCGGCGACGGTGGCCCGGGCGGACTCGCCGACGGTGTCGGTCGCGAACGCCACGTCGGCGCCGAGGAGCTCCCCGAGACGGGCGGCGGCGGGCGCGAGGGAGAACGCGGGGTCCGGGGCGCCCTTGGGGCGGCCCAGGTGCGAGGCGACGACCACGCGGGCGCCCGCCTCGGCGAGGGCCTTGACGGTGGGCAGCACGGCGCGGATGCGGCCGTCGTCGGTGATGGTCGTGCCGTCCAGCGGCACGTTCAGGTCGGCGCGGACGAAGACCCGCTTGCCCGCCACTCCTTCGGAGAGGAGTTCGTCGATCGTCTTCATGGGGACTCCTGCAAGTGCTCGTGATCGCTCGGAAGCGCTCGTGATCGAACAGGTCGGTTCTGTACGTGAGTCAGGGCTCGGACGGCGCGGTCACGCGCTGCCCGAGCCCTGCCCTCACATGGAGGCCTGCTCTATTCGATCAGAGCTGGTTGCCGACGAAGACCGTGAGGTCGACGAGGCGGTTGGAGTAGCCCCACTCGTTGTCGTACCAGCCGATGACCTTCACGTTCTTGCCCTCCTGGACCATGGTCAGGGAGGAGTCGAAGGTGCAGGAGGCCGGGGCGTTGACGATGTCGGACGAGACGATCGGGTCCTCCGTGTACTCGAGGATGCCCTTCAGCTCGCCCTCGGCCGCCTTCTGGAAGGCGGCGTTGACCTCTTCCTTGGTGACCTCGCGGCCCAGCTCCAGCACCAGGTCGGTGACCGACCCGGTGGGGACCGGGACGCGCATGGCCATGCCGTCCAGCTTGCCCTTCAGCTGCGGCAGGACCAGCGCGGTGGCCTTGGCGGCACCCGTCGTGGTCGGGATGATGTTCTCGGCGGCGGCACGCGCGCGGCGCAGGTCCTTGTGCGGGAAGTCCAGGATGCGCTGGTCGTTCGTGTACGCGTGCACCGTCGTCATCAGGCCCTTGACGATGCCGAAGTTCTCGTCGAGGACCTTGGCCATCGGCGCCACGCAGTTGGTGGTGCAGGAGGCGTTGGAGATGATGTGGTGGTTCGCCGGGTCGTACGTGTCCTGGTTGACGCCCATCACGATGGTGACGTCCTCGTCCTTGGCCGGAGCCGAGATGAGGACCTTCTTGGCGCCGCCCGCGATGTGCTTCTCGGCGTCCGCCTTCTTGGTGAAGATGCCGGTCGACTCGATGACGATGTCGACGCCCAGCTCGCCCCACGGGATGTCGGCCGGGTTGCGCTCGGCGAGGACCTTGATGGTCTTGCCGCCGACGGTGATGGTGTCCTCGGTGTGCGAGACCTCCTGCTTGAGGCGGCCGAGGATGGTGTCGTACTTCAGCAGGTGAGCGGTGGTCGCGGTGTCACCCAGGTCGTTGACAGCCACGATCTCGATGTCTGCACCCTGCTCCAGCAGCGCGCGGAAGTAGTTACGACCGATGCGGCCGAAGCCGTTGATGCCTACGCGGATCGTCACGAACCGATCTCCTCGTTGGTACGCCGGCCATGAAGAGCCGGCGAGCTCTGTTTGGGATGTCCCCGACCGCCTCCGACCCTACCTCCCTGCGGCCCCGGTGGTGACATCCAGATGCCCCATACACGGCAGGGCGGTCCGTACCGGCCAGTAGGGGTACGGACCGCCCGGCCCCGGAGCCGGGGTCACCCGATGCGGCGTCTCGGAGTGGTGCCCGTCGACCGCGGGGTTCCCCCGTCGCGCGAGGTCACACGTCCAGGGAGGCGAGTGCCTTTCTCATCAGGGCCGCCCGGTCGGCGGCCGTGGCCACGTGCTCCAGGCCGAAGCCCAGCAGCACGGTGTCGTCGGTGGTGACGGCGCCGTAGGTCTGGAACAGCGCCCCGGTGCGGGTCCAGTCCTTGGTGACCGCCGGGCTGCCCGCGGGCGGTCCGGCGGCCTGCCAGGCGCCGAGCGAGGTCTCGAAGCCCTCGGTCTCCTTCGCCGTGCCGCCGACGACCAGGGAGGCGTCGTCGGCCAGGACGCCGTGGCCGCCGGTGCCCGGGTCGGTGACGTAGCTGATCGCGACCTCGACCGTCCGGCCCGCGTAGGCGCTCAGGTCGAATTCCACCTGCTCCCAGCCGCCGGAGCTACCGGTGAGGCTGTGCCACGCGCCGGTGCTGCCGGTGGCCGTGCAGCCGTCGTCGGACTGGGTCAGGTAGTGCTTCAGCCAGGGGTGCTCGCGGACGTAGAAGCCGCCCTCGCACTCCGTCGGCACGGTCGCCTTGGTCGCGCCGCCCTTCTCGGGCAGGGTCGTCCAGTCGTCGGCACCGGCGGTGTGGGCCTCGATCAGGACGTTGTCGTAGCCGGGCTCGGTGTCCCACATCAGTTGGGTGCGCAGGGTGGGCTGGTCGGCCGCCGTGACACCGGTGAGGTCCACGGTGCGCATGAGGCGCTTGTAGCCGTCGTCGGTGTGGACGGCCGCGGCCATCGAGGAGCCCGCGAACGGGCCGTAGGGGTTGACGGCCCCGGCGAACTGGCCGGCGCCCTCGCTCGCGAACCGCGGGAACTCCTCGGCGGGCAGTTCGTCGGAGGTGACGCTGTACCGGCCCGCCTTGTCCAGCGGGTTGCCGGGGGCCGCGGCGAGCGGGCCGGTGAAGCCGCGCAGCTCACCCGCGCCGGTGAAGCCGGTGGCCCCGCCGGCCGAGGTCCGGCTGTAGGCGCCCAGGTAGTACTGGCTGAAGTCGTCCGACAGGGCCCCGCCGCCGAGGTCCACGCTGCCGCCGGCCTGCTCGCCCGCCTCGATCAGCCGGCCGCCCTCGTTGAGGAAGGCCCGCAGCTGCAGCTGGGTGGCGTTGCCGGGGACGCTCGCGCCCGTGTAGTGGACGACGGTGTCGAAGTGGCTCAGCACGCCCAGCGCGTCCGGCGCGCCCCGCTGGGCGACGTCCCAGACGACCGCCTTGCGGCCGTTGGCCTTGAGCGCGTCCACGTACGTCTGCGCCTGTGCGGCGGTCGCGCCCTCCTCGGCGACGACGAGGGTGTTCGCCCGGGGGCGTTCGGCGACGGTGTAGGTGAAGCGCTCGCTGGAGACCTTCCTGCCGTTCCTCGTCTCCGCGGTGAACCACACCTCGACCTCGTCGCCGGGTTCGCCGTCCTTGACCTTCGCCCGGTACTCGTCGAAGTAGAGGTTGTCCTCGCCGCCGTAGGTCTCACCGCCCTTCCAGGGCTTGAGCGCCATGTCGTGGGTGCGGCCGCCGTTGACGCGGTACCTCAGTTCCTTGTCGCGCAGCGACTTCCGCGCGACCACGGAGACCTCCTGGTCGGCGCCGCGCGCGTACGAGGTCGGGAAGGCGGCCGGGGTGAAGTCGGCGGCGCTCAGCCCCACCGACGACTTCGGCCGGTCGGGGTGGGCGGCGGACTCGGCGACGGAGAGCGCGAACGGGACGTTCTTGGCGAACTCCTGCTGGATCAGCTTCTCGTCGTCCGGGAAGGTGAAGACCGAACGGCAGTCGGAGGCCTTCCACTCGTCGTCCGGGTCCAGGTTGGAGACGGTCTGGCAGGTCGACATCTCCGGGGTGAACATCGCCAGCCCGTTGACGTTCGCCGCGTGGCCGTCGGCCTCGCCGTTGGTGGTGTACAGCTCGGAGGAGACCTGCGGGTGGTAGCCCGGGACCGCGGGGTTCTCGGGCGTGCCGGCGAGTGCCTTGTACAGCACGTCGTCCGGAGTGTTCGTGGCCACCTGCCAGCCGACCCCGTAGAGGATCAGTTCGGCGGCGGAGTGGTAGTTGATGCCGTACGTGAAGCCGATCCGCTTCTGGAAGGCGTCCAGGGCCTTGGTCTCCGGCTCGGAGTTCGGGCCGGCGCCGCGGTAGGTCTCGCTGGTGGGGTTGGGGGACGAGCCCTCGTTGTCGTAGCCCCACTTGTAGGCGAAGTTGCGGTTGAGGTCGACGCCGTCGCCGGTGGTGACGGTGCCGTCGCCGTTGACGTCCCGGAGGTTCTTGCGCCACATGCGGTTGGCGTCGGCGGCGTGGGTGAAGTCGTAGCCGTCGGGGTTGGCCGAGATCAGGAACCACAGCTCGGTGGAGTCGACGATCTTCTTGACGCGCCGGTCCTTCCGGTAGCTGTCCAGGTAGTGGTGCATCAGGCGCCGGGTCATCTCCGGCGTGATCCACTCGCGCGCGTGCTGGTTGGACATGTAGAGGACGGCGGGCCTGGAGCCGTCCTTCGTCTTCTTCGCGCCCTTGGTGAGCTTCAGGGCGAGGATGTCCTGGCCCTTCACGGTCTTGCCGATGGAGACGACCTTGGTGAGGCCGGGGTGCTCCTGCGCCGTCCGCAGGATCTCCTCCTTCAGACCGCCCTGCCCGCTGTAGGGACGGAACACGCCCTCGGCGGCCGCTTCGACACGGGCGTCCGCGCGGGTGGAGAGGGTGTGCTCGGCGAGGTCGACGCCCTGCTTCCGCAGGTCTTTGGCCTGACGGGCGGTCAGATAGACCTCGACGGTGGCGGTGCCCTTCTCGGGCACCCGTTCACTGAGCTCGTGGCCGTCCTGGCCGGCCGCCAGCAGCAGGGGTACCTGCTTGCGGGTGACGTCGGCGCGGAAGACCTTGACTTCGTCCGGGTCGGACGGGACCGAACTCCCCGGCTGTGCCTGGGCGATGGGTGCGATGCTCGCTCCGCCGATCAGGAGCGCGCCGACAGCGAGGATCGATCTCGCTCTTCGTCTCATGAACCCCCCTAGCGTGGGTCCGCCACAGCAGCGAACAGATGCCAGGCTCATGACAGTCCATGATCGAGTCAAGGGTGCCCCAACGACACGCGGAAGCCGATGCCTGCCACCCAAGTGGCGGCCGGCACCGGCTCTTTGACGCTCCGTGGGATCCGGATCAGCCGACGAGGTTGTCGGCGAGCTCCTCGCTGAGATTGGCCTCCGTGCCCGGGATGCCGAGGTCGGAGGCGCGCTTGTCGGCCATGGCCAGCAGGCGGCGGATCCGTCCGGCGACCGCGTCCTTGGTCAGCGGCGGGTCGGCGAGCGCGCCCAGTTCCTCCAGGGAGGCCTGCTTGTGCTCCATGCGCAGCCGGCCGGCCGCGGCGAGGTGCTCGGGCACGTCCTCGCCGAGGATCTCCAGGGCGCGCTGCACCCGGGCTCCCGCGGCGACGGCCGCGCGGGCCGAGCGGCGCAGGTTGGCGTCGTCGAAGTTGGCCAGTCTGTTCGCCGTGGCGCGCACCTCGCGGCGCATCCGGCGCTCCTCCCAGGCCAGCACCGACTCGTGGGCGCCCAGGCGCGTCAGCAGCGCGCCGATCGCGTCACCGTCACGGACGACGACCCGGTCCACCCCGCGCACCTCGCGGGCCTTCGCGGCGATCGACAGCCTGCGGGCCGCGCCGACCAGGGCGAGCGCGGCCTCGGGGCCCGGGCACGTCACCTCCAGGGAGGAGGAGCGGCCGGGCTCGGTGAGCGAGCCGTGCGCCAGGAACGCACCGCGCCAGGCGGCCTCGGCGTCGCAGGTGGCCCCCGAGACCACCTGCGGGGGCAGGCCACGGATCGGGCGGCCCCGCCCGTCGACCAGGCCGGTCTGGCGGGCCAGCTGGTCGCCGCCCGCGACCACCCGCACCACGTAGCGCGAGCCCCGGCGCAGACCGCCCGGAGCCATCACGATCAGCTCGGAGCTGTGGCCGAAGATCTCCAGAATGTCCCGCTTGAGGCGGCGGGCCGCCATCGCGGTGTCCAGCTCCGCCTCGATCACGATCCGACCGCTCACCAGGTGGAGGCCGCCGGCGAACCGCAGAATGGCGGAGACCTCCGCCTTCCTGCAGCAGGTCCGGGTGACGGGGAGCCGGGAGATCTCGTCCTTCACCGCTGCCGTCATCGCCATGGGCCGATCCTTCCATGCATCCGAAAAATACGGTCGTACGCGGCGGCCAACAGCTCCGGGTCGTGCCTCGGGGTCCCGTCGGGCCGGGCAACCGGCGCCAGCTCGACCGCGGCCCCGAACCGTTTGGCGGCATCGGTAAGGGAGTCCCGGTCGGGCACGGCGGCCTCGTCGGCCAGCACCACGTCCAGGGCGAGTTTAGGGGCGTGTCGTCCCAAAACCTCCAAATGACGCTGCGGGGAGAAGCCCTCGGTTTCTCCGGGCTGCGGGGCGAGGTTCAGCGAGAGTACCCGGCGGGCCTTGGTCTGCGTGAGCGCGTCCAGCAGCTCGGGCACGAGCAGGTGCGGGATGACCGAGGAGAACCAGGAGCCGGGGCCGAGCACCACCCAGTCCGCGTCCAGGACGGCAGCGACCGCCTCGGGCACGGCGGGCGGGTCGCACGGCACCAGGTGCACCGACTGCACCTCGCCCGGGGTGAGGGCGACGGTGGCCTGGCCGCGCACGGTGTCGACCTCGTCCGGGCGCTCCGGGTCGTGGCCCCTGACCAGGGCCTGGAGCTCCAGCGGCACGGCGGACATGGGCAGCACGCGGCCCTGGGCGCCCAGCAGCCGCCCGACCAGGTCGAGGGCCTGGACGTGGTCGCCGAGCTGCTCCCACAGGGCGACGATGAGCAGGTTGCCGACCGCGTGCTCGTGCAGGTCGCCCTTGGACTGGAAGCGGTGCTGGATGACCCGGGCCCAGGTCTGGCCCCAGTCGTCGTCGCCGCACAGCGCGGCCAGCGCCTTGCGCAGGTCGCCGGGCGGCAGCACGCCCAGCTCGTCGCGCAGGCGCCCGCTGGAGCCGCCGTCGTCGGCGACGGTGACGACGGCGGTGAGGTCGCCGGTGATCCGGCGCAGCGCGGCCAGCGAGGCGGACAGGCCCATGCCGCCGCCGAGGGCGACGACCTTGGGCTGGGTGCCGCGGCGGCGCGGCCTGCCGCCCCGGGCCTCGGCGGGCCGGCCGCCCTTTCCTCCGGTGTCGCCCTCGGGCACCACCCGGCGCAGCCGGCTCAGCCGCGGAGTACGTCGTGTCATTCGCGTCCCATGTCCCGGTGTACGACCACCGTCTCCACGCCCTCGGCGGCGAGCCGGGCGGCGAGCTTCTCCGACATGGCGACCGAGCGGTGCTTGCCGCCCGTGCATCCCACGGCGATGGTCACGTAGCGCTTGCCCTCGCGGCGGTAGCCGGTGGCGACGAGCTGGAGCAGTTCGGTGTAGCGGTCGAGGAACTCCTTGGCGCCGGGCTGGTTGAAGACGTAGCCCGAGACCTCCTCGTTGAGGCCCGTGTAGGGGCGCAGCTCCGGGACCCAGTGCGGGTTCGGCAGGAAGCGGCAGTCGACGACGAGGTCGGCGTCGACCGGCAGGCCGTACTTGTAGCCGAAGGACATCACCGTGGCCCGCAGCTCCGGCTCCTCCTCGCCGGCGAACTGGGCGTCCATCTTGGCGCGCAGCTCGTGGACGTTGAGGCTGGAGGTGTCGATCACCAGGTCGGCGTCGCCGCGCAGCTCGCGCAGCAGCTCGCGCTCGGCGTCGATGCCGTCGACGATGCGGCCGTCGCCCTGGAGGGGGTGCGGGCGGCGCACCGACTCGAAGCGGCGCACCAGGGCCTCGTCGGAGGACTCCAGGAAGACGATCCGCCGGGTGACGTGCTTGGCCTCCAGGTCGGCGAGGGACTCGCGGAGGTTGTCGAAGAAGCGGCGGCCGCGGACGTCGACGACGACGGCGATGCGGGCCACGTTGCCCTGGGAGCGGGCGCCGAGCTCCACCATGGTGGGGATCAGCGCGGGCGGCAGGTTGTCCACGACGAACCAGCCGAGGTCCTCCAGGCACTTCGCGGCCGTCGAGCGGCCGGCCCCGGACATGCCGGAGATGATCACCAGCTCGGGGATGGCCGCGTCCGGGACCGGGGCCTTGTCGTTCACCGTGCCCGTACTCACCTGTGCTCCTGCTCCGGATTGTTCCTGCTGCCCGTGGTGCTCGTTCACATTCATGTCTCCTGCCCCCGTCGTTCGTCCGGGGCGCCCGTCCGTACGGGCTCCCCGTCGGAGCCCGTCGTGCCGGGCTCCTCTTCCATGATCTCTCCAGTCGCGGTGTTGACGGCGGGTGCGGCCGGGGCCGAGCGGGCCAGGGCCACGGCGATCGTCTCCGCCGTCTTGCGGCCTATCCCGGGGACCTCGCAGATCTGGTCGATGGTCGCGGATCGAAGGCGCTTCAGCGAGCCGAAGTGCTTCAGGAGTGCCTGCTTGCGCGTGTCGCCGAGGCCGGGGACGTCGTCCAGAGGGCTGGAGCGGAAGCGCTTGGACCGCTTGGCGCGCTGGTAGGTGATCGCGAAACGGTGGGCCTCGTCGCGGACCCGCTGCAGCATGTAGAGGCCCTCGCTGGTGCGGGGCAGGATCACCGGGTCGTCGTCGCCGGGCAGCCAGACCTCCTCCAGGCGCTTGGCCAGGCCGCAGACGGCGATGTCGTCGATGCCCAGCTCGTCCAGGGCCCGCCGGGCCGCCGCGACCTGCGGGGCGCCGCCGTCGACCACCACGAGCTGGGGCGGGTAGGCGAACTTCCTGGGACGCCCGTCGTCCTCGGTCAGGCCGCCCGGGCCGACCGGGGCGCCCGAGCCGGTGAGGACGTCGGGGTCGGCCGGTGCCTGCGTGCCGGTGAGGGCGTCCGGGCCGGCGAGGGTGCCCGCGCCGTCCCCGGTGTCCTCACCGCCCCGGCCGTCGCCGTCGGTCCACTCGCCCGTCTTCTCCTTCTCGGCGAGGTAGCGCCGGAAGCGGCGGGTGATCACCTCGTGCATGGAGCGGACGTCGTCCTGGCCCGCGAAGCCCTTGATCTGGAAGCGGCGGTACTCGCTCTTGCGGGCGAGCCCGTCCTCGAAGACGACCATGGAGGCCACGACGTCGTCGCCCTGGAGGTGCGAGATGTCGTAGCACTCGATGCGCAGCGGGGCGCTGTCCAGGTCGAGGGCGTCGGCGATCTCCTCCAGGGCGCGCGAGCGCGTGGTGAGGTCGGAGGCGCGCTTGGTCTTGTGCAGCACGAGCGCCTGCTGGGCGTTGCGCTGCACGGTCTCCATGAGCGCCTTCTTGTCGCCGCGCTGCGGGATCCGCAGGGAGACGCCGGAGCCGCGCCGGGCGGCGAGCCACTCCTGGACGGGCTCGACGGGGTCGGGCAGGGCGGGGACGAGGACCTCCTTGGGGACGGCGTCCCCGGTCTCCTCGCCGTACAGCTGCTGCAGGGCGTGCTCGACGAGGGCGCCGGTGGTGATCTCCTCCACCTTGTCGGTGACCCAGCCGCGCTGGCCCCGGACGCGTCCGCCGCGCACGTGGAAGATCTGGACGGCCGCCTCCAGCTCGTCCTCGGCGACCGCGATCAGGTCGGCGTCGGTCGCGTCGGCGAGCACGACCGCGTTCTTCTCCATGGCCTTCTTCAGGGCCCCGATGTCGTCGCGCAGGCGGGCCGCCCGTTCGTACTCCATCTCCTCGGCCGCCTCGCCCATCTGCCGCTCCAGGCGGCGGATGTACGTGCTCGTGCGGCCGGTCATGAAGTCGCAGAACTCGTCGGCCAGTTCGCGGTGCTCCTCGGCGGAGACGCGGTCCACGCACGGGGCGGAGCACTTGCCGATGTAGCCGAGGAGGCAGGGGCGGCCGGTGCGGGCGGCGTTCTTGAACACGCCCGCGGAGCACGTGCGCACGGGGAAGACGCGCAGCAGCAGGTCGACCGTGTCGCGGATCGCCCACGCGTGCGCGTACGGCCCGAAGTAGCGCACGCCCTTCTTCTTGTGACCGCGCATCACCTGCACGCGCGGGTACTCCTCGTTCATCGTCACCGCGAGGTACGGGTAGCTCTTGTCGTCGCGGTACTTGACGTTGAACCGGGGGTCGTACTCCTTGATCCAGGAGTACTCCAGCTGGAGCGCCTCGACCTCCGTGGACACCACCGTCCACTCCACGGACGCGGCCGTGGTGACCATGGAGCGGGTGCGCGGGTGCAGGCCCGCCAGGTCCTGGAAGTAGTTCGCCAGGCGCTGGCGCAGGCTTTTCGCCTTGCCCACGTAGATCACCCGGCGGTGCTCGTCACGGAACCTGTAGACCCCCGGCGAGTCGGGGATCTCACCCGGTTTGGGGCGGTAGCTGGAGGGGTCGGCCATGTCTCACACCCTACTGGCGGGCACCGACAGTCCGAGCGGGCGGCAGGACGTGATCACGGTCCCGGCCCGAGGCGATTTTCAACGGCATGTGCCGCCGCGGGGTTACGGGCGGCCGGGAGCGGGAATGCAGGCTGTCCACGGGACACGGCGGCGTCCGGCGGACGCGGGCCGTGCCGGTGCGGGCACAGGTTGTCGGTGCGGACCGGCCTCTCCCCACGGGGAGCGGCTCGGGCCACGGGTCGGAGGGCTGCGCAGATGAAGCGGATGCGGATCGAGAAAACCCGGCGGACGGTCCGTGCCCGCCGGCACGCGGACGAGGCGTTCGGGCTGCGCGACCTCCTGGACCCGCGCGACGCCGACATAGTGCGGGCCAAGCGCCTGTCGCTGGAGGAGCGGGGCGGCGCCGAGCGCTCCTAGGAGCGCGCCGGCCGCTCGCACGAGGCGGGCCGTCGGACCGTGAACGCCCGGGGCGCGCGCCCCGGGCGTTCGCATGTGCGCTCCCGTGCGGCCGGGCGTACATCACTGTCCGGCATCAGGTGTTGTCGGGACCAGGTCAACACGCTTCAATGCGGAGGAACTCGGGACCCTGAACGACGGCGTACGGATGTGAAGACCGCCCCGCGCCGGCGGGGCGTCCCGGGCGGCCCGCGCGAACGGTCTGACCAGCCGTCGCCGACTCACAGGAAGGCCCCTGCATGCCGCACGCCCCACAGCACGCGGACGTCGTCACCGCCGAGCTGGACTCGGCCCTGCGAGGCGGGCCCTTCCACGTCGCCCTGCGTGCCGCGATCGCCGCCCGCGGGCTGCCGCTGCAGCGGGTGCAGCACCATCTGTCGCGCCACGGGGTGAAGGTGGGCGTGACGAGCCTCAGTTACTGGCAGCAGGGGGCGCGGCGGCCGCAGCGGCCCGAGTCGCTGCGGGCGGTCCGCGCGCTGGAGGAGATCCTGCAGCTGCCCGAGGAGTCGCTGATCCGGCTGCTCGCCGCGTCCGGGGACAGCCCGTCCGGACAGCGGTCCGCGGCCCGGTCCTACCGCTCCCTCGTCGAGGCCTCCGGGGTCCTGGACCAGCTGCTGGCCGAGCTGGAGTGCCCTCCGGACGGGGGGCTGCACACCCTCGGGCACCACGAGCGGCTGCGGATCGGGGCACGGCGCGAGCTGGCCGAGCGCGAGTCGCACCACATCGTGCGCGCCCACCGCGACGGCGTCGACCGGTTCGTCGCCGTCCACCACGGGGAGCGGGGGGCCGTGCCGGAGCGCATGCGGGTGCACGCCCTGGAGAACTGCCGGACCGGCCGGGTGCGCTGGCACGGTGACACCGGCGTGCTCGCGGCCGAGCTGCTCTTCGACACCCGGCTGCGGGCCGGGGACACGTTCCTGTTCCGCTACGGCGTGGAGGACGGCACCGCGGGCGTGTCGCGCGAGTACGTCCGCGGTTTCGACTCCCCCGGTGGCCAGTACGCACTCCAGGTCTCCTTCGACGCCGCGGCCCTCCCGCTGCGCTGTCACCGGTTCGCGCAGCACTCGGCGGCCGCGCCCCGCACCGGCTGCCAGGACCTGGCGATGAGCGGGCGGCACCGGTCGGTGCACCTGGTCGAGCCCCGGGTCCGGGCCGGGTTCCTGGGGATCGGCTGGGACTGGGAGGCGGGAGTCTGACGGCGGGGTCCGCAGCCCGGCCCTGCGGCTCGCCGTGTGACGTAAACGCTTGCGCAAGCGTTTACGTCCGTCGGCGGATGCGGTACGTTCCCCGCCTGAGGCCCTGCGAGAGCAGCGGAGGAGCCGGAGCAGCGGAGCGAAGGGAGCGGCATGCCGACGATGGCCGACGTCGCGCGGAGCGCCGGCGTCTCCGTGGCGACCGTCTCGCACGTGCTGAACGGCACCCGCCCGGTGCTGCCGCACACCCGCCAGGCGGTCCTGGACGCCGTCGAGGAACTCGGCTACACCACGAACACCCTGGCCCGGGCGCTGGTGACGTCCCGCACCCGGTCCATCGGGCTGGCGGTGTCGGCGATCAGCAACCCGTACTTCACGGAGATCCTCCAGGGCGTCGAGGCCGCCGCGCTGGACGCCGGCTACAGCCTGCTGATCGCCGATCCGCACGACGACCCCGAGCACGAGCGCAAGGTGGTCCGGCTGCTGCACGAGCGCCGGGTGGACGGCATGATCGTCGCGCCCTCGGCCGACCCGCGCGGGCTGCTCGCCTACCTGCAGCGGCACGACGTCCCGGCCGTGTTCCTCGACCGGCTGGTGGACTCCCCCGAGGAGGACGGCGGCCCGCGCTTCGACCAGGTGTGCGCGGACAACGCGGAACCGACGTCCCGGCTGGTCACCCACCTCGCCGGGCTCGGGCACCGGCGGATCGGGCTGGTCGCCGGACTGCCGGGGCTCAGCACCACGACGGAGCGGATCATGGGCTACCGCAGCGGCCTCGCCTTCGCGGGGCTGCCGTACGACGAGCGGCTGCTGGTGCACGGCGACTCGGAGTCGGCCGGTGCCCAGGAGGCCGTCACCGCCCTGCTGGCGCTCGCCGTGCCGCCCACCGCCCTGGTCACCGGCAACAACGCGATGACCATCGGCGCGCTGCGCGCCCTGCGCGCCCACGGCCTGTCCGTACCGGACGACCTCGCGCTGTGCTGCTTCGACGACTTCGCCTGGGCGGACCTGTTCTCGCCCCGGCTCACCGCGATCGCCCAGCCCAGCAGGGACATCGGCGCCCGGGCCGTGCGCGTGCTCCTGGAACGGCTCGCCGAGCCGGACCGGCCCGCCAGGACCCTGCGACTGCCCTGCGCCTTCGTCCACCGCACGTCGTGCGGCTGCCCCGACCCGTCCGAGGAAGGAACCCCGTCGTGATCGTCGTCGCCGGTGAGGCACTGATCGACCTGGTACCGCAGGGCACGGGTGCCCTTGCGGCGCTGCAGCCGGCGCTCGGCGGCGGCCCCTACAACACCGCGGTCGCCCTGGGCCGCCTCGGCTCCCCCGCCGCCTTCTGCTCCCGGGTGTCGTCCGACGCGTTCGGCGAGGCACTGCTGGACCGGCTGCGCGGGACCGGGGTGGACGTCTCGGCGGTGCAGCGCGGGATCGAACCCACGACCCTGGCCGTCGCCACGGTCGGCGCGGACGGCTCGGCGGCGTACTCCTTCTACGTCGAGGGGACGGCGGACCGGCTGTTCACCGCGCCCTCCGCGCTTCCCGACGGCACCCGCGCGGTCTCCTTCGGCACCTGTTCGCTGGTGCTGGAGCCGGGGGCGAGCGCGTACGAGGAGCTGATGCGGGCGGCGGCCGCGCGGGGCGTGTTCACCGCGCTCGACCCGAACATCCGGGCCGGGCTGATCCCGGACGCGGACGCCTACCGGGCACGGTTCAAGAGCTGGCTGCCGTCGGTGACGCTGCTGAAGCTGTCCGAGGAGGACGCGCGGTGGCTCGGCGGTACACCCCGGGAGTGGCTCACGGCCGGTCCGGCGGCGGTCGTGATCACCCGGGGCGGCGACGGACTGACCGCGTTCACCGCCGACGGCGGCACGTACTCCGTGCCGGGCGAGCGGGTGGAGGTCGTGGACACGATCGGCGCGGGCGACACGGTGAACGCGGCCCTGCTGCACGGTCTGGCGGTGCGTGACGCGCTCAGCGGGCCGGCCCTGGCCGCGCTGGGGCCGGACGGCTGGGCGGAGCTGCTCGGCTTCGCGGCACGGGCGGCGGCCGTCACGTGCTCGCGGGCGGGGGCGGAGCCGCCGTACGCGCACGAGCTGGAGGGATGAGGACCGGTATCCCCTCCGGTCGCTCAGCCCGCCTCCCCCACCGCCCGCAGCGCGCCCGGACGACGGCCGTCGAGGCGGTCCAGGGCCGCGGCGGTGGCGTCGTCCGCCGGCAGGTGGATGATGAGGCGCTGCCCCTCGTCGAGCAGCGCGAGGCTCTCGTGCAGCAGCCTCAGGGGGCCGGCCTCGGGATGGTCGAGGTGCTGGGTGCCCGTCACCCTCGGTGTCATGGCGAGGTCGGCGAACCGGTCGGCGAAGTCCGCCCCCGCCGTCACCGTCAGCTCGTCGGCCAGCTCGGTCAGGTGCGGGTCCCTGAGCGGGACACCGTGCCGCAGCCGGGCGACGAGGTCGTCGGCCACCCGGTCCCAGTCGCGGTAGGCGCTGCGGGCCCGTTCGTCGGTGAACAGGTACCGCAGCAGGTTGGGCGCCTCGTCGTCGAGCAGGCCGATGGGGCCGACCAGCCGCTGGTACCCGGCCGTGTACGCGAGGACGTCGCCGATCCAGTTGACCACCAGCGCGGGAGCCGGCTCCAGGCGGTCCAGTACCGCCCGCACCGTGGGGCGGGCGGTGCGGCTGAGTTCGGGGGCGGCGCCGCAGACCAGGGGGTCGCCGCCGTCGGCCTCCTTGGTCAGACGGCGCAGCAGCATCCGGTCGGCCAGGGTCAGGTGCAGGGCGTCGGCGAGGGCGCCGAGCACCTGGGCGGAGGGGTTGCGGTCGCGGCCCTGTTCCAGCCGGGTGAGGTACTCGACGCTGATGCCGGCGAGCGTGGCCAGCTCGGCGCGCCGCAGACCCGGCGTGCGGCGCCGCGGCCCGGCGGGGAGCCCGGCCTCGGCGGGGGTGACGGCTTCACGCCAGGTGCGCAGATAGGTGCCCAACTCGTTGTCGCTCACCCACAGGAACGTACCCCGCCCACGGGCGCGGAGGATGGCCCTGTCACTACCAGCCTCGGGCCGGTCTCCCTGTCCGGCCGCGCGGCCCGCAGGGTGGAGGGCATGACGAATGACACCGCCACCACCACCCTGCCGCTGGCTCCGGGGCACTGGGCCCTGGACCCGTTCCACTCCTCCGTGAACTTCACCATCCGCCACCTGGGCATCGCCAAGGTCCGGGGCCGTTTCGAGCGGCTGGAGGCCGAGCTGTTCGTCGGGGAGCGGGTCGAGGACGTACGGGTCTCCGCGACCGTCGACCTGGCCTCGATCGACACGGGCAACGCCGACCGGGACGCCCATGTGCGCGCCTCCGACCTGCTCGACGTCGCCAAGCGCCCGACGATGACCTACCGCTCGACGCGGGTGTCGGGCGCGGGTGAGGACTGGACGATGGAGGGCGAGCTCACGATCGGCGACGTGACCCGCCCGGTGACGCTCGCCGTGGAGTTCGGCGGGCTGGTCGACGTGCCGATGGGCGACAGCCGGCACGCCGGGTTCGAGGCGACGGGGGAGATCCGGCGCAGCGAGTTCGGGCTGGACTTCGCCCCCGGGCTGCTCGGCGAGGTGGTGAAGATCCAGCTCGACATGCAGTTCGTGGAGCCGAAGAGCGCCTGACCGGACACGGACGCGCCGTGCCCCGCGGGAGTCACCCGTGGGGCACGGCGCGTCCGTGTGGCGTGCCGTCAGCCCTTGGTCGTCCGCGTGGTCTTCTTCGCGGCCGCCTTCGCCGTCTTGGCGGTCTGGGTGACCGCCTTCTTGGTGGCGGTGCCGCTGACCCGCTTGGTGGCGGTCTTCTTCGCCGTGGCCTGGGCCGGGACCGCCTTCTTCGCCGCCCGGCGCGGTGCCCGCACCGAGGAGGCGTCGCTGATGCGGTCGGCTCCGAGGATCTCCCGCAGGAACTTGCCCGTGTGGCTGGCCGGGACCGCGGCGACCTGCTCGGGCGTGCCCTCGGCGACGACCAGGCCGCCGCCGGCGCCACCCTCGGGGCCCATGTCGACGATCCAGTCGGCGGTCTTGATGACGTCGAGGTTGTGCTCGATGACGATGACCGTGTTGCCCTTGTCGACCAGGCCGGACAGGACCTTCAGCAGCTTGCTGATGTCCTCGAAGTGCAGACCGGTGGTCGGCTCGTCCAGGACGTAGACCGTGCGGCCGGTGGAGCGCTTCTGCAGCTCGCTGGCGAGCTTCACGCGCTGCGCCTCACCGCCGGACAGGGTGGTCGCGGCCTGGCCGAGGCGGACGTAGCCGAGACCGACGTCCTTCAGCGTGTTGAGGTGCCGGGCGATGGCGGGGACGGCCTCGAAGAACTCGGTGGCCTCCTCGATCGGCATGTTCAGGACCTCGGCGATGGACTTGCCCTTGTAGTGGACCTCCAGGGTCTCCCGGTTGTACCGGGCGCCGTGGCAGACCTCGCACGGGACGTAGACGTCCGGGAGGAAGTTCATCTCGATCTTGATGGTGCCGTCGCCCGCGCAGTTCTCGCAGCGGCCGCCCTTGACGTTGAAGGAGAAGCGGCCGGGCATGTAGCCGCGGACCTTCGCCTCGGTGGTCTCGGCGAACAGCTTGCGGATGTGGTCGAAGACGCCGGTGTACGTCGCCGGGTTCGAGCGCGGGGTGCGGCCGATGGGCGACTGGTCGACGTGCACGACCTTGTCGACGAGGTCGTCGCCCTCCACGCGCGTGTGCCGCCCGGGCACGCTCCTCGCGCCGTTCAGCTCGCGGGCCAGGTGCGTGTACAGGATGTCGTTGACCAGGGTCGACTTGCCGGAGCCGGAGACGCCGGTGACCGCCGTGAACACGCCCAGCGGGAAGGAGACGTCGATGTCCTGGAGGTTGTTCTCCCGGGCGCCGTGCACCGTGAGCTGCCGGGACGGGTCCAGCGGGCGCCGGAGGTCGGGCAGCGGGATGGCCTTCCGGCCGGACAGGTACTGACCGGTCTGCGACTCCTCGTTGGCGAGGAGCTCCTTCAGGGAACCGCTGTGCACGACCTTGCCGCCGTGCTCACCGGCGCCGGGGCCGATGTCGACGACCCAGTCGGCCATCTTGATCGTGTCCTCGTCGTGCTCCACGACGATGAGCGTGTTGCCCATGTCGCGCAGCCGGACCAGGGTCTCGATCAGCCGGTGGTTGTCGCGCTGGTGCAGGCCGATGGAGGGCTCGTCGAGGACGTACAGCACGCCGACCAGGCCGGAGCCGATCTGGGTGGCCAGGCGGATGCGCTGGGCCTCGCCGCCGGACAGGGTGCCGGCCGCGCGGTTGAGCGAGAGGTAGTCCAGGCCGACGTCGACCAGGAACCGCAGCCGCTCGTTGACCTCCTTCAGCACGCGCTCGGCGATCTTCTTGTCGCGGGCGGTGAGTTTGAGCTCGCCCAGGAAGTCCGCGCAGTCGCTGATCGACATCGCGGAGACCTCGGCGATGGACTTGCCCATGATCGTGACCGCGAGGACGATCGGCTTGAGCCGCGTGCCCTCACAGGTGGGGCAGGGCACCTCGCGCATGTAGCCCTCGAAGCGCTCGCGGCTGGAGTCGCTCTCGGCCTCGCTGTGCCGGCGCTTGACGAAGGGGACGGCGCCCTCGAAGGCCGTGGTGTAGCGGCGCTCGCGTCCGTAGCGGTTGCGGTAGCGGACCTCGACCTGGGTCTTGTGGCCGTGCAGCAGGGCCTTCTTGGCGCGCTGCGGCAGCCCGGCGAAGGGGATGTCCGTACGGAAGCCCAGCGCGTCGGCGAGGGCGCCGATCAGACGGCCGAAGTAGTCCTTGGTGTGGCCGTGCGACCAGGGGTGGATGGCGCCCTCGTCGAGGCTCTTGTCCGGGTCCGGGACGATCAGCTCCGGGTCGACCTCCATGCGCGTGCCGATGCCGGTGCAGTCGGGGCAGGCGCCGAAGGGCGAGTTGAAGGAGAAGGAGCGCGGCTCCAGCTCCTCGAAGGACAGGTCGTCGTACGGGCAGTACAGGTGCTCCGAGAACATGCGCTCGCGCTCGGGGTCGTCCTCGGGGAGGTCGACGAAGTCGAGCACGACCATGCCGCCGGACAGGCCGAGGGCGGTCTCGACGGAGTCGGTGAGGCGGCGCTTGGCGCCGTCCTTGACCGTGAGGCGGTCGACGACCACCTCGATGGTGTGCTTCTCCTGCTTCTTCAGCGTCGGGGGGTTCGACAGCTGGACGGTCTCGCCGTCGACCCGCGCGCGGGAGTAGCCCTTGGTCTGCAGGTCGGCGAAGAGGTCGACGAACTCGCCCTTGCGCTCGCGCACCAGCGGCGACAGCACCTGAAAGCGGCTGCCCTCGGGCAGTTCCAGGACCCGGTCGACGATGGCCTGCGGCGACTGGCGCGAGATCGGGCGGTGGCACTGCGGGCAGTGCGGCTTGCCGATGCGCGCGAAGAGCAGGCGCAGGTAGTCGTAGACCTCGGTGATCGTGCCGACCGTGGAGCGCGGGTTGCGCGAGGTCGACTTCTGGTCGATGGAGACGGCCGGGGAGAGGCCCTCGATGAAGTCGACGTCCGGCTTGTCCATCTGGCCGAGGAACTGCCGGGCGTAGGAGGAGAGGGATTCGACGTAGCGCCGCTGGCCCTCCGCGAAGATGGTGTCGAAGGCCAGCGAGGACTTGCCCGACCCCGACAGGCCCGTGAAGACGATGAGCGAGTCGCGCGGGAGGTCGAGCGAGACGTTCTTCAGGTTGTGCTCGCGCGCTCCACGAACGATGAGACGGTCGGCCACGCCGGTCCGCACCTTTCTTGAGAGAAGTGACAGGGGCGGGGCCCCCGTCTTCCTCAGACTAGGGGGAGCCACTGACAACGCCGGTCGGATTCACGGGTTGCCAACAAACCCCGGCTCTCCAGCATGCCCGACGCCACGTCCGACCATATAGCACGTGCTTTCGATTTACGGCACTCCCTCACCACCTTCACCCGAAGGAGTGGCGGGGCTAGGGTCAGCACCATGATTGATCACGCTCATGACCTGGCGTCTGTACGTGACGCGACGGAGCGGCTGCTGACCGCAGTCGGCTCCCTGGACAACGCCGCTGTGACGCAGCCGTCACGGTTGCCCGGGTGGACCCGCGGCCATGTCCTCGCCCACCTCGCCCGGAACGCGGACGCCCTCGTGAACGTCCTGGAGGGCCGTCCCATGTACGCCTCCGCCGAGGCCCGGGACGCCGACATCGAACGGGACGCCCCGCGCGCCCTCGGCGTCCACCTCACCGACCTGCGTAAGAGCGCGGCCCGCTTCCAGGAGGCCGGGGACGCCCCCGCGGACTGGTCGCGCACGGTGGAGCTGCGCAACGGTGTCAAGGACGCCGCGGCGCGGGTGCCGTTCCGCCGGTGGGTGGAGGTCGAGCTGCACCACGTGGACCTGGGCATCGGGTACGAGCTGGAGGACCTGCCGGCGGACTTCACGGAGCGGGAGATCGACTTCCTGGCGGACCGTTTCGCCGGGCAGCCCGACGTGCCGTCGACCCGGGTGACGGACGGCACGCGCGCGTGGAGCACGGGACGCGGGCCGGGCGACGGCCCCGAGGTGACCGTCACCGGCGCTCCGGCGGACCTCCTGGGCTGGCTCGCCGGACGCCGGGACGGGACCGCGCTGACGGTGGACGGCGGGCCGCTTCCCGCGCTTCCCCCGCTGTAGGACCCGGGCCCCTCCCCCGCTATAGGCTGGCGGACATGACGTACAGCGGACAGGTGACGGTCGGCGGGCCTGCCGACGTGCACGAGCTCAAGGACCTGATGATCACGAAGATCGCGGTGGGTCCGATGAACAACAACGCCTATCTGCTGCGCTGCCGGGCCACCGACGAGCAGCTGCTGATCGACGCGGCCAGCGAGGCGAGCACGCTGCTCGGCATGATCGGCGACGACGGGATCGCGTCGGTCGTCACGACCCACCGGCACGGCGACCACTGGCAGGCGCTCGCCGAGGTCGTGGCGGCCACCGGGGCCCGCACGTACGCGGGCCGGGAGGACGCCGACGGCATCCCTGTCCGGACCGACGTACCGGTCGACGACGGCGACACGATCCGGGTGGGGCAGGTGGAGCTCACCGCGCGCCACCTGGTCGGGCACACCCCCGGCTCGATCGCCCTCGTCTACGACGACCCGCACGGGCACCCCCATGTCTTCACCGGGGACTGCCTGTTCCCCGGCGGTGTGGGCAACACCCACAAGGACCCCAAGGCGTTCGCCAGCCTCATCCACGACGTCGAGACCAAGATCTTCGACGTCCTCCCGGACGAGACCTGGGTCTATCCGGGACACGGCAACGACACGAGCCTGGGCGCGGAGCGCCCGCACCTGCCGGAGTGGCACGCGCGCGGGTGGTGACGGGACACGCGGGGCGCGAACGCACGACGGAGTGAGCCGCGCACGCGCCCCGTGTGAATCGTTCGCACACGCCGGTCTCGCACATGCGCTCCCCCGCCGCCCCCGCACGCGCTGAACTGATGGCAGCGCCGCGCAGGAAGACGGCTCCTGGGCGGACGGGCCGCCGGTCTGTCGTTCCCCGCCCTCGACCGGCGGCCCCGGCGTCCCCGACACCTACCGGAGCGGCCGGGCTCACGCCTCGGCCCGGGCCGCCCCCACCAGCGCCGCGACGCGCTCCACGCCGAACACGTATCCCTGCACCCCGCATCCGGCGATGACACCGTCCGCGCGCAGCGAGACGTAGGAGTGGTGCCGGAACGCCTCCCGCTGGTGGATGTTGGAGATGTGGACCTCCAACACCGGCAGGCCGTCACAGGTGTTGAGGGCATCCAGGATGGCGACGGACGTATGCGAGTAGGCGCCCGGGTTGATCACGATCCCGCAGTGGTTCAGCCGCGCCTCGTGGATCCAGTCCACCAACTCGCCCTCGTGGTTGGACTGCCGGAAGTCCACCGTGCCGCCGTGCGCGGCCGCCGCCTTGGCGCACAGGGCCTCGACGTCGGCGAGGGTGTCGGAGCCGTAGATCTCCGGCTGGCGCTGGCCGAGCAGGTTCAGGTTGGGGCCGTTGAGGATCATGATCGGGGCGTTGGCCAGGGTGCGGGGCACGGTTCCTCCGGTCCGGTCGGGTCGGGCGGCCCGTGACGGACCGCTGCTCACAGCCGGTTTATCACGGTGCGCCGACGGCCCGCCGGGCCGTAGCCTCCCGGCATGACGAGCCCTGCCTGTCCACCGAAGCCGTCTCCGGGTGACCGCATCGCCGTGGTCTCGCCCTCGTCCGGTCTGCCGGGCCTCTTCCCGCTCCCCTACGAGCTGGGGCTGGAGCGCCTGCGCACCGAGTACGGGCTGGAACCGGTCGAGTATCCGTCGACCCGCCGGATGGGAGCCACGCCCCAGCAGCGGGCCGCCGATCTCCACGCCGCCTTCGCCGACCCGGACATCAAGGCCGTCATCGCGTCGATCGGCGGGGACGACCAGATCACCGTGCTGCCCCACCTGGACCGTGAGGTGATCCGCGCCAACCCGAAGCCCTTCTTCGGGATGAGCGACAACACCAATCTGCTCGCGTTCCTGCACACCAGCGGCATCGTCGGCTACCACGGCGGCAGCGTCATGTGCGAGCTGGGCCGCCCGGGAGCCATTCACCCGCAGACCGCCGCGTCCCTGCGGGCGGCCCTGTTCACCTCGGGCCCCTATGAGTTGCAGCCCGCCGAGCGGTGGCGGGACATCGACCGGGACTGGGCCGATCCGGCGACCTTCGACGCCGAGCCGGAGACCCGCCCCGGGACCGGCTGGACCTGGGTCAACCCCGACCGGGTCGTCGAGGGCCGCAGTTGGGGCGGCTGCCTGGAGATCGTCGGCTGGCTGCTGATGGCCGACCGGGAGGTCTCGCACGACCTCTCCGTGTACGACGGCGGCGTCCTGCTGCTGGAGACCTCGGAGGACATGCCGAGCGCCACGGAGGTGTACAGCACGATCCGGAACATGGGCGAGCGGGGGCTGCTGCAGCGCTTCTCGGCCCTGCTGATGGGCCGCGCGAAGACCTGGTCCCTGGAGCGCCGCAACAGCCCGGAGGAAGCCGCCCGTTACGCGTCCGGACAGCGCGAGGCCGTCCTGCGCGCCATGCGGGCCTACGCTCCCGACACCACGATCGTCTTCGACGTGGACTTCGGGCACACCGACCCGCAACTGGTGATCCCGTACGGGGGCACCGTGCGCGTGGACGGACCGGCCCGGCGCATCACGGTCATGTACTGAGGCCCACGAGCCCACACCGCGCCCCCCGCGCGCCCCCGTAACCGCCCGTCACTATGGGTAGTTGGCGGGGCATGCACGACGTACGCACCGTAAGGGCACCCTCCATGCCGCGCCTCGCGGCCGCCTCACTGGCCGGCACGGCCATCGAGTTCTACGACTTCTTCGTCTACGGGACGGCGGCGGCCCTGATCCTCGGGCCGCTGTTCTTCCCGACCTTCTCGCCGGTGGCCGGCACGCTGGCCGCCTTCGCCACCTTCGGCGTGGGCTTCGTCGCCCGGCCGCTGGGGTCGGTGTTGTTCGGGCACATCGGCGACCGGCGCGGGCGGCGGCCGGTCCTCGTCGCCTCCCTGCTGCTGACCGGCGCCTCCACGGTCGCGGTCGGCTGCGTACCGACCTACGACACGATCGGCGTGGCCGCTCCCCTGCTGCTCCTGGTGCTGCGTTTCCTGCAAGGGCTGGGGCTGGGCGGCGAGTGGGGCGGGGCGGTGCTGCTGACGGTGGAGCACGCGCCCGCGGGCCGGCGCGGGCTGTGGTCGAGCTTCCCGCAGGTCGGGCCCGCCGTGGGGTTCCTGCTCGCCAACGGGGTGGTCCTCGGGCTGTCCTCGGCCCTGTCCGAGGCGCAGTTCGCTGCGTGGGGGTGGCGGGTGCCGTTCTGGGTGGCGGGCGTGCTGGCCCTGGTGGGGCTGTGGCTGCGCTCGTCGCTCACCGAGAGCCCGCGCTTCCTCGAACTCGACGACCACGCGCGCGTGCCGCTCGTCGAGGTCGTGCGCCATCACTGGCGCCTGCTGCTGCTGACCGGCGGCGCCCTCGCCATCGGCTACGCCATCTTCTACGCCGTGACGACCTGGTCCCTCGCCTACGGCACCGAACGGCTCGGTGTCAGCCGCTCCGTGATGCTGACCTGCATCATGGGCGCGGTGGTCGTGAAGGGCGCGCTCACGCCGCTGGTGGCGCTGCTCGGGGACCGCTACGGGCGGCGGCCCCTGTGCCTGGCCGGGTGCACGGCCGCGGCCCTGTGGATGTTCCCGATGGTCGCGCTGCTCGCCACCGGCGCGCCGCTGCCGATGTTCCTCGGCTTCCTCGGTGCGATGCTCTCGTTCATCACGATGTTCGCCGTGATCGCCGCGTACCTGCCGGAGCTCTACGAGCCCCGGGTGCGCTGCACCGGCGCCGCCGTCGGCTACAACCTGGGCGGGGTCCTCGGGGGTGCGCTCACCCCGATCGTGGCCACGGCCCTCGCCGAGCAGGGCGGGCGGGTGCCGTGGGGTGTGGCGGCGTATCTGACGGCGATCGCGCTGTTCAGCCTGGCGTGCTTCGCGATGCTCCCGGAGACGCGGCCGGTGCCGGTGCGGGCGGCCGCCGAGGCGGCTTGAGCCGGCCCGCTCACGGGTTGATCGCGAGTTCCAGGTACGCCGCGAACAGCACCAGGTGGACACCGCCCTGGAGCGGCGTGGCCCGGCCCGGCACGACCGTCAGGGAGGCGACCACCACCGTCAGGGCGAGCAGCACCATGTGGGTGGCGCCGAGTCCGAGGACCAGGGGGCCGGAGAGCCAGAGCGAGGCGAGCGCCACGGCGGGGATGGTCAGGCCGATGCTGGCCATGGCCGAGCCGAGGGCCAGGTTCAGGCTGGTCTGCACGCGGTCGCGGCGGGCGGAGCGCAGGGCGGCGATGGTCTCCGGCAGCAGGACCAGCAACGCGATGACCACGCCGACGACGGCCTGGGGCAGCCCGGCGGCCTCCACCCCGGACTCGATGGTCGGCGACACCCCCTTGGCGAGGCCCACCACGCCGATCAGGGCCAGGCCCAGCAGCCCCAGGCTGATCAGGGCGGTTCGGGCGGTCGGCGCCTCGGCGTGGGCCTCCGCGGTGATGACCTCGCCGTGCCGGGTGATCGGCAGGAAGTAGTCGCGGTGCCGCACGGTCTGTGTCGCGACGAACAGGCCGTACAGCACCAGCGAGGACAGCGCCGCGAAGGTCAGCTGGACCGTGGAGAACTCCGGACCCGGCTTGCTGGTGGTGAACGTCGGCAGGACCAGGCTGAGCGTGGCCAGGGTGGCGACGGTCGCGAGGGCGGCGCCGGTGCCCTCGGGGTTGAAGACGGCCGTGCCGTGCCGCAGCGAGGCGACCAGGAGGCACAGTCCGACGATGCCGTTGCAGGTGATCATCACGGCGGCGAAGACCGTGTCGCGGGCCAGTGTCGAGCTCTTGTCCCCGCCGTCGGCCATGAGGGTGACGATGAGGGCGACCTCGATGATCGTCACCGCGACGGCGAGGACGAGGGAGCCGAACGGTTCACCGACCCGGTGGGCCACCACCTCGGCGTGGTGCACAGCTGCCAGGACGGCTCCGGCGAGCACCAGGGTCACCAGCGCGACGACCGCGCCCGGCAGATCGCGCCCCCAGGTGAACACGAGCAGCACCACCGCGAGCAGGGGCACCAGGGTCGTCCACTGTGCCGCGAGCGGCCGGCGCCGAGCGATCATGCAGTGATCGTCGCAGAGGTGACGGAACCCCGCACTCCGGTCGCGTGGGGCTCCGTCGCTCGCGAGGGCGCGCTACCTGAGGTCGCGGGCGTCCAGGACGTCGCAGTTGGTGAAGACCCGGTCGCCGATGCAGAGCGCGCCCACCCGCTCGGCCATCCTGCCGGTCTCGGGGTCGTCGCTGTTGCGCATGGCCTCCTCGTACGAGTCGAACTCGATCAGGGCCAGGTAGCGGTTGGGGTTGTCGCGGTCCTTCAGGAGCATCCGGTGCGTGGGACCGCCCGTACGGCCGGCGCCACGCTGCCCGGCCTCTTCGAAGATCTGCTCCATCTCGTCCAAGCGCTCGGTCTCGAAGTCGATGATCTGGACGAACTTCATGGCATCTCCCGCCGGCCACGGCGCCCCCGGGCCGGGGAACGCGCACAGGACCAAGCAAGCACCGGGACCGGTGCCCGGCAATTCGCCGCGCACCGGTCCCGGTGATGGTTGTTCCTACGTCCGGCGTGGTCAGACGTCGATGCTGTCCTTCGGAGCGCTTCCGCTCTGCCCCTGCGCCGCCTCGGCCGCCGCCTGCTTCTTGGAAGCCCGCAGACTGGTGAGGGTGGTGACGATCAGGACGGAGCAGATCACGCCGAGCGAGACCGGGATGCTGATCTCGGGGACGTGCACCCCGGACTCGTGCAGGGCGTGCAGCACCAGCTTCACGCCGATGAAGCCCAGGATGATCGACAGGCCGTAGCTGAGGTGGACCAGCTTCTTCAGCAGACCGCCGATGAGGAAGTACAGCTGCCGCAGACCCATCAGGGCGAACGCGTTGGCCGTGAAGACGATGTACGGGTCCTGCGTCAGGCCGAAGATCGCGGGGATGGAGTCGAGGGCGAACAGGACGTCCGTCATACCGATCGCGAGCATCACGACCAGCATCGGGGTCATGACCCGCTTGCCGTTCTGCTGGATCCACAGCTTGGTGCCGTGGTAGCGGTCGGCCACACCGAAGCGGCGCTCGGCGGCCTTGAGGAGCTTGTTCTCCTCCCAGTCCTCGTCCTCCTCGTCCGCACGGGCCTCCTGGATGAGCTTCCAGGCGGTCCAGATGAGGAAGGCACCGAAGAGGTAGAACACCCAGGAGAAGCTGGCGAGGATCGCGGCACCGGCGGCGATGAAGATCGCGCGCAGGACCAGGGCGATGAGGACACCGACGAGCAGCACCCGCTGCTGGTACTGCGAGGGCACCGCGAACTTCGCCATGATCAGGACGAAGACGAAGAGGTTGTCCACGCTCAGTGACTTCTCGGTGATGAAGCCCGCGAAGAACTCACCGGCCGGCTGGCCGCCGGCGAACATCAGCAGGCCGAGCCCGAAGAGCACGGCGAGGACGATCCAGACGACCGTCCAGATTCCGGCTTCCTTGATCGACACGTCGTGCGGCTTGCGGCCGATGAAGAAGTCGACCGCGATGAGGGCCGCCAGGCCCACGATCGTCAGGACCCATAGGGTCAGGGAAACATCCACTGCGCCTCCGGCAGTCGTCACGGCAAATGTCAGCGTCGTAGCTGCCGGAGGTCTCTTCCACCCAACGATGGGCCGACGCCCCGGGTCCAGGTCCGATCTCTTCCGACCTGATCCGTATTGACGGGTACGCCGCAGCAGACAGGGAGTACTCCCCTCCGTGCCCTCAACAGTACCCAATCACCAAGAACAGGTAAAGCGCTTGGCAAAAGAAAGACCAAAAACCCTGGTCAGCGGGCTTTACATGTACTTGGTGCGAGCGGCCGCCACCTGTGCGAGCACCTGCTGGAGGACCGTGCTGCCGGGCGGCACGAGCGACGGCTCGTACGTCCAGGCGTGGCCCACCCACGGGTCGGCGAGGTGGTCGTCGGGCCCCGGCGTCAGTCGCAGCAGGGCACGCCACAGCGGGTCGAGCAACGGCCCGTACGCGGCGGACTCCTCGCGGTCGGCCACCATCATCAGATGCACCCCGAAGGCGGGGCCCTCGTCCGCGAGGTAGCGCAGCTGGTTCACGGCGCGGTCGTCGAAGCCGTGCGGGAAGTCGTTGACGATCAGCAGCTGCTGGGCGGTGTCGAATCCGGGCGGGAGGGCGTCCGCCGCACCGCCCCGGATCGCCATCTGCACCAGGTCGACCCGCTGGGTCAGACGCGTCAGCACGTCCGTGACGCCCGCCGCGCCGAGCGCGGGCGGGGCCGCGAGCACGCCGCTCTGCACGAGCGGCGCCAGCGCCTGCGCCCCCGAGCCGGCCGGGTCGATGACATGGACGGTGAACTCGCCCGCCGGGTAGACGGCGAGCAGCCGGGCGGCGTGCGCGACCGCCGTCTCCATGGCCAGCCGTCCCAGGGCGTGCGCGTCGGCGAACGAACCGTCGGACGACGCGGTGCGACCGCTGTCGATCCACAGGCCGCGCTCCAGCGGCAGCCGCACCAGCATCGGGATGCGGATCCCCTCGGCCTCGGGGAGGTGGAGGTCGCCCAGGCGCAGGGCCATGGGGATCTCCATCGGCACCCGGTAGGCGTGCCACACCGGGTTGTCCCAGCCGGCGTACGCCGGCGGAAGGGCCGGCTCGACCACCTCGGCCTCGGCCTGCAACTGGGCCAGGTCCCGGTCGAGGGCTTCCCTGGCCTGGTCGACGAGCTGGGCGTGACGGGCGCGGGCCGCCTCGCGGGCGGCGTCACCCTGCCCCCCAATCCGGCTGCGCGGGTCGGACAGGACCTGTTCGAGCTCCTTGTCCATGCGGGACTCGGCGAAGTCGACGGCGCTGCGGTAGGCGGCCGTGGTGCGGGCGAGGTCCTCGAACATGCCCCACACCTGGTTGTAGAGCCGCTCCTCCATGGACCAGCCGGTCGCGTCGCCCGCGACGGGCCGGGCGGGCTCCCCGGGCGCGGCCGGGGGCGCGGTGGGCGGCGGCGGGGGCGGCGCGGCGTTCTGGCGGCGCGGGTGGCTGTAGTCGATCGGTCCGCCCGCGGTGGGCGCGGACGGCTGGGTGACGGAGGCGGAGTCCTGCGTGGCGCCGGGGTAGGACGGCGGCTGCGGGACGGACTGCCCCGGCCCGCCGGACGTCTGGCCTCCGTACGGGGACACCGGCGGGACCGGGCCGGACTGGGGGGCGGTGCCACCCTGGTCCGGGCCGAGGGCCGGGGCCGCGGCCTGCCGGGAGCGGTCGCCCTCCGCCGTGCGCGGCGGGGGCGCCTGCACCGAGCGGGCCAGCCCTTGGGCCACCGCCTCGTTGATGCTGCCGGCGAGCTGCTGGGCCTGCGGCAGGCCCTGGTCGGTGAGGAGTTCGGCGAGGCCGCCCGCGTAGCCCTGGCCGACCGCGCGCACCTTCCAGGCGTCCTGCCGGCGGTAGAGCTCCAGGGCGACGACGGCCGACTCGGCGTCCAGGCCGTGGATGGTGTAGCTGGCGATCTCGGCGCCGTCGAGGCCGGTGACGGCGACGAAGGGGGCGGCGACGGACCCGAAGCGGACCGGGCCCGTGCCGCCCGTGGGCAGGGCGAGCAGCACACCGACCCGGTGGACGGTTTCCGGCATGGCGTCCAGGTCCACCGCGAGGCGGTGGTCCGCCGCGGCCTGCCGGGAGACCTCGAGACCCGGCTGGGTGGGCGCGCCCGGGTGGGCGACCCACTCCACGCCGCGGATCCGGCCGCTGTCGTCGCTGAGCGCGGCCGCGGCCACGATCGGCGTGCCGGCCGAGATCCGGATCTCGAGACGGGCCTGGGAGAGCGGGTGGTTCTGCCCCCGCACCAGCTCGGCCGTCATCGCCTTCGTCCCCCTGTGTCGTTGTGTGAGGTCGTGTGCTGCCCGCCGGGCCCGCCGGTCCCGGGGCCGGGTGCGCTCAGAGCACCGGCAGGATCGCCGGCATCAGGTCCTGGAAGGTGCGGCCGTTGGCCGGGTTGCCCAGGGCCGTCATCGTCCAGCCCGGGCCCGAGCGGTGCACCTTGGCCATGATCTGGGCCGTGTACTGGCCGCCACCGGCCAGCGTGTAGCGGGCGAGCTCCTGGCCGTTGGTCTCGTCGACGAGGCGGCAGAACGCGTTCTGCACCTCCTGGAACGTCTGGCCCGTGAAGGAGTTCACGGTGAAGACGATCTGGTCGATGTGGACCGGGATCCGGGCGAGGTCGACGAGGATCGCCTCGTCGTCGCCGCCCTGGCCGACACCGCCGACGAGGTTGTCGCCGGTGTGGCGGACCGAGCCGTCGTCGCTCACCAGGTGGCGGAAGAAGACCACGTCGACGGGCTGCTTGTCCGCGAACAGCACGGCGGAGGCGTCGAGGTCGATCTCTCGCGTACGCGAGCCGAACAGGCCGCGCCGGGGAGCCGCCTGCCAGCCGAGACCCATGCGCACCGCGGTCAGGCTGCCCCCGTCGTTCTTCTGCAGACTGATGGCCTGACCCTTGGTCATGTTGACGGTCACGCGCTGATTCCCCTCTCGAACGTCCCCTGTTGCCGCGCAGTCGCGGTTGACCAGCACCTTACGCAGGGGCACTGACAGCGACGTACCCCGGTCCGCACTTTGTGTCGGTCTTGCAACACAGCGCGTGCGCGGTGCGCCGTCAGGCCAGGCCGGCCTCCTTCATCTGGCGCAGTTCCTTCTTCATCTCGGAGACCTCGTCGCGCAGCCGGGCCGCGATCTCGAACTGCAGATCCGCGGCGGCGGCCCGCATCCGCGTGGTGAGCTCCTCGATCTGCTCGGCGAGTTCGGCCGCGGGGCGGTCCGTCGGCACCGTCTCCTTGGCCCTGCCCTTGCCCTTGGCGGGCTTGGCCGCCTCGGCCGCCTTGCCGAGGGAGGGCACGGGGGCCTTGGTACCGCCGCCGTCCTTCCTGGACTTGCGGTAGCCCGAGCCGAGCAGCTGCTCGGTGTCGATGTCCTCGCGGGCGATCTGGGCGACGATGTCGTTGATCTTCTTGCGGAGGGGCTGGGGGTCGATGCCGTGCTCCGTGTTGTACGCGATCTGCTTCTCCCGGCGCCGGTTGGTCTCGTCGATGGCCTTCTCCATCGCCGGGGTGATCTTGTCGGCGTACATGTGGACCTGGCCGGAGACGTTGCGCGCGGCGCGGCCGATGGTCTGGATGAGCGAGGTGCCGGAGCGCAGGAAGCCCTCCTTGTCGGCGTCCAGGATCGCCACCAGGGACACCTCGGGCAGGTCGAGGCCCTCGCGCAGGAGGTTGATGCCGACGAGCACGTCGTACTCGCCGGCGCGCAGCTCGCGCAGCAGCTCGACGCGGCGGAGGGTGTCGACGTCGCTGTGCAGGTAGCGCACCTGGATGCCGAGCTCCAGGAAGTAGTCCGTGAGGTCCTCGGCCATCTTCTTGGTGAGCGTGGTGACCAGGACGCGCTCGTCCTTCTCCGTGCGCTGCCGGATCTCGTGCACCAGGTCGTCGATCTGGCCCTCGGTGGGCTTGACGACGACCTCCGGGTCGACGAGGCCGGTGGGGCGGATGATCTGCTCGACGAAGCCGTCCGAGCGGGACATCTCGTAGGTGCCCGGGGTGGCCGACAGGTAGACCGTCTGGCCGATGCGCTCCTGGAACTCCTCCCACTTCAGCGGGCGGTTGTCCAGGGCGGAGGGGAGCCGGAAGCCGTGGTCGACGAGGGTGCGCTTGCGGGAGGCGTCGCCCTCGTACATGGCTCCGATCTGCGGGACGGTGACGTGCGACTCGTCGATGACGAGCAGGAAGTCGTCCGGGAAGTAGTCCAGCAGGGTGTTGGGCGGGGAACCGGGTGAGCGGCCGTCGAAGTGCATCGAGTAGTTCTCGACGCCGGAGCAGCTGCCGATCTGGCGCAGCATCTCGATGTCGTACGTGGTGCGCATGCGCAGGCGCTGCGCCTCCAGGAGCTTGCCCTGCTTCTCCAGCTCCGTCAGGCGCTCGGCGAGCTCCTTCTCGATGTCGTTGACCGCGCGCTCCAGGCGCTCGGGGCCCGCGACGTAGTGGGAGGCCGGGAAGACGTAGAGGTGCTGGTCGTCGCTGATGATCTCGCCGGTGAGCGGGTGCAGCGTGGACAGCGCCTCGATCTCGTCGCCGAACATCTCGATGCGGACGGCCAGCTCCTCGTAGACCGGGAAGATCTCGATGGTGTCGCCGCGGACGCGGAAGGTGCCCCGGGAGAAGGCCATGTCGTTGCGCGTGTACTGGATGTCCACGAAGCGGCGCAGCAGCTGGTCGCGGTCGATCTCGTCACCGACCCGCAGGGGGACCATGCGGTCCACGTACTCCTGCGGGGTGCCCAGACCGTAGATGCAGGAGACCGAGGCGACCACGACGACGTCGCGGCGGGTGAGCAGCGAGTTGGTCGCGGAGTGCCGCAGGCGCTCCACCTCCTCGTTGATCGAGGAGTCCTTCTCGATGTAGGTGTCCGACTGCGGGACGTAGGCCTCGGGCTGGTAGTAGTCGTAGTACGAGACGAAGTACTCGACGGCGTTGTTCGGCAGCAGCTCGCGGAACTCGTTCGCCAGCTGGGCGGCCAGCGTCTTGTTCGGCGCCATCACGAGCGTGGGGCGCTGGAGCTTCTCGATCATCCACGCGGTGGTGGCGGACTTGCCGGTGCCGGTCGCGCCGAGCAGGACGACGTCCTTCTCGCCTGCCTGGATGCGCCGGGCGAGCTCGGCGATGGCCGCCGGCTGGTCGCCGCTCGGCTGGTAGGGACTGACGACCTCGAAGGGCGCCACCGTGCGTTCGATCTGGGAAACGGGCCGCATGGGTTCCACCGTACGACCTCCCACTGACAACCGGCTCTGATCAGCGGTTTTGCGGGGCGCGGGAGCTCTGGTGCCGCGCGGGGCGGCGCGGGCGGAACCGCAGGCGGTCGGGGTTGTGGTGGACGGTGTGGTGGGTGCGGGCGGGGATCCCGGGCTTGTGCTCGACCGGGGCGACGGCGGGCTTCCCCATGATCATCAGCGGGTCGAACATCACCACGACGCCCGCGAGCAGCAGGAAGGCGAGGGGTCCGACCAGCATGGGGGCGAGCAGCGTGGCGGGCGATTCGCCCGTGGTGGGCTCGGCCGTGCCGTGCAGGTGGACGCTGAGGGCGGCCATCCCGGTGTAGTGCATGCCGCTGACGGCCAGGCCCATGACGAGGCTGGCGCCGACGCTCCACAGCAGGCCCCGGACCTGGCCGGCCGCCCACAGGGCCGCGGTGGCGGCGCCCATGGCGATCACGACGGAGGCGCCGACGGTGAGGGTGTTGTACTCGAGCTTCCCGTCCAGGGTCATGCTCGCCATGCCGAGATAGTGCATGGAGGCGATGCCGAGACCGGTGATGGTGCCGCCGGTGAAGAGGGCCGTTCCGCGGGCTCCCTTGTAGCCGACGATGAAGATCCCGACGCCGACCATCACGATCGCGACGGCCAGGCTCGCGAAGGTCATCGCCATGTCGTAGTGGATGGGGGTCCCCCGGATCGCGAAGCCCATCATGGCGATGAAGTGCATGGTCCAGATGCCGGAGCCGATGGCGGCGGAGCCGAGGGCGAGCCAGCCGGGGCGCCAGGACTGGGCGACCAGCATGGATCTGGTGGTGCAGCGCAGCCCCAGGGCGCCGCCGAGGCAGGCCATGAGATAGGCGACCAGAGGTGTGACCAGGCCGTAGCTGAATCCGTCGACCGTGCCCTGCATGCGCGGCTGCCCTTCCCGCCCTTTGCGTCCCGGAATACCTGAATGTGCGCCCCCTCCCAGGACCGCACCAGCGGTCAGGGTCGACGCAGAGAGTATGACCCCCACCGGAATGGTCGAACGACTTTCCGGCAAAGAAACACGGCCTTGCCCCAGTTGTGCGGCATCCGTGAGCGGAGTTGGGTCATCTCCATTCAACCTGTGGCCATCCTGCACCCCTCTCGCGTTGACCCTCTGCTGTCAGAGTTGTGCTGTCCGTGATGACGCCGATGATCGCTCGACGCGAGGAGTACGCATGCACGCGCGCGCTGTTGCCGCCTCGACCACCGCGCTCCTGGGGACCGCCGCTCTCCTCTTCCCCGTCTCCCCCGCGCGGGCCGCCGCCGACGGTGGCGGCCCGCCCCGTGTCATCGCGCACCGGGGTGCCTCCGCGTACGCTCCGGAGAACACGCTGGCCGCGGTGGACAAGGCGGCCGAGCTGGGCATCCGCTGGGTGGAGAACGACGTCCAGCGGACCAGGGACGGCGAGCTGGTCGTCCTGCACGACGACAACCTGCGGCGCACCACCGACGCCGAGGAGGTCTTCCCCGACCGGGCTCCCTGGAAGGTGAGGGACTTCACGGCCGCGGAGATCGCCCGGCTGGACGCGGGCAGCTGGTTCGATCCCGCGTACACGGGCGCGCGCGTGCCGACGCTGGAGCAGTTCGTGCACCGTGTCGAGCGCCATCACCAGAAGCTGCTGCTGGAGATCAAGAACCCGGAGCTGTACCCGGGCATCGAGCGGCAGACGCTGAAGGTCCTCAGCAACGAGGGCTGGCTCGACCGGCCGCACCTGGGCCGGCTGATCGTCCAGAGCTTCAGCGCGGACAGTGTGCGCATGGTGCACGGGCTCAAGCCCGGGGTGAAGACCGGGCTCCTCGGGACGCCGCCGGTGGCGGACCTGCCGGGCCTCGCCCGCTTCACCGACCAGATCAACCCGTCGCACGCCACGCTCAGCCTGGCCTATGTCTCCTCCGTCCAGGCGTTCAGGGGGCCGCACGGCAGGCCTCTGGAGGTGTTCGCCTGGACGGTCGACGACGCGGCGACGGCCCAGCGGGTCGCGGGGTACGGCGTCGACGGGATCATCACGAACCGGCCGGACGTGGTCCGCAGGGCCGTGGGGCGGGGCCGGTGACGGCTGCTCGGGCCGCCACCGCTCGGGCAGGTGATCGGTGGTTCGGCAGGTGATCGGCGGTTCGGCGGGTGGACCGTGGCGGGGCGGTGAGACGTGGCTCGATGGGTGGACTGTGGCGGGGCGGTGAGACGTGGCTCGGCGGGTGGACTGTGGCGGGGCGGTGAGCGGTGGCTCGGCGGGTAGACCGTGGCGGGGCGGTGATCGGTGGTTCGGCGGGTGGACTGTGGCGGGGCGGTGAGACGTGGCTCGGCGGGTGGACCGTGGCCGAGGGGACGGCGTTGTCAGTGGTGGGTCGTACGGTGGGCGCATGGACAGTCAGGAGCAGGTCGGGCAGCGGGTCGTGTGGGCCGTCGTCGGTACCGGGATCGGTCCGTTGCTGCTGGCCGCGACGGAGGCCGGCCTGGTCAACGTCGTGTTCCATGCGACGGACGCGGTACGGGACAGGGCGGTCGAGCGGCTGGCGTCGCGGTTCGGTACCGAGCCCGTCGAGGCGCCCGGCTCCCCGCTGCTGGCCGAGGCGATACGCCAGGTGCAGGCGTACTTCGCCGGTGAGCGCCGGGACTTCGACCTGCCGCTGGACTGGTCGCTGATCTCCGGCTTCAACCGTCAGGTCCTGCGCGCCCTCGCCGCCGGCGTGCCGTACGGCTCCGTGGTGGGGTACGGCGATCTCGCCGGGCGGGTCGGGCAACCGGGTGCCGCGCAGGCCGTGGGCATGGCCATGGGTGCCAATCCGCTGCCGGTGGTGGTGCCCTGTCACCGGGTCGTCGAGAGCGGCGGCGGTATCGGCGGGTTCGGCGGTGGGCTGGAGACCAAGCGGAAGCTGCTCGCCCTGGAAGGCGTGCTGCCCGAGCCGCTGTTCTGAGGCGGCCCGTCAGTCGTAGTGCCGTGCCTCGAACACGTTGCCGTCCGGGTCGCGGAAGTAGAAGCTGCGGGTGGCCTTGCCACGGGCCCCGAAGGAGTCGTACGAGAGGTCCGACACCGGCATGGAGCGTTCCTGGAGGCGGCTGAGGAGCGCGTCGAACCCGTCGCCGGACAGGGACAGGCAGACGTGGTTCACGGGGTGACCTGCGCTGTCGGCGGCACCGGGCAGCATCGTCATGCGTTCCGCGAAGGTCAGCGGCATGAGGTCGAGGATGGTCTCGTCGTTGACGCGCACGGAGGGGAACGGCACCTCACCGGCGGCGAACTCGGTGAGCCTGACCGTCTCCATGCCGACGGCCTTCTCGTAGAAGTCGGCGGCGGCGAGCGGGTCGCGCACCCAGAGGACGACGTGGTCGAGACGCGCTGTGTTGTCCGTCATGCACTCCAGGCTCGTGAGGTGTCCGCCGGCCCGCAAGGGTTTGGCCCGGTGTGCCGCCCGCCAGAGATGAGGGAAGACCGACTGGCCGGCTGACAGGAGGCAGGCGCGTGGTGCTGGTGGTGTCCGAAGAGGTGCGGGAGGCGCTCGACGCGGGTCGGCCCGTGGTGGCGCTGGAGTCCACGATCATCGCCCACGGGCTGCCGCGGCCCCGCAACCTCCAGGTGGCGCTGGAGCTGGAGACGGCCGTGCGGCAGGAGGGCGCGGTGCCCGCGACGATCGCCGTGCTCGACGGGCGGCCCCGTGTGGGGCTGGACAAGGAGCAGCTGGAACGGGTCGCGAACGAGGACGGCATCCGCAAGCTGGGCCATCGTGACCTGCCGCTCGCGGTGGCGTCGGGGGCGAGCGGGGCGACCACGGTGTCGGCGACCGCGCTGCTGGCGGCGCTGGCCGGGGTACGGGTGTTCGCGACGGGTGGGCTCGGCGGGGTGCACCGGGAGTGGACGGTGACGCAGGACGAGTCGGCGGACCTGGGCCTGCTGGCCCGGACGCGGATCACGGTGGTGTGCGCCGGGGTGAAGTCGATCCTGGACGTGCCGGCGACGCTGCAGCGGCTGGAGACGCTCGGGGTCGCGGTGGCCGGGTACGGGACGGACCGGTTCCCCGGCTTCTACCTGTCCGACTCTGGGCATCCGGTGGACTGGACGCTGGCGAACCCGGAGCAGGTGGCGGACGTCATGCGGGCGCAGGACGCGCTCGGCGGTCCGGAGTCGGCGCTGATCGTCGCGAATCCCGTCCCCGAGGAGGAGCAGCTCGATCCGGACCTGCACGCACGCGTGCTCGCGGACGCGCTGCACGCGTGCGAGGCGGAGGGGATCACAGGACAGGCCGTCACGCCGTTCCTGCTCGACTACCTGGTGCGGCACACCGACGGCGCCTCCCTGAGCGCCAACCTGGCGGCGGTCCGCGGCAACGTCCGCCTCGCGGCACGGATCGCGGCGGCCTGGGCCCGGGCATGAGCGGAGGTGCGTTCGCGGGTGGATCCGGGGGCAGGTCCGCAGGTGGATCCGGCCCCCGCCCTGACCCGGACGCCCGCTCAGGAGCGGATCGGCCCCGGGCGCTGCTCGTCGTCGGGGATGTCGTCACGGATGTCGTCGCGCGGCATCGAGGGCCGCTCGCCGCCGGAACGGACACGGCTGCCGCCATCCGGACGGTGCCGGGCGGGGCAGGGGCCAACGTGGCGTGCTGGGCCGCCCACCGGGGTGCCGCGGAGGTGCGCCTGCTCGGGCGGGTGGGGGCGGATGCGGCTGCCTGGCACGAGCGGGAGCTGGCGGCGCAGGGCGTGCGCCCGCGCCTGGTCGTCGATCCGCAGGCGCCGACCGGCACGGTGATCTGCCTGGTGGACGAGGGCGCTTCGGCGGAGCGGACGTTCCTCACCGACAGCGGCGCGTCCCTGCGGCTCGAACCCGCCGACTGGTCGGACGCGCTGCTCGACGGCGTCGCCCGGCTGCACCTGTCGGGCTACCTCCTGTTCTCGGAACCCGGTCGCTCCCTGGTGGGCGTGGCCCTGGAAGCGGCACGCGCGCGTGGGGTGCCGGTGAGTCTGGACCCCGCCTCGGCGGGGTTCCTCGGGAAGCTCGGCGCGGAGCGGTTCCTGACGCTCGTCGAGGGCGTGGAGGTGCTCCTGCCCAGCCGGGACGAGGCGTGCCTGCTCACCGGGACGACCGATGCGGCCGACGCGGCGGCCGAGCTGAGCCGGCGCGTTCCTCTGGTCGTGGCCAAGCAGGGTTGCGAGGGGGCGCTCGTCGCCCGTGCGGGGAAGGTGTGCGCCCGCGTTCCCGCCGTGCCGGCGAAGCCACGGGACACCACGGGTGCCGGTGACGCCTTCACCGGCGCGTTCCTCGCCGCCCTGCTCGCGGGCGCCGAACCGGAGGACGCTGCGGCGGAGGGCTGCCGGGCCGGTGCGAGAGCGGTGGAGCGGGTGGGTGGACGGCCGCCCCTGCCTGAGTGACGTGCACCCGTGCCGACGGTGAGGGCTCCCGCGCCCTCGTCACACATGACGGCTCCCCGCGCCCTCACCGGAGGTGATGGCTCCCTGCACCCTCGCCGGACGTGATGACTCCCTGCCGCAAAGACCCGTGCGTCCTTCGCCAAGCCGGCCGCGGCCCACGGCCACGGCTCACGGCCACGCACCCCACCTCGCTACGCCCTGCGCCCCCACGCCGAGATCATCGGTGCCGTCGTCAGATCGAGCGCACCGGACGTGACGTTCACGAGGTGCCGGTCGATGTCCTGGTCCGTGGCGAGACCCGCGGCGACCAGCTGGTCGCGGATCTGACGGATCGTGACGGACTCCAGGGCCGCACAGGCCGGTGACGCGAGGGGGAAGTAGGCGTCGGCGTGGACGCGGGTCAGGCCGGCCTCACGCAGCAGGCGCGGCAGGGTACGGCCGCAGGGCAGCTCGGTGCCGCGGTCGGCGAGCAGTTTGCGGAAGCCGCTCCGCAGCCGGTTCGCGAGCTGCTGCTCGGGGCCGTACTCGTCGGGACACAGCAGGGGCTGAAGGGTGGGGTCGGCGTCCTCGACGAGGAGGCGGCCGCCGGGGCGCAGGGCCCTGGCCATGGACCGCAACGCCCGCTCCCGGTCGGTGACGTGGACGAGGGCGAGGCGAGCGTGCACCAGGTCGAAGCCCTCGCCGGGCGGCTCCTGCGCCCCGAGTTCGTGGGCGCGCACCTCGACGGGCGGCCGGGCCGCGGAGGCCAGCCGCACGGTGTCGGTGTCGGTCGCGACGACGCGTCCGGTCGGGCCGACCTTCTTCGCCAGCCAGGACACCACGGTCGTACCGGCGCCGACCTCCCAGCAGCGCCAGCCGGATCCGACGCCGAGCGTTTCGAGGTGCCGGAACGTGGTGGGGTCGAAGAGAGCGGCGAAGGCGCTGAAATGCTCGGCCGCCACGGCCTGCCGGGTGTCGAGGAGGTGCCCATCGGTTCGCGTCATGCCTCGATCATCCCAGTTGTCCGACTTATCCGTAACGGTCGACGCTCCATACGGGGGCGGCGCCGCCGGTGCGGCGAGAAGACGGCTGCCCCCGATTCCGTCCCCCGCCCGCAGAACCACCCGGCGCCGCCATGCGTCGATGTGTCAGAACGTCGGCGCCTGCGCGTCGTTCGTCCACAGCCGGGAACCAAGCGGAACGGGCCGTTTCCACAGGCTTACCCGCAGCTCACACGGGCCTGGCAGACTGGCGGGCCAGGGCGCAGGGAACGGCGCGAGGAGTTCCACGCAAGGAGATCCGGATGTCCATGGCAGGGAATCTGCGGAAGGTCACGAGCCTCGGCGGGGTCGACGGCCTGCGCAAGGTGGCCCGGCTGGCCCGGCGACGTCCCCGCGTCGATCTGAGCCACCCCGCCCGCTCCCCGCTGGGTTCCTCGGTCGTGAACTGCGTGTCGTACCGGGACGGTGTCCGCACACCCACACGCGGCGATCTGGTGGACGTCGTGGAGCGGGTGCGCAAGCACCGGGAGGGCTTCGTCTGGCTCGGCCTGCACGAGCCGACGGACCAGGAGTTCGCGGGCATCGCCGAGCTCTTCGACCTCCATCCCCTGGCCGTCGAGGACGCCGTCGAGGCCCACCAGCGCCCCAAGCTGGAGCGCTACGACGAGACGCTGTTCGCGGTGTTCAAGACGGTCTGCTACGTCGAGCACGAGGAGCTCACGGCCACCAGCGAGGTGGTGAACACCGGCGAGATCATGGTGTTCGTCGGCCATGACTTCGTGATCACGGTCCGGCACGGCCGGCACGGCTCGCTGGGTCCGCTGCGCGAGGAGCTGGAGTCCGACCCGCAGCAGCTCGCCAAGGGCCCCTCCGCGGTGCTGCACGCGATCGCGGACCACGTGGTCGACGACTACCTCAGCGTCACGGACTCGGTGCAGCTGGACATCGACCAGGTCGAGACGGACGTGTTCGCACAGGACGGCGCGCGGGCCGACCCGGGCCGGATCTACCAGCTCAAGCGCGAACTGCTCGAACTGAAGCGGGCGGTGGTGCCGCTCAGCCGGCCGCTGGAGGATCTCGCCACCCGGCCGATCCGCGCGGTCGACCCCGAGATACAGGCGTACTTCCGGGATGTCTCGGACCACCTGCTGCGGGCGAAGGAGCAGATCGCCGCCTTCGACGAACTCCTCAACTCCATCCTGCAGGCGCACCTCGCGCAGGTCACGGTCGCGCAGAACGAGGACATGCGGAAGATCACGGCGTGGGCCGCGATCATCGCCGTGCCGACGATGGTCTGCGGGATGTACGGCATGAACTTCGACCACATGCCGGAGCTGCACTGGAGGTACGGCTACGGCATGGTCATCGGCGTCATATCCGTGGCGTGCGTGTCGCTGTACCGGATGTTCCGGCGCAGCGGCTGGCTCTGACCGCGGCGTGACCCGTCGAGGGGACGGGCGGGATCAGGCGGTGGTCGTGCTCCTGGCGTAGACGCTCCCGGCGAAGGAGGCGATCTGGTCGTCGGCCAGGTGCCGGGCCAGGTCGGCTTCGCTGATCATGCCGACCAGGCGCTTGTCCTGGATGACGGGCAGGCGGCGGATCTGGTGCTCCCGCATCTCGCGGAGCACCTCCGCGACATCGGCGTCCGCGTCGATCCAGCGGGGCGTGCCCTTGGCCATCTCGCCCGCCGTGACCCTGGCGGGGTCGTGGCCCATGGCGACGCACCCGACGACGATGTCGCGGTCGGTGAGGATGCCGCAGAGCCGCTCGTTCTCGTCGCTGATGGGCAGGGCGCCGACGTTCAGCTCGCGCATGAGCTGGGCGGCGCGGTCGAGGGTCTCGTGGGCGGGGATCCATTGCACGCCGCGGTGCATGATGTCTCCGGCGGTGGTCATGAAGTACCTCCCTGTGCCGGACGGCCGGCGCGGCGCGGGGAGGCACCGCGAGTCCCGGCGTCCTTCATTCTCGCCGCGCCTTTGGACGCCCGCACACGGAGGCCGCCGGCCCGGACGGCGGCCCTCCCACGCCCCGCTCCGCCCCGCCGGTTGCCCGGCCCGGTCTCACCTGCCTCCGGTGAGCCGACCGCCCTCACCCACTCCAGGCGGGATGCCGCGGGTCGTCGGCCCGGACCAGCACGTCCGCCGTGCCCGCCGGGTCCGTCTCCCGCTCGTAGCGCTCGAAGGCCGGCAGGGTCCAGTGCTGGTCCTCGGGGGTGCGGCGGCGCAGGGCGCCCGGAGACAGGAGGACGTGGACGCTCAGATCGAAGGGGAACCAGTGCCTAAGGAGGAACGGACCGTGCATCAACAGCAAGCCATCAGAAAGGAGTTGGACGTAGGGGCTGCGGGTGGCCCGGTCGGCGGACGGGTCCCAGAGGTCAGGCAGCACGCGGCCGTCGCCGCCGGCTTCGAGGGGGCCGAAGACCTCGCGCCACAGGGCGCCGGTGTCGTACCAGCCGCTGTAGTAGGCCTCCACGTCCTGGTGGCCGTACTCCAGCCGGACGGAGGCCGGGCGCAGGAAGCCCTCCGTGCCGACGACGAGCGAGGAGCGGCCGCGGACGCGCAGCGCCGCACAGACGCGCTGGGCGAGGTCCCCCGGGCGAGCGGCCGGGGCGCCGTCGAAGGCGATGCGCGGCCAGGGACTGCCGTCGGCGGGCTTCAGGTCGAGCAGGCGCTCGGCGAGCAGGTCGCCGAGCCGGTCCCAGGTGATCGCTTCGAGTCGCACACGGCCCATGATGCGTCAGGCCGCGGGGCGGCGTCGCCGAGGTCGTCAGGCCGTTCGCCGACGCGCGTAGTGCGCCCTGCCGTCTGGGGGAATGAACCCGGTATGGCCGCTCGTGCGACGCTTCCGACCCACCCCGGGCTTCTCGTCTTCCAGCCGCTCAAGCGGCGGCAGTGCGCCGAGTGCCGGGCAGCGCCGCTGCCCCTGATCGTCCTGGAGGACAGCGTCCCGCGCTGCCTCGACTGTGCCGACCTCGGGCATCTGGTGTTCCTGCCGCGCGGCGACACCGCGCTGACGCGCAGAGCGCGGGAGGAGAGCGGACTGTCGGCGGTGGTGGTGCGGTTCAACCGGCGCAAGAGCCGTTACGAGCGGCAGGGCGTGCTGGTCGAAGAGGCGGCGCTGGCCAGGGCGGAGCGGCGGTGTCTCGCGGACGCCGAGGCGCGACGGCGGCGCCGCGTCCGGGACGCGCGGCGGCGGGCGGCCCAGGACGCACTGTTCGCGCAGGCGTTCGCCGAGGAGATACTCCGGCTGCTTCCGGGGTGTCCGCCCGACCGGGCGCGGGCCATCGCCGCGCACGCCTCCGAGCGGGGCAGTGGGCGGGTGGGCCGCAGTGCGGCGGGGCGGGCGTTGTCCGAGGGGGCGGTGATCTCGGCGGTCGTGGCGTCCGTACGGCATCTGGACACGCCCTACGACCGGCTGCTGATGAGTGGGGTGGCGCGGCATGAGGCGCGGCGGCGGATCGCGGCGGCGGTGGAGACGGTGCTGAGGGGGTGGACGGAGGCGGGGCTCGGTTCCACGGGGTGACGGGGGCGGGGCCGACCCCGCGACCGGGCGGGAGCCGCCGTCCCTCGTCCCCACCTCCCCCCTCCCCTGTTGCCGGCCCTCTCTGCCCTTGCGCTGCCGCGGGACGCGCGCTGCGCCGACGGGCCGGGGTGGACGTTCGCGTATGCCTCCGCGCCGCTCGGCCATGGTCGCCGTGTTCGTACGGGATTTCACTTGTGGTGGTGACGGGTGCCGGGCAGGATCCCGGCTCGACGGGTGGGAGAGGCTGACATGATCGACGGACCGTACTTCTGGCTGACGGTGCTGGGCGTGCTCGGGACCGGCCTGGTGGCCGGGGTGTTCTGCGGTTTCTCGACCTTCGTCATGCGGGGCCTCGCCGCGTTGCCGCCCGCGCAGGGGGTCGCCGCCATGCGGGCGATCAACGTGGCGGCGGTGGCCCCGCCGTTCATGGTGGTGTTCCTCGGGTCGGCCGTGCTGTGCGCGGTGATCGCCGTGGTGACGTTCGTGCTGTGGCCGGACGAGGGGACGGTGGAGCTGCTGGTGGGGAGCGCGCTGTACCTGTTCGGCTCGTTCGGGGTCACGATGGTCGCCAACGTGCCGCGCAACGACGCCCTGGCCCGGCTGGAGCCGGGCACGTCGGAGGCGGCGGCGTACTGGCCGGCGTACGTGCGTGAGTGGACGGTGTGGAACCACGTCCGCACGGTGTCCTCGGCCGGAGCGGCCCTGGCCTACGTCCTGGCGCTCACCTGACCACCGCACCGCACCGCACCGCACCCTGCGCACGCCCCGCCACCGCACCGCACCCTGCGCACGCCCCGCCACCGCACCGTCCCGCCCGGCGGCGGCCGGCACGGGTCCGGCGACAGGCACGGGTCGGGAGGCGGACGTATCGTGGCCGGAGGAGTGCCGCCCGACGACGCACGGCCTGTCACCCGCGCACGCAAGGAACACGGCCATGGCCGATCCCAAGGGTTTCCTGACCACTCCCCGCCAGGACTGGCCGCGCAGGCCGGTCGAGGAGCGGGTGCGGGACTGGGACGAGGTCCACGTCCCGGGGGCGCTGCTGCCGATCATCGCCAAGCAGGCCGACCGCTGCATGGACTGCGGCATCCCGTTCTGCCACGAGGCCTGCCCGCTGGGGAACCTGATCCCGGAGTGGAACGACCTGGTGTCGCGGGAGGACTGGCGGGCCGCCGCCGACCGGCTGCACGCCACGAACAACTTCCCCGAGTTCACCGGCCGGTTGTGCCCGGCGCCGTGCGAGGCGGGGTGTGTGCTGGCGATCAACCAGCCGGCCGTGACCATCAAGAACGTCGAGTGCGCGATCGCCGACCGGGCCTGGGAGGAGGGCTTGGCGCCGCCGCGGCCGCCGGACCGGCTGTCGGGCAGGACGGTCGCGGTGATCGGTTCGGGCCCGACCGGTCTGGCCGCCGCCCAGCAGCTGACCCGGGCCGGGCACACGGTGGCGGTGTACGAGCGGGACGACCGGCTCGGCGGCCTGATGCGCTACGGCATTCCCGCGTTCAAGATGGAGAAGCACCATCTGGAGCGGCGCCTCGAGCAGATGCGGGCCGAGGGGACGAAGTTCCGTACGTCGACGGCGGTCGGGAGGGACATCGGGGCCGACGAGCTGCGGACCCGCTACGACGCCGTGGTGATCGCGACGGGCGCGACGGCCTGGCGCGAACTGCCGGTGCCGGGGCGCGAGCTGACGGGCGTCCACCAGGCGATGGAGTACCTCCCGCTGTCCAACCGGGTGGGCGAGGGTGATCTGGAGACGTCCCCGCTGTCGGCCGCCGGGAAGCACGTCGTGATCGTCGGCGGCGGCGACACGGGCGCGGACTGCCTGGGCACGGCGGTGCGCGAGGGCGCCGCGTCCGTGACCCAGCTCGACATCTACGCGCTGCCGGACGCCGCGCGCGACGAGGACACCGAGCCCTGGCCGACGTACCCGATGCGGCTCTACCGGCTGTCCGCCGCGCACGAGGAGGCCCGTGACCTGCGGACCGCGCCGGTCGCCGACGCGGACGCGCGGCTGTTCGCGGCGTCCACCCTGCGCTTCCACGGCGACGCGCTGGGCCATGTCCGTTCGCTGCACCTGGTGGAGGTGGACGCGCGGCGCCGTCCGGTGGACGGCACCGGGCGGACGCTTCCGGCCGACCTCGCCCTGCTCGCCCTCGGCTTCTCGGGGCCGGACCGGCAGGACGGGCTCGTCGACCAGCTGGGGCTGGACATGGAGCCCCGGGGCACGATCGCGCGGGACGCCGGGTTCGCTACCCGGGTGCCGGGTGTGTTCGTCGCGGGCGACGCCGCCCGGGGGCAGTCGCTCGTCGTCTGGGCGATCGCCGAGGGGCGGGCCGTGGCGGCCGCCGTGGACCGTCATCTGACGGGCCGTTCGACCCTGCCGGCCCCGATCGGGCCGTACGACCGGCCCATGGCGGTGTAGCGGCCCGGTTCAGCGCTCGTCCGTGCCCGCCACCTTCGCCGTGGACAGCGCGACCCGGTTCCATGTGTTGATCGTGAGGATCAGGGCGATCACCTGGGCCAGTTCACGCTCGTCGAAGTGTGCGGCGGCCTCGGCGTAGACGTCGTCCGGGACGCCCGCGTCGGCCACCAGTGTCACCGCCTCCGTGAGGGCGAGGGCCGCCTGCTCCCGTTCGGTGAAGAAGTGCCGGGCCTCGCGCCAGACGGTGACCATGTGGAGCCGGTCCTCGCTCTCACCGGCCTTGCGGGCGTCGTTGGTGTGCATGTGGAGGCAGTACGCGCAGTGGTTGAGGTGGGAGGAGCGGATCTGGATCAGTTCCACGAGGGCCGGGTCGAGTCCCTCGCGGGCGGCGGCGTCGAAGGCGATCAGGGCCCGGAACGCCTTGGGCGCGGCCTTGGCGAACTCCAGCCGGGGCGCCTTCACGGGGGCGCTGTTCGTGCTCGTGTGCGTCGTCATGCCGTTCAACCTACGGGCCCGAAAGACCCACGGTAGGGTGCATTTCCGTGGCGGATTCGTGGGTCAATGCGGCGGAGCGGATCGGTTCCGACCTGCATCTGGAGCTGACCGGTCCGGGCGGTCGGCGCGCGGCGCTGATCCGTGCCCTGCGCGAGGCCGTGCGCAGCGGGCGGCTGGCCCCGGGGACGCGGCTGCCGCCGTACCGGTCGCTCGCGGCGGACCTCGGCGTGGCCCGCAACACGGTGGCGGACGCGTACGCCGAACTCGTCGCGGAGGGCTGGCTGACCGCCCGGCAGGGCTCGGGCACGCGGGTCGCGGAGCGCGCGGCACCGCCGCGGCGGGCCGCCCGCGTGCCCGCGCGGGAGCCCGCACGCGCGCGTGGCCCCCGCCACGACCTGACGCAGGGCACCCCGGATGTCTCCGCGTTCCCGCGCACGGCCTGGCTCGCTTCCTACCGGCGGGCCGTCCAGCAGGCCCCGAACGAGGTGTTCGGACCGGGTGACCCGGCCGGCCGGAGCGAGCTGCGGGAGGCGCTGGCCGAGTACCTCGCACGCGCGCGTGGCGTACGGACCGAGCCGGGCAGGGTGGTGATCTGCTCCGGCTTCGCGCACGCGCTGCGGCTGCTGTTCGGCGGGGGCGTGCTGCGCGGGCCGCTGGCGGTGGAGGCGTACGGGCTGGGGTTCCACCGCGAGGTCCTGTCCGCCGCCGGGGTGCGGACGGTGCCGCTCCCCCTCGACGAACACGGCGCCCGGGTGGACCGGTTGGGCCGCGAGCGGGCCGTGCTGCTCACGCCGGCGCACCAGTTCCCGACGGGCGGACCGCTGCACCCGGCGCGCCGGTCGGCCGTGCTCGACTGGGCCCGCGCGCGGGACGGACTGGTCCTGGAGGACGACTACGACGGGGAGTTCCGCTACGACCGCAAGCCGGTCGGCGCCCTGCAGGGCCTCGACCCGGAGCGGGTGATCCACATCGGCTCGGTCAGCAAGAGCCTGTCCCCGGCGGTGCGGCTGGGCTGGATGGTGCTGCCGGAGCGGTACGCCGGCGCCGTGCGGGCCGCCAAGGGGGAACGGGAGGCGTGGGCGAGCGTCCTGGACCAGCTGTGCCTGGCGGACTTCATCGCGTCGGGCTCGTACGACCGGCACGTGCGGCGGATGCGGCAGCGGTACCGCCGGCGCCGGGACCGGCTGGTGGCGGCGCTCGCCGGGCACGCGCCGCACATCGAGGTCACGGGTGTCGCGGCCGGGCTGCACGCGGTGCTGCGCCTGCCGCCCGGCACCGAGGCGTCCGCAGTCAAGGCCGCCGCCTGGCAGGGCGTCGCCCTCGACGGCCTCGCCGCGTTCCGGCATCCGGAGACGGACATGCCGGTGGGCGACGGGCTCGTCGTGGGGTACGCGACGCCCTCCGAGCACGCCTACGGGCCGGCCCTGGAGGCGCTGTGCGGTGCACTGCCGCCGCCCTGACCGGCCCGTGGAGCGGGTGGGACCAGCTGGGACCAGGCGAGACCAGCCGGGACCAGCCGGGTCTACGCCTTGCGGGCCAGCGCCCCGTATCCCGGGATCACCCCGTCGTCCTGCCCGGGCACGGGCTCGCCCAGCTCGGGGTGCCAGTGGTGCGGCACCACGACGCCGGGCTCGACGAGGTCCAGACCGTCGAAGAAGCGGGTGAACTCCGCGCGGGACCGCAGGGCCAGGGTGACACCGGCGGCACGCATCTTCTCGGTGGCCGCCTTCGACTCCTCCGGGGTGAAGTCGGAGGTGGCGTGGGTCATCACCAGGTAGCTGCCCGAGGGCAGTTCGGCGAGCAGCCGGCCCACCAGGTCGTGTGCGCCGTCCTCGTCGGAGACGAAGTGCAGCAGCGCGATCAGCGACAGCGCGACGGGCCGCGTGAAGTCCAGGACCTTCCGCGCCCCTTCCAGGATGGCGTCCGGGTCGCGCACGTCGGCCTGGAGGTACTCGGTCACCCCCTCGTCCGTGCCGCGCAGCAGGGCCGCCGCGTGGGCCAGCACGATGGGGTCGTTGTCGCAGTAGACGACCCGGGCGCCGGGGACGATCTCCTGGGCGACCTGGTGCAGGTTGGGCTCGGTCGGTATGCCCGTGCCGATGTCCAGGAACTGGCCGACGCCGTTGCGGGCCAGCCAGCGCGTGGTCCGGTGCATGAACGCGCGGTTGACGCGCGCCATCACCGGCACCCGCGGGTCGAGGGTGAGCATCTGGCGGCCCATCTCCTCGTCCACCGGATAGTTGTCCTTGCCGCCGAGGTACCAGTCGTACATCCGCGCGGGGTGGGGTCTGGTCGTGTCGATCCTGACGGGTGACGTCGGGTCCTGCCCGGTCATGAGGCACTCCATAGAACACAGAAGGTGGTCACTTCAGCACCAGCGATTGAACATCAGCGGTTCGGCATCAGCGGTCATGCATCAGCGGTTCGGCATCAGCGGTCATGCATCAGCGGTTCGGCATCGGCGGTCAGGCGTCAGCGATCGGCATCAGCGGTCGTGCGTCGGCAAGGGAAAGTCGAGCGCGAGCAACGGCGAGCACGTCAGGACAGCAGGAAGTCCGCCTCTCCCGCCTTGGCCCCTTCGATGAAGGCGGTCATCTCGGCGGTGGTGTAGATCAGCGCCGGCCCGTCCGGGTCGGTGGACTGACGGACGGCGATCCGGCCGTCGGCGAGCTTCATCGCCTCCAGGCAGTTGCCTCCGTTGCCGCCGCTCCACGGCTTGTGCCAGCCTTCGCTGCCCAAGTCGCGCGCGGGCATGCCGTTGTAGACGTGTTTGCGCGGCTTGATGCGATCCATTCACAGCTCCTTGCGGAGATCCCGGAGGATCTCCTTCGTGCGATGTGCCGTGGCGGCCTGCGCCGCCATGCGGTCCATGACCTCGAGGTGGGTCGCCACCTCGGCGCGCGCGTCCAGGTAGACCGCGCCGGTCAGGTACTCGCTGTAGACCATGTCCGGCAGTTCGGGCATGGCGAATCGGAACAGCACGAACGGTCCGTACGTGCCCGGGTGCGGCCCCGCCGCGAACGGCGCGATCTGCAGCGTCACGTTCGGCAGCGCGGTCGCCTCCAGCAGTCTGTCGATCTGGGCGCGCATCACCTCCGGACCACCGACCGGGCGCCGCAGCGCGGTCTCGTCCATCACGACCCACAGCCGGGGCGCGTCCTCGCGGGTGAGCAGCTTCTGGCGCTGCATGCGCAGGTCGACATGCCGCTCGATGTCCTCGGGCCGGGTCTGTCCGATGGCGCCCGAGCGCAGCACTCCGCGCGCGTAGTCCTCGGTCTGCAGCAGACCGGGCACGAAGTGCGGCTCGTAGCTGCGGATGACGCCGGCCGCGCCCTCCAGGCTCACGTACATCGAGAACCAGCCGGGCAGGATGTCGTGGAAGCGCTGCCACCAGCCGGGCTTGTTGGCTTCCTCGGCCAGCTGGACGAAGGCGTCGGCCTCCTCCTCGGAGATCCCGTAGGCCTTGAGGAGCAGTTGCAGGTACGGGATCTTGAGCCCGACCTCGGCCATCTCCATACGGCGCACCGTGGCGGGGGCGACACGCAGGATGCGGGCGGCCTCCTCGCGCTTCATCCCGGCGCGTTCCCGCAGGTCCAACAGGCGCCGGCCGAGAACGACCTGGCCGACCGTCGGCGCGGACCGCGGTTCGCTCACGCTCCACCTCCACGAAGAGTTCTGACGAGCCGGCCACAAAAGAACGCTGACAGCCCTGCGGCGCCATGCGAAGACCTGACCGAAGAGCTGATCCGAACAAGATTTCGAACGGAACTTCGGCGGTCTCAACTGGCGCCGCGCGGGGTGCTGTTGCGAGCAGTGTGCCACGCCGTTCCAGACGGTCACACCGCACTCTGCAATTTTCAGAGTGACACTTGCCAAGTGTTCACGGCGGGGCGATAGTGGCAAGCGTGATTCCGTCCGCGCCCTTAGGAACAGACGCCGCCGCAGGCCCCCTCGGGGTCGGCGCCGCCGCGGGAGCAGGCCCGCTCGGGTCGGCTGCCGAGCGCCGGTTCCGTTTCGAGCTGGCCGCACACCCGGGTTCTCCCGCCCAGGCCAGACGCCTGACGCGGGCCCGCCTGACCGGCTGGTCGGTGTGCGAGGACACGTGCGACAGCGCGGCCCTGGTGGTTTCCGAGCTGGTCACCAACGCCATCGTGCACACGGCGAGCACCCACATAGTGTGCGAGCTGCACGACGGCGACGACCTGGTGCGGATAGCCGTGCGCGACGAGGGCTGCGCCCCCGGCCAGCCGCACGCCGCCGGCAGGACCCGCCCCGAGGAGGAGCACGGGAGGGGACTGCTCCTCGTCGACGCCCTCTGCCACGCCTGGGGCGCCCATGAGCACGGGCCCGGGCTGCTGGTCTGGGCGGAGCTGCCGCGCACGGCGGACGGCACACCCGATCCGGCCGCGGCCTGGAACGACCAGGACTGGGGCGGCGTCCTCGACGACCCGGAGCCCAGGGGCCCCCGCGCCGACACGGGCCGCCCCACCGCCGCGGCCCCCGGCGAACCCCGCAACGACCTCGGCTGGGGCGCCCGCCCCAAGCGCGGCCCGTCCGACCACCCGGACGACGGGGACGGCCCCCACCAGACACCGCACCAGCAGCACGGCCGGGCACCGCACCAGCGGTACGACCGGGTACGGCACCCGCACGACCAGGCACGGCAGCAGGCGTCGCAGCGCGTACGCCCCACCGGACCCGCCGTCCCGGAGGTGCCCCCGCAGGAGCGCCGCCGAGAACGGGGAACGGCGTGAGGCCCGGCGGCCGGGTCCTGCACCTGGACACCCTGGCCCGTCTCCGGCGCGCACAGCACACCCCGGCGCCCGTCCTGCGCCTGCCCGTGCCCGAGGGCATGACCACCCCGCTGGGCTGCGACGCCGTGGCGATGCCCGCCCGCTTCGGCCCGCTGATCATGCCCCGCCTGCCGCGCGTGGGCTGTGTGTACGCCGATGCCGCGCACTGGTGGTGGCTGGTGCCGTCGGACTCCGACCACGCCCTGGAGTGGCCGGCCCCCGCCCGGTACGCCGCCGGAGCGGTCGTGCCGGACGTCCCGGAGATGCCCGAGCTGATCCACCGGCCGGACGGCACGCTTCCGTACACCCCGCCGATCCCCCTGTATCTGACCTTGTGCCGCGTGACGGGGACGGCCCCGTCCTGGTCGCGTCCGGTCAGCGCGTAGGCCCGTCCGGCAAGCGACCCCGGCCCCCGCGCCGAGCCGCCACCCTCTCCCTCTCCCCGGCCCCCGCGACCGCCTTCCGCACGCCCCGTCGAGCCGTCGCCCCCCGTGCCACCTCCCACGCCGTCCCGGGCCTTCCTGCCTCCCGTCGTGCGCCCGCGCGCATCCGGCGCCCCCGGGCTGCGCCCTGCCCCGGCGGTCCCCGCCCCGCGATAGTGGCCGCTCACGAGGCGAAGCGAGGCGGAGCGAACCAGGGCGGCGGGACGAGGGGGAGGTCGGTCGACGGTGGCGAAGAAGCGGACCGCGCCGGAGGTGTCCGAGTCGGAGCGGCTGCTCTTCGGCGGGCCGCTCCGCTACGACATGGGCTGGAGCCAGCACGCCGACGCCTTCCTCGAACTGAACTTCCGCGCGATGATCACCCGCCTGCCCTCCCTGCTGGCGTCCAGCCTCCGGCTCGCCCGGCAGGCCGACGCGGCTGCCGCGCGGACCGTGCTGGCCGCCGAGGCGGGCCGGGGCCTCGCGCAGGCCGTGAGCCTGCTCGCGGTCAACAGCGTGCTGGCCCGGCTGCTGGGCGGCGGCCCCGTCGAGGACCGGCTGCGCGGCGCCGTCCCGGCGCTGGTCACGGTGGCCGTCGTGATGCTGCTGGCCGCCCTGCTGCGAGCCGCCAGCACCTACGCCACCGGCCGTCTGGAGCCCAAGGTGGAGCGGGTCGCGACCGAGCGGTACCTGGAGCGGGCGGCTGCCGTGGAGCTGGCCGCCATCGAGGACCACGCCTTCCACAAACTGCTGGACACCGCGCAGTACGGGGCGGCCTCGGCCCGCCGGATGATCTCGTACGGGACACGTGTGATCAACGCGATGATCTCGCTGGCCGCGGCGGCGGGCGTGCTGACCGTGCTGCACCCGGCCCTGCTGCCGCTGCTGGTCACGATGGTGCTGCCGAGCGCGTGGAGCGCGCTGACCGTCGCGCGGCGGCGCTACGAGTCCTTCCACGCCTGGGTGCAGCACGCCCGGGCCGGGCGGCTGCTCGGCAGCCTGCTCATCGAGCCGGAGGCCGCTCCCGAGATCCGGGTGCACGGGGTGGGCGCGTTCCTGCTGCGGCACTTCCGCGCGATGTCGGAGACGGCGGAGGCCGAGCAGGCCCGGCTCGCCCGGCTGGCCGCCCGTACCGGCCTGATCGCGGCGGCCTGGACCGGCCTGGCGACCGCGGCGACGTACGCGACGCTCGGCGCGCTGCTGCTGGCCGGGGCGATGGCCCTGTCCGTCGCGGGCACGGCCGTGATCGCCATCCGCACCGGTTCGCAGAGCCTGGACACGCTCGTGGTGGAGGTCAACGCGCTGCACGAGGAGGCGCTCTTCGTCGGCGACCTGCACCGGCTGTACGCGGAGGCGGCGCAGCGGGCGATCCCGCAGGGGGGCCGGGCGCTGCCGGAGGACCCGCGTGAGATCCGCTTCGAGAACGTCACGTTCCGCTACCCGGGCGACTCGGCCCGGCCCGCGCTCGACGACGTCACGCTCAGCCTGCCGCTGGGCCGGATCGTGGCGCTGGTCGGGGAGAACGGCTCCGGCAAGACGACCCTGGTCAAGCTGCTGGCCGGGCTCTACAAGCCGGAGCGGGGACGGATCCTGTGGGACGGCGTGGACGCGGCGACCGCCGACCGGCACCGGCTGGCCGAGCGGATCGCGATGGTGGCGCAGGACTTCAAGCGGTGGCCGTTCACGGCCCGGGTGAACGTCGCCCTGGGCCGGCCGTCGGCGCCCGTGTGCGAGGAGCGGCTGGCCGCCTCGATCGCCGAGGCCGGGGCCGAGCCGGTGATCGCGGATCTGCCGCGCGGGCTGGACACGTTGCTGGCCCGCAACTTCAGCGGCGGCCACGAGCTCTCCGGCGGGCAGTGGCAGCGCCTGGGCATCGCCCGGGCGGCCTACCGCAGGGGCCGCATCCTGATCGTGGACGAGCCGACGGCGGCCCTGGACGCCCGGGCCGAGCTGGAGGTGTTCGAGCGGATCCGTGCCCTGGCCGACAGCGGCCAGACGGTCGTCCTGATCACGCACCGGCTGGCGTCCGTGCGCCACGCGGATCTGGTGCACGTGCTGGACCAGGGGCGGCTCGTGGAGTCCGGGACACCGGACGAGCTGCTGGCGACCGGCGGGCTCTACGCCGAGCTGTACGCACTCCAGGCGGAGCAGTTCGCCACGTCACCCCCGCCGGCGGGAAAGGTACCGGCTCCGAAGACCGCCGGAGACGGGCTGAGGGCGGGCTGAGGGCGGGCTGAGGGCGGGCCCGACGAGTCGCGGGCGGGCTCAATGGGTCGCGGGCGGGCTCAATGGGTCGGGGGCGGCTCAATGGGTTGGGGGCAGGCTCAATGGGTCGGGGGCGGGCTTGAACGGGTTGCAGACGGGCTTCGGGCGGGCCGGAGACCGGCTGGGCGCCGGCCGTGCGGCGCCCGGCGGCGCGGGTCAGGCGGTGGCGCCGGCGCCGTCCCCACTGCGCACGATGACCAGGAACATGTCCGATGCCAGATCCATGACGACCTCGGCGGGCAGGCCTTCCAGACGCCGCGCCTGCGCGAACTCCTCCGCCGGCCAGGAGCCACGCGGCCCGCCCGCGGGAAAGCGCTCGAGCACCGTTCGCCCGTTCACCACCCTGCACCTCCATGTAGCGCTGTACTCGTAGAGTTAAACGCCAACCATGGGGTGAACGGCTCGCGAAGTGACGGTTCTGAGACGTAGTTGACACGCGTTCACCGTCAAGTGTGAGCAAACTCTCAGCCGCTTGGCTGATTTCCTCACTTTGGGTGTCAGTCGTCGTACTCGTCGTGATACCTGACGCGCTCACTTCCCGCAGGCGCCCCGAGAGCCGACGCGCGCCCCTTGGGTTCCTCCCACTCCTCCTGCCGGCCCAGCGCGGTGAGGTCCAGCAGGCTGGTCGTCGACCCGAGGCCGTCGAGACCGCGCTCGTACGTCGAGTACGTGTGGAACACGCGGTCGCGGTCCCGCAGGAAGCAGCTCAGGCCGGGCCGCTCGACGAGCCCGCCCTCCCGTTCCAGCGTCACCTCGAAGTCGCGGTTGAAGTCGCCGGGGTACGACGAGTACCAGGGCAGCGTCCAGCCCATCCGCGCCTTGAAGGGGAGGAGTTTCGGGTACGGCGCCCGGGAAACGGCCGCAAACGACGTGCCGCGCGCGTGGAGATGGGCGAGATGCCCCACCTGGTCCAGAAATGCGGAGCAGCTGCGGCATCCGGTGTTCCACTCGGGGGCGAACATGAAGTGGTAGACGACGAGCTGATGCCGGCCCTCGAACAGGTCGAGCAGGGTGGCCTTGCCGTCCCCGCCCTCGAAGACGTACTCCTCGTCGACCTCCACCATGGGCAGTCCGCGCCGCTCGGCGTTGAGCGCGTCCCGCGCGCGGGTGGCGGCCTTCTCCTTGAGCAGCAGGTGCGCGCGCGCCGCGCGCCACTGCTCGCGCGAGACGATCTCCGGAAGCGACATGGGCCCTCCTGTGACAACGGTCCGTCCGAGGTGATGACCGGCGGGAGGGGCGGAACTCATCGCCGCCCGGGAGGAAATCTCCCGGGCGTCCTTTCGGCCTCAGGTGTCGTACCGCTGGATCCGCCGTCCGTGGCTGCGGTCGACGAGCGCCGGCAGCCGCTCCCCCAGCTCCCGTACGACCGCCGGCACGTCGATGCTCAGCAGTTCGCGCTCCCGCATCAGGATCCGCCCGTCGACGATCGTGGTGCGCACGTCGGCGGAGCGGGCGCTGTGCACGAGGGTGGCGGCGAGGTCGTGGACCGGCTGGGTGTGCGGCCCGGTGAGGTCGACCAGAACGATGTCGGCCCTGCGGCCGGGCGCGATGCTGCCCACGCGGTCCCCGAGCCCCACGGCCCGGGCGCTCTGCAGCGTGGCGTGGTGGAGCGCCTGGCGGGAGGTCAGCCAGCGCGGGTCGCCCTCGGCCGACTTCTGCACCAGCGAGAACAGGGCCATGGACTCCCACACGTCGAGGGAGTTGTTGGAGGCGGCGCCGTCGGTGGCGAGTCCCACGTCGACGCCGATGTCGCGCAGGGCGCGGACGGGCGTGGTGCCGGGCCAGGCGAACTTGAGGTAGCCGCGGGGCGCGCAGGCCACGGCCGTGCGGCCGTCCGCCCCTTCCATCCGGGGCAGGTCCCGGTCGACGATGCCGGTGCCGTGGGCGAGGAGCAGGTCCGTGTGGAGGATCGTCGTGCGGTCCAGGACCTCGATCGGGCTGAGGCCGCGGCGGGCGAGGCTGGTGTCGGTCTGGTCGCGGTTCTCGGCGGCGTGCAGGTGCACGGGCAGCCCGTGCGTCCGGGCGAGCTCGGCGGTGGCGGCGAGGTCGGCGTCGTCGACCGTGTAGGGGGCGTGGGGCGCGAGGGCGGTCGTGATGCGCCCGCCGGCCGAGTCGCGCCGGCGCAGCGCGAAGTCCAGTGACCGCTCGCGGCCTTCGGGCCCCTGGGAGGAGAAGAAGGCCTGGCCGAGCAGGGCTCGCAGGCCGCACTCGGCGACCACGTCCGCGACCGCGTCCATCGCGAAGTAGTGGTCGGCGAAGCAGGTGACGCCGGCGCGGATCATCTCGGCGCAGGCGAGCCGCGCCCCCACCTCCACGTCCCGCTCGGTCAGGTTGGACTCCACCGGCCAGACGACGTCGTTGAACCACTCCTCGGTGGGCAGGTCCTCCGCAAGACCGCGCAACGCGACCATCGGCGCGTGCGTGTGACAGTTGATCAGGCCCGGCAGGGCCACCTGGCCCCGGGCGTCGATGCGCTCGGCGGCGGGCAGGTCCGCGACGTCCGCGGTGCCGGTGACCGCCTCGACGGTCCCGTCCCGTACGACGATCGCGGCGTCCTCCCGGAACCCGATCCGCTCTTGATCGTCGTGCACGAGGACCGTACATGCGCTGATGATGAGCTCGGCGGGACTGTCCGCGGCAGAAGGCGTCATCACGCCAACGTACGACCACGTCGTAGGGCGGTATGAGCCGAACCGCACATCCTGCCGCGGCTCTGTCGCGGGGCGGGCCGGGCGAGCACCCTGGCCTCACCACCCCGCCTGTCGGCTTCGGAAAGGAGCCCGGCATGCTCCTCGGCACCTGGAACCTGGAGAACCTCTACCGGCCCGGCGGCCCGTACGGCCCGCCCGACGAGGCCGCCTACGACAGGAAACTCGCCGCACTCGCCGCCGTGATCACGGAACTCGACCCGTTCCTGCTCGGCGTGCAGGAGGTCGGCGACCCGGAGGCCCTGAAGGACCTGGCCGGGATGCTCGACGACGACTGGCACGTCGCCCTGTCCGAGCACGCGGACGGCCGGGGCATACGGGTCGGGTTCCTCAGCCGTGCGGAGCCGACGGTGCTGGCCGACACGACCGGCTTCCCGGCCCGGCTGCGGCCCGTCCAGGTGGACGACTCCGGGACGACGGTGGAGCGGTCGGGGCGCGGCGTGCTCGCGGTGGAGGCCGGGGACGAGCCCCTGCGGGTGGCCGTCTGCCACCTGAAGTCGAAGCTGCTGTCGTATCCGGACGGCCGGTTCCACCCCCGCGACGAGGGTGAACGCGCCCGCTACGGCGCCTACGCGCTGTACCGGCGGGCGGCGGAGGCGACGGCCCTGCGCGCCCTCGCGGACGAACTGCTCGACGGTGACGGGCAGGGCAGGGACGTGGCGGTCCTGGGCGACCTGAACGACGAGGTGCAGGCCGCAACCACGCAGATCCTGCTGGGCCCGCCCGGTTCGGAACTCGGCACGCCGGGCTACGACAGGCCGGACCGGGGCGACGCGGCCCGCCTCTGGGACGTGGCCCCGCTCATCCCGGCCGGGCAGCGCTGGTCCCGCGTCAACTCCGGGCGCCGGGAACTGATCGACCACGTGCTGCTGAGCCATCGCCTGGTGCACCGGGCGGTGGCGGCGGGCACGGGTCTGCCCGGCGAGGGCCCGCCGTCCCTGCCCTCGGTCGGCCCCGACCCGGCGGAGCGGCGGGGCGCACCCGGCTCGGACCACGCGCCGGTGTGGGTGCGGATCGACGGCTGAGCCCCGACGCCGCGACGGCGTCCGGGGCGAGGCCCCTCGGAGTACGTCCACGGGGCGGCCCACCGCCCCCGCACCGCCGCTCCACCGCCACCGCCACCGCACGGGCGCCCCACCGCCACCGCCACCACACGGCCGCCCCACCGCCACCGCCGCCCGTCGCCGCGCCACCGTCGCCGCGCCACCGCTGCCCGTCGCCGCTCCACCGCCACCGCGCCACCGCTGTCCGTCGCCGCTCCACCGCCACCGCGCCACCGCTGCCCGTCGCCGCGCCACCGCCGCCGCCGGGCCGCAGCCGCCCCCGCCGCTCTACCCCGCCAGGGACCTGCGGGGCGGTCGCAGCCCCAGGCGCTGCGCAGGACCGGAGAGTTCCGTCAGGACGGCGGACAGCCGTTCCCGGTGGCGGGAGCCGATCCGGCCCGTGTCGTCGAGGTGCACGGCGCAGGCCGTCGTCGTGTCGACAAGTCGTTCGAGAAGTCCGGCCACCTCGTCCGCGCCCTCGGTGTGCCGGGCGAGGGCGGGCAGTTCGTGCGCGGCCAGGGAGATGGCCGTGCGGGCCTCGGCGAGGGTGCGGTACGCCTCGCGGCGCAGGGTCCAGCGGGTGGCGCGGTGGCCGGAGGGGGTGCCCGCGGTCCCGATGCGCGGGGCGTCGGCCTCGTCGAGGACGTGGCCGAGGTAGGCGTACGCGGCCTCGCTCGCCGCCACCAGCCGGGCGCGTACTCCCCCGCCGCGCTGCCCGGGCATCGGCAGATGGCCGACGAGCAGCACGATCGCGCAGGCCAGCAGCGTCTCGCCGATCCGGCCCGCCGAGGCCTGAGGTTCACCGCCGACCATGACGAGGGCGAGGACGAGCACGGTGACGACCGCGGTCTGGGCGGCGAAGTGCCGGGTGGCGACGGGGATCAGCGCGCCGCTGAGGGCGACGAGCGCGATCAGCCCCTCGGGCCTGGGCAGGATGGCGGCGAGCCCGGCGAAGAGGAGGGCGCCGAGCACGGTCCCGGCGGCCCGGTTCAGCACGCGTGAGGCCAGCGGTCCGAGGTCGGGCTTGACCAGGAAGACGGCCGTGGCGGGCAGCCAGTACCAGTGCTCGTGCTGCCCGTACCACCGGCTCTGGTGCAGGGCCTGCGCGACGGCCGCGCTGGCCCCGAAGCACAGGGCGACGCGCAGCCCGTACTCGCGTCCGGCCCCTCCGAGGGCGGCACGCCACCGGTCTCCGGCGGTGCGGGGCCGGGTGTGCAGGTCGCCGCCCCGGCCCTGGTCGAACGCCTCGGCGGCGTGCAGCAGGGCGTCGTCGAGGGCGCGCAGGGCGGGCGCCGAGCGGGAGGGGGCGGGCAGGGGGCCGGTGTGGGTGTTGCCGCGCACGGCGGCGGCGAGTCGCCGGGGTCCCGCACCGGACCGCTCGGACACGGGCTCCTCGGCCCACGCCAGCGCGGTGGCGGCCTCGGCGAGGGGCAGCGCGGCGGCGTACTGCGCGTGCAGCCGCCGCTCGGCGGAGGAGGAGGCGTAGCGCCGCAGCCGGGGTCCGGCGAGGGCGTCCTGGGCGTGGTCGAGGGCGGCGGTGAGCGCGGCCCGGCGGCGGATGGCGTCGGGCCCGCCGACGGCGTCGAGGAGCGCGGCGACGGCGTCGTACACCCCGGCCACCGCTTCCCGCTCCCCGTCGAACCGGAAGTCCCGGAAGTCACCGGCGAGCGAGCCGGGCATGGGCAGCGCCAGCCGGAGGACGAGCAGCCAGCCGGCGCCGGCGAGGAAGGCGAGCGCGCGTTCCCAGCCCGGCTCCGGCAGGGGCATCCCGGCCCCGACGGCGGCGCCGACGAGGAGCTGCGTGCCGGTGGCGGACGCGACCGGCCCCACCGCGCTCATCCCCCCGGCGACGAGCCCGACGAGGGTGAACAGGGCGGTGAGCACGACCGCGCCGGTCTCCTGCCCGGCGTACGTGCCGACGACCAGCCCCAGGGCGCCGCCCAGCGCGGGGACCCCGAGCCGCTTGACCGAGGCCCGCCGGCTCCCGGGCCGGTCGTTGATCCCGGCGAGCATGGCGGCGATGGCGGCCACGACCCCGAGGGAGGTGTGCCCGGTCGCGACGGCCAGGAGCAGCAGCGGCCCGGCCGACAGGGCCCCCCGCGTCACCGCGCTCCAGGGAACCGGCCCCCGCTGAGCGCGCAGGGCGTGCGCGAGCCAGGGCGGGAGATGCGGGGTGGTGCGGCGGGACACGGGGCTCCTGTCGTCTGGCCGGAGGCAGGGGTGGGCCTTCGGGCGACGGTGGCCGGGGCGTGAGGTGGTGTGTGGCTTCCACGGTAGGCGGGGTGTGCGGAGGAAAGGTTTCCGGAACGTGACGGAGGGCGTCGGGGGCCGCTTTCTTTATGTACGCAATCGGCGGGCCGCCCCGCGGCAACCTTTCCGGGCCCGGTGGCCACTGACGGGTCGGAAGCGCGCGTTCTCCCGAACCACGCAAGGACTCGAAGGGCTCATCCGTGGCATCCGCATCCCACCGCCGTCCTCCGCGCACGCGGCGTCCGGCCCTGGTCTCCGCTGTCGCCGTGGCAGCCGTGGGACTCCTGGTCTCCCTCGTGATGGCGTTGCGCCCGGAGGGTGCGCCGGACACCGTGCGCACGGCGCCCGGCCCCGGCACCCACGGCCGCCCGAGCGCGGGCCCCACCACCGGAAAGCCGTCGCCGTCCGCGACGGCGAAGCCGAAGCCGGAGCCCTCCGAGGCGTCCCCCACCCGGACGACCGCCCCGGCCGCCGCGTCCGGGCGCCGCTCGCCCACGCCACGCCGCGGGTTTCGGCCCGTCCGGCGCCCGGCACGGCGCCGGCGGCGGGCCGGATCAAGCCCGGGGTGACCTACCGGGGCGTCGCCACCCACTACGACGCCGGAGACGGTGACGGGCCTGTTCGTACGGCCCGAGCCCCGACCTGATGGTCGCGGCGATGAACCACACCGACTACGAGACGTCCGCGGCCTGCGGGGCCCACCTCCTGGTCCGCGCGGCGAACGGCGCGTCCGTCACGGTCCGGGTCACCAACGAGTGCCCGCTGCCGTGCGCCCCCGGGCAGCTGGACCTCAGCAAGGAGGCCTTCGCCCGGCTCGCCGACCTGTCCGCGGGCCGGACAGCGGTGAGCTGGAGCCTGCTGAGCCCCGCCACCTCCGACACGGTCTCGATCCGCTACAAGACCGGTTCCAGCCGCCACTGGTGCGGCATCCAGGCCCTCGGGCACCGCAACCCCCTGGCCCGCCTGGAGGTCCGCACCGGCAGCGGCTGGCACCGGCTGACCCGCACGGAGTACAACTACTTCCTCTCCCCCGACGGCACCGGCTGCGGCGGCCCCCTCCGGCTGACCGACCTCCACGGCCGGCGCCTGACCGTCGACGGCATCGGCGTCCGCCCGGACGTGGTGCAGCCGACCGGCGTCCAGTTCGCTCGCGTCCCGTGACGGTGCCGGCCCGCGCTCCCCGGCGCTGATCGGCACGGCGTGCCCCGGGTACTCGGCGGGGCCGGTGGAGATTACGGCGGCGGCCGTCGTTCCCGGTCCGGCGGGGACCGCGGGGCCGCCGGTGGGAGGACCGCCATGTTGATCGAGCATCGCGGGCAGCGGCCCGTCGTCCCCGCGTCGGCGTACGTCGCCCCGACGGCCGTGCTGTGCGGGGCCGTCGTCCTCGGTGAGCGCAGCCGGGTGCTGCACGGGGCCGTGCTCACCGCCGAGGACGGGCAGGTGCGGGTGGGCGCGGACGTCGTCGTCATGGAGAACGCGCTGGTGCGGGGGCGGGCCCGGCATCCGGCCGTGGTCGGTGACGCGGTACTGGTCGGGCCGCACGCGCACGTCAACGGCGGGACGCTGGAGGACGAGGTCTTCGTGGCCACCGGGGCCTGCGTCTTCCCCGGGGCCGTCGCGGGAACCGGCTCCGAGCTGCGCATCCACAGCGTGCTGCACGTCAACTCGGTGCTCCCGCCCGGTACGGTCCTGCCCATCGGCTGGATCGCGGCGGGCGCGCCCCGGGCGCGGCTCTTCGCGCCCGGCGAGCACGACGAGCTGTGGCAGATCCAGGAGGCGCTGGACTTCCCCGGCACGGTGTACGGCGCCCCGCGCGGCACCCCGATGCGCGAGCTGATGGCCCGGCAGGCGGCGTTCTACGGGGCCCACCGGGACGACGTCCCGCTGGACGGGCCCGGCAGCCCTTCGTGAGTCACCGCCCCCCGGGCCGTCCCCACGCCCTGCGCTTCGGCAGCGGCGCGGCGTAGCTTCCGGCCCGGCTGGTCGTCAGCCCCAGCGCGACCAGGGACTCCGCCAGCTTCACCGCCGCCGCGACGCCGTCGACGACCGGCAGGCCGAGTTTCTGCCCGACCGTGCGCTGCAACCCGGTCATCCCGGCGCAGCCCAGCACCAGCACCTCCGCCCCGGCCGCGCGGGCCCGCTCGGCGGCGGCGAGGAACGCCGCCCGTGTGCGCTCGTCGTCGCCGAGGTCCAGGACGTTCAGGCCGGTGCCGACGACGGCGGCGCAGTTCCGGGCGACGCCCGCCGTCTCCAGGCTGTCCTCGATCTGGCCGCGGGAGCGCTCCAGCGTGGTGACGACCCCGTAGCGGCGGCCCAGCAGGCAGGCCAGATGGGCCGCCGCCTCCGTGATGTCGACGACCGGGACGTCCACCAGTTCCCGTACGCCCTCGCGCCCGTGCTCCCCGAACCCGGCCATCACCACGGCGTCGTACGGCGGCCCGTCGTGGGTCCGCAGCGTGTCCAGGACGGCCGCCGCGGACAGGTAGCTGTCCAGCCAGCCCTCGGCGGACGCGGGGCCCCAGGCGGGGGTCAGTCCGCTCACGGTGGTGCCCGGGCCTGCGGCGGCCCGGGCACCTCGCACGATCTCCTCGGTCATCTCCTGCGTGGTGTTGCAGTTGGTGACGACGATCCGCACGGTGTTCAGACCTCCGCGCCGGCGCGCTCGGGACGGCACAGGGCCGCGTACAGGCCGGCCGCGATGGCCGTGCCGATGAACCAGGAGTACGGCGCCACGTCGCTGAAGGTCTTCACCAGGGCGAGCACCGCCGCGACACCGGCCGCCGGCAGGAACGCCCACAGGGCCTTGGGGTTGAAGCCCCTGCGGTAGTGGTAGCGGGAGCCGGGCGTGGCGTCGAACAGTTCGTCGACGTTCACGCGGCCGCGCTTGACCCAGTAGTAGTCGACCATGATCACGCCGAACAGCGGGCCGAGGAAGGCGCCGAGGCCGCCGAGGAAGTAGTTGACGACGGTCGGGTTGGAGAAGAGGTTCCAGGGGGTGACCAGCAGGGCCGCGACCGTGCTGATCATGCCGCCGATCCTGAAGGTGATCTTCTGCGGCCAGACGTTGGCCAGGTCGTACGCCGGGGAGACGAAGTTGGCGACGATGTTGACGCCCATGGTGGCGATGGCGAAGGTCAGCGCGCCCACCACCAGCACCCAGGTGCTGCCGATCTCGGCGACCAGGTGGGCCGGGTCGGTGATCTCCTTGCCGAAGACCTCGAAGGCGCCCGCGGTGACGATGACCGAGACGATCACGAAGGCCGTGGAGTTGACCGGCAGGCCCCAGAAGTTGCCGCGCCTGACGGACCGGTAGTCGGGCGCGAAGCGGGAGAAGTCGCAGAAGTTGAGCATCAGGGTGCCGTAGGTGGCGAGGACCAGGCCGATCGCGCCGAACCACTGGCGCCACTGCTCGCCGACGGACACCGGGTGCGGGGTGGAGGTGAGGGAGATCGTCCAGCCGGCCTTGGCCAGGATCCACACGGCCAGCGCGATCATCACGAGCCAGATCGCCGGGCCGCAGAAGTCCTGGAACCTGCGGACCGACTCCATGCCCCGGCTGATGATCGCCGCCTGCACGAGCCACAGCGCGACGAAGGAGACCCAGCCGAGCGCGTCCAGGCCGAGGAAGGAGTTGTGCGTCCAGGACTCCAGGCCCGGCCAGGCCGCCAGCAGCATCACGTTGACGGCGACGGAGGCGAGGTAGGTCTGGATGCCGTACCACATGATGGCGATGACGGCCCTGATCAGCGCCGGGATGTTGGCGCCCCAGACGCCGAACGCGATCCGGCTGACGACCGGGAAGGGCACGCCGTGCCGCTGGCCGATCTTCCCCATCCGGTTCATGCCGATGTAGATGATCACGAAGCCGACGAGCAGCGACGTGAAGATCTGCCAGACGTTCATGCCGAGGAAGAGCAGTCCGGCGGCGAACGTGTAGTTGCCGAGGTTGTGGACGTCGGACATCCACATCGCGAAGAGGTCGAAGACCTTCCAGTTGCGCTTCCCGGCGGGCGCCAGGTCTTCGTTGGTGAGCCGGGGATCGGGGACGAACGCGGGGGCGCCGGTGGCTGCGGCACGGTCGGCGAGGGACACGGGACCTCCCTGAGCAAGGGGACGGGGGAATGCTCTTCGGGGGCGTTTGGTATACCAAACTGCGCTCATGGTCTCTCCGTCAACCGTTCCGACCGATGTCGCTCTCGTTAACGCTCCGTAAAAGACCCCACGCGTCGACGAAGATGGGCGGCATGACGAAGATCGAACCCCTCGGGGCGGTACGTGAGCGCGTCACGGCCGCACTGCGCCGGGAGATCGTCGCGGGCGACCTCCGCCCCGGCGACCGCCTGGTGGAACGCGAGCTGGCGGAGCGTTTCGGCGTCTCGCGGGTGCCGGTCCGGGAGGCCATCCGGTCCCTGGTCGCCGAGGGCTTCGTCCACTTCGAGACGCCCCGCCGCACGGTCGTCCGCCGTCTCACACCGACCGACGTCAAGGAACTGTTCGAACTGCGCGAGGCCTTGGAGGTCTACGCCGCCGGACTCGCCGCCTCCCGCGCGACCCCCGAGGACCTGGCCGAGGTCCGCGCGCTCCTCGACCGGGCTGCCGCCGCCACCGAGGCCGGGGACGCCGAGGCGATCACCGACGTCAACAGCCGTCTGCACGACCGCATCGTGGCCATGGCCGGCAACAGCCTGCTGACCGAGGCCCTGGAACCGGTCGCCGGCCGGCTGCGCTGGATGACCCGCCGCAACGAGGAGTGGTCCCAGCTCCTCGTGGAGCACCGCGAGTTGTACGAGGCCATCGCCTCGGGCGACCCGGACCGCGCCCGCGCGCACGCGCTGACGCACGTACGGACCAACTACCGCTCCACGGTGCGGCACCTGTTCGGCGAGGGGACCGGCTGAGTTCTAGTCCTCGCCGGCCGGGTCGAGCCCCGCCGCCCGCGCCGCCGTGCGCAGCACGTCACGCAGCATCGCGGGGGTGAGCCGGCCCGTGAAGGTGTTGCGCTGGCTGACGTGGAAACAGCCGAACAGTTCCAGCCCGTCGAGCACGTACCGGGCCCCGTGGGCGAAGGCGGGGCGGGGCCGGGGCACGGGCCAGCCCGCCTCGGCGAACGCGGGCAGCGCGGCCTGCCAGCCGAAGCCGCCGAGCACGACCACGGCCCGCAGCGTCGGCCGCAGCAACCGGAGTTCCCGCACGAGCCACGGGCGGCAGGTGTCCCGCTCCCCCGGCGTCGGCTTGTTCTCGGGCGGCGCGCAGTGCACCGGCGAGGTGACGCGCACGCCGTACAACTCCAGTCCGTCGCCGGCGTGCACGGCGGTGGGCTGCGAGGCGAGCCCGACGTCGTGGAGCGCCTCGTAGAGGACGTCCCCGGAGCGGTCGCCGGTGAACATCCGGCCGGTGCGGTTCCCGCCGTGGGCGGCGGGGGCCAGCCCCACGATCAGCAGCCGGGCGTCCGCCGGCCCGAACCCGGGCACCGGCCGGCCCCAATACGTCCAGTCCGCGTAGGCGGCGCGCTTGGTACGGGCCACCTCCTCACGCCAGGAGACCAGCCGCGGGCAGGCCCGGCAGTCGGCGATGCGCCGGTCGAGAAGACGAAGGCCGTCGGCGTCCATCACTCCACGGTAGGCGCAGGCGGGGGCCTGGTGGTCACGGGGTCGGGAGCGGTGCGGCGCGCCGGATCCACAGCAGGGCTCCGGCCAGCAGGATGGCGCCGGTCAGCAGCCAGGGCAGCGGCCCCGGCGGGAGGGCTCCGACGGCCAGGCCGGTGAGGGCGCCCACGAGTTGCTGGGCGAGGGACTGCACGGACAGCGCGGTGGCGCGGCGCTCACCGGGGACGCGCCGGTGCAGCAGGTCGTTCTCGTTCGGGGACGCCGCGCCGAGGCCGAGATACACCAGCCCGAAGCCGGCGACCGCCAGGGCCGTCGCCACCGGGTGCGCGCCGGACGCGGTGACACCGAGCAGCAGCAGTCCGCCCGCCCCCACCGCGAGGCAGCCCGCCACGGCCCGCTCGCCTCCACCGCCGATCCTGGCGACGAGCGGCGCGAGATGGCTGCCGACGCCTGAGCAGACGAAGCCCGCGCAGGCCAGCGCCGCGTAGGCCGCCGCCCCCGAGCCGGTCCCGCCCGTCACCTCGGCGGTGCGGCCGGGCACGAGCAGTTCGACGGCGGCCAGGGCACTGCCGACGGCCGCGGCGGTGAGCAGGACCCTGCGCACCAGCATGTCCCGCCCGCCCAGCCGCACACCGCCGAGGACGGTGGCCGGAACACCGCGCAGCACCGAACGCACCGTCGCCGGCGGCCGCGGCGGTTCCTTCAGAGCGGTCAGCACATAGCCGACGAAGACGACCCTGAGCGCCGCCCCCAGCAGCAGCGGGACGGACAGCGGCAGCACCACTCCGGAGGTCGCCTCGCCCAGCCGGGCTCCGGGATCGGGGCCCAGGCCCAGCAGCCAGGGCAGGGCACCGCCGATCAGCAGACCGGCCGCGAGCGCCGCCGAGGTGGCGGAACCGCCCCGGGCCAGCCCTGTGCGCAGTTCGGCGTCGGGGCCGGAGCACGCCTGGACGGTGTCGACGTACCAGGCCTCCGCCGTCCCGCTGGCCAGCGCGCGGGCCGCGCCCATGAGCACCATGCCCGCCGTGAGCACCCAGGCGTTGGTGCCCAGGGCGACGAGGGTGAAGGCCACCACGTTGAGCGCGCCCGCCAGCGCCAGGACCGGCCGCCGCCCGAGGACGTCGGAGAGCCCGCCCGTGGGCAGTTCCAGCACCGCCACGGCCAGCGAATGGGCGGCGAAGAGCCCCGCGACGGCGGCGAGGGACATACCGCGCTCACTGAACAGCAGAACCATCGAGGCCAGCCCCAGCCCCGGCGGCAGCCAGAGCAGCGCGCAGATGGTGACGTAACGGCGACGAGCGACCCGCGCCCCGGGCGGCTCGACGGCCCGGGCCGCCGCGGTGACCTCGGCCGCCGGGGGCGCCGCGGGCGCCAGGGGCGGTTCGGCTGCTGCCTGGGGCGCCGCGGTCGCCTTCACCGGCTTGGGTGCACCGGAGGTGCCGGGGGCGTCGGAGGTGACGGGGGCGCCGGGGGTGACGGGGGCGTTGGAGGTGCCGGAGGCGTTGGAGGTGCCGGGGGCGCCGGAGGTGCCGGGGGCGCCGGAGGTGCCGGGGGCGCCGGAGGTGCCGGGGGCGCCGGAGGTGCCGGGGGCGCCGGGGGCGGCGGGGGTGACGGGGGCCTCGGGGGTGACGGGGGCCTCGGGGGTGATGGGGGCCTCGGGAGCGCGGGGGACCTGGGGGACCTGGGGGACCTGAGGGACTTGAGGGACTTGAGGGACTTGTGGGGTCTGCGGAGCGCCGGAGGTATCGGGGGTGTCGGGCGTCTCGGTCAGCCGGTCCGTCACGGGGTCGCCTCGTCGGGTGTGTCCGCCGGCTCGGCCGTATCGCTCGCGCTCCGCTCCGGCGGGGCGAGCGGCAGCCCGGCGGTGAACAGCATGACGTGCTCGGCGCGCGGGTCGTCCACGTCCCGGGCGGTCAGTTCCTCCAGCTTCCCGGCGATCGTCTCCCAGAGCTCGGTGAGCGACTCGGCCGTCAGCCGGGGCATGAGATCGCTGATCCCGGACGGCTCCACCCACTCCTGGCCGAACCGCCCGGCGGCCATGTCCGCCTCGTGCCGGGCGAGGGACTCCTCCAGGTGCTCGACCTGCCGCCGCCGCGCCAGCCCGATGAAGGCACGGCCCGCCTCGGAGGACTCCATCGACTCGTTGCTCCAGGAGGTCACGGTGTGCAGCGCCCGCCACCGCCGCTCCCGTCCGTCGCGGTGCTCGGCCTCGCCGATGAACGCGTATTTCGCCAGCACCCGCAGGTGGTAACTGGTCGACGCCGACGACTCCCCCGTCCGCGCGGCGAGCTCACTGGCCGTGGCAGGCCCGTCCAGCCGCAGCAGCCCGAGCAGCCGGATCCGCAACGGGTGGGTGAGGGCCTTCATGGCGCCGGTGTCGTGCTCGGGGTCGAGTACGCGTCGATGCTCGTCGCTGTCCATGCGGGGAGCGTAGGGCGGGCCGGACGTTTCACAGAAGACATTTTGCAAAATTAGATTGGGAAAGTCGGACCGGCCCGCTCCCCGGGCAGAAATCCACACCCGGTCGGCCGACCAGGAGGACTAAGGTCGGGACCATGGCTTCTCAAGGCGCGGAGTACGGCAGGGCGAACGGAGCCGGAGGCATGCCCCCCGAGGACAGGACACCCCAGGACACGACGTCCGAGGACACGGCGTCCGAGGGATCGCTGCCCAAGGGTTCGGTGTCCGAGGGATCGGCGTCCGAGCGTCCGGGCTCGGCCGGGGCCTCCGCGCCCGGCGGGGCGCAGGCGCCGGACCCGAAGGTGGCCGCCGCCATCGCCGCCGCCGAAGCCGCCGGGCCGCAGGGCGCCCAGACCGTCCGCGTCGACAGCTGGATCTGGTCCGTACGCCTGGTGAAGACCCGTTCCATGGGCGCCACGGCCTGCCGGGGCGGACACGTGCGGGTCAACGGCGAACGCGTGAAGCCCGCCCACGGCGTACGCGTCGGCGACGAGGTCCGTCTGCGCCACGAGGGCCGGGAGCGGGTCGTCATCGTGACCCGGTTGATCCGCAAGCGCGTCGGCGCCCCCGTGGCCGTCCAGTGCTACGTCGACAACTCCCCGCCGCCCCCGCCCCGCGAGGCCGTCGCCCCCGCCGGCATCCGCGACCGCGGCGCGGGCCGCCCGACCAAGCGGGACCGCCGCGAGCTGGAACGCCTGCGCGGCATGCCCGGCCCCGGGCCCGTCGGCGGCTTCGGCCCCGGTCCCGGCCCGGGAAGCGGCTTCGGCCCCGGCCCCGGAGGCGGGCTGGGTCCCGGCGGCCGCTCCCGTTCCGGTGGCGGGTCGGGCAAGCCGCGGCCCTGACCGGGCCACGCCCCGCTCAGGTCCCGCCGGAGGACGTCACGCCCGGCCCCGCAGCAGCCGCACCAGCTCCGCGTTGTGCCCCCGTCGTGCCCAGGCGATGAGGGCGAGCGGCACGATCAGGATGAGCGGCGTCGCCGCGTACTGCCCGTCGAAGACGGCCGTCTGCACGATGAACGCGCCCACCATCAACGCGCTCAGCGCCATCGCCGCCACCGACTGCAGCACCGGGATCAACAGGGCGATGGCCCCGGCCAGTTCGAGCACGCCGATCGCGTACATCCCGGCGCTGCCCCAGCCGAGTTCGTCGAAGGACTCGGCGGCCGACTCGTGCCCGATCAGCTTGGGCAGGGCGCTCGCGAACGCGTAGAAGAGGGCGAGCAGTATCTGCAGGCCGCGCAGTGCGATCCGGGCACGCCGCCCGCGCGGAGTCGCGGACTCGCCGATGACGACGCCGTCCGGGGTGGAGGAAGCGGCGGTGGAAGGAGAGACGGCGGCGGAAGCGGTGCTCTCGGACATGGAGGTCTCCCGGGGAAGCGGTTCGTGCTGGTGTCGCCGGGGTAGACCGCCCCTTCCCGCGGAACTCATCGCCGCCGGACGGCTGACCCGCTGTCGGCCTGGCGCACCGCCTTCACCCAGGTCCGGTCGTCCGTCAGGTACCGCTCCACTCCCAGGCCCGCCTCCCCGAGTGCCTCCTCGAACTCCTCCCTGCTCAGCGGCCGGGCCCGGAACGTCTGGGTCCACACGGCATCGGGGAACTCGTACTCCGCCCGCACCGAGCGGACACCGTCGCCGACCGGCTCCGAGGACGCGATCCGTACCGTGAAGCCGCCGGGGTCCACCCGCTCGCGCGGCACGTTCGCGTGGTAGTCCTCGCCCTCCCGCTGGATCAGCACGCAACCGCCCTCGGCGACATGACGCGCGCAGGTGCGCAGCAGGCCCCGCCGCACCTCGGCGTCTCCCGCGTGCACCAGGAACGACGCGAGGAGCACCACCTCGAACGTCTCCCCCAGGTCCAGGTCCTCGATCGGGCTGCGTATCGTCCGGGCGCCGCGCACGCGCTCCAGCATCTCGGCGGACTCGTCCACCGCCGTCACCGTGAACCCGCGTTCCAGCAGCGCGTGCGTCATGCGCCCGACCCCGCTGCCCAGCTCCAGGACGCGTGCGCCCTCGGGTACCGCGGCAGCGATGATGTCCGGCTCGTCCCCGACGGGCAGCCGCGCGTAGAGCTCCACCGCACAGCCGTCCGGGGTGATGGCCCCCGGTCCCGTCCCCTCGTACCCCTCACGCATTTTCAGCTCCATGCCCGTCCAACGGGCACTTCCCGCACGCCCGTTCCCGTCCCCGCCCCGTTCACCCGACCGAGTGCAACGAGACCGGATCGTTGACGTCCTCGTGCGGTACTGCCAGTCGAGCGGAATCCCGGGCAACGCGTCGGCGTCCGGCAGCGTGCGCGGCTCCCCTGCCGGCCCTCGGTGCCTTGGTGAACCCTCGTCCCGAGGAGTACGTTGCCCTCAGGAGTGGTGATCGGACGATGCGTACGGGCAGTGAACCGAGGACGGCGCGCAGTGCACTGCGGGCCCGCTTCTGGCTGAGCGTGTGGGGGCTGGTCTGGGCGGTCGTCGGGACGGTCGCCTTCGCGCTCGCCGGGCGGTCCGGCTGGGCCATCGCCTGCGGCGTGCTGCTGCTGGTCGTCACGATCGACCTCGCCGTCGTCCTGCGGCGCATCCGCCAGGGCCCGCACTACCAGCCGGGGCCCGGCATCCCGCCCTACCGGCCGGTCGACGACGGCCCGGCGGACGGCACGAGCGCGAACCCCCGGCCACCGGACGACCGCCCCTAGGGCACGTCCTCACGCGTCGAAGCGCGCCGCCTTCAGGAACTCCGGGTTCGGGTCCAGCGCGGCCGCCAGGCGGAAGTGGCGCTTGGCCTGGTCGGGGCGGCCCTGCCGCTCGAAGGTGCGGGCGAGGGCGAAGTGCGCGAACGCGTTGTCCGGCTCGCGCTCCAGCACGATCGAGAACTCCAGCTCCGCAGGCCGCAGCTGCGCCGCCGCGAAGAAGGCCCGTGCGCGCAGCAGCCGCGCGGCGGTGTTCTCCGGGTGGGCGGCGATGACCTCGTCGAGCAGCTTCACCGCGCCCCGCGGGTCACGCGCCGCGAGCAGCTGCTCGGCGGCACGGAAGTCGATGACGTGCGTCTCCGGGGTACGTCCGGTCGAACCGCTGGTCTCGGGCACGGCAGAGTCCTTCCCTCACTCCCCGGGTTCAACGCCCCCTCGGGGTGCCGCTATTCCTGGGGGGACTGCGGGGACGCCTGGGACCTGCGCACCAGCTCGGCCCAGACGTCCTTCACCCGGCGCTCCAGGTCCTCCAGCGGAACGTCGTTGTCGATCACGATGTCCGCGATCTCGCGGCGCTGCTCACGGGACGCCTGCACGGCCATCCGCGCGCGGGCGTCCTCCTCGGTCATGCCCCGCAGTCGCACCAGCCGGTCGAGCTGTGTCTCGGGCCCGGCGTCGACGACGATCACCAGGTCGTACAGCGGCGCCAGGCCGTTCTCCGTGAGGAGCGGGACGTCGTGGACGACGACCGCGTCGTCCGCGGCGGCCTCCTCCAGCTCGCGGGAGCGGGCCCCCACCAGGGGGTGCACGATCGAGTTGAGCGTGGCGAGCTGCGCGGGGTCGGCGAAGACGATGGCGCCGAGCGCGGGCCGGTCCAGGCTGCCGTCCTCGGCGAGGATCTCCTCGCCGAAGGCCTCCACGACCGCGGCGAGCCCCGGCGTTCCCGGCGCGACGACCTCCCGGGCGATGCGGTCCGCGTCGATCAGCACGGCGCCGCATGCGACGAGCAGCCGTGACACCTCACTCTTGCCGGCGCCGATGCCACCGGTCAGGCCCACCTTCAGCATGGCCGCAGCCTAGACGCTCCGCTGGGAGCGCCGGGTGGAGGGTGCGGGTCCTTGGGCGAGGACGCGAGCGCGGGGCCTTCGCGGCGTGCCTGCGGGATGCGCCGGGTTCGCTGGCGCGGTGCGGGAGCCTGCGCTGGGGGCCGGCTTCGCGGGGTGGCGCGGGAGCCCGTGCCCGTGGCCGCTCGCCTGGGCGCGGCGGGGGGCCCGTGCTCGCTGCCGGTCAGCGCGGGCGCGGCGCGGGAGCATGTGCTCGCTGCCGGTCAGCCCGGGCGCGGCGCTGGAGCATGTGCTCGCTGCCGGTCAGCCCGGGCGCGGCGCGGGATCATGTGCTCACTGCCGGTTTCGCGGGCGTGGCGCGGTGCCGGTTCGTGCGCGTGGAAGCGCGCGCGGCGTCCCGCCTCGCGGGCGTCGTGTCCGGCGTGCGGCGCCGGGGGGCCGGTCGCGCAGTTCCCCGCCCGCCCCTGGGGGCGCCCTCCCTCAGGGACGTGGTTGGGCTCGTCAGTTGTCGCCTTCTCGTTCCGCCAGGAACTTCTCGAACTCGCGGCCGATCTCGTCCGCCGACGGGATGTCCACCGGCTCGGCGAGCATGTTGCCGCGGGTCTCGGCGCCGGCCACGGCGTCGTACTGGTGTTCCAGGCCCTCGACGAGGGCGGTGAGGTCCTCGTCGCCCTCGCGGATCTGCCGGTCGATCTCCGTCTGGGTACGGTGGGCCTCGGAGCGCAGGGCGTGGGCGATGCCGGGCAGGACCAGTCCGGTCGCCGCCGTGATGGCCTCCAGGACCGTCAGGGCCGCGTCGGGGTAGGGCGAGCGGGCGATGTAGTGCGGGACGTGGGCGGCGACGCCCAGCACGTCGTGGCCGGCCTGGAGCAGGCGGTACTCGACCAGGGACTCGGCGCTGCCGGGCACCTGCGCCTCCTCGAAGGGGCTGCGGTGGCCGGGGACGAGGTCGCTGCGGTTGCCGTGCGGGGTGAGGCCGACCGGCCGGGTGTGCGGGACTCCCATGGGGATGCCGTGGAAGTTCACGGACAGGCGGACGCCGAGCCGCTCCACGATCTGCTGCACGGCGGCGGCGAAGCGCTCCCACTCCACGTCCGGCTCGGGGCCGGACAGCAGCAGGAAGGGGGCGCCGGTGGCGTCCTGGACGAGCCGCACCTCGATGGCGGGGACCTCGTAGTCGCTCCAGCGGTCGCGCTTGAACGTCAGCAGCGGGCGGCGGGCGCGGTAGTCGACGAGCCGGTCGTGGTCGAAGCGGGCCACGACCTGGTGGGGCAGCGAGTCGAGCAGGCGGTCGACGATCTGGTCGCCCGTCTCGCCCGCGTCGATGTATCCGTCGAAGTGGTAGAGCATGACAAGTCCGGCCGACTCCTGGGCGAGCGCCATGTCGACGACGGCCAGCCCCTTCGGCTCCCATGCGTACAAACCCTGCGGATCAAGCACAGTGACCGCTCCTCCTCGTGTCCGTTGTGGACAACGCCGGTGCGGGCGCGGGCATTCCCGGGGAGCGGATTTTTGATCTTGGCGGCGGGAGCGGAGCCCGTCGCCGGACATGCGCCGAGGGCCCGCACCTCGAAAGGTGCGGGCCCCCGGTCAGGAACAGCTACTGCTCAGCGAGCGGTCAGCTCTGGCCGCCGGCCAGCTTCTCGCGCAGAGCGGCAAGCGCCTCGTCCGAGGCCAGCGCGCCGGAGTTGTCCGGGCCCTCGGAGGAGTACGAACCGCCACCGGACGCGGCCGGAGCGGCGGCCTCGCCACCCTCGGCAGCGGCCTTCTCGTCCGCCTCGCGGGACTTGATGACCTGCGCCTGGTGCTGCTCGAAGCGCTGCTGCGCCTCGGCGTACTGGCGCTCCCACTCCTCGCGCTGCTTCTCGTAGCCCTCGAGCCAGTCGTTGGTCTCGGGGTCGAAGCCCTCGGGGTAGATGTAGTTGCCCTGGTCGTCGTAGGACGCGGCCATGCCGTACAGGGTCGGGTCGAACTCGACCGCCGACGGGTCGGCACCGAAGGACTCGTTGGCCTGCTTCAGCGAGAGGCTGATGCGACGGCGCTCGAGGTCGATGTCGATGACCTTGACGAAGATCTCGTCGTTGACCTGGACGACCTGCTCCGGGATCTCCACGTGGCGCTCGGCCAGCTCGGAGATGTGGACCAGACCCTCGATGCCCTCGTCCACGCGGACGAACGCGCCGAACGGCACCAGCTTCGTGACCTTGCCGGGCACGACCTGGCCGATCTGGTGGGTGCGGGCGAACTGCTGCCACGGGTCTTCCTGGGTCGCCTTCAGCGACAGGGAGACGCGCTCGCGGTCCATGTCCACGTCGAGGACCTCGACGGTGACTTCCTGGCCGACCTCGACAACCTCGGACGGGTGGTCGATGTGCTTCCAGGAGAGCTCGGAGACGTGGACCAGACCGTCGACGCCACCCAGGTCCACGAAGGCACCGAAGTTGACGATCGAGGAGACGACGCCGGAACGGACCTGACCCTTCTGGAGGGTCGTGAGGAACGTCTGGCGGACCTCGGACTGGGTCTGCTCCAGCCAGGCACGGCGGGACAGGACCACGTTGTTGCGGTTCTTGTCCAGCTCGATGATCTTGGCCTCGAGCTCCTTGCCCACGTAGGGCTGGAGGTCGCGGACGCGGCGCATCTCGACCAGGGAGGCCGGGAGGAAGCCACGGAGGCCGATGTCGAGGATGAGACCACCCTTGACGACCTCGATGACGGTACCGGTGACGATCCCGTCCTCTTCCTTGATCTTCTCGATGGTGCCCCAGGCACGCTCGTACTGGGCGCGCTTCTTCGAGAGGATCAGGCGGCCTTCCTTGTCCTCCTTCTGAAGGACGAGGGCCTCGATCTCGTCGCCGACGGCGACGACCTCGTTGGGGTCGACGTCGTGCTTGATCGAGAGCTCGCGGCTCGGGATCACACCTTCGGTCTTGTAACCGATGTCGAGCAGGACCTCGTCCCGGTCGACCTTCACGATGACGCCGTCGACGATGTCGCCGTCGTTGAAGTACTTGATCGTCTCGTCGATCGCGGCGAGGAAGGCTTCCTCGTTACCGATGTCGTTGACCGCTACCTGCGGGGTGGTGGCGGTGGTCTCGGTGCTGCTCGTCATGTGGGAAAGGGCTCCGGTACGGACATTGAAGTCGTAGGTACTGCTACGCCGGGAGCCCGTTTCGCTCTGCAGAAGCCGGACAGCCAAGGAAGCGCCACACCAGATCGGTGGCGCCTCGACAACCGAGGGGACATACATACAGATGCGAGCGCAGCCTGCTACGTCTGAGGTGCGCAGGCCCGCAGCGCAACTTGTAGCATACGGGGGCAGCCGGGCAGGGTCAATGCGCGAAGCCGCCCACGCGGGGCGGAACACCGCATACCCGGCACAAGTCGTGTCGTTCGAGGCCACGCAGGCCCGTCGACGACCCCTTCGTGACCTCCGGGACCGGCTGGACGGAAGAGTACGACGAGGGAGCCGATCATCCAAGAGCCCGAACCGTCCGAACCCGAGGCCACCCGGCGTACCGCCGGGGTCACGGAGAGTTCCCGCGCCAACCGTGGCTGGTGGGACCGCAACGCGGACGAGTACCAGACCGAGCACGGCACGTTCCTCGGCGACGACCGCTTCGTGTGGGGCCCCGAGGGTCTGGACGAGGTGGAGGCGGAGCTGCTCGGCCCGCAGGAGGAGCTGAAGGGCCGGGACGTGCTGGAGATCGGCGCCGGCGCCGCCCAGTGCTCACGGTGGCTGGCCGCCCAGGGGGCGCGTCCGGTGGCCCTCGACATCTCGCACCGGCAGTTGCAGCACGCCCTGCGGATCGGCGGGACGTTCCCCCTGGTGTGCGCCGACGCCGGGGCGCTGCCCTTCGCGGACGGCTCGTTCGACCTGGCCTGCTCCGCGTACGGGGCGCTGCCCTTCGTGGCCGATCCGCGCCTGGTGCTGCGCGAGGTGCACCGGGTGCTGCGCCCCGGAGGCCGTCTCGTGTTCTCGGTGACGCATCCGATCCGCTGGGCCTTCCCGGACGAGCCGGGCCCCGAGGGGCTGTCGGTGTCGGGCTCGTACTTCGACCGCACGCCCTACGTCGAGCAGGACGAGGAGGGCCGCGCGGTCTACGTGGAGCACCACCGCACGCTCGGCGACCGCGTCCGGGACGTCGTCGCGTCGGGCTTCCGGCTGGTCGACCTGGTGGAGCCGGAGTGGCCGGCCTGGAACACGTCCGAATGGGGCGGCTGGTCGCCGCTGCGCGGGAACCTGATCCCCGGCACGGCCGTGTTCGTGTGCGAGCGGAGCGAGGCGAAGGTGCCCCCGGCCGAAGGCCGGCGGAGGGACTGAGGCGGACGCGCGTGTCGTACGGCCCGCGGGCCGTACGACACTGAAGGACGTGATCCGTGACGACGCCCTGGCCGCCCTGCCCGTACGCGGTGCCCTGCCCGCCCTGCGCGACGCCCTGGAGGGGCACGGCACCGCCGTGCTCGTGGCGCCGCCGGGCACCGGCAAGACCACCCTGGTGCCGCCGGCGCTCGCGGGACTGCTGGGCGAGGGGCCCGAGCGGCGGGTGGTGGTGGCCGAGCCGCGGCGGATCGCGGCCCGGGCGGCGGCACGGCGGATGGCGTGGCTGCTGGGTGAGCGGGTCGGCGAGAGCGTCGGCTACACCGTGCGCGGCGAGCGGGTCGTCGGGCGGCACGCGCGCGTGGAGGTCGTGACGACCGGGGTGCTGCTCCAGCGGCTGCAGCGCGACCAGGAGCTGTCCGGCGTGGACGTGGTGGTGCTCGACGAGTGCCACGAGCGGCATCTGGACGCGGACACCGTGGCGGCGTTCCTGTGGGACGTGCGCCAGACGCTGCGGCCGGAGCTGCGGCTGGTGGCCGCTTCGGCGACCACCGACGCCCAGGGGTGGGCGGACCTGCTCGGCGGTGCCCCGGTGGTCGAGGCGCACGGGGCGGCCCATCCGGTCGACGTGGTGTGGGCGCCGCCGGTGCGCCCGGTACGGCCGCCGCACGGGATGCGGGTCGATCCGGCGCTGCTGGCGCACGTGGCGTCGGTGGTGCGGCGCGCCCTGGCCGAGCGGGAGGGGGACGTGCTGTGTTTCCTGCCGGGCGTCGGGGAGATCGCCAGGGTCGCCGGGCAGCTCGGGGAGCTCGGCGGGGTGGAGGTGCTGCAGGTGCACGGGCGGGCGCCGGCCGCCGTGCAGGACGCGGTGCTGGCCCCCGGGCAGCGGCGGCGGGTGGTGCTGTCCACGTCGGTGGCCGAGTCGTCGCTGACGGTGCCGGGGGTGCGGGTGGTCGTGGACTCGGGGCTGGCGCGCGAGCCGCGGGTCGACCACGCGCGCGGGCTGAGCGCCCTGACGACCGTGCGGGCGTCGCGGGCGGCCGGGCGGCAGCGGGCGGGCCGGGCCGGGCGTGAGGCGCCGGGGGTGGTGTACCGGTGCTGGGCGGAGGCGGAGGACGCCCGTCTGCCGCGGTATCCGACACCGGAGATCAAGGTGGCCGACCTGACGGCGTTCGCGCTGCAGGTGGCCTGCTGGGGGGATCCGGACGCGTCGGGGCTTGCGCTGCTGGACGCGCCGCCCTCCGGGGGCATGGCGGCGGCCCGGGGCGTCCTGACCGCGGTGGGGGCCGTGGACGGTGCCGGGCGGGCCACCGAGCGGGGTGCCGCCCTGGCCCGGCTGGGGCTGCACCCGCGGCTGGGGCGTGCCCTGCTGGACTCCGTGCCGTTCGTGGGGGACGAGCGGGCCGCGGAGGTCGTCGCCCTGCTGAGCGAGGAGGCGCCCCGGGAGTACGGGGACGACCTGGCGGGTGCCCTGCGGCGGGCCCGGCGCGGGGGTGACGCCTATGCCGCGCGGTGGCGGAGCGAGGTGCGGCGGCTGCGCGGTGTCGTCCCCGGGGCCGCGCGCCCTTCCACGCCCTCGCTGCGGGACTCCTCTCAGGAGCGGCAGGTCGGGGTCGTCGCCGCTCTGGCCTTTCCCGAGCGGGTCGCCAGGAGCGACGGCGGGTCGTACCTGATGGTGTCCGGGACCCGGGCCGAGGCCGGTGAGGGCAGCGCGCTGCGGGGCGTCGACTGGATCGCGGTCGCCGTCGCCGACCGGCCCGTGGGGAAGGGGCACGCGCGCGTGCGGCTGGGGGCCGTGGTCGACGAGGACGTGGCGCGCCTCGCGGCCGGGGCGCTGCTGACGGAGCGGGACGAGGTCGGGTGGGACGGCGGGGACGTCGTGGCGCGGCGGGTGGAGCGGCTCGGGGCCGTGGAGCTGACCGTGCGGGCGCTGCGGGAGCCCGGCCCGGGGCTCGTGCGCGGTGCGCTGCTGGAGGGCCTGCGGCGGGAGGGGTTCGGGCTGCTGCGGTGGTCGCCGGAGGCCGTGGCGCTGCGGCAGCGGCTCGCGTTCCTGCGGCTGCACGCCGGCGACCCCTGGCCGGACGTCGCTGACGACGCCCTCCACGCGCGCGTGGAGGAGTGGCTGGAGCCGGAGCTGAGCCGGGCCCGGCGGCGGGCGGATCTGGCGCGGATCGATGCCGGGGAGGCGCTCGCCCGGCTGCTGCCGTGGGCGTCCGGCGTGGCGGGGCGGCTCGACGAACTGGCCCCGGAGCGGATGACCGTGCCGAGCGGGTCGCGGATCCGGATCGACTACACGCGCCCCGAGCAGCCCGTGCTCGCGGTGAAGCTGCAGGAGATGTTCGGCCTCCAGGAGTCGCCCCGGGTCGCCGGGGTGCCGCTGCTGGTCCACCTGCTGTCCCCGGCCGGGCGGCCGGCCGCCGTCACCGCCGACCTCGCCTCGTTCTGGCGGGACGGCTACAAGGGCGTGCGGGCGGAGCTGCGCGGGCGGTATCCGAAGCACCCGTGGCCCGAGGACCCGGCCGGGGCGGAGCCGACACGGCACACCAACGCGCGCCTCAGGCGGTGACCGGCGACGGGTCCTCGGCCCGCGCTGCGGCGGGGCCGGAGCGGCGACGACGAGGGCACGCAGACGGGGCCTCCCACGAACGGAGCTGATACACCGTCAGTTTTTTCGGCACCGTAGTGACGCGCGGCGGAGACGAGAACACGTTGCACACACGACGACGTCCGCCCGTACGAAGAACGGCGCCCCTCCTGAAAGGAGGGGCGCCGTCCGTCGTACCCGAGAGCTGCTCGCCCGCCCGGGAGCTACGCGCTGGGGCCGGCCGAGGGGCTCGGCGAGGACGTCTCGGCGGCCGCCACGGTCAGTTCGACCGTGAGGGTCGCTCCGCCCGCGGTGGTGACGCGCAGCAGGAACATGCCGGCCGTGTCGTCCGCGTACAGCTTCGGCAGCGTCAGCAGGCCCTTGGCGTCGGTCTTCAGGCCCGCCAGGGTGCGCACGGGCTTGCCGGCGGCGTCCTTGAAGTAGGGGCCCTTGTCGTTGGCGGTGGCGTCGGCGGCCGACTTGATCAGGGTGGCCGTGGCCGCGACACCGTCGGCGACGGCGCCCTGGTACGTCGCCTTCACCTGGACCTGGTCGGCGAACTCGCCGCCCGGGACGCAGGTCAGGGCGGCGTCACCGACGCGGGCGAGCTGGTCGGCGGCGCGTTCGGTGACGGTGGCGGTGTAGTCGAGACCCGCGACCGTCCGGCCCACGACGGTGGCCCGGATCGTGACGGCGCCCGTCTTCTCCCCCGCCTGCAGGGCGGGCGCGACGGCCACGCCCGAACTGTTGGTGGCGACCGTGGCCACGCTCTCGCCACCGGTGAAGGTCGTGTCCGTGTCACCGAGGATGGTGAACCGGACGCGGACCTTGGCGACGGCCTTGCCGGTCTTCGTCTCGGCGCGGGTGCTGATGCGCTGGGCGAAGGCGTCCCCGGCCATCGCGGTGAACTTCGCGGCTCCGGCGTTCTCCAGGTGGTCCACCGTGTCGGTGGGCGTGGGGGAGGTCGACGGCGGTGGGATCGACGGGCCGGGCGGGGTGGAGGGCGGCTTGGGGCTCGGGGTGCCGCCGCCGGGCTTCGTCGGCTTCGGACCGGGCTTCGGCTTGGAGGCACCCTGGCCGGGCGTGCCCGGCGCGGACGGGCTGGACGGCGTGGACGGGTCGCTGCTCGCGCCGGAGCCGCCGTCGCTGCGGTTGCCGGGCAGCGTGCCCGTGCCGTCGGGAACCTCGTGCGTGCCCTTGCGGTAGTACTCCAGCCACCTCATGACGAGGTTCAGGTACTCGCGCGAGTTGTTGTAGCTGAGGATCGCCCTGTCGAGGTCGTCCTGGTCGGACAGGTCCCAGCCGTTGCGGCAGAGGTAGTGACCGGCGGCGAGGGCGGCGTCGTAGATGTTGTTGGGGTCCTTCTTGCCGTCGGCGTTGCCGTCGCGGCCGGCCCAGGCCCAGGTGGACGGGATGAACTGCATGGGACCGACGGCCTGGTCGTACGCGCTGTTGCCGTCGTACGCGCCGTTGTCGGTGTCCTTGATGAGGGCGAAGCCGTTGCCGTCGAGCTGCGGGCCGAGGATCTTCCCGATCGTGGTGCCCTCGGCGTCGACCCGGCCGCCGCGGGCCTGGCCCGACTCCACCCGGCCGATGGCCGCGAGGAGCTGCCAGGGCAGGTTGCAGCCGGGCTTGGACTCGCGCAGCGACGCCTCGGCCTTCTTGTACGCGTCGAGGACGGTCGCGGGGATGCCCGCCTCGGTCTCGCCCTGGCCGCTCGGGGACGGTCCGGTGGACGGTGACGGGTTGGGGCTCTTCAGCGGCGGCAGGTCCGTGTAGTACGGCGAGTTGCCGGTGGCGCTGCCGTCGGAGGCACTCACGTCGGGCGACGGGGTGGCGTCGGCCGCGGTCTGTCTGCCGTGGTCGTTCACGCCCGGAGCCTGGGAGGCGGACAAGGCCGCGACCGCCACCGCGGCCACGGCGGTCGTCGCCGCCCCTTTGCGCAGCCTCCTGCCGAATTGCGCCGCCATAGAGTGAACCCCTCCCGTGGACGCCCGAGCGCCCGTCTCTGTCTGTCGCGCTCCGTGTGGTGCGTTCGCGTACTGCTGTTGCGTTCGCTCTGTTGTGACGATCGACCGGCCCGGGTGGTTGCCCTCCGGAGGACATCTCTCCGCCCCGGCACGGTGACCCTGGCGACCCTACGACAACTTCCTTTCCGCAGACACCCGTTCGTGCCCGGTTTTCACCGGTTGGTCATGTGGAAGCCGCCGCCGGATGCCGGCGTGCGGTGTCGCGCATACTGGGGCCCTGTGATCCGCCCCGGTAACGACCGTCACGAGGAGCCGAGTTGCCGTTCACGCTGAGCCATGCGGCAGCCGTCCTGCCCGCCGTGCGCACCGACGGGACCGGTCGCGGCCGGCTGGTGCCCGCGGTCCTGGTCGCGGGGTCCTTCGCGCCCGACATGACCTATTACGCGGCGAGTGTGCTGCCCGAGGCGATGAGGTTCGGGGACGTCACGCACTCCTTCGCCGGTGTGTTCACGGTCGACGTGCCGATCGCCTGGGCCCTGGTGGGGCTGTGGCTGCTGATGCGCGAGCCGCTGGTGGCGCTGCTGCCGCGGGCCCGGCAGGGCCGGGTGGCCGCGCTGCTGCGGTGCGGGGCGCCCCGCGCGCGGGTGCGGCCTGCGCTGGTGGCGTGGTGGTACGCGTCGGCGGTGCTCGGGGCGCTGACGCACGTCGTGTGGGACGCGTTCACCCATCTCGACCGGTGGGGAATGCGGGTGTTCCCGGTACTGGGGCAGGAGATCGCGGGCTCACCGCTCTACTGGTACCTGCAGTACGGCGGTTCGGCGGTGGCCGCGGTCGTGATCGCCGTGTTCGTGACGCGGGGACTGCGGCGGATGCCGGTGGCCGAGCCGGTGGGGGTCGCGGTGCTGTCGGTCCGGGACCGGTGGGCGGCGGCCGGGGTGATCGGCGGTTTCGCCGCGGTGGGCGCGGTTCAGCGCGCGGTGCGGTGGTGGGCCCACTGGGGGCCGGTGGCGAAACCCTGGGAGATCGTCCCGACGGTGTGCTTCGGCGCGGGCGCGGGGCTCGTCCCGGCACTGCTGCTCTACGCCGTGGGCGTCAGGGCGTGGCGTCCGGTTCCGGTCCACGACGGTCCCGAACACGTCGGCGGGGAACGGAGCTCGGCGCTTCGCTGAGGGCCCCGGGGCTCACCGCGGGAGTGGTGGGCGCGCGGAGGGCGAGCGACGTGGGGAACGGGCGTGGGAGCAGGGTGAGCGCCAGCGCCAGGTAGCCGCGCGCCATGTCCGCCCAGGGGGGCCGGGCCCTGCGGACGCGGTGGCCGGCGGGGGCCACGGTGGTGCTGGGCGGGGTACGGGTGCCGGTACGGGCCGGGGTGGTGAGCGGGAAACGGTCCCCGGTGCCGGTC
>NZ_JBNCNM010000010.1:0-183250 GCF_049846985.1 Streptomyces sp. DT190 | reverse complement strand
GTCGGGGTGATGAGCGGGAAACGGCCCCCGGTGCCGGTCGGGGTGATGGGCCGAGGGCGGTCCTTGGCCCCGGCCGTGCTGATGAGCCGGGCACGGGCCGTGCTGATGAGCCGGGCACGGGCCGCGGTGATGAGCCGGGAACGGCCCCCGATGCCGGTCGGGGTGATGAGCGGGAAACGGCCCCCGGTGCCGGTCGGGGTGATGGGCCGAGGGCGGTCCTTGGCCCCGGCCGTGGTGATGAGCCGGGTACGGGCCGCGGTGATGAGCCGGGAACGGCCCCCGGCCCCGGCCGCGGAGAGGAGCCGGAATCGACCCCCGGCACCGGCCGCGGAGGTGAGCCGGGCACGGGCCACGCAGATGAGCCCGGAACGCGTCCCGGCCCCGGCCGCAGAGAGCCAGGCACCAGCCACGGAGATCAGCCGGAGACGCCCCCCGGTCCCGGCAACGGCTGTCAGCCCGCGCCGGGCGGGCGGGCGGCGCGGCCGGAGGCCGGCCGGCGTGCGGCGCAGGGCCGTGGGCACGCGGCCCGGGGCAAAGAGCCGCCGGAGGTGTTCCGCGCCGCGGCTGAGGGCCGGGGAGGGATCCGCCGGGACGCGCACGGTGCTCGCGGCGGGCGCCAGCACCGGGACCGGCGGGTGCGTCACACGGAGTGCCACACCTGGCGCCGTGCGGCTGATGAGCCTGCGTATACCCATGCCCGCATCCTCGCGAGGGCCCGTCGGCCGGGCGCCTTCTCGGCGGCCACGCGAGTGACGGTGGGTGAGACGGGAGGGGTGGGGCTGCCGAGAGGGGTGGGGGTCGGAAAAGGGGGGTGCACCGGGCGTCGAGAGCCTGCTCCGTCGGGGCCGGCCCGTTCAGGGCCGGCCCTCGATGCCACGGCCGAGGCGTCAGTGCGCTGCCGACTCCCAGTCCGGTCCCGCGCCGACCGAGACGCCCAGCGGGACGCGGAGCCGGACCGCGTTCGCCATCTCGCGGCGGACCAGTTCCTCCGCGGCCGGCCGCTCGCCGGGGGCGATCTCCAGCACGATTTCGTCGTGGACCTGGAGGAGCATGCGGGAGGCCAGCCCCGCTTCGCGCAGGGCGTCGTCCACCTTGAGCATGGCGATCTTGACGATGTCGGCCGCCGTGCCCTGGATGGGCGCGTTGAGGGCCATCCGCTCGGCGGCCTCGCGGCGCTGGCGGTTGTCGCTGTTGAGGTCGGGCAGGTAGCGCCGGCGTCCGAAGAGCGTGGCCGTGTAGCCCGTCGCCCGGGCCTCGTCGACCGCCCGGCGCAGGTAGTCCCGTACGCCGCCGAAGCGCTCGAAGTACGCGTCCATGAGGGCGCGGGCCTCCGCCGCCTCGATGTTCAGCTGCTGGGAGAGGCCGAAGGCGGACAGTCCGTAGGCCAGGCCGTAGGACATGGCCTTGATCTTGCGGCGCATCTCGGCGTCCACCGCGTCCGGCTCGACCGCGAACACCTGGGAGGCGGCCGTGGTGTGCAGGTCCTCGCCGGAGGTGAACGCCTCGATCAGGCCCGCGTCCTCGGAGAGGTGAGCCATCACGCGCAGCTCGATCTGGCTGTAGTCGGCCGTCATCAGGGACTCGAAGCCCTCGCCGACGACGAAGCCGCGGCGGATCGCGCGGCCCTCGTCCGTGCGGACCGGGATGTTCTGCAGGTTCGGGTCCGTGGAGGAGAGGCGGCCGGTGGCGGCCACCGTCTGGTTGAACGTCGTGTGGATCCGGCCGTCCGCGGCGATCGTCTTGATCAGGCCCTCGACGGTGACGCGCAGCTTGGCCTGCTCGCGGTGGCGGAGCATGATCACCGGCAGCTCGTTGTCCGTCTGCCCGGCCAGCCAGGCCAGCGCGTCCGCGTCCGTGGTGTAGCCGGTCTTGGTGCGCTTGGTCTTGGGCAGGGCCAGCTCGCCGAAGAGGACCTCCTGCAGCTGCTTGGGCGAGCCCAGGTTGAACTCGTGCCCGGCCGCCGCGTGGGCCTCCTTCACCGCCTGCTGGACGGCACCGGCGAACATCTGCTCCATGGCCTCCAGGTGGGGCCGGTCGGCCGCGATGCCGTGCCGCTCCATGCGGGCGAGCAGCGCGGACGTGGGCAGCTCCATGTCACGCAGCAGGTCGGCGGCGCCGACCTCCTCCAGGCGGCCCTCGAAGGCCTCGCCCAGGTCGAGGACGGCACGGGCCTGGATCATCAGGGCCTCGGCCTCGGCGCCCTCGTCCGCTCCGAAGGCGAGCTGGCCGTCGGCAGCGGCGGCGGGGGCGAGCTCGCGGTGCAGGTACTCGAGGGACAGCGCGTCCAGGTCGAAGGAGCGGCGGCCGGGCTTGACCAGGTAGGCGGCGAGCGCGGTGTCCATGGTGACGCCGTCGACGCTCCAGCCGTGCTCGGCGAAGACCCGCATGGCGCCCTTGGCGTTGTGCAGGACCTTGGGCCGGGCGGCGTCGGCGAGCCAGGCCGCGAAGGCGGTCTCGTCGGCCTCGTCCAGCTGGGAGGGGTCGAACCAGGCGGCCGGTCCGCCGGGCGCGGCCAGGGCGACCTCGGCGACGGAGCCGGTGCCGAGCGCCCAGGTGTCGACGGTGGCCACGCCGAGGGGCCCGGTGGCGTGCTCGGTGAGCCAGGCGGTCAGCTCACCCGTGCCGAGGACCGTGCCGTCCAGCGCCACGCCCTCGGCGCTGATCGGGGTGGTCTCGGCCTCCTCGGCGCCGGGGTCGACGGCGAAGAGCCGCTCGCGCAGCGAGGGGTTGCGGATCTCCAGGGTGTCCAGGACCATCGCGACGGCCTTGCGGTCGTAGGGGGCGCGCTGCAGGTCCGTGACGCCCTTGGGGAGCTCGACGCTGCGCTCCAGCTCCGTGAGGCGGCGGTTGAGCTTGACCGCCTCCAGGTGGTCGCGGAGGTTCTGGCCGGCCTTGCCCTTGACCTCGTCGACGCGCTCGACGAGCTCGGCGAACGAGCCGAACTGGTTGATCCACTTCGCGGCGGTCTTCTCACCGACGCCGGGGATGCCGGGGAGGTTGTCGGACGGGTCGCCGCGCAGGGCCGCGAAGTCGGGGTACTGCGCGGGCGTCAGCCCGTACTTCTCGAAGACCTTCTCCGGGGTGAAGCGGGTCAGCTCGGAGACGCCCTTGGTCGGGTACAGCACCGTGATGTGGTCGCTGACCAGCTGGAACGAGTCCCGGTCGCCGGTGACGATCAGCACCTCGAAGCCCTCGGCCTCGGCCTGCGTCGCGAGCGTGGCGATGACGTCGTCCGCCTCGAAGCCGTCCACGGCGAAGCGGGCGGCGCCCATCGCGTCGAGGAGCTCGCAGATCAGCTCGACCTGGCCCTTGAACTCGTCGGGGGTCTTGGAACGGTTCGCCTTGTACTCCGTGAACTCCTGGGAGCGCCAGGTCTTGCGGGAGACGTCGAAGGCGACCGCGAAGTGCGTGGGCGCCTCGTCGCGGAGCGTGTTCGCGAGCATCGACGCGAAGCCGTAGATCGCGTTCGTCGGCTGGCCCGTCGCGGTGGTGAAGTTCTCCGCGGGCAGCGCGAAGAACGCGCGGTAGGCCAGCGAGTGCCCGTCCATGAGCATCAGTCGCGGACGGCTGCCGCCGGTGGTCGTGTCGGTCGTCTTCGATGCTGTCTCTGCCACGCCCCCGATCCTGCCACGCCCCACTGACACTCGGCCCCGCCCCGGGGCGCGGCGGGCCGTTCCGGGCCGCCGCACGGTCCGGGCCGCAGGCCCTGCCCCGCACCGAACGGAGCCCCCGCACGGACGACTCGGGGACACGGCGGGCGTTACGGCGGCCCGGACCGCCCTCACCCGATGTCACCGCCGCGTGCGAGGATCGGAGACGTACCTCACAGCGCAGTCGAAGGGGAGCGTGCGATGGCGTCGAAGCCGCCCAAGAGTGATCCGGTCCAGGACGCGCCGCAGGTCACCGGCCCGATGCACGCGGCGGCGGGCCTCCCCGCCATCGGGCACACCCTGCGCGTCGCCCAGCGGCAGATGGGCGTGAGGCGCACGGCGCTGACGCTGCTGAGTGTGAACCAGAAGGACGGCTTCGACTGCCCGGGCTGCGCCTGGCCCGAGCCGGAGCACCGGCACAAGGCGGAATTCTGCGAGAACGGCGCTAAGGCGGTGGCGGAGGAGGCCACCCTGCGCCGGGTCACGCCGGAGTTCTTCGCGGCCCACCCGGTGGAGGATCTGGCCCGCCGCAGCGGCTACTGGCTGGGCCAGCAGGGCCGCCTCACCCACCCCATGTACCTCCCGGAGGGCGGCACGCACTACGAGCCGGTCACCTGGGAGCGCGCCTTCGACATCATCGGCGAGGAGATCGCCGCCCTCGGCTCCCCGGACGAGGCGGTCTTCTACACCTCGGGCCGCACCAGCAACGAGGCCGCGTTCCTCTACCAGCTCTTCGCCCGCGAGCTCGGCACGAACAACCTCCCCGACTGCTCGAACATGTGCCACGAGTCGTCCGGCTCGGCCCTGTCGGAGACGATCGGCATCGGCAAGGGCAGCGTCCTGCTGGAGGACCTGTACAAGGCGGACCTGATCATCGTCGCCGGCCAGAATCCCGGCACGAACCATCCGCGCATGCTCTCCGCCCTGGAGAAGGCCAAAGCCAACGGGGCGCGGATCATCAGCGTCAACCCGCTGCCCGAGGCGGGCATGGAGCGCTTCAAGAACCCGCAGACCCCGCAGGGCATGTTCCGGGGCGCGGCGCTCACGGACCTGTTCCTGCAGATCCGCATCGGCGGCGACCAGGCGCTGTTCCGCCTCCTCAACAAGCTGATCCTGGAGCGGGAGGGCGCGGTCGACGAGGCGTTCGTGCGGGAACACACGCACGGCTTCGAGGAGTTCGCCGAGGCCGCCCACGCCGCCGACTGGGACGAGACGCTCACGGCGACGGGGCTGACCCGGGAGGACATCGAGCAGACCCTGTCCCTGGTCCTCGCCTCCGAACGGACCATCGTGTGCTGGGCGATGGGCCTCACCCAGCACAAGCACTCCGTGCCGACGATCCGCGAGATCGTCAACTTCCTCCTGCTGCGCGGCAACATCGGCCGCCCGGGCGCGGGCGTGTGCCCGGTGCGCGGGCATTCGAACGTACAGGGCGACCGCACGATGGGCATCTTCGAGCGCCCCGCCCCGGCGTTCCTGGACGCGCTGGAGCGGGAGTTCGGCTTCACGCCGCCGCGTGAGCACGGCTACGACGTCGTCCGCGCGATCCGCGCCCTGCGGGACGGCGAGGCGAAGGTCTTCTTCGCCATGGGCGGCAACTTCGTCTCGGCGTCGCCCGACACGGACGTCACCGAGGCGGCCGTGCGGCGGGCCCGGCTGACCGTGCACGTGTCGACGAAGCTGAACCGCTCGCACGCCGTCACGGGCGCGCGGGCCCTGATCCTGCCCACCCTCGGGCGCACGGAGCGCGATCTGCAGGCGAGCGGCGAGCAGTTCGTGACGGTCGAGGACTCCATGGGCATGGTGCACGCCTCGCGGGGCCGTCTGGAGCCCGCGAGTGCGCAGCTGCTGTCGGAGCCGGCCATCGTGTGCCGTCTGGCCCGCCGGGTGCTGGGCGACGGCAGCCGCACGCCGTGGGAGGAGTTCGAGAAGGACTACGCCACGATCCGGGACCGCATCGCGCGCGTGATCCCGGGCTTCGAGGACTTCAACGCGCGCGTGACGGATTCCGCCGGCCGCCCCGGCGGTTTCGCGCTCCCCCACGCCCCGCGCGACGAGCGGCGCTTCCCGACGGCCACCGGCAAGGCCAACTTCACCGCCGCGCCCGTGGAGTACCCGCGGCTGCCCGAGGGCCGTCTGCTGCTGCAGACGCTGCGCTCGCACGACCAGTACAACACCACGATCTACGGCCTGGACGACCGCTACCGGGGCATCCGGGGCGGCCGCCGGGTGGTGCTGGTCAACCCCGAGGACGCGCGGGCCCTGCAGCTGGCGGACGGGGTGTACGTGGACCTGGTGAGCGAGTGGAGGGACGGCGTGGAGCGCAGGGCGCCGGGCTTCCGGGTCGTGCACTACCCGACGGCCCGGGGCTGTGCCGCCGCCTACTACCCGGAGACCAACGTGCTGGTGCCGCTGGACGCCACGGCGGACACCAGCAACACCCCGGCCAGCAAGTCGGTCGTGGTGCGTCTGGAACAATCGGCGACCGACTGAGCGTTCGCTCAGGCGTAGAGCAGCCGCAGCGACCAGGACGAACGGAGCCGGGCCCCATGGGTGAGCAGCAGCACGTGAAGTTCCCGCAAGAGGTCATCGACGAGTACGCCGCACTCGGCGTGGACCTCCCCGCTCTGTTCTCCGCGGGCCATCTCGGCACCCGCATGGGTGTGCAGATCCTGGAGGCCTCGGCGGAGCGGGTCGTCGGGACGATGCCGGTGGAGGGCAACACCCAGCCCTACGGGCTGCTGCACGGCGGGGCCTCCGCGGTGCTGGCCGAGACGCTCGGCTCGGTCGGCTCGATGCTGCACGGCGGCAGCTCCAAGATCGCCGTGGGCGTCGACCTGAACTGCACGCACCACCGCGGGGCCCGCTCCGGTCTGGTCACCGGCGTGGCCACACCCGTGCACCGGGGGCGCACCACCGCCACGTACGAGATCGTCATCACCGACGAGAACGACAAGCGGGTGTGCACGGCCCGGCTGACCTGCCTGCTGCGCGACGCGAGGCCCGGCGACGAGGAACTCGTCCGCGCCGCGCGCTGACCCGACGTAGGGAAAACCCTGGGAGAGCGGCCGTGCTCTTGTCGCGGCCGCCGCCGGGCGCTTCACTGACGCTCCCCCCCCACAGGAGAAGACCCGTCCCACCCCCAGAAGGGTTTCTCTTGACCTCCGTACGTGCCATCGCCGTCTTCGCCGCGGCCGGTGCCGCCGTGCTCGCCACCGCGCTGCCGTCCTCCGCCATCAACTCCTACAACGCCACGCCCGCCCCCGAACGCACCGAAGTGGGCGCGCTGGTGGCCACCTGGGACGACGACGGCGACGCCGCGACCCCCGACCGGGTCGACTGGGTCTGCTCCGGCACCATGGTCGACCGGGACACGTTCCTGACCGCCGCGCACTGCACCACCGACTGGCCCGACAACGTGCGCTTCTTCGTGTCCCTGGACCAGGACGTGCAGGCCGGACTCGACGCGGGGGCGAAGAAGCACCCCGGCGACCCGGCCGCGCAGGCCGCCGCCGTCGCCGTCCCGGGCAGCGCCCATTCGCACCCCGACTTCCCGGGGCCCGCCAACGACACCCACGACATCTCCGTGGTCGAGCTCTCCGCCGCCGCCATGAAGGCCCGTTGGAGCTTCACCCCGGCCACCCTGCCCACCGCCGGCCAGCTCGGCAAGCTCGGACCGCAGGGCCTGAGCGCCGCCGACTGGGTCGTCGCCGGGTACGGCACCCAGGAGGCCGTCAACGGCCCCGGCGGCCACACCCACTCCGGCGGCGGCGTCCGCATGAAGGCACCCGTCACCTTCAACGCCCTCAACGACTCCTGGGCCCGCCTCGCGATGACCGCGCCGCAGGGCAACGGAGGCGCCTGCTACGGCGATTCGGGCGGCCCCAACTTCGCGACGCTCGGCGGCAAGCGCGTCCTGGCCGCCACCACCATCACCGGCGACACCCCCTGCTACGCGACCAACGTGACGTACCGCCTGGACACCCCCGCCGCCCGGGCGTTCCTGGCGCCCTTCACGCAGCTGCCCTAGCCCCGCCCCCACCGCACAGCTCCACCGAGCGCCCCGCCGCACCGGGTCCCACCCCGAAGCGGCGGGGCGCCGTCGTCTCCCCCGGGGAGATCACCGACTTCCGGACCACCGGAAAACCACTGTTTCCCCTCTCCCGGACAGCGCCCCGCCATTTCTCTCCGTAACGCTCCGTAACGCGCGCGCAATACAGCACCGCGAATTCCCCTTCGGCCGCGCCCCCGCCCCGAACCCTTCCGATCTTGCGCGGGCCCTCCGCGGCCCCGGCCACGCACGATCTCAGCCACGGCCAACCGGAAGTGCGCGTTCTCAGAATGCGGACTTCGGCGAAAAACCACCAAACCCGCCGAGAGGGTCCGTCGCCGAGAGCGGACATCCACCCCGTCATAACAAGAAAGTCACAAGCGAGCCCGCGCCGCTGACCCTGCCCTTACCCCGGGCTTAGAGTCACGGCCAGTCACCGCTCCACATCGGGAGTTCGGTACCAGCGCGGCACTCACCCCCCGACCAGGGCGGGGCCTGCCTGTGAAAGGACTGATTGTGCGACAGCGTTCCTTGGTGATTCTTACCTCCGTTCTCACGACCGGAGCTCTGACTCTCACCGCCTGCGGTTCCCGAGACGACAGCGGTGACAAGGGCGGAGACGGCGGGAGCAGCACGACACTGACCATCGGCGTCGACGCCCCCCTCTCCGGTGAGAACTCCACCACCGGCCTCGGTATCCAGTACGGCGCCCAGATAGCCGTCGACGACGCCAACAAGAACAACTGGGTCCCGGGCGTGAAGTTCAAGCTCAGGGCCCTGGACGACAAGGCGCAGCCCGCGACGGGCCAGTCCAACGCCACCAACATCGTCGGCGACAAGACCGCCGTCGGCGCCGTCGGCCCGCTGAACTCCGGCGTCGCCCAGACGATGCAGCAGGTCTTCGCCTCCGCCAACATGGTCCAGATCAGCCCGGCCAACACCAACCCGGAGCTGACCCAGGGCAAGAACTGGCAGACGGACAAGAAGCGCCCCTTCAAGACCTACTTCCGCACCGCCACCACCGACGAGCTGCAGGGCAGCTTCGCCGCCGGCTACGCGTTCAACGGCCTCAAGAAGAAGAAGGCCTTCGTCGTCGACGACAAGCAGACCTACGGCGCCGGCCTCGCGAAGATCTTCGCGGAGCAGTACAAGAAGCTCGGCGGCAAGGTCGTCGGCACCGACCACGTCAACACCGGCGACAAGGACTTCGGCTCCCTCGTCACCAAGATCAAGAACTCCGGTGCCGACCTGCTCTACTACGGCGGCCAGTACGACGAGTCCGCGCTGATCACCAAGCAGCTCAAGGACGCCGGCGTCAAGATCCCGCTGTTCGGCGGCGACGGCATGTTCGCCTCCACCTACATCGAGGCCGCCGGCAAGTCCTCCGAGGGTGACCTGGCCACGGCGATCGGCGTCCCCGCCGACACCCTGCCCGCCGCCAAGCAGTTCATCCAGACCTACAAGGACAAGGGCTACAAGGGTGACTACGGCGCCTACGGTGCCTACGCCTACGACGCCACCACCGCCATCATCAAGGCCGTGAAGGCCGCGGCCGACGCCAACGGCGGCAAGGTGCCCAGCGACATCAACGACCTGCGCTCCAAGGTCGTCGACGGTGTCCAGAAGTCGGACTTCGAGGGCCTCACCGGCAAGATCGCCTTCGACCAGTACGGCGACACCACCAACAAGCAGCTCACGGTGTACCAGGTCGAGAAGGGCGCCTGGAAGGCCGTCGAGACCGGCACCGCCGACCTGCAGTAACACCGGCCCCCCCCATAGCCGCACCACGGGCCGCGCGGGAGGACGACCCCGACCGCGCGGCCCGTTTTCACACCCCCACACAGCACGCGACCACGCACGCATCCAGTGCACACGACCACCAGCGACATGGAGGCCATGCGGTGAACACCCTGCCGCAGCAGCTGGCCAACGGGCTGCTTCTCGGCTCGATGTACGGGCTGATCGCCATCGGCTACACGATGGTGTACGGCATCGTCCAGCTCATCAACTTCGCGCACGGCGAGATCTTCATGACCGGGGCGTTCGGTGCCCTCACGGTCTACTTCTACATCCTGCCCGACGGCACCTCGATGGCTCTCGCCGTACCCCTGATGCTCCTCGGCGGCGCCCTCGTGGCCATCCTCATCGCCGTCGGAGCGGAACGGTTCGCCTACCGGCCACTGCGCGGAGCACCACGCCTGGCACCGCTCATCACGGCCATCGGCCTCTCCCTGGCCCTCCAGGAGGTCGTGCGCAACTTCTACCCCGGCGCCGACCGCGCCCGCGCCTTCCCGGGTCTCGACGCCACCCACGAGATCGGCTCCGTCACCATCAAGGACGCCGACATCTTCCTCATCCTGGCCGCCATCCTCTGCATGGCCGCCCTCGCCTTCTTCGTGCGCCGCAGCCGCACCGGCCGCGCCATGCAGGCCACCGCGCAGGACCCCGACACCGCGCAGCTGATGGGCATCGACACCAACCGCATCATCGTCATCGCCTTCGCCATCGGCGGCTTCTTCGCCGCCGTCGCCGCCGTCGCCTACGGACTCAAGTACGGCAACGTCGACTACCGCATGGGCTTCCTGATGGGCCTCAAGGCCTTCACCGCGGCCGTCCTCGGCGGCATCGGCAACATCTACGGCGCCATGCTCGGCGGCGTCGTCCTCGGCATCGCCGAGACCCTCGCCTCCGCCTACATCGACGAGATCCCCGGCATGCAGCAGCTCGGCGGCCAGAGCTGGGCCAACGTGTGGGCCTTCTGCCTCCTCATCCTGGTGCTCCTCTTCAGGCCACAGGGCCTGCTCGGCGAGCGCGTCGCGGACAGGGCGTGATCACATGACCGAGACGACCAAGACCCCCGCCCCGGACGCCACCCCCGCGCCGCCCGCCCTGCGCGGCCTCATACCGCTGCCTCTGGCGGCCGCCCGCGCCCTGCTCCTCGGCGGCGGCATCGCCACCGCGGCCTCCGCGTTCCTCGCCTGGACCTGGACCTCCGAGTTCCCCGGCGACCTCACCATCAACGGCTACCCCGGCGGCCTGCAGTGGCTGACCTTCACCGCCGGGCTCCTCACCACACTGTTCGCGCTCGCCGCGTACGGCATCCGCGGCCTCGGCTGGCTGCTGCCCGCCCGCAACAACGCGCCGCTCGTCCTCAACGCACTCGGCGGCTTCGCCGTCACCTGGTTCACCGTCATCGCCATCAGCGCCGAACTCGGCGGTGTCGTCAACCTCGAACCCGGTGGCTGGATCGCGGCCGTCGCCTCCCTCCTGCCGGTCCTCGGCGCCCTCGCCCTCCCCCAGGAGGGCGCCGGCACCGACGGCACCAAGGAAACCCTCAAGGCCTACATCGCCAAGCCCGACCGCATCCCCGCCCCCCGGGCCACCGCGCCCTGGGTCCAGCGGGCCGTGATCACCGTGGTCACCATCATCGGCCTCGGCGTCTTCACCTACGGCATCGACACCGAGTACGGCGAACTCTTCGTCGGCTACCTCTTCGTCGTCGTCTTCGCCATCTGGGCGCTGCACACCGCCGGCCTCCTCGACCGCTTCTCCGCGCTGGTCGCCGCCAACCGCAGCTTCACCCTCGCCATGGGCTTCGCCGCCGCGATCGCCTTCCCCTTCACCCAGACCGACGACCACTACGCCAACATCGGCGTCAACATCCTGATCTTCGGGACCGTGGCCCTCGGCCTGAACATCGTCGTCGGCCTCGCCGGACTCCTCGACCTCGGATACGTCGCCTTCCTCGGCGTCGGCGCCTACACCGCCGCCCTCGTCTCCGGCTCCGAGTTCTCCACCATCTCCGGCGTCCACCTGCCCTTCTGGGCCTCCGCCCTGGCAGGCGCCGCCGCCTCCCTGGTCTTCGGCGTCCTCATCGGCGCCCCGACCCTGCGGCTGCGCGGCGACTACCTCGCCATCGTCACCCTCGGCTTCGGTGAGATCTTCCGCATCGCCGTCAACAACATGGACGGCCAGTCCGGACCCGACGTCACCAACGGCCCCAACGGCATCCCCTCCATCCCCGACCTGAACCTCTTCGGGTTCAACTTCGGGCAGGCCCACGACATCGGCGGGTTCACCCTCGGCCGCTTCGCCAACTACTACCTGCTGATGGTCCTCATCATGGCCATCGTGGTCCTCGTCTACACCCGCGCCGCGGACTCCCGCATCGGCCGGTCCTGGATCGCCATCCGCGAGGACGAGACCGCCGCCACCGCCATGGGCATCAACGGCTTCCGCGTCAAGCTCGTCGCCTTCGCCCTCGGCGCCGCCCTCGCCGGCCTCGCCGGCACCGTCAGCGCCCACGTCACCTACAGCGTGGTCCCCACGCCGTACCAGTTCGCCGGCTCCACCCCGCCCAACTCCGCGTTCCTGCTGGCCGCGGTCGTCCTCGGCGGCATGGGCACGGTCGCCGGACCGCTCCTCGGCGCGGCCCTGCTCTACCTGCTCCCCGAGAAGCTCGTCTTCCTCCAGGAGAAGTCGCTCCTCGCCTTCGGCATCGCGCTCATCCTGCTGATGCGCTTCCGCCCCGAAGGCATCATCGCCAACCGCCGGCGCCAGCTCGAATTCCACGAGACCGGCCAACTCGACGTACCGAAACAGACCACGCTGACCGACGAACCGGCCGTCACCAAGGCGGGGGCGTAACCATCATGACGACACCTGTACTCGAAGCCCGCGACGTCACGATGCGCTTCGGCGGCCTCACCGCCGTCCGCTCCGTCGACTTCACGGTCAACGCCGGCGAGATCGTCGGCCTCATCGGCCCCAACGGCGCCGGCAAGACCACCTTCTTCAACTGCCTGACCGGCCTGTACGTCCCCACCGAGGGCACCGTCTCCTACAAGGGCACCGTGCTCCCGCCCAAGCCCCACCTGGTCACCCAGGCCGGCATCGCGCGCACCTTCCAGAACATCCGCCTGTTCGCCAACATGACGGTCCTGGAGAACGTGCTCGTCGGCCGCCACACCCGGACCAAGGAAGGCCTCTGGTCGGCTCTCCTGCGCGGCCCCGGCTTCAAGAAGGCCGAGCGTGAGAGCGAGGAACGCGCCATGGAACTCCTGGAGTTCATCGGCCTCGCCCACAAGCGCGACCACCTCGCCCGCAACCTCCCCTACGGCGAGCAGCGCAAGCTGGAGATCGCCCGAGCCATGGCCTCCGAGCCCGGCCTGCTCCTCCTCGACGAGCCCACCGCCGGCATGAACCCGCAGGAGACGCGGGCCACCGAGGAACTCGTCTTCGCCATCCGCGACAAGGGCATCGCCGTCCTGCTCATCGAGCACGACATGCGCTTCGTCTTCAACCTCTCCGACCGCGTCGCCGTCCTCGTCCAGGGCGAGAAGCTCGTCGAGGGAACCGCCGAGGTCGTCCAGGCCGACGAGCGCGTCGTCGCCGCCTACCTGGGAGAACCCTTCGAGGGAGACCCCGGCGAGGCCGAGGCCGCCGAGGTCGAGGCCGCCGAAGCCGCCGCCGAAGCGCCCAGCACCACCAGCAGCACCAAGGGAGAAGCCAAGTGACCGCACTCCTCGAAGTCGAGGACCTCCGGGTCTCCTACGGCAAGATCGAAGCCGTCAAGGGCATCTCCTTCAGCGTCGACGCCGGCCAGGTCGTCACCCTCATCGGCACCAACGGCGCCGGCAAGACGACCACCCTGCGCACCCTGTCGGGCCTGCTCAAGCCGACGTCCGGGAAGATCGTCTTCGACGGCAAGCCCCTGAACGGGATCCCCGCCCACAAGATCGTCTCCCTCGGCCTGGCCCACTCCCCCGAAGGCCGGCACATCTTCCCGCGCCTGACGATCTTCGAGAACCTTCAGCTCGGCGCCTTCCTCCGCAAGGACAAGGAAGGCATCGAAAAGGACATCCAGAAGGCGTACGACCTCTTCCCCATCCTCGGCGAACGCCGCAACCAGGCCGCCGGAACCCTCTCCGGCGGTGAGCAGCAGATGCTCGCCATGGGCCGCGCCCTGATGTCCCAGCCCAAGCTGCTCATGCTCGACGAGCCCTCCATGGGCCTCTCCCCGATCATGATGCAGAAGATCATGGCGACCATCTCGGAGCTCAAGTCCCAGGGCACGACCATCCTCCTGGTCGAGCAGAACGCCCAGGCCGCGCTGTCGCTGGCCGACCAGGGCCACGTCATGGAGGTCGGCAACGTCGTCCTGTCCGGCACGGGGCAGGACCTGCTGCACGACGAGTCGGTCCGCAAGGCCTACCTCGGCGAGGACTGAGGCCCCAGCCGTATACGAAAGCGGCCTGTTCCCCTCCGGGTGGAGGGGAACAGGCCGCTTTCGCCGTCTCCGGATCAGCCCTTGCCGGCCTTCTTCTCCTCGGCGTCCTGGATGACCGCCTCCGCGACCTGCTGCATCGACATGCGGCGGTCCATCGACGTCTTCTGGATCCACCGGAACGCGGCCGGCTCGGTCAGCCCGTACTCCGTCTGCAGGATCGACTTCGCCCGGTCCACCAGCTTGCGCGTCTCCAGCCGGAGGGTCAGGTCGGCGACCTCCTTCTCCAGCTCCTTCAGCTCCGTGAACCGCGACACGGCCATCTCGATCGCCGGCACGACGTCGGTCTTGCTGAACGGCTTCACCAGGTACGCCATGGCCCCGGCGTCCCGGGCCCGCTCCACCAGGTCGCGCTGCGAGAAGGCGGTCAGCATCAGGACCGGCGCGATGCTCTCCTCGGCGATCTTCTCGGCCGCGGAGATGCCGTCCAGCTTGGGCATCTTCACGTCCAGGATCACCAGGTCGGGGCGGTGCTCACGGGCCAGCTCCACGGCCTGCTCACCGTCACCGGCCTCGCCGACGACGGTGTACCCCTCCTCCTCCAGCATCTCTTTGAGGTCGAGCCGGATCAGGGCCTCGTCCTCGGCGATGACGACGCGGGTCGTCATCGGAGGCACGTGCGACTTGTCCTCATCAGGCACGTCAACAGGCTGGGGCGACTCGGGGGCGCTCACGTGGGCTCCTTGGTACGGGGCAGGCCGGTACTGCTCCCAAGAGCGTACCCAGCTGCGGTATGGTGGTCGGGCAGTGGGTCCGGGTCAACCTTGGATTCACCGGGCCCCGGTAGCCCAATTGGCAGCAGGCAATGGATTCAAAACCCATACAGTGTCGGTTCGAGTCCGACCCGGGGCACTTTTCCTTGTTTTCCAAGGTCACCACTGCGAAGCGGATGCCCACGTTCTCGTGAACATCCGCTTTTTGCTGCGTGTCGACGTGATCACGCTCCCACAGTGGCCACATGTACGACCTCAGCACACGCAGGCGAGCGCTCGCGTTGGTGGCCCAGGGCCGCAGCCTCAACTCGGTGAGCCGTGAAACGGGCATCTCACGGGCCGCGATCCGCTCCTGGCGGAGCCGCCTCGAGCCGCTGCCCCGCATGGTGCCTCCAGACCCCGGACCGCCTGCCGACGAGCGCGCTTACGCCTACCTGCTGGGCCTCTATCTCGGTGACGGCTGCATCAGCGGTCACCCTCGCGGCGCCGGCTACTACTTGAGGATCGCCTGCGCGGACTCGTGGCCGGGCCTGATCGACGCCTGCGAGATCGCGATGCGCGCCATCAACCCCACCGGGCGTGCCTTCCGCACGCAAGCTCAGGGCTACGTCTCGGTGGTCAGCTACAGCAGGCACTGGCCGTACCTCTTCCCCCAGCACGGCCCCGGGATGAAACACGAACGCCGGATCACCCTCGAACCCTGGCAACAGGCCATCGTCGACGCCCATCCCTGGGAGTTCATCCGCGGACTCATTCACTCCGACGGCTGCCGGGTCACCAACTGGACGACTCACATCGTCGGCGGTGAGCGGAAGCGCTACGAATATCCGCGGTACTTCTTCACCAACCTCTCGGCCGACATCATCCGGCTCTTCACCAGAGCCCTCGACCAAGTGGGCGTCGACTGGAAACGGGCGAACGCACGCAACATCTCCGTCGCCCGCAAAGCCTCCGTAGCCCTCATGGACGCCCACGTCGGCCCCAAGTACTGACAGCGCCCTAGTTCGGGCTGTCGTCCTCGGCGATGTGGTGGACGCGGACCAGGTTCGTGGAGCCGGAGACGCCGGGCGGGGAGCCGGCCGTGATGACGACCGTGTCGCCCGGGCGGCAGCGGCCGTACTTGAGCAGCAGCTCGTCGACCTGGTCGACCATCGCGTCCGTGGAGTCCACGCTCGGCCCGAGGAACGTCTCGACACCCCAGCTGAGGCTGAGCTGGGAGCGGGTCGCCTGGTCGGGGGTGAAGGCCAGCAGGGGAATGGGCGAGCGGTAGCGGGAGAGGCGGCGGGCCGTGTCGCCGGACTGGGTGAAGGCGACCAGGAACCTCGCGCCGAGGAAGTCGCCCATCTCGGCTGCCGCGCGGGCGACCGCGCCGCCCTGGGTGCGGGGCTTGTTGCGTTCGGTGAGGGGCGGCAGGCCCTTGGCCAGGATGTCCTCTTCCGCGGCCTCGGCGATACGGGCCATCGTGCGGACCGTCTCGACGGGGTGCTTGCCGACGCTGGTCTCGCCGGAGAGCATCACCGCGTCCGTGCCGTCGATGATCGCGTTGGCGACGTCGGAGGCCTCGGCGCGCGTCGGGCGGGCGTTGTCGATCATCGAGTCGAGCATCTGCGTGGCGACGATGACCGGCTTCGCGTTGCGCCGGGCCAGCTTGATCGCGCGCTTCTGGACGATCGGGACCTGCTCCAGCGGCATCTCGACGCCGAGGTCGCCGCGGGCCACCATGATGCCGTCGAACGCGGCGACGATGTCGTCGATGTTCTCCACGGCCTGGGGTTTTTCGACCTTGGCGATGACGGGGAGGCGGCGGCCCTCCTCGTCCATGATGCGGTGGACGTCCTGGATGTCGCGGCCGCTGCGGACGAAGGACAGGGCGATGACGTCGAAGCCGGTGCGCAGGGCCCAGCGCAGGTCGTCCTCGTCCTTCTTGGACAGGGCGGGGACGGAGACGGCGACGCCGGGCAGGTTCAGGCCCTTGTGGTCGGAGACGACGCCGCCCTCGACGACCGTGGTGTGGACGCGGGGGCCTGCGATCTCGGTGACTTCGAGGCAGACCTTGCCGTCGTCGACGAGGATGCGTTCGCCGGGGGTGACGTCGGTGGCGAGGCCGGCGTAGGTGGTGCCGCACATCCGGCCGTCGCCCTCGGCGCCGTCCTCGACGGTGATGGTGAAGGTGTCGCCGCGTTCAAGGAGTACGGGGCCTTCGGTGAAGCGGCCGAGGCGGATTTTCGGGCCTTGAAGGTCGGCGAGGAGGCCGACGCTGCGGCCGGTCTCGTCGGCGGCCTTGCGCACGCGGTGGTAGCGCTCCTCGTGTTCGGCGTGTCCGCCGTGGCTGAGGTTGAATCGGGCCACGTCCATTCCGGCGTCGACCAGGCCTTTGATCTGGTCGTACGAGTCGGTGGCGGGCCCCAGGGTGCAGACGATTTTCGCTCGGCGCATAGGTCCGAGCCTATGAGTTACCGACTGGTAGAGAATTGGCCGGGCGTGACCACTCAACAGACTTTGCATGAAGCGTTATTGACAAGTGTTGAATTGTGCGGTGGCGCGCTCCTATGAGCACTCCGAAAGTCGCCGGACCGCGCCGGAAATTCGCTCGTGTTTTCGGAAGTCGCGCATGTCGTTCAGCGGCTCACAGCGCCGGCGGCACCATGGTGAAGCGGGCGTTGATCTGCGCGTGGACGTGCTGGCGCTGGGGTTCGAGGTCGAGGGGGGCGGCCTGGGCGTCCTCGGCGGCGCCGGCGTAGGCGGCGGAACGCATCCGGCCGGGGTGCTGGGGGTAGGCCGGCGGGCTGTTCTCGGCTCCGATGTCGGCGAGTTCGACCAGGGCGGCGAGCGTGGTGCCGAGGGCCTCGGCGTACTCGCGGGCGCGCTGGACGGCTTCCGTGACGGCCTTCTTGCGGGCCTCGCGGTGGGCGGGCGAGTCGGGGCGCAGGGCCCACCAGGGGCCGTCGACGCGGGTGAGGTCGAGGTCGGCGAGGCGGGTGGTGAGTTCGCCGAGGGCGGTGAAGTCGGTGAGTTCGGCGGTGACGTGGACGCTGCCGTGGTAGGTGCGCACGCGTTCGCCGCGGCCGTGCTTGGTGAGTTCGGGGGTGATGGAGAAGGCGCCGGTCTCCAGGCGTTCGACGGCGTCGCCGTAGGACTTGACCAGGTCGAGGACGCCGGTGTTGCGGCGGGTGAGGTCGTCCAGGGCGGAGCGGCGGTCGCGGCCGCGGGCGGCGACGGTGATGCCGATGCGGGCGATCTCCGGGTCGACTTCGAGGCGGGCCTCGCCGCGCACGGCGATGCGGGGGGCGTCGGGAGTGCCGTAGGGGACGGCGGGCTGGGGGGTGTCTGCCGTGGGCGCGGTCATACGCCCCACTCTGTCATGGTGTGGTCGGCGGGCGGCATGGAGTCGACGGAACCGAGTCACCGGATCGCAACCTGGCGGGGCTGTTGCGGCCGGTCATGACCGGGTCAGAATCTACGCGCGTTATCTACGCGCGTCGTTCACATATTCCGCGAGGAGAGCCCGAGATGCCGTTGAACCGCCGGAAGTTCCTGGAGAAGTCCGCCGTGACCGGGGCGGGGGTGGCACTGGCCGGTGCGGTCGCGGCGCCGGGCGCCGAGGCGGCCGAGGCGCGGGACGGCTCGCGGGGGCGCGCGAAGCGGTACGCGTTCACCGTGATGGGGACGACGGACCTGCACGGCAACGTCTTCAACTGGGACTACTTCACGGACGCCGAGTTCGACGACAAGGCGCACAACGACATCGGTCTGGCGAAGGTCTCGACGCTGGTGAACCAGGTCCGTGCGGAGAAGGGCCGCCGCAACACGCTGCTCATCGACGCGGGCGACACCATCCAGGGCACGCAGCTGTCGTACTACTACGCCAAGGTCGATCCGATCACCGCCGTGGGCGGGCCGGTGCACCCGATGGCGCAGGCGATGAACGCGATGGACTACGACGCGGCGGCGCTCGGCAACCACGAGTTCAACTACGGCATCCCGGTGCTGCGCAAGTTCGAGGAGCAGTGCCGCTTCCCGCTGCTGGGCGCCAACGCGCTGGACGCCAAGACGCTGCGCCCGGCGTTCGCGCCGTACAGCATGCACCGGCTGCGCACGCCGTTCGGGCGGGACGTGAAGGTGGCGGTGCTGGGGCTGACCAACCCGGGCATCGCGATCTGGGACAAGGCGAACGTGCAGGGCAAGATGACGTTCCCGGGTCTGGAGGAGCAGGCGGCGAAGTGGGTGCCGAAGCTGCGGTCGATGGGCGCGGACGTCGTCATCGTGTCGGCGCACAGCGGTTCGTCGGGGACGTCGTCCTACGGTGACCAGCTGCCGTACATCGAGAACGCGGCCGCTCTGGTGGCGGAGCAGGTGCCGGGCATCGACGCGATCCTGGTCGGGCACGCGCACACGGAGATCCCCGAGTACTTCGTCACGAACAAGGAGACGGGCGAGCAGGTCGTGCTGTCCGAGCCGCTGAAGTGGGGGCAGCGGCTGACGCTGTTCGACTTCGAGCTGGTCTGGGAGAAGGGCTGCTGGAAGGTCGAGAAGGTGGCGGCGCAGGTCCTGAACTCCAACACCGTTGCGGAGGACCCGAAGATCGTGCGGCTGCTCTCGGACGAGCACGAGAAGGTCGTGGCGTACGTCAACCAGGTCATCGGCACGAACGCGGCGGAGATGACGTCGGCCGAGGCGCCGTACAAGGACGTGCCGATCATCGACCTGATCAACCACATCCAGGCGGACACGGTGAGGCAGGCGCTGGCGGGCACGGAGCACGCGGCGCTGCCGGTGCTGTCGCAGGCGGCGTGCTTCTCGCGCAGTGCCCGGATCCCGGCGGGCGAGGTGACGATCCGGGACGTGGCGGGCCTGTACGTCTTCGAGAACACGCTGGAGGCGCGGCTGATGACGGGCGCGCAGCTGAAGGCGTACCTGGAGTTCTCGGCGAACTACTTCACGCAGACCGCGCCGGGCGAGCCGGTGGACCCGGCGAAGCTGACCAACGCGAACGGCACGCCGGACTACAACTACGACGTGGTGAGCGGCCTGTCGTACGAGATCGACATCGCCAGGCCGGCCGGGTCGCGGGTGACGAACGTGCGGTTCGAGGGGCAGCCGCTCGCGGACGGCGCGACGTTCGTGTTCGCGGTGAACAACTACCGGGCCAACGGCGGCGGCAACTTCCCGCATGTCGCCGCCGCGCCGCTGCTGTGGTCGAACTCGGACGAGATCCGCAACACCATGATCGCCTGGGTGAAGGCGAAGGGGGCGATCGACCCGGCCGAGTTCGCCGCGGTGGACTGGAAGCTCACGCGGAACGGCACGCCGGTCTTCTGAGCCGGGTCCCTCTCATCTCCGGTCGTCGACGAGCGGGATCAGGGCCGGTGCCTCGCGGGGCGGCGGCACCTGCTGCCGCTGGGTGAGGCCGAAGCTGGTGAAGGCGGTGCGGCGCGGTAGTCCGTAGGCCTCCCTGCCGGTCAGGGAGTTGAGGATGACCGCGCCGCGCCAGGCGACGAGGCCGAGGTCGGGCGTGCCGACGCCGTGGGTGTGGGTCTCGGCGTTCTGGACGTACACCGAGCCGGAGACGGACGGGTCGAGGATCAGCCGGTGGTCCTCGTCGATGCGCGGCCGCTCCTGGCTGTCCCGGCGCATGTAGGGGTCGAGGCCGGCGAGGACGCGGTCGAGGGGGCGTTCGCGGTAGCCGGTGGCGAGGACGACGGCGTTGGTGGTGAGGCGGGAGCGGCTGTTCTGCAGGCCGTGTTCCAGGTGCAGTTCCACCTTGGTCGTCGCGACGCGGCCGGCGGTGCGGAGGTGGACGCCCGGGGTGAGGACGGCGTCGGGCCAGCCGCCGTGCAGCGTGCGGCGGTAGAGCTCGTCGTGGATGGCGGCGATGGTGCCGGCGTCGATGCCCTTGTGGAGCTGCCACTGCCCGGCGACGAGCCGGTCGCGGGCGGATTCGGGCAGGGCGTGGAAGTAGCGGGTGTGGTCGGGGGTGAAGTGCTCCAGGCCCAGCTTGGAGTACTCCATGGGGGCGAAGGATTCGGTGCGGCCCAGCCAGTGCAGTTTCTCGCGCCCGGCGGGCCGGTTGCGCAGCAGGTCGAGGAAGACCTCGGCGCCGGACTGGCCGATGCCGACGACGGTGACGTGCTCGGCGGCGAGCAGGGCGGCGCGGTGGTCGAGGTAGTCGGCGGCGTGCACGACGGGCACGCCCGGGGCCTCGACGAGGGGCTTGAGGGGTTCGGGGACGTGGGGCTCGGTGCCGATGCCGAGGACGACGTTGCGTGTGTACGTCCGGCCGAGGGCTTCGGCCTCGCCGTCGCCGTCGAGCTGGGTGAAGTCGACCTCGAACAGGTCGCGTTCGGGGTTCCAGCGGACGGCGTCGACCTGGTGGCCGAAGTGCAGGCCCGGAAGGCTCCGGGAGACCCAGCGGCAGTAGGCGTCGTACTCGGCGCGCTGGATGTGGAAGCGCTCGGCGAAGTAGAAGGGGAAGAGCCGCTCACGGGACCTGAGGTAGTTGAGGAAGGTCCAGGGGCTGGTGGGGTCGGCGAGGGTGACCAGGTCGGCGAGGAACGGGACCTGGAGGGTGGCTCCTTCGATGAGCAGGCCGGGGTGCCAGGCGAAGGCGGGGCGCTGCTCGTAGAAGACGGCGTCGAGGTCGCTCAGCGGCCGGGCGAGCGCGGCGAGGGAGAGGTTGGCGGGGCCGATGCCGATGCCGACGAGGTCGCGGGGGGCGGCGGGCTCCGGGTGCTCAGGGGGCGCGGGGTTCATCAGGGGGTGTGTCCTTCCACGAGTGTCGCTCGGCTCTCCGCCACGAGGTGCAGCAGGGCGGTCAGGTCGTCGGGCCCGGTGGCGGGGTTGAGGAGGGTGGCCTTGAGCCAGAGCCGGCCGTCGAGGCGGGCCCGGCCGAGGACGGCGCGGCCGTCGGTGAGCAGTGCGCGGCGCACGGCGGCGACGGTGGCGTCGGGGGCGCCCGCGGGCCGGAACAGGACGGTGCTGATGGCGGGCGGGGCGTGCAGCTCGAAGCCGGGGTGCTCCTCGATCCGGGCGGCGAAGGCGCGGGCGCAGGCGCACACCTGGTCGACGAGGGCGCCGAGGCCGGCGCGGCCGAGGGTCTTGAGGGTGACGGCGAGTTTGAGGACGTCGGGGCGGCGGGTGGTGCGCAGGGAGCGGCCGAGCAGGTCCGGCAGGCCGGCGTCGGTGTCGTCGGCGGCGTTGAGGTAGTCGGCGCGGTGCCGCAGGGCGGTGAGGTCGTGGGTGTCGCGGACGGCGAGGAGCCCTGCGGCGGCCGGTTGCCAGCCGAGTTTGTGCAGGTCGAGGGTGACGGTGTCGGCGGCGTCGAGTCCGGTGAGCCGGGGGCGGTGGTGGTCGCTGAGGAGGAGGCCTCCGCCGTAGGCGGCGTCGATGTGCAGCCGGGCGCCGTGGGCCGCGCAGTGGGCGGCGATCTCGGGCAGCGGGTCGATGAGTCCGGCGTCGGTGGTGCCGGCGGTGGCGGCGACGAGCACCGGCCCGGTCAGGTGGGTGAGGGTCTCGGCGAGTGCGGCGGGGTCGAGCGTGCCGGCCGGGGCGGGGACGACGGCGGGGGCGGGCAGTCCGAGCAGCCAGGCGGCGCGGGGCAGGGAGTGGTGGGCGTTGGCGCCGGTGACGAGCCGGACGGCTCCGCCGTGCGCCTCGCGGGCGAGGAGGAGGGCGAGCTGGTTGGACTCGGTGCCGCCGGTGGTGACGACGGCGTCGGGGGTGCGGGCCGGGTCGGTGCCGTAGACCTCGCGGGCCGTCAGCCGCGTGACCATGGCCTCCAGTGCGGAGGCCGCCGGGGCCTGGTCCCAGGAGTCCAGGGACGGGTTGAGGGCGGAGGCGGCCAGGTCGGCGGCCGCGGCGACGGCCAGGGGCGGGCAGTGCAGGTGGGCGGCGCACAGGGGGTGGGCGGGGTCGGCGGCGCCTTCGGCGAAGGCGCGGACCAGGGTGTGGACGGCGTGCGGGTCGCCCTGCTCGGGGAGGATCTCCCCCACCGCCTCCCGCAGCCGCGCGGCGACGGCGTCCGGCCCACCGGCGGGCAACGGCCCACCGCGCGCCCGGGCACCGGCGTCCAGCGCGTCGAGCACGGTGGCGAGCAACGGCCGCAGGGCGTGGGGGCCTTCGGGGCCCGAGGCGAGGGGCGGACTGCTCATGGGCTGACCTCCGGGGCGCGGGGCGGCACTGCCCGAAGAGCCCAACGACCGAGGGAGGGCGGAGGTACGTCTGTGGGGGAAAACGCGTGGGTCGGGCGGCTCGGGGCTGAGGCGCCCTGTTCCGGGGCTCTCGCGCCCCGGGGCTGGACGGGAGCCTCCGCCCGGTTGCCGGCCGTTCGCCCGCACGCCGGGCGAGGGGGCCGGCGACGGCGACGCCCCGGGCGGCACCCCTGAGCCCCTCCCCGGGCGTCCCGCGGTTCAGCAGCGCCGCGCGGCGCCCCCGTCGCATCGGCAGGAGGGGTCTCCCGCCCTGCGCCGGCGCCGGTCCTGGGCCCCGTTCACCGGGACCGGCGGGGTGTCGTCGGGTCGGGGCTCAGGTGGTCCTTCCGGCTTCGCGGACGCGCAGCGCCCGCCGCAGGTCGTCCAGTTGGTCCACCAGCTTGCGGCGCAGCGCCGGGGTCGGTTCCGCGTCGCGCAGGCACTCCTCGCCCAGGCGGAGGTTGTCCGCGTCGACGGCGTGGGCGGGGAAGGCCTCTCGGCCGACGGCCACGGCGATGGCGGGGCCGCGGCGCTCGGCGACGCCGACCGCGTCGGCGTAGTAGCGCGGCACGTACTCCCGCACCAGATCGGCCTGTTCCGGCTGCCAGAAGCCCCGGGCCGTGGCCGAGAAGAGGTAGTTCGACAGGTCGTCGGAGCCGAACATCGCCTCCCAGGCGCGGGCCTTGGCCTCCGGGTCGGGCAGCGCGGCCCGGCAGCGGGCGGCGCCTTCCTGGCCGGTGGCGCTCGGGTCGCGGTCCAGCTCGGCGGCGATGGCGGCCTCGTCGGTCGCGCCGAGCACGGCGAGCCGGGCGAGGACGCGCCAGCGCAGCTCGGGGTCGAGCTCCGGGCCGCCGGGGACGGTGCCGTCGGCGAGCCAGGCGGCGATGGTGTCCGGGTGGGCGGCCACGTCGATGCGGTGGCGTACGGCGATCAGGCGCAGGCCGGGGTTGTCGCCGTCCTCGGTGCGGCGGATGAGGTCGCGGCACAGCTCGGACAGGGTGGCGAGGGCGGCGGGCCGCTCCTCGGGCGTGAGGTAGTGGTCGGCGATGTCGGTGGCGGCGAAGGCCAGCACGCCCTGGACGATGGCGAGGTCCGTCTCCAGGGGGAGGTGGGCGCGGGCCGTCTCCAGGTAGGCGCCCGGGGCGAGTTCACCGTCGCGGACGGCGTCCCGCAGGGCGTTCCAGACGACCGCGCGGGTCAGCGGGGTGGGCAGCCCGGACAGGTCCTTGCGGACGGTCTCGAAGGACTCCGGGTCGAAGCGGACCTTGGCGTAGCTGAGGTCGGCGTCGTTCAGCACGAGCAGCGCCGGGCGCTTGCCGATGGGGTGGGCTTCGTCCTGCGGCAGGTCCAGGTGGCGGCGTTCGCGCAGCACGAGGTGGCCGCCGTCGTCGCCGAGGTCCCGGTCGTACAGGCCGACGGCGATGCGGTGCGGGCGGCTGCCGGCGCGGTCGACGGTGAGGGCGCAGGTGCCGTGGTCGCCGGGGGCGATGTGCGGGGTGAGGGTGTCGACACCGGTGGTGCGCAGCCAGGCGTCGGCCCAGGCGTGGACGTCGCGTTCGGTGGCGCCGGCGAGGGAGTCGATGAAGTCGGCGAGGGTGGCGTTGGCGAACCGGTGCCGGGCGAAGTGGGTGTTGATGCCGGCGAGGAAGTCCTTCTCGCCGAGCCAGGCGACCAGCTGGCGCAGGGCGCTGGCGCCCTTGGCGTAGGAGATGCCGTCGAAGTTGAGCAGCGCGGAGGCGGTGTCGTCGACGGCCTCGGGGGCGACGGGGTGGGTGGAGGGGCGCTGGTCGGCGTCGTAGCCCCAGCACTTGCGGGTGACGCCGAAGTCGGTCCAGGTGTCGGTGAAGCGGGTGGCCTCGGTGAGGGTCTGGTAGCCCATGTACTCGGCGAAGGACTCGTTGAGCCAGATGTCGTCCCACCACTTGAGGGTGACGAGGTCGCCGAACCACATGTGGGCCATCTCGTGGGCGATGACCATGGCGCGGGTCTGCCGCTCGGTGTCGGTGACGGCGGAGCGGTAGACGAACTCGTCGCGGAAGGTGACGAGTCCGGGGTTCTCCATGGCGCCCGCGTTGAACTCGGGGACGAAGGCCTGGTCGTAGGAGTCGAAGGGATAGGGCTCGTCGAACTTCTCGTGGTAGCGGTCGTAGCAGGCGCGCGTGACGTCGAGGAGTTCCTCGGCGTCGGCGTCCAGGTAGGGCGCCAGGGAGCGGCGGCAGTGCAGGCCGAAGGGCAGGCCGCGGTGCTCGGTGCGCACCGAGTGCCAGGGGCCGGCGGCGACGGCGACGAGGTAGGTGGAGATCAGCGGGGTGGGGGCGGCCCGCCAGTGGCCGTCGCCGGTGTGCTCGGTGACGCCGTTGGCGAGGACGGTCCACTCCTGCGGGGCCCGCACCGACAGCTCGAAGACGGCCTTGAGGTCGGGCTGGTCGAAGGCGGCGAAGACGCGCTGGACGTCGTCGAGGAACAGCTGCGTGTAGACGTACGTCTCGCCGTCGGTGGGGTCGGTGAAGCGGTGCATGCCCTCGCCGGTGCGGGAGTAGCGCATGGCGGCGTGGACGCGCAGTTCGTGCTCGCCGGCGGTGAGGTTCTTCAGGGGCAGCCGGTTGCCGTCCAGGGCCTCCGGGTCCAGGGGGTGTCCGTCCAGGGTGACGGAGCGCAGCTCGGCGGGCTTGATCTCGACGAAGGTGTCACCGTCCGTGCGCGCGCTGAAGGCGATCACGGTGTGGGAGTCGAAGGTCTCGTCCCCGCCGGTCAGGTCCAGTTCGATGGTGTAGCGGCGGACGTCGAGGAGCTCTGCACGGGTCTGCGCTTCGTCGCGCGTCAGTACGGACATGCGTGACATGCTGCCTGATGGCACCGGCAAGGCACAGAGGCGGATCGGTACGTGCGGAATGTCCGCTCTAGGTGCGGTCTTTTTCGAGCTCCCCGGCGTGCGCCCCCATGGGCCGCTGGGACGGCACGCGTGCGTCCGGATGCGGCAGGCGGGGCGGGCGCGGGGTGGCGTCGGTGTGCTCCCGGACGAGGGTGCGCAGCCGCCGTACCTCGCGCTGCAGGGCGAGGTGACGCTGGTGGGCGTCGTAGAGGTAGCGGACCTTGGTGCGCAGGGCCCAGGGGTCCACGGGTTTCATGACGAGGTCGGCGACGCCGAGGCCGAAGGCGGCGGTGGTCAGTTCCTGGTCGGCGCCGAAGCCGGTGAGCAGGAGCACCGGGATGTGCTGGGTCTGTTCGACGCGCCGCATGTAGCGCACGACCTCCAGGCCGCTGACGCCGGGCATGCGCACGTCGAGCAGCAGCAGGCCGACCTGCCCGCGCAGGACCTGCTTGAGTGCCTCGTCGCCGCTGGTGGCCCGGCTGAGCTGGTATCCCAGCGGGGCCAGCGCGCTCTCCAGCGCGTACAGCGTGTCCTCGTGGTCGTCGACGATGAGGATCCTGGTGTCCGACGGCATGGCCCGGCGCCCCTCCCTCGTGGAGGACCAGAGTAGTGCGGGACACTGACGGGCAGTGCTCGTCAGCTGACCTGCTGTGCACAGCGCAGCATGCCCCGTGCGGGCCGCCGTGTCACTCCCCCCGTGGCCGGATACCGGCGGTCGGGGGCACCGGGCCGCCGCGCGGTCAGCTGCCGGTGGGGGCCGCGCCGTTGAGGGTCTCGTCCGCGATGCGCTCGTGGTGGCGGATGACCTCGGCCACGATGAAGTTCAGGAACTTCTCGGCGAAGGCCGGGTCCAGCTTGGCGTTCTCGGCCAGGGCGCGCAGCCGCGCGATCTGGCGGGCCTCGCGCGCCGGGTCGGCCGGCGGCAGCTGGTGTTCGGCCTTGAGATGGCCGACCTGCTGGGTGCACTTGAAGCGCTCGGCGAGCATGTGGACGACGGCGGCGTCGATGTTGTCGATGCTGTCGCGCAGCCGGGCGAGCTCCTCGCGGACGGCGGGGTCGGCGTCGCCGGTGCGGGTGTTGCTGGTGGTCATGGGGCGTCAGCCTACGGAATCCGGCGGGACGGCAGCGGGCCGTCTCACACCTCGGCCGCGGTGAGCCGCTTGTGGAAGCAGACGTCCTCGTGGCCGCCGGGCACGCCCTCGATCCGGCCCCGTTCCCGGTAGCCGAGGCGGGGGTAGAACCCGGGCGCCTGGAAGCTGTACGTGGAGACGATCATGTCGGTGCAGCCGCGGCGGGCCGCCTCCGTCTCCGCCGCGCGCATCAGCCGGCTGCCCCAGCCGGCGTGCCGCTGGTCGTCACGCACCCACAGCATGTCGACCGAGCACAGGGTGCCCCAGGTCCAGGCGGTGAGCCCGCCGACCAGCTCGCCGGTCCCGTCGGTGACGCGGACGGAGAGGGGCTCGGTGGTGGCCCCGCCCGCGGCGGCGGTGTTGAAGGCGGTCAGCTCGTCGTCGAGCCGCTTCTCGAGGTCGTCGTCCTGGCCGCCCACGCGCAGCGCGGCGACGGAGCGCTGTTCACCGGTCACGGCCCGGATTCTGCCAGCGGCCCCGGGGAGCGACGACCGGTTTTCGCCGCGGCCGGACCCGTCCGCGGCTCACCCGGCCCTCGTACAGTGGAACCGGGTTCCGGGCGTCTGGGGGTGAGGCGTGGCGAACGACGGGCAGGTGGAACACGGCTACCCGCACCTGGAGACGGTGCGGGCCGCGATCACGGCGTTGTACAGGCGCCTGTCGTACGACACGATCCAGACCTTCGCGACCAGTGTGCTCCCCGCCGACGTGGCGTTCTGCGACACCGACGACCTGCACATGGGGGCGCAGCGGGTGGCGCACGAGCTGGTGCGGCACTACCGGCTGCCGGACGCCCGGCTGATCGTGAGCTTCCGGGAGATGCGGCACGCGGCGAACGTCGAGCTGGCGGCGGGGCCGGAGTACTTCGTGGAGCTGAACGACCGGTTCCGTACGCATCGGCGGGACATCGGGGCGGCCCTGGCGCACGAGGTGACCCATGTGTACCTGCACCGCCTGGACCTGTCCTTCCCGGGCGTGCGGGACAACGAGATCCTGACGGACACGGCGACGACGTACCTGGGCGCGGGGTGGCTGCTGCTGGACGCCTACCGGGAGGACGGGGCGTCGTCGCAGAAGCTGGGGTACCTCACGCCGGAGGAGTTCGGCTACGTGCTGGCCAAACGGGCGCTGGTGTTCGGCGAGGACCCGTCGGTGTGGTTCACCAGCGCGCAGGCCTACCGGGCGTACGAGCGGGGCAGGGAGCTGGCCCGGCGGGACGGGCAGCAGCCGCCGTTGACGGCGGCGGGGTGGGCCGGGCGGCGGCGGTACGCCCGCGACCGGCGGCACGCCCCGGCGGGGCCGCAGCCGGGGGTGCACTACGCGTTCTCGCCGGACGCGGGCGGACGGTTGCGCGTGTCGTTCCCGTGCCCCACGTGCCACCAGCGGATCAGGGTGCCGGTGAAGGGACGGGTCCGGGCGCGGTGCGCGTTGTGCCGGAGCGTGCTGGAGTGCGACACGTAGGGCGCCGTGCGTGAAGGGTGGGCCGGGGTTCCGGACCGGCCGGGCGCTGCGCACCGCCGGGGGCGGGGCTCACCCGGGGAGTGCCGGGCCTGGTCGTCAGTGCCGGTGATCGCCGCTGGTGATCTCCCGGTACTCCTCCACCGTGGGCTTCTCGATCCGCGCGTCGGGCCCGAACATGGCGTGCGCGAGCCGGGCCCGCAGCCGCTGGGACCGCTTGACCCTGCGCCGCACGCCTCCGGCGTCGACCTCGGGTCCGACCGCGTACGGCGGGTGCTGCTCGTGCTGGGTGAGGGTGAACAGTTCCGCATGCGCGAGCGGCTCGTGCACCTCGACGTACTCGCCGGTCGGCAGCCGCTTGACGGTCCCGGTCTCCCTGCCGTGCAGGACCTTGGCGCGGTCGCGGCGCTGCAGGCCCATGCAGATCTTCTTCGTGACGAGGAAGGCGACGACCGGCAGCACGAAGACGCCGATCCGCACGAACCAGGTGATGGCGTTGATGGACAGGTGCAGATGGGTGGCGACGATGTCGTTGCCGCCGCCGATCAGCAGCACGGCGTACAGGGTCAGCCAGGCCACGCCCAGGCCGGTGCGGACGGGCACGTTGCGCGGCCGGTCCAGGATGTGGTGCTCGCGCTTGTCGCCGGTGATCCACGCCTCGACGAAGGGATAGACCCCGAGGGCGAGCAGGATCAGCGGGAACAGCGAGAAGGGGATGAACACGCCGAGGACGAGCGTGTGGCCCCAGAGATTGATCTCCCATCCCGGCATCACCCGGATCAGTCCCTCGGAGAAGCCGAGGTACCAGTCGGGCTGGGCGCCGGTGGTGACGAGGTCGGGCCGGTAGGGGCCGAAGGCCCACACGGGGTTGATCTGGGCGATGGCGCCCATCACCGTCAGCACGCCGAAGACGAGGAAGAAGAAGCCGCCCGCCTTGGCCATGTAGACGGGCAGGAACGGCATCCCGACGACCGACCGCTCCTGGCGTCCGGGCCCCGGGAACTGGGTGTGCTTGTGGTAGAAGACCAGGATCAGGTGGGCGGCCACCAGGCCCAGCATGATCCCGGGCAGCAGCAGCACATGGACCGGGAACAGGCGCGAGATGATGTCGTCGCCCGGGAACTCCCCGCCGAAGAGGAAGAACGCCAGGTAGGTCCCGACGATGGGGATCGACAGGATCGCGCCGTGCGCGAAGCGGATCCCGGTGCCGGACAGCAGGTCGTCGGGGAGGGAGTAGCCGGTCAGGCCGGTGATGATGCCGAGCATCAGCAGGGTCCAGCCGAACACCCAGTTGAGCTCGCGCGGCTTGCGGAAGGCGCCCGTGAAGAACACCCGCATCATGTGCACCAGCATGCCGGTGATGAAGACCAGGGCCGCCCAGTGGTGGATCTGCCGGATCAGCAGACCGCCGCGCACGTCGAAGCTGATGTCCAGGGTGGACTCGAACGCCCTGGACATCAGGACGCCGTTGAGTTCCGTGTAGGACCCCTGGTAGACGACCTCCTGCATGCTCGGCTCGAAGAAGAGGGTGAGGTAGACGCCGGTGAGGATCAGCACGACGAAGCTGTAGAGGGTGACCTCGCCCAGCATGAAGGACCAGTGGTCCGGGAAGACCTTGCGCATGTTGGCCTTGGCCAGCGCGTAGAGCCCCAGCCGGCCGTCCGCCCAGTCGGCGAGCTTCTCGCCCCGGCCCGCGGGGGCTGCCCTGCGGGCGGAGGCCGTCCCGTACACCCGTCGTGCGCCGTCGTCGCCCATGCGTCGTCGCCTCCCCGTCGGATCCCTCCCAGCGTGGCACGGCTGCCCGGCGACGCCAACGGGGGCGAGGGTCGGCTGGGCCAAGGGGGCGAGCGGGCGGCTCAGCGGCGGCCGGCGTCCCGCACGATGCCCTCGGCCCTGGCGGCCACCAGCCACTTGGGGAACTCCCCCACCAGCCGGTCGTACAGCTCGCCGTCCGAGACCCGGCGCGGGTCCTCGCCCGCGTGGAAGAACCCGGCGTTGTCCACGACCCGTCTGCCGGGCACGGCCAGCTCGTCGAGCTTGCGCAGGAAGTCGAACTGCTTGCTGCGCGGGTCGCCGAAGCCGATGAACTGCCAGAACAGCGGAAGCCTCGCCGCCTTGCACAGATAGCGTTCCGCGGCGAGCTTGTTGACGGGTCCGCCGTCGGTCTGGAAGACGACCAGGGCGGGCGCGGCCGTCCCGCTGTCGAGGTAGTGGTCGATGACGGCGTCCATGGCCGCGTGGTAGCTGGTCTTCCCCATGTGCCCGAGCCCGGCCACGATCCGCTCGATCCGCCCCTGGTGGCCGGCCAGGGCGATCTCCGTCTCGGCGTCGACGTCGGTGGAGAAGAACACCACGGGCACGGTGCCGTCGTCGTCGAGGTGCGCCGACAGCCCGAGCACCCGGTCGGCCAGCGCCTGCACGCTGCCGTCCTTGTAGTAGGGCTTCATCGAGCCGGAGTGGTCGACCACGAGGTAGACCGCGGCGCGCAGCCCGTCCAGCCCGTGTTTCGTGAGGGACACCCCGGCGCTCTTGTACAGGTCCACCAGCGCGGGGGCGGTCTCCTGCACCTTGCTCAGACTGATCGCGGCCATGGCGTCACTCTCTCATCGCTCGACGACCGCTCCGTCCCCGTCGCTCGACGACCGCTCCGTCCTCACTGCTCGACGACCACGCCGTCGCTCAGTTCCAGCACGCGGTCGGCGAGGGTGAGGAGTTGGGGGTCGTGGGTGGCGACGAGGGCCGTGACGCCCTCGCTGCGGACCACCGCCCGCAGCAGCTCCATCACCGCCAGACCGGTGGCGGCGTCGAGCTGCCCGGTCGGCTCGTCGGCGATCAGCAGGGCCGGGCGGTTGGCGAGGGCCCGGGCGATGGCGACCCGCTGCTGCTGCCCGCCGGAGAGCTCGGCGGGCCGCTGCGCCTCGTGGCCGGTGAGGCCCACCAGGGCCAGCAGCAGCGCCACCCGCTCCTCCCGCTCGCGCGGCTCGGCCCGGCGCAGCCGCAGCGGCACGCCCACGTTCTCGGCGGCGGTGAGGATGGGGATGAGCCCGAAGGACTGGAAGACGAAACCGATGCGGTCGCGGCGCAGCTCCAGCAGTTCGCTCTCGCTCAGCCCCGACAGGTCGGTGCCGTCCAGGACGACCCGGCCGCCCTGCGGCGCGTCGAGGCCTCCGATCACATGGAGCAGCGTCGACTTGCCGGAGCCCGACCGGCCCTTGAGGGCGACCAGCTCGCCACGCCGGACGGTGAAGGAGACCCCGCGCAGCGCGTGCACGGCCGCGGCTCCCGTGCCGTAGGAGTGGTGGAGGTCCTGCACCCGCAGCATCGGCTCGCCGGGGGTGTCGTCGGCGAGGGCGGCACCGGATACCGGGCTGGTGTTCTCGGTCATCACCGCATCCCATACGGAACCGGTCGGGACGGTCAAGAGCGGAACGACCCCGGTTCGAACGCATGTGCCGGGCCGGTAAGTCCATGATATGCATGCCCAGTTGGAAGCACTGCGGCTCGGCCATCGGGTGGGGGAAGCGTGACGGGCATACTGCTGCTGCGCCTGCGGGCGCATCGGCTGCTCCTCACGGCCGCCCTGCTCGCCGTGGTGCTGACCACCTCGGTGCTCGCCTCCCTCACGGCCTTCTCCGCCTCCGTCGGGGACGCCGCCCTGCGCTCCACCCTGAGCGGCCGGTCGGCGGCCTCCGCGTCCCTCGTCGTGGAGGCGGACGTGCCCCGGGAGCGGCGGGAGGCGGCGCAGCGGGCCGTGGCGCGCGCGGCGCGGGAGTCGTTCGGCGGGCTGCCGGTGACCGTGCGGCGCCTGGAACGCTCCGGTCCGTACGCGCTGCCCCGTTCCCTCCAGGACGCCGACGGCCGCGCCGGGGAACCCGACCTGACGCTCCTCGCCGCCCTGGACCGGTCACGGATCAGGCTGGTGTCGGGGGCCTTGCCCGGCCCGGCCCCGGTGGCCCGTACCGCCGCGGTCCCCGTGGCCCTGCCCGAGACGGCCGCCCAGCGGCTGGGGCTGCGGGCCGGTGCGCGGCTCACCCTCACCGACCGGCTGGGCGGCGCACCGCTCCGGGTCCGGGTCACCGGCGTGTACCGGGTGGCCGACGGCTCCGATCCGTACTGGCAGGTCGACTCGCTCGGCGGCCAGGGCGTGCGCACCGTCGCCTTCACGACCTTCGGGCCGCTGCTCGCGGACGCGTCGGTGCTGGCCTCCGGCCGCGCCTCCGAGGACGGCACCGGCTGGGTGGCGACGGCCGACTACCGGACCTTCACGACCGACGGCATCGGCGCGCTCCGCGCGGCGACCGTCCGCGGGGCCGCGGCGCTGCGCGAGGAGCCGGCGCTCGGGGGCGACGCGGACGTGCGCACCGGGCTGCCCGAGGTGCTCGACCGGACCGAGCGGGCCCTGCTGGTGTCCCGCTCCACACTGATGATCGTCTCCGTGCAGCTGGTGCTGCTCGCCGGGTACGCGCTGCTGCTGGTGGCACGGCTGCTGGGCAGCGAACGGGCGGGCGAGACCGAGCTGCTGCGCGCCCGGGGCGCCTCGCGCGGCCGGATCGTGGGGCTGGCGGCGCTGGAGGCGCTGCTGCTGGCGGTGCCCGCCGCCCTCTGCGCGGCGCTGCTGTCCGGCCCGCTGGCCCGGCTGCTGGCCCGGTGGTCCGCGCTCGACCGGATCGGGCTGCGGCTCGACACCGCCCCGTCGGGCGGGGTGTGGCTGGTCGCGGGCGGGGTGGCCGTGGTGTGCGCGGCGGCGGTCGTGGCGCCCGCGCTGGCGGCGACGGCCGGTGCGGCGGTACGGCTGCGGCGGGTGCGTGCCGCCACGACGGCCGCACCCGTGCGGGCGGGAGCCGACGTGGGGCTGCTGCTGATCGCGGGCGTGGCGTACTGGCAGCTGGAACGGCAGACCGACGCGAGCGGCGGCGGGGTGCTCAGCCGCGACCGGGCCGGTGAGCTGGGCATCGATCCGCTGCTCGTCGCGGCGCCCGCGCTGGCGCTGCTGGCCGGCACGGTCCTGACGCTGCGGCTGCTGCCGCTCGCGGCCCGGCTGGCGGAGCGGCGGTCCGCGAAGGGGCGCGGGCTGCCGGCCGCGCTGGCGGGCTGGCAGTTCAGCCGGCGGCCGCTGCGCGGGGCCGGTCCGGTGCTGCTGCTGGTCGTGGCCGTGGCGACCGGGATGCTGGCGATCGGGCACGGCGCCTCCTGGGACCGTTCGCAGGACGACCAGGCCGACTTCCGCACGGGCGCGGACGTACGCGTGATCGACCAGCGGCCGGGCAGCCCCGGCCAGACCGGTCTGTACGCCGCGCTGCCGGGGGCCCGGGACGCCGCTCCCGCGCACCGCACCTCCCTGTCCCTGTCCGGCGACCGGGAGGCGACGGTGCTCGCCCTGGACACCGCGCACGCCCGGGACGGGATGCTGATGCGCGGCGATCTCGCCGACGAGTCCCCGGAGCGGCTGCTGCGCCACCTGGCTCCGCCCGCCCCGGACCACGACCGTGCCGTGCTGCTGCCCGGCGGCACCCGGCGGCTCGCCCTCGACGTGCGGATCGGCGACGTGCGGGCCCGGACGGGACGTTCGCCCTCCGAGCGCGCGCCCGTGCTCACCGCGGTCGTCGAGGACCGGTTCGGCATCGGCTACCGGCTGGGCGCCGGGACCGTCCCGGTGGACGGCCGGGTGCACCGGCTCACGCTGGACCTGGACGTGACGGCGGCGGGCCGCCGGGCCGCCCCGGCCGGGCCACTGCGGCTCACCGGCGTGCAGCTCGACGACACCGCGCCCGCCGCCCGCCCCGAGACGCACCGGCTCACCGTCGAACGGCTGCTGGCCACCGGCCGCGACGGCTCCGCGCGGGCCGTGCCCGTGCCCGCCGGGACCCGCTGGCGCGGCGACCTGGCCGTCACGGACAACGGCGAGGTCCTCGCCCGTTCCGCCGTGCGGCCGGACGGGTCGGGCACCGCGCCGTTGACCGTGACGTACGCGACCGGTGCCGACGCCGACGCGAGCACCGGAACCGCTCCGGTCTACAGCGTCCGCGTCTCCACCGCCGGGGACGCGGTGCCGCGGACCCTGTCCGCCGTCGCGACCCGGGACTTCCTGCGGGCTGCGGGCACCCGGCCGGGCGACACCATCGACGTGCCGCTGTCCGGGGAGCGGCTGCGGGTGCGGATCGTCCGGTCGGTCGAGGCACTGCCGACCACGGCCACCGGCCTGGACGGGCACGACGCGCAAGGCAGGGACGGCGGGGCGCTGCTGCTCGATCTGCGGGCCGTCGACGCCGTGCTGGCGGGGCGGGCCAGCGCGCCGCTCTCCCCCACCGAATGGTGGGTGAGCACCGCGCCCGGCAAGGCCGCCGAGGTCGCCGCCGGCCTGCGCGGGCGCCCCGACCTCGCGGCGGGGCAGGTGCTGGTGCGCGACGAGACGGCGGCCGAGCTGCTGCGGGACCCGCTCGGGGCCGGGCCGCGCTCGGCGCTGACGGCGGTGGCGGTGGCCGCCGTGGCGCTCGCCGCCGGGGGGTTCGCGGTGAGCGCCGCCGGGGCGCGGCGCGAGCGGTCCGCGGAGTTCGCGGTGCTGCGCGCCCTGGGCACGCCCCGCCGTGACCTCGCCCGGCTCGTCGCGACCGAGCAGAGCCTGCTCGTCGGTGCCGGTCTGCTCGCCGGGCTCGGACTCGGCGCGGTGCTGACCCGGGCCGTCGTGCCGCTGATCGTGCTGACCTCCGGCGCCGCGCGGCCGGTGCCGCAGGTGCTCGTCGAACTCCCGCCGGCCCGGCTGGCCCTGCTCGTCGCGGGAACGGCCGTGCCGCTGCTGCTGATCACCATCGCGTCGGCGCTGCGCCGTGCCGAACCGGCGGTCGTGCTCCGCCACCAGGGGGAGGACTGAGATGCCGTCGCCCACGCGGAGCGCGCCCTGGGTGCGGACCCGGTTGCGGACCGCGCCCTGGCCGGCCGTCGCCCTCGCGGTGCTGGTCCTGGTCACGGCGTTCCTCGCGGCCGCCCTGCCCCGGGCGGTCGAGGCGTATGAGACGGACGGGCTGCGCGAGGCCGTCGCCGGGGCCGCGCCCGAGGCCGGCGTGCTGGAGCTGAAGTCGCCCCCGCCCGGGCTCGAACGGCCCGAGGCGGCCCGGGCGGAGGCGGTCCGCCCGGAGGCCCTGGCGGCGGTCGGCGCCCGGGCGCGGGCGCTGCTGCCCGCGCCGCTGCGGGCGGACCCGGCCCAGTCGGCGTACGGGGTGCGGACCGCGAGGAGCCTGGAAGGGCTGGACGTCGCGCTGCCCCGGCCGGACGGACTGCCGCCGCGCTTCACCCTGCTCGCACAGTCCGGAGCGGCCGCCCACGCCACCGTGCGGGAGGGGCGGCTGCCCACCGCCGGCCGGGTGGGGGTGGACACCAGGGCGGTGGAGGGCGCCGTGACCCGCGAGACCGCCCGCGCCCTGGGGCTGCGAGCCGGGTCGACGCTCACCCTGGCCGGTTATCCGGACCGGCCGCTGACCGTGCGGATCACCGGCGTGGTCGAGCCCCGGCATCCGCAGCGCAGCTACTGGTCGGCGGAGTCCGTCCTGCGCACACCAGGACTGGTCAGCACCACCGGCCGGCCGCCGCAGTTCTACTGGGAGGCGGGCGTCCTGCTCGCTCCGGGGGCCGCGCCCGCGCTGCTCGGCGGTCAGGGCGAGCCGGAGCGGTACTGGCGGTTCGCGCCCGCGACCGGGCGGCTCACCGGGGCGGACGCCCCGGCGCTGGTCTCGGCGGTGGCTTCGCTGGAGGACGGGCCCGGCCTGGTGTCGATGCGCGGGGTCGCCGGCCCGACCGCGCAGCTGTCCACCGGCCTGGAGCAGGTGGTGGGCGCGTACGCGGCGGCCCGGGACGCGATCACGCCGGTGGTCGCCGTCGCCGCCTTCGGGATCGCCGCGGTCGCCGTGGTCGTGCTGGTGATGAGCGGGGGTCTGGCCGCCGCCCGCCGCGACGCCGAGCTCGCCCTGCTGCGTGCCCGGGGCGGCTCCCTGCGCGGCATCGCCGGGCGGCTGCTGGCCGAGACGGCGGTGCCGGCGGTGCCCGCGGCCGTCTGCGGTCTGCTGCTCGCCCTGCTGGTGGTGGAGGGGGGCCGGCCGCTGCCCGCCGTGCTCGGGGCGGGGGCCGTGACCCTGCTCGCCTGCGCGGTGCTTCCGGTGCGCGCGATGGTGGCGCACCGCGCACCGCGGGCGCACCGGGAACGCGACGACCTCGTCCACGCCGGGCGGGGCGGGCGCCGCACGGTCGCCGAACTGACCGTGCTGGTGCTGGCCGTCGGCTCGGTGGCGGCGCTGCGCCGCCGCGGCACGGAAGGCCCCGGCGACCTGCTGGTGAGCGCCGCGCCGGTGCTCGTCGGGCTGGTGGCCGCGCTGGTCCTGGTACGGCTGTACCCGCTGCCGCTGCGGTGGGCCGCCGGCCCGGCCCGGCGGCTGCGCGGCGCGGTGGGGTTCCTGTCGCTGGCCCGCGCGGGCCGCGCACCGGCAGCGGTCGCCGCACTGCCGCTGCTCGCCCTGCTGACCGCCCTGACGACGGCCGCGTTCGGGGGGTCGGTGCTGGCGGGCGTGTCGGACGCCCGCGACCGCGCCGCGCTGCTGGCCACGGGCGCGGACGCACGGCTGGACACGGCCGACGGCACGCCGCTCCCGCCGGGACTGGCCCGGGCGGTGGGTGAGGTGCCGGGCGTACGGCAGGTCACGGCCGTGGGTTTCGCGTACGCCGCGGAGCGCGCGTCCGACGAGTCGCGCTCGCTGCCCGTGGTCGGGGTGGAGCCGGACTCGTACGCGGGGGTGGCCCGGCGGACCGGGCTCGGGGGGTTCCCGGCGGACCGGTTGCGGTCCGCTGACGGCGTGCTGGGTGCCGTCGCGCCGCCCGGGGTCGCCGAGCGGTTCGGGCGGGCACCGCGCCGGATCGTGACCGACGGCGGAGCCGTCACCGTGCGGATCACCGCCGTGGTCCCTCGCACCCCGGCGGTCCCGGAGGGCGAGTTCCTGCTGGTCGACGCGGCCGGCCTGAAGGGTCTCGGCGGCCCGACGACCCTGCTGGCGGCCGGTGCCGGACTCGACGCGAAGGCGCTGCGGACCGCCGTGCGCGGCGCCGGGGCCGGCCTCTTGGTGACCCTGCGCGGCGAGGAACGCGCGGCGCTGTCCGACTCCCCGTTGCAGGCGGGCGCCGAGCGCATCTACGTCTGGGCCGTCGCCGCGGGCGCCGGATACGCCGTGCTCGCCCTGGTGCTCGGCCTGCTGCGGACCGCGCCGGAGCGCGCCGCGCTGCTGGCCCTGCTGCGCACCCTGGGCCTGACGACCCGCCAGGGCCGGCGGCTGCTCGGCCTGGAGGCGCTGCCGCAGGCCCTGCTCGCGGCCGGCGGGGGCATGGCCGTCGGCTGGGCCGCGATACGGCTGCTCGCCCCCGGCGTCGACCTCGACCGGCTCGCCCTGTCCGGCGTGACCGGCGGCACGGTGCCGGGCGGTGCGGTGCTGCGGACCGACCCGTGGGCCCTGGTGCTGCCGGCCGCGGTCACGGTGCTGCTGGCCGGGGCGGTGGCCGTCGCGCAGGCCTGGTGGGCGGGGCGCCGGACACCCCTCACTCACCTCAGGGCGGGAGACATGTGATGAGCGGTACGACCGATTCCCTCGCGGAGCTGGAGCGGCGGGCGGCGCACCACCGCGACCGGCCCGCCTACGGGCACGACGCCCTGATCGCCTGCGACCGGCTGGTGCGGATCTTCGCCAAGCGCGGCGGCGGGGACGCCGTGGAGGTGCAGGCGCTCCAGGGCCTCGATCTGCTGGTGCGCGAGGGCGAGTTGCTGGCCCTGGTGGGGGCGTCCGGCAGCGGCAAGTCGACGTTGATGAACATCCTCGCGGGCCTGGACGTGCCGACCGCCGGCTCCGCGCGGGTCGCGGGCCGCGACCTGCTGACGATGGACGCCAGGGCGCGGCTGCGCTACCGGCGTGAGGTGGTCGGTTTCGTCTGGCAGCAGACGGCCCGCAATCTCCTGCCGTATCTGACGGCGGCGCAGAACGTCGCCCTGCCCCTGCAACTGGCGGGCCGCCCGCGGCGCGAGCGGGCCGCGCGGGCCGGTGAGCTGCTGTCCCTGCTGGGCGTCGCCGACTGCGCCGACCGGCGGCCGCGGCAGCTGTCCGGCGGCCAGCAGCAGCGCGTCGCGATCGCCGTCGCCCTGGCCAACGCCCCCGCGGTGCTGCTGGCCGACGAGCCGACCGGCGAGCTGGACTCGGCGACCGGCCGGCAGGTCTTCGCGGCGTTCCGCCGGGCCAACGAGGAACTGGGCACGACGATCGTCGTCGTCACGCACGACCAGGCGGTCGCCGGCGAGGTCCGCCGCACGGTGGCGATCCGCGACGGCCGCACCTCCACGGAGGTCCTGCGCCGCACGGAGGTCGACGAGAGCGGCCGGGAGTCCCTGGTCTCCCGCGAGTACGCGATGCTCGACCGCGCGGGCCGCCTGCAGCTGCCCGCCGAGTACACGGCGGCCCTGGGCATGCGGGACCGGGTGCTGCTGGAGCTGGAGGAGGACCACGTCCAGGTGTGGCCCGACGAGCACGGCGACGGCGGCAGCAGCGGCGGGCGGCGCACCGGCTGAGGACGTGCGACGGCGCCTGCCCGGTCGTCCGGTCGGGGACAGTGGGGCAGGCGCCGTCGGTGTTCCGCACGCCTTTGTGCGGGACGTTCGGGTGGGTGCGCGTCAGACCATCAGCGCACGGTCCGTCGGGCGGATCGGGGCCGGCAGGTCGCTGGCACCGGTCAGGAACCGGTCGACGCCCTTCGCGGCCGAGCGGCCCTCCGCGATCGCCCAGACGATGAGCGACTGGCCGCGGCCGGCGTCACCGGCGACGAACACGCCCGGCACGTTGGTCTGCCAGTCGGCGTCGCGGGCGATGTTGCCGCGCTCGTCGAGCTCCAGGCCGAACTGCTCGACCAGGCCGTTCTCGCGGTCGGTGCCCGTGAAGCCCATCGCCAGCGTCACCAGCTGGGCGGGGATCTTGCGCTCGGTGCCCGGCTTCGGCGTCAGCTTGCCGTCGATGAACTCCACCTCGGTGAGGTGCAGCCACTGGACGTTGCCGTCCTCGTCGCCCTCGAAGTGGGTCGTCGAGACCGAGTAGACGCGCTCGCCGCCCTCCTCGTGGGCCGAGGTGACCTTGTACAGCATGGGGAAGGTCGGCCAGGGCTGGTTGATCGGGTGCCGGTCGTCGTTCGGGCGGGGCATGATCTCCAGCTGCGTCACGGAGGCCGCGCCCTGGCGGTGGGCGGTGCCGACGCAGTCCGCGCCGGTGTCGCCGCCGCCGATGACCACGACGTGCTTGCCCTCGGCCGTGATGGGGGGCGCCACGAAGTCGCCCTCCTGCACCTTGTTGGCCAGGGGCAGGTACTCCATGGCCTGGTAGATGCCCTTGAGTTCACGGCCGGGCACCGGCAGGTCGCGGGCCGTGGTCGCGCCGACGGCCAGGACGACCGCGTCGTAGCGCTTCTTCAGGTCCGTGGCCTTCAGGTCGCGGCCGATCTCGACGCCCGTGCGGAAGCGGGTGCCCTCCGCGCGCATCTGCTCGATACGGCGGTTGATGTGCCGCTTCTCCATCTTGAACTCGGGGATGCCGTAGCGGAGGAGGCCTCCGATGCGGTCCGCGCGCTCGTAGACGGCGACGGTGTGGCCGGCCCGGGTCAGCTGCTGGGCGGCGGCGAGTCCCGCCGGGCCCGAGCCGACGACGGCGACGGTCTTGCCGGACAGGCGCTCCGGGATCTGCGGGGCGACGTCCCCGGTCTCCCACGCCTTGTCGATGATCGAGACCTCGACGTTCTTGATGGTGACCGGCGGCTGGTTGATGCCGAGCACGCACGCCGACTCGCACGGAGCGGGGCACAGGCGGCCGGTGAACTCCGGGAAGTTGTTGGTGGCGTGCAGGCGCTCCTGCGCGGCCGCCCAGTCCTCGCGGTAGGCGTAGTCGTTCCACTCGGGGATGAGGTTCCCGAGCGGACAGCCGTTGTGGCAGAACGGGATGCCGCAGTCCATGCAGCGACTGGCCTGCTTGCTGATGATCGGCAGCAGGGAGCCGGGGACGTAGACCTCGTTCCAGTCCTTGACGCGCTCCTCGACGGGGCGGGACCTGGCGACCTCGCGCCCGTGGTTCAGGAAGCCCTTCGGGTCAGCCATTGATCGCCGCCTCCATCATCTTCTCGTGGGTCTCGGTCTCGGAGAGACCGGCTCGCTCGGCGGCGTCCTTGGCGGCGAGCACTGCCTGGTACGTGCTGGGGATGATCTTGCTGAAGCGCTCGACGGCGGTGTCCCACTCGGCCAGCAGCTTCTCGGCGACGGTGGAGCCCGTCTCCTCCCGGTGGCGGCGGACCACGTCGTGCAGCCACTGCCGGTCGGTGTCGTCCAGCGCCTGGATCGCGTCCAGGTTGCCGACGTTGACGTTGTCCCGGTCGAGGTCGATCACGTAGGCGATGCCGCCGGACATGCCGGCCGCGAAGTTGCGGCCCGTCTCGCCGAGCACCACCGCGTGGCCGCCGGTCATGTACTCGCAGCCGTGGTCGCCCACGCCCTCGGAGACGACCGTCGCGCCGGAGTTGCGGACGCAGAACCGCTCACCGGTCTTGCCGCGCAGGAACATCTCGCCGCCGGTGGCGCCGTAGCCGATGGTGTTGCCGGCGATGACGCTGTACTCGGCGAGGTGGTCGGCCGCGCGGTCCGGGCGGACGACGATCCGGCCGCCGGAGAGGCCCTTGCCGACGTAGTCGTTGGCGTCGCCCTCCAGGCGCAGCGTGACGCCGCGCGGCACGAACGCGCCGAAGGACTGGCCGGCGGAGCCGGTGAAGGTGATGTCGATGGTGTCGTCGGGGAGCCCCGCGCCACCGAACTTCTTCGTCACCTCGTGGCCGAGCATGGTGCCGACCGTGCGGTTGATGTTGCGGATCTGCACCTGGGCGCGGACCGGCTGGGCCTCGGTGGCGTCCGAGGCGGCCAGGGCGTCGGCGGCCAGCTTGATCAGCTGGTTGTCGAGCGCCTTCTCCAGGCCGTGGTCCTGGGCGATCAGCTGGTGGCGGACCGCGCCCTCGGGCAGCTGGGGCACGTGGAACAGCGGCTCCAGGTTCAGGCCCTGCGCCTTCCAGTGGTCGACCGCGCGGGTGACGTCGAGGGCCTCGGCGTGGCCGACGGCCTCCTCGATGGAGCGGAAGCCCAGCTCGGCGAGGATCTCGCGGACCTCCTGGGCGATGTACTGGAAGAAGTTGACCACGTACTCGGCCTTGCCGTTGTACCGCTCGCGCAGCACCGGGTTCTGCGTGGCGATGCCGACCGGGCAGGTGTCCAGGTGGCAGACGCGCATCATGACGCAGCCGGAGACGACGAGCGGCGCGGTCGCGAAACCGAACTCCTCGGCGCCGAGCAGCGCGGCGATGACCACGTCGCGGCCCGTCTTGAGCTGGCCGTCGGTCTGCACCACGATGCGGTCGCGCAGGCCGTTGAGCAGCAGCGTCTGCTGGGTCTCGGCCAGCCCGAGCTCCCAGGGTCCGCCCGCGTGCTTCAGCGAGGTGAGCGGGGAGGCACCCGTGCCGCCGTCGTGGCCGGAGATGAGCACGACGTCCGCGTGCGCCTTGGAGACACCCGCGGCGACCGTGCCGACGCCGACCTCGGAGACCAGCTTCACGTGGATCCGCGCCTGCGGGTTCGCGTTCTTCAGGTCGTGGATCAGCTGGGCGAGGTCCTCGATGGAGTAGATGTCGTGGTGCGGGGGCGGCGAGATGAGGCCGACGCCCGGCGTCGAGTGCCGTGTCTTGGCGACCCAGGGGTAGACCTTGTGGCCGGGCAGCTGGCCGCCCTCGCCGGGCTTGGCGCCCTGGGCCATCTTGATCTGGATGTCGTCGGAGTTGACCAGGTACTCGGAGGTCACACCGAAGCGGCCGGAGGCGACCTGCTTGATGGACGACCGGCGCGCCGGGTCGTACAGCCGCTCCGGGTCCTCGCCGCCCTCACCGGTGTTGGACTTGCCGCCCAGCTGGTTCATGGCGATGGCGAGGGTCTCGTGCGCCTCCTGCGAGATGGAGCCGTACGACATGGCGCCCGTGGAGAAGCGCTTGACGATCTCGGAGACCGGTTCGACCTCGTCGATCGGGATGGGCTTCCGGTCGGACTTGAAGCCGAACAGGCCGCGCAGCGTCATCAGCCGCTCGGACTGCTCGTTCACGCGCTCGGTGTACTTCTTGAAGATGTCGTAGCGGCCGGAGCGCGTGGAGTGCTGCAGGCGGAAGACCGTCTCCGGGTCGAACAGGTGCGGCTCGCCCTCGCGGCGCCACTGGTACTCGCCGCCTATCTCCAGCGCGCGGTGCGCCGGGGCGATGCCGGAGGCCGGGTAGGCCTTGGCGTGCCGGGCGGCGACCTCCTTGGCGATGACGTCGATGCCGACGCCGCCGATCTTGGTGGCCGTGCCGTTGAAGTACTTGGCGACGAAGGCCTCGTCGAGACCGACGGCCTCGAAGACCTGGGCGCCGCGGTAGGAGGCGACGGTGGAGATGCCCATCTTGGACATGACCTTCAGCACGCCCTTGCCGAGGGCGTAGATGAGGTTGCGGATGGCCTGCTCCGGCTCGATGCCGGGCAGGAAGGTGCCGGCGCGGACCAGGTCCTCGACGGACTCCATCGCCAGGTACGGGTTGACGGCGGCGGCACCGTAGCCGATGAGCAGGGCCACGTGGTGGACCTCGCGGACGTCGCCGGCCTCGACCAGCAGGCCCACCTGGGTGCGCTGCTTGGTGCGGATGAGGTGGTGGTGGACGGCCGCGGTGAGCAGCAGCGACGGGATCGGCGCGTGCTCGGCGTCGGAGTGGCGGTCCGACAGGACGATCAGGCGGGCGCCGTTCTCGATGGCCGCGTCGGCCTCGGCGCAGATCTCCTCGATGCGCGCGGCGAGCGCGTCGCCGCCGCCGTGCACCCGGTACAGGCCGGACAGGGTCGCGGCCTTGAAGCCGGGCATGTCGCCGTCGGCGTTGATGTGGATGAGCTTGGCCAGCTCGTCGTTGTCGATGACCGGGAAGGGCAGCAGGACGCTGCGGCAGGAGGCCGCGTTCGGGTCGAGGAGGTTGCCCTGGGGACCCAGCGACGAGCGCAGGGAGGTGACGAGCTCCTCGCGGATGGCGTCCAGCGGCGGGTTGGTGACCTGCGCGAACAGCTGCGTGAAGTAGTCGAAGAGCAGGCGCGGGCGGTCCGACAGCGCGGCGATCGGCGAGTCGGTGCCCATCGAGCCGATCGGCTCGGCGCCGGCCTTGGCCATCGGCGCGAGGATGACGCGCAGCTCCTCCTCGGTGTAACCGAAGGTCTGCTGGCGGCGGGTGACCGAGGCGTGGGTGTGCACGATGTGCTCGCGCTCGGGCAGGTCGGACAGCTCGATCTCGCCGGCCTCCACCCACTCCGCGTACGGGTTCTCGGCGGCGAGCTCGGCCTTGATCTCGTCGTCCTCGATGATGCGGTGCTCGGCGGTGTCGACGAGGAACATGCGGCCGGGCTGCAGGCGGCCCTTGCGGACGACCTTGGCCGGGTCGATGTCCAGGACGCCGACCTCGGAGCCGAGGACGACCAGGCCGTCGTCGGTGACCCAGTAGCGGCCGGGGCGCAGGCCGTTGCGGTCGAGGACCGCGCCGACCTGGGTGCCGTCGGTGAAGGTGACGCAGGCGGGGCCATCCCAGGGCTCCATCATCGTGGAGTGGAACTGGTAGAAGGCGCGCCGGGCCGGGTCCATGGAGTCGTGGTTCTCCCACGCCTCCGGGATCATCATCAGCACGGAGTGCGGCAGGGAGCGGCCGCCGAGGTGCAGGAGCTCCAGGACCTCGTCGAAGGAGGCGGAGTCGGAGGCGTCCGGGGTGCAGATCGGGAAGATCCGGTCGATGGCCTTGCCGTCGGAGCCGAACAGGTCCGACACCAGCTGCGACTCGCGGGCCACCATCCAGTTGCGGTTGCCCTTGACCGTGTTGATCTCGCCGTTGTGCGCGACGAAGCGGTACGGGTGTGCCAGCGGCCACGACGGGAAGGTGTTCGTCGAGAACCGGGAGTGCACGAGCGCGATCGCGGAGGCGAAGCGGCGGTCGGACAGGTCCGGGAAGAAGGGCTCCAGCTGGCCGGTGGTCAGCATGCCCTTGTAGACGATCGTGCGCGCCGACAGCGACGGGAAGTAGACCCCGACCTCGCGCTCGGCGCGCTTGCGCAGCACGAAGGCCTTGCGGTCGAGGGCGATGCCGGTGGCGGGCGCGTCCGCGCCGTCCGCGACGAAGATCTGGCGGAAGACCGGCATGGTCGACCGGGCGGTGGCGCCCAGCAGCTGGGGCGCGACCGGGACCTCGCGCCAGCCGAGGACGGTGAGGCCCTCGTCGGCGGCGATCGTCTCGATGCGCGAGACGGCGTCGGCGGTGGAGTCCTCCGGCAGGAAGGCGATGCCGACCGCGTAGGCACCGGCCTCGGGGAGTTCGAATCCGGCCACGTCACGGAAGAAGGCGTCCGGGACCTGCGACAGGATGCCGGCGCCGTCGCCCGAGTCGGGCTCGGAGCCGGTGGCACCGCGGTGTTCGAGGTTGCGCAGGACGGTCAGAGCCTGCTCGACCAGGGTGTGGGACGCCTCGCCGGTGAGGGTGGCGACGAAGCCGACGCCGCAGGCGTCGTGCTCGTTGCGGGGGTCGTACATACCCTGCGCAGCAGGGCGAGCATCCATGAACGACCAGTTCTGGCCATTCGCGGAATGCTGGGACGGCTGGCGCGGCGTACGCATCGGCTCTCCCGTCGTCGTCATGTGGCATGTGGCATGTGCCGAGGGACGACGTTGGCCCTCTGCGTGATCGCAAAATTTCGTGCAGGTTACATGATGGAGCGGTTCTCGGGAACCGGGATAACCCGTTCCAGCATGCGGACACCGTGGGCTCGCGGCGGGGGTACCGCGCCGACGGCGGAAGCTATGGGGGGCCGCTACGGAACGATCGGGTGAGATCGATGTCCGCCGGGCCCGACGGCGGGCAGGCGTCTTCGCCCGCCCGCTGGGGGCGCGCGGCGGGCCTCATTGCCCGCAGCGCTTACGGCTCATGCCCGGTGGTTGCGCGTTCGAAACCAGCGAGTAACGGTTACTTATGCGGCCCCGCGCATAAGTCCGAGCCGCGCTATCCTACGGCCGTTCCGAACAGCGTGCCCAGGGCGTACGTCACACCGGCCGCCGCGCCTCCCAGGACCAGCTGGCGCAGACCGCTGTACCACCAGCTGCGCGCCGTCACCTTGGCCACCACCGCGCCGCACAGGAAGAGCCCCAGCAGCGCCAGCAGCACCGCCGGCCACATGGTGCTCGCACCCAGCAGGTACGGCAGCACCGGCACGAGCGCGCCGAGCGCGAAGGAGCCGAAGCTCGACACCGCGGCCACGGTGGGCGAGGGCAGGTCACCGGGGTCGATGCCCAGCTCCTCCCGGGCGTGGATCTCCAGCGCCTGCTGGGGATCCTTCGACAGCTGCCGGGCCACCTCGCGGGCCAGCCGCGGCTCGACCCCCCGCGCCTGATAGAGGGCGGCCAGCTCGGCCTCCTCGTCCTTGGGGTGCTTGCGCAGCTCGCGCCGCTCCACGTCCAGCTCGGCCTCGACGAGCTCGCGCTGCGAGGCCACGGAGGTGTACTCGCCGGCGGCCATGGAGAAGGCACCGGCGGCCAGGCCCGCCAGTCCGCTCAGGACGACGGTCTGCTGACCGACCGCACCGCCCGCGACACCGGTCATCAGGGCCAGGTTGGAGACGAGGCCGTCCATCGCACCGAACACCGCGGGACGCAGCCAGCCGCCGTTGACGTCCCGGTGCGTGTGGTTGTCCCGGTGCGCCTCGTGCAGCGCCGCCTCGGTCTCGATGATGGCCATGGAAGAACCCCGCTCCCCTACTTTGGACAAGTTCCAGAGTTTTACAACACCAAAACTACGCCTCCGATTCCACCCCCGCCAGCAAGGAAAGGCTGCGCTAACCTGCGGTTTTACCGCTTTCCGCTCACTTGATCATCGCCTCGCGCAGATGTCGACCGGGTGATGCTGAGGCGCGTGAGGCTCGCCGGAGTCGTCGCAGTGGGACACATGCCGTATGGCATCGATCGCCTGCATCCCCTCCGTCCCGGCGCCCGGGGACGCCGCCGAACTCCGCGCACGGGCCAGGGGCGCACTGCTGGGCCTGGCCGTCGGCGACGCCCTCGGGGCGCCCGCCGAGAACATGAAGCCGTCCGAGATCCGCGCGCGGTGGGGCCGCATCACGGGATACGTGGCCGAGCAGCCGTCGGGCACGGACGACACCGAGTACGCGCTCTTCTCGGCCCTCCTGCTGGCCCGGCACGGCTCCGCGCTCACCCCGGCGCACGTCGAGACGGCCTGGCACGAACTGATCGCCGACCGCGACGAGGGCCCCTTCCGGGGTGCCGGTTTCAGCGAACGCGGCACGCTGGAGAACCTGCGCCGCGGCCTGGCCGCGCCCATCTCCGCCCAGCACCGGCACGCCTGGAGCGACGGCCTGGCCATGCGCGCGGCCCCCTTCGGGGTGTTCGCGGCGGGCAGGCCGACGGAGGCGGCCCGGCTGGTCGCGATCGACGGCTCGGTGAGCCACGACGGCGAGGGCATCCACGGCGGCCAGGCGGTGGCGGCGGGCGTCGCCGCGGCCATGGCCGGCGCCCCGCCGATCGCGGTGGTGGCCGCGGCCCTGGCGGTCGTGCCCGACGACTCCTGGACGGCCCGCAGCCTGCGCCGCGCGGTGGCGGTCGCGCACCGCGGCGAACGCGCGGTGCGCTCCGCGGTCGTCATCGGCGGCTACCCGTGGACCGATCTGGCCCCCGAGGCGGTCGCCCTCGCGTTCGGCGCGTACGCGGCGGCCGACGGGGACTTCGAGCAGTCCGTCCTGACCGCGGTGAACATGGGCCGCGACGCGGACACCACGGCGGCGGTGGCGGGCGCGCTGGCGGGGGCGACCCGGGGGGTGTCGGCGATCCCGGCGGCCTGGGCGGCGGCCATCACCCCGGCCCGGGGCTCCTGCCTCCCGGCCATGGCGGGCCATCACGTCCTGGACGTGGCGGACCTGCTGGTCCCGGCGGTGCCCGAGGCGGTCCCGGAGCCGGCGGACTTCGTCCTGGCGGCGGGCGACGGGACGGAGGCCCCCGCATGACGACCCACGGACCGACGCCCCGCGCATCGACGGCCCCCGGCAGCGCGACCCCGCCCGCACTCCGCGAGGCCACCACCGACGACCTCCCCCTCACCACGCCGCCCACCCCCGCCGAGGCCACCACCGACGACCTCCTCCTCGCCACCCCACCCACACCGGCACCCCCCACAACCCCCGCCGGCGAGCTGACCCCCACCACCCCGCCCGCCCCCGCCGAGGCCACCACCGACGACCTCCCCCTCACCACCCCACCCACACCGGCACCCCCCACAACCCCCGCCGGCGAGCTGACCCCCACCACCCCGCCCACCCGGCTGCCCCCCGCGCCCACCGACACCGAGACCGCCCTCACCGCCCCGCCCACACCCCCACCCCCCGCGGCCGCCGACGGCGAAACCGCCCCGCGGGAGAGCAGGGCCTTTCGTCCGACCGTCACGGGCGGTGCGCGGGTGGGAGACAGGAAGGCCGAAGGCCTCCTGCTCGGACTGGCCGCCGGCGACGCGGCCGGCTGGCCCGCCGCCCGCCACCGGGCCGCCCGCATGCCCGACTGGACCCGCCGCCTCACCCGCGAGCTCGACACCTTCGCCGAGCACAACGCGACGACCACCCTCCCCGTCCCCATCGCCCTCAACCAGCCCCCGGAACCCCTCCGCCTCGGCCCCTCCGACGACGCGGAATGGGCGGCATTCGCCGCGGAGGCCCTGCTGCGCGCGGGCGACGACACCGTCCTGAACGACCTCAGCCGGGAACGCCGCACCCGCGCCGCGATCGACCTCACCTGGAACGCCATCGCCTGCGAGGTCGCCGCCGCGGCCGACCGCGCCCCCGAGATCGAGTCCGCCGTCCTCCCGCTGCGGGCCCGCATCTCCGTGCGCGCCGGCCTCGGCAACCTCGCCGCCGGCCTGCGCCCGCCCGCCACCGGCCACGACAACCCGCACTACTTCGACGACGCCGCCTGCGTGCGCGCCTGTGTCCTGGCCGTGGCGCACCCCGGCGACCCCCGGCGCGCCGCCGACCTCGCCGAGTTCGACGCCCGCTACACCCAGGACGGCGACGGCGTCCACGGCGCCCGCGCCATGGCGGCGGCCCTCGCCCTCGCCCTGGCCGGCGCACACGTCGACGCCTGCGTCACGGCCGCCCTCGCCGAACTCCCCGAGGAGACGGAGATCGGCCGCAACGCCCGGCACGCCCTCACGCTCGCCGCAGCGGCGGACAGCGCCTTCGCCCTGGTCCCGCCCCTGGAGCACCAGATCGTCGACCACGTCTACAGCTACGGCATCGCCGCCGCCGAGACCGTCCCGGTCACCCTCGCCCTGGCCACCGCGGCCCGGGGCCGCGTCGCCGAGGCGGTCCCGGCCGCGGCCTGCCTGTCCCGCGTCGCGGACTCCGCCCCGGCTCTGGTGGGTGCCCTCACCGGCGCCCTCGGCGGCGGCGCGTCGATCCCGGACTCCTGGCGGGACACCTGCCGCACCCTCTCCGGTTGCGTCCTCCCCCGCCTCACCGGCACCGACCTCGTCGAACTCGCCGAACTCCTGGAAGCCGTCCAACCGGCCCGCCCGGGTGGATGATGCGGCCATGCAGCACAAACCACACCAAAACGCCCTCCTGGACGAGCGGATCACCGGAGCCCTGGTCGGAGCCGCGGTCGGCGACGCGCTCGGCGGCCCCGTCGAGGGCTACTCACCCGAGCAGATCCTCCAGCGCCACGGCGGCCGCGTCCACGGCGTCGTCGGCCCCTGGCACGGCGACGACTGGCGCACGGCCCGTCCCCTCGCCCCGTACCACAAGGGCGACGGGCACGTCACCGACGACACCTTGATGACGCACGCCCTGGTCCGCGTCTACGCCCGGGTCCGCGACCACCTCGACGCCTACGCGATCGCCGACCACCTGGTCCCCGACCTGATGACCGAGCCCCGCTGGATCCCGGAACTGGAGACCGAGGCGCTTCCCCTGCAACGGATCTTCCTCGCGGAGAAGTGGCTGGTCGCACGGCTCCACTACGGCCACGCCGATCCGCGCGAGGCGGGCACCGGCAACATCGTCAACTGCGGTGCGGCGATGTACATGGCCCCCGTCGGCCTGGTCAACGCGGCCGATCCGCGCGCGGCGTACGCCGAGGCCCTGGACGTCGCCGGTGCGCACCAGTCGTCGTACGGCCGTGAGGCGGCGGGTGTCCTGGCCGCCGCGGTGGCGGCGGCCTGCACTCCCGGAGCGACCCCGGACTCGGTCGTCACGGCGTGCCTGGCGCTGGCGAAGGACGGCACGCGCACGGCGATCGAGCGGGTCTGCGAGGAGGCCTCCCGGCACACGGAGTTCGAGTCGGCCCTCGGCCCGCTGCGCGCGGCGGTCACCCCCTACGACACCGTGGGCCCCGACTACCGCGCCCCGTCCCTGGGCGCCCGCCGCCCCTCCCGGCTCCACTCGATCGAGGAACTGCCCATCGCGCTGGGCCTGTTGCTCGTCGCCCGGGGCGACTACCGGCACGCGGTCCTGGGCGCCGTGAACTACGGCCGGGACTGCGACTCCATCGCCACGATGGCGGGCGCCGTCGCCGGGGCCCTGGGCGCGCCCGTCCCGGAGGACTGGGCCAAGACGGTCGCCGAGGCCAGCCGGCTGGACCTCTGGGAACCGGCCGCCACGCTCACCGGGGTGACCCGGGAGATCTTCGCCCGGGACGTCGCCCGCCGCCGCGCCCACGAACGGGCTTTCGCGTCCCTCGGAGGGCAGGAATGCTCCGACTGACCTGGGTCCAGCCGGAGGACCTGCTCGGCCACGAACTGCGCCAGGCCGCCCTGGACGGCCGCGAGCCGAGGGCGATCGCGGCCCGCTGGCGCGCGGCGGGCGGCCCGCAGGCCCCGGCCGCCGCGGGTGCCTCCTCCACCCCCGCGTCCCGCTACCTGCGCCGGCTGGCGGAAGACCTCCTGGACGAACTGGCCGATCTGCCGAGCGCGTTGGCGGACGACGAGCCCACCGACCTGGAACGGATCAAGGCCGTCTGCGCCGACTGGCCACCGCACGCGGACCACCGGGGCCCGCGTCCGGCCGCCACGGCGGAGCGTCTCGAAGCCGCCTGGCTGGGCCGGGCCGCCGGCTGTCTGCTGGGCAAGCCGGTCGAGAAACTCCCCCTCGAAGGCATCCGCCGCCTGGCCCGGTCCACCGGCAACTGGCCCCTGTCCACCTGGTTCACCGCACGCGGCGTCCCGGACGAACTCCTCGCCGCACACCCCTGGAACCGGCGCTCGGCGGCGACGTCCCTGGCCGAGAACATCGACGGCATGCCCGAGGACGACGACCTCGACCACCCCCTCCTCGGCCTGCTCCTCCTCCAGCGCCACGGCAAGGCCTTCACCACCACCGACGTGGCCCGCACCTGGCTCGAAGAACTCCCCGCGGGCCGCGTCTTCACCGCCGAACGCGTCGCCTACCGCAACCTCCTCGGCGGCCTGGAGCCCCCGCACACCGCCCGCCACCGCAACCCGTTCCGCGAATGGATCGGCGCCCTGATCCGCGCCGACGTCCACGGCTGGACCAACCCCGGCGACCCGGCCGCCGCAGCGGAACAGGTACACCGCGACGCCACCCTCACCCACACCGCCAACGGCGTCTACGCGGCGATGTTCGCGGCCGCCGCCGTCGCGACGGCCGCGACCGGCACCGCCGACGTCCACACCTGCCTGCGCACCGGCCTCACGGTGGTCCCCCCGCGCTCCCGCCTGGCCCGAGCGGTCCGCCACGGCGTGGAACTGGCCCGCGAGCACGCCGACTTCGACACGGTCGTCGACGCACTCCACGCCACCTACGCCGCCACCCACCACTGGGTGCACGCCGTCCCCAACACCGCGCTGATCGCCGCCGCCCTCACCCACGCCGACGGCGACTTCACCGGCTCCATCTGCCGGGCGGTGAGCGGCGGTTGGGACACCGACTCCAACGGCGCCACGGCGGGCGGCATCGCCGGCCTGCTGGCCGGGAGCCCTTCGGCGCTCCCCGACCGCTGGACGGCCCCGCTGAAGAACCGCCTGTCGACCTCCGTCGGCGACTTCAACGGCATCGGCTTCGACACCCTCGCCCACCTCACCCACCGGGAGGCCCACCGCTCATGACCGCCACCCCGACCGCGCCCCTCACCGGCCTGCGCGTCCTCGACCTCGCCACCCTCTTCGCCGGCCCGATGGCCGCCACCCTGCTCGGCGACTTCGGCGCGGAGGTCGTCAAGGTCGAGCACCCGCGGAAACCGGACCCCTCCCGCGGCCACGGCCCGTCGAAGGACGGCATCGGCCTGTGGTGGAAGATGCTCGGCCGCAACAAGCGGACCATCACCCTCGACCTGTCCAGGCCCGGCGGCCGCGCCACCCTGCTGCGCCTGGCCGCCACCGCCGACGTGATCGTCGAGAACTTCCGCCCCGGCACCCTGGAGAAGTGGGACCTGGGCTGGCCGGAACTGTCGGCCGCCAACCCCCGGCTGGTCCTGGCCCGGGTCACCGGCTTCGGCCAGTTCGGCCCCTCCGCGCACCGCCCGGGGTTCGGCACCCTCGCCGAGGCGATGAGCGGCTTCGCCGCGATCACCGGCGAGCCGGACGCGCCCCCGACCCTGCCGCCGTTCGGCCTGGCCGACGCCATCGCGGGCCTGACGACCGCGTACGCGGTGATGACGGCGCTCGCCGCCCGGGACCGGACCGGCGAGGGTCAGGTCGTCGACATGGCCCTGATCGAGCCGATCCTCGCCGTCCTCGGCCCCCAGCCCCTCTGGTACGACCAGCTCGGCCACGTCCAGCCGCGCACCGGCAACCGCTCCCCCAACAACGCCCCGCGCGGTGTCTACCGCACCGCGGACGGCACCTGGGTGGCGGTGTCCACCTCGGCCCAGTCGGTCGCGGAACGCGTGATGCGCCTGGTGGGGCGCCCCGAGCTGATCGACGAACCGTGGTTCGCCACCGGCGCCGACCGCGCCCGCCACGCCGACGTGCTGGACGAGGCCGTGGGCTCCTGGATCGCCGGGCGCACCCGCGACGACGTCCTGGCGGCCTTCGAGAAGGCGGAGGCGGCGGTGGCCCCGATCCAGGACGTCCGGGGCGTGATGGCGGACCCGCAATACCAGGCCCTGAACACCATCACCACCGTCGACGACCCGGAACTGGGCCCGCTGCGCATGCAGAACGTCCTCTTCCGCCTGTCCGCCACGCCCGGCGCGATCCGCTGGGCCGGCCGCCCGCACGGCGCCGACACCGAAGAGGTCCTGACCGAACTCGGCCTCTCCGAGACCGATATCAAGGAACTGCGCACGGAGGGCGTCCTGTGACGGCTCCGCCGCCGCTCACCTGGCTCTACGCCCCGGGCGACCGTCCCCACGTGGTGGCGAAGGCCCTCACCTGCGGCGCCGACGTGGTCGTCGTCGACCTGGAGGACGCGGTCGCCCCCGACCGCAAGGCCTACGCCCGCGACGCCACCGCCGAGCTGCTCGGGGATCCGCCGCCCGTCCCGGTCCACGTCCGCGTCAACGCCCTGGACAGCCCCTGGGCCGAGCAGGACCTCGGCGCGCTCGCCCGGGCCCCGGGCCTGTCCGGCCTGCGCCTGCCCAAGGTGACCTCCGCCGCCGGGATCGCGCACATCGCCCACCGCACCCCGGCCGCGCTGTACGCCCTGCTGGAGTCGGCCCTGGCCGTGGAACAGGCCTGCGCCATCGCCATGGCCCATCCGAACCTGCGGGGCATCGCGCTCGGCGAGGCGGACCTGCGGGCCGACCTGGGCGTCCGGGACGACTCCGGCCTCGACTGGTCGCGCTCCCGGGTGATCGTGGCCGCCCGGGCGGCGGGGCTGCCCCCGCCGGCGCAGTCGGTGTACCCGCACGTCGGCGACCCGGAAGGGCTGGCCGCCTCCTGCGCCCGGGGCCGCGCCCTGGGTTTCCTGGGCCGCGCGGCGATCCACCCCCGCCAGCTCCCGGTGATCGAGCAGGCCTACGCGCCCAGCGCCGAGGAGATCGAACAGGCGGAGGCGGTCCTCAAGGCGGCGGCGACGCAGCAAGGCGCCCAGGCCCTGCCCGACGGCCGTTTCGTCGACGCGGCGGTGGTGACGGCGGCCCGGCGCACCCTGTCCCTGGCACGCCGTCGCTGACATGCCGAGGGCGCCCGGTTTCCCGGGCGCCCTCGAAGACATCGGTACGGCAGGGGTCGTCAGGCCTTCTTCCCCGAGCCGGCCTCGTCCCTGGCCGCGTCCGTCCCGGTCCCGCCGGCGGCCTCGCCGGCCTCGCCGTCCCTGACGTCCGTGTCGCCCTTGACGTCCGTGTCGTCCTTGCCGAGGTCGACGGCCTTCTCGTCGCCGTCGGCGGCACCGGCGGCGGAGTCCGCGGAGCCCGGCTCCACGACCTCTTCCCGCCCGGGACGCTTCTTCGCCGACAGCACGAAGTACGTCACCGCGAGCAGGAACACCAGGATCGCGGTCCAGACGTTCAGCCGCAGGCCCAGGATGTGGTGGGCGTCGTCGACCCGCATGTACTCGATCCACGCCCGGCCCGCGCAGTACGCGGCGACGTACAGCGCGAAGGCCCGGCCGTGTCCGAGGCGGAAGCGGCGGTCGGCCCAGATGACCAGGACCGCGACGCCGATGCACCACAGCGACTCGTACAGGAACGTCGGGTGGTAGGTGCCCGGGACCCGCCCGTCCGCGGAGGACGTGATCTCCAGGGCCCACGGCAGATCGGTGGGCTTGCCGTACAGCTCCTGGTTGAACCAGTTGCCCCACCGGCCGATCGCCTGCGCGAGGGCGATGCCCGGCGCGACGGCGTCGGCGTACGCGGGCATCGGGATGCCCCGGCGGCGGCAGCCGATCCACGCGCCCAGGGCGCCGAGCGCGATCGCGCCCCAGATGCCGAGGCCGCCCTCCCAGATCTTGAAGGCGTCCACCCAGTCACGGCCCTCGCTGAAGTACAGCTCGTAGTCCGTGATCACGTGGTAGAGGCGGCCGCCGACCAGGCCGAAGGGCACGGCCCAGACAGCGATGTCGGCCACCGTGCCGGCCCGCCCGCCCCGGGCGATCCAGCGCCTGTTGCCGAGCCAGACCGCGACGAAGACGCCGATGATGATGCAGAACGCGTAGCCGCGCAGCGGAACGGGGCCGAGGTACAGCACCCCTCGCGACGGGCTGGGAATGAAGGCAAGTTCCATGGCAAGGTCGACGCTACCGTGCCGGACCGGGCCCGGGGCAGGCGGTCCGGCTACGGGTCCATAACAGGGGGCGCCGGATCGCCCTCACCCCTGGTTCGCCGCCAGCACCATCTGCTTCAGCTTCGCGGGGGTCATCGTCCGGTCCTGGTAGATGTTCTTGCCGTCGAACAGCACCGTCGGCGTCCCCGAGAAGTCGCCCTTGTCGAAGGCCTCGTTGGACTTGGCCACCCAGGCGTTGTGCGTGCCGTCCTCGACGCAGGCGCGGAAGGCCGGGGTGTCCAGGCCGTCGACCTTGCCGGCGAGCTCGATCAGCCGGGCGTTGTCCGCGAAGGCGTCGTCGACCTCCGGGGGCTGGTTGTCGAAGAGCACGTCGTGGTACGCGGGGAACTTCCCGGCGTCCTGGGCGCAGGCCGCGGCGTTGGCGGCGTTGCGGGAACCGCTGCCGCGCATGTTGCCGTCGATGAGCGTGACCAGGTGGTACTCGGTCTTCAGCTGGCCGGCCTCGGTCAGCTCGTGGATCACCGGCCGGTACGCCGTCTCGAAGGACTTGCAGGCCGGGCAGCGGAAGTCCTCCCACACCGTGAGCGTGGACTTGGCGCTGTCCTTGCCGACCGGGATCGCCAGGCCGTCCTTGCCCTGCGCTCCCGAGGGGGCCACCACCGGGCCCGCGGCCTCGCCGCCGTCGTCCTTGCCGGCGTTGGCCGCGACGACGCCGATCACCGCCGCGAGGCCCAGGACGGCGACGACGGCCCCGCCCACGAGCAGTGCGCGCCGGCGCTTCTCGGCGGACTTGTGCTTCTCACGCTCGACCGCCAGCTTCTCCCGGGCGGTGCGCTTTCCCTCACGGTTCTTCTCGCTCACACCCCGGAAACGAACCGGGGAGGCGCACCGCGCCTCCCCGGCCCCAGGTCCACCCGTACGAGGGACCTGTATGACTTCCGGCTTCCCTACGCCTGCCGGCGCACGCCCTTGGCGAGGTCACCGGCGAGCGCGCGCACGGCCTCGACGCCGGCCGCCTCGTCCGGGGCGTCGAGCATCGCCTTGACGAAGGCCGAGCCGACGATCACGCCGTCGGCGAAGCCGGAGACCTCGGCGGCCTGGGTGGCGTTGGAGACGCCGAGCCCGACGCAGACCGGCAGGTCGGTGCCGGTGGCCCGGGTGCGTTCCACCAGGTCCTGAGCCTGCGAGCTGACCGTGGCGCGGGTGCCGGTGACGCCCATGAGGGAGGCGGCGTAGACGAAGCCGCTGCCCGCGGCGGTGATCTGCGCGAGCCGCTCGTCCCTGCTGCTGGGCGCGACGACGAAGACGGTGGCCAGGCCGTGCTTCTCGGCGTGCTCCCGCCACAGCGCCGACTCCTGCACCGGCAGGTCGGGCAGGATGCAGCCCGCGCCGCCCGCCTCGGCCAGTTCGGCCGTGAACCGCTCCACGCCGTAGCGGTCGATGGGGTTCCAGTACGTCATGACGAGGACGGGCTTGCCGGTGGCGGCGTGCGCCTCGCGGACGGTGCGCATCACGTCGGCGATCTTCACGCCGCCGCGCAGGGCGATGTCGTCGGCGGTCTGGATGACGGGACCGTCGAGGACGGGGTCGCTGTGCGGCAGCCCCACCTCGACCACGTCGGCGCCGCCGTCGATGACGGCCTTGATCGCCTCGATGCCGCCGTCCACGGTCGGGAAGCCGGCCGGGAGGTAGGCGATGAGGGCCGCGCGTCCCTCGGACCTGGCGGCGGCGAGGGTGTCGCCCAACAGCTGCAGGTTGCCGCTCACTTGGCGTCCCCCTCGATCTCGGCGGTGCCGGAGGCGTCCTCGGCGACCGCGGCGTCGGTGTCGTACAGGCCGAAGTAGCGGGCGGCGGTGTCCATGTCCTTGTCGCCGCGGCCGGACAGGTTGACCACGATCAGCCCGTCCGGGCCGAGCTCCCTGCCGACCTCCAGGGCGCCGGCCAGCGCGTGGGCGCTCTCGATGGCCGGGATGATGCCCTCGGTGCGGGACAGCAGGCGCAGGGCCTGCATCGCGGCGTCGTCGGTCACCGCGCGGTACTCGCCGCGGCCGGAGTCCTTGAGGTAGGAGTGCTCCGGGCCGATGCCCGGGTAGTCCAGGCCGGCCGAGATGGAGTACGGCTCGGTGATCTGGCCCTCCTCGTCCTGCAGGACGTAGGAGCGGGAGCCGTGCAGGATGCCGGGCTCGCCGGCGGTCAGGGTCGCGGCGTGCTCGCCGGTCTCGACACCGTGCCCGGCGGGCTCGCAGCCGATGAGGCGGACGCCCTCGTCGGGGATGAAGGCGTGGAAGAGGCCGATGGCGTTGGAGCCGCCGCCGACGCAGGCGATCGCGGCGTCGGGCAGCCGGCCGGCGCGCTCCAGGAGCTGGCGGCGGGCCTCGACGCCGATGACGCGGTGGAAGTCGCGGACCATGGCCGGGAAGGGGTGGGGTCCGGCGACGGTGCCGAAGAGGTAGTGCGTGTGGTCGACGTTGGCGACCCAGTCGCGGAACGCCTCGTTGATGGCGTCCTTCAGGGTGCGGCTGCCGGACTTCACCGCGATGACCTCGGCGCCGAGCATGCGCATGCGGGCGACGTTGAGGGCCTGGCGCTGCGTGTCGATCTCGCCCATGTAGATGGTGCAGTCGAGACCGAACAGGGCGCAGGCGGTGGCGGTCGCGACGCCGTGCTGGCCGGCGCCCGTCTCGGCGATGACCCGGGTCTTGCCCATGCGCTTGGTGAGCAGGGCCTGCCCGAGCACGTTGTTGATCTTGTGGGAGCCGGTGTGGTTGAGGTCTTCCCGCTTCAGGAAGACCCGGGCACCGCCGGCGTGCTCGGCGAACCGGGGCACCTCCGTGAGCGCCGACGGGCGGCCGGTGTAATGGACCAGGAGGTCGTCGAGTTCCTTCGCGAACTCCGGGTCGTGCTTGGCCTTGTCGTACTCGACGGCCACCTCGTCGACGGCGGCGACGAGGGCCTCGGGGATGAACTTGCCGCCGAAGGCACCGAAGTAGCCTTCGGGGTTCGGCGTCTGTCCCTCGGGGTCGGGGATGAAGAACTGGCTGGGCATGCGAATACCTTCACGGTGAGTCGTGTGTGGGATGCACTGGTCGCCGTGGGGGCGGGGATCGACGGTTGGCCGCGGGCCGTCAGTGGCTTGGCGCGCCGTTCCCCGCGCCCCTTGCGGGGCGCCGCTGCCATCGCATGCCGTTCACCTGGCCCGGCTCGTCACCGATGACGTACCGGACACGGCGGCCGTGGACCCGGCGGGCGGGCGCGCGGCAGCCGCGGGGGCGGCAGCCGCGCGCGAGGCGGGCGTACCGGTCCACGGTCGTCATGGTGAGAGTCATCGGGGCCAAGCCTAGCGGGTGATCAGCTCCGGCCGTGCCGGAGCGCGGGGTGCTCGCCCGCCGCCACCAGGTCGGAGACCGCGGTCCTCGGGTCCTTGCCGGTGACGAGGGACTCGCCGACCAGGACCGCGTCCGCGCCGGCGTTGGCGTAGGCGATGAGGTCGTGCGGGCCGCGGACGCCCGACTCGGCGACCTTGATGATGTGGTCGGGGATCTCCGGCGCCACCCGCTCGAAGGTGTTGCGGTCCACCTCGAGGGTCTTGAGGTTGCGGGCGTTGACGCCGATCACGCGGGCGCCGGCGTCGACCGCGCGCTCCACCTCGTCCTCGTCGTGCACCTCGACCAGCGGCGTGAGCCCGATGGACTCGGCCCGCTCGATGAGGGACTCCAGGGCGGACTGGTCGAGGGCGGCCACGATCAGCAGGGCGACGTCGGCGCCGTAGGCGCGGGCCTCCCACAGCTGGTACGAGGTGACGATGAAGTCCTTGCGCAGGACCGGGATGTCCACCCGGGCGCGCACCGCCTCCAGGTCGGCCAGCGAGCCGCCGAAGCGCCGCTGCTCCGTGAGGACGGAGATGACGGCCGCGCCGCCCGCCTCGTAGTCGGCGGCGAGTCCGGCCGGGTCGGCGATGGCGGCCAGCGCGCCCTTGGAGGGGCTGGAGCGCTTGACCTCGCAGATGACCTTGACGCCGTCGCCGCGCAGGGCCGCCGCGCCGTCCTTGGCCGCGGGAGCCTTCGCCGCGCGCTCCTTGAGCTCGTCGAGGCTCACGCGCGCCTGCCGCTCCGCGAGGTCGGCACGGACTCCGTCGATGATCTCGTCGAGCACACTCACGCGAGCGGCCCCCTTCCAGACTCTTGACAGTTCCAGCGACCAGTCGGAAAGCGATGGTCACTGCGATGGTATCCGCAGCGGGGCGTAGGCCTCGCATCCGGTTGACGCCGGTCCCAGTACCTGGACATCCGCCGGGTGATCAAGGATGGAGCCAGTCACCGATGGGCAGGTTCCGGACAACCGAGAAGACCAGCAGCAGAGCGCCCAGGCCCCACACCAGCCCGGGGCGCGGATCGATCCGCAGCGGGCGCCCGCGAACGGCGTGGACCACCCATACGGTCCACAGCACCGCGCAGGCCAGATAGCCGAGCACGGCGAGCGCGTTGGCCTGCAGGGCGGCCGGCAGGTCGCCGTGGACGAACGCGTGGGCGCTGCGCAGTCCGCCGCAGCCGGGGCAGTACAGGCCGGTGAGGCGCAGCAGCGGGCAGGCGGGGTAGTGGCCGGGTTCGTTCGGGTCCACCGCGCCCACGTAGGCGAAGGCGGCGACGGCGCCCGCGAGGAGCCCGGCGGGGACGGCCAGGCGTCCCGGCAGACCGGGCGTCACCCGTCGGCTGTCGGCGTTCACGGTGTGCATTGTGCCCCGCTCGCGCGTGAGGGGCGGTCCCGGCACCCCGGTGCCGGCCGCCCCTCACGCCTTCCGTCCGAAGGCGCCTTCCGCGAAGATCAGCCCTCGGCGCGCGCCGGCTCGCGGTCGCCCGTCATCTGGTGCGGGGCGTGCAGGTCCTTGGGCTGACCCATGCCCATCATCCGCATGATGCCGCCGACGACACCGCCGAGCAGCACGACCACCATGCCGGCCCAGAAGCCCGCCGGCTGGTCCATCACCATGAAGGCGCCCGCGACGCAGAAACCGATGAAGGCGATGATGACACCGGTCCAGGCGGCCGGGGTGTGACCGTGGCTGCTGCCCGCCATTGCTTGCTCCTCGTTGCTGTGTGCGTGTCTGAGCAGGACGCTCGGGGCCATTGTCCCGCACGCGCCCGCGGTCGGTGACCGGGGGTGCTCCCCGAACTCACCCGCGCGGCTCAGGCCCCGGTCGGGTCCTCGCCCCGGTCGAGGGCCTTCCACAGCTCCTCGGGCCGGTCGGGGTCCGCCGCGGGGGCCCTGCGGCGCGGCTGGGGCGCGCCGCCGCGCTCGTAGCGGCCGGACATGGCGGGCCACAGCCGGCCGTAGCGCAGGGCGAGCAGTCCGGCCAGCAGGAGCAGGACACCGCCGGCGGCCGCGACGTACGGCCAGGCGGTGTGGGTCAGGGCGGCCACCGAGGCGGAGGCGTCGCCGGAGGCCCGGGCGGCCTTCTCGTCGAGCGCGGAGCTGTCGGAGGCGCCCAGCAGGGCGGCCGCGACGGTGCCCGCGCCGGACAGCGCCAGCAGCCCGGCCACGACGACCCGGCCGGCGCGGCGGACGGCGAAGACGGCCACGAGCGCGGCCAGGCCCACTATGGCGAGCGCCGCGGGGACGCCCGTGACGTCGCTGCCGTTGGCGGTCAGCGGGAAGGCGCCGCCGGCCACCGTCGCGGTGCCCTCCGCCCACTGCTGCCGGGTGGCGAGGAGCGCCACGGCAGCGCCGAGCGCGCCGCACAGCAGCGCGGCGGCGAGGCTCAGGCGGCCGGCCCGGGCGGGCCCGGCGGCTTCGGAACGGGGGTGAGGTACGGCAGTCACGTGTCCCACTATCGCCTGAACCCCGGGCGAACCGTCACCCGGGGGTCATCTCAGGCCTTTCCCAGCCGGTTCGCCGTGTGCACGGCCCGCAGGACGGCGGCCGCCTTGTTGCGGCACTCGGTGTCCTCGGCGACCGGGTCGGAGTCGGCGACGACCCCCGCTCCGGCCTGCACGTACGCCGTTCCGTCGCGCAACAGGGCGGTGCGGATGGCGATGGCGGTGTCGGAGTCGCCGGCGAAGTCCAGGTAGCCGACGCAGCCGCCGTACAGGCCGCGCCGGGACGGTTCGAGTTCGTCGATGATCTGCATGGCGCGCGGCTTGGGGGCGCCGGAGAGGGTGCCGGCCGGGAAGCAGGCGGTGAGCACGTCGAAGGCCGTGCGCCCCGGGGCCACGCGGCCGGTCACCGTCGAGACGATGTGCATCACGTGCGAGTACCGCTCGATGGACATGAAGTCGACCACCTCGACCGAGCCGGGTTCGCAGACCCGCCCCAGGTCGTTGCGGCCGAGGTCGACGAGCATGAGGTGCTCGGCGCGTTCCTTCGGGTCGGCGAGGAGTTCGTCGGCGAGGGCCTGGTCCTCCTGCGGGGTGGCGCCGCGCCAGCGGGTGCCGGCGATGGGGTGGACCATGGCCCGGCCGTCCTCGACCTTGACCAGGGCCTCCGGGGAGGAGCCGACGACGTCGAAGCCGTCGAAGCGGAACAGGTACATGTACGGCGACGGGTTGGTCGTCCGCAGCACCCGGTAGACGTCCAGCGCGCTCGCCGCGCACGGCGTCTCGAAGCGCTGGGAGGGCACCACCTGGAAGGCCTCGCCGGCCCGGATGCGCTCCTTGATGTCCTCCACGGCCTCCTGGAACTCCGTCCCGCCCCACAGCGCGGTGTACTCGGGCAGTTCGGAGGGCGGGAGCACGGCCGGGGGCTGGGCGACCGGGCGGGTCAGGTCGGCCTGCATCGCGTCGAGGCGGGCCACGGCGTCGGCGTAGGCCTCGTCGACACCGGTCTCCAGGTCGTTGTGGTTGATCGCGTTGGCGATCAGCAGGACCGAGCCCTCCCAGTGGTCCATGACGGCGAGGTCGCTGGTGAGGAGCATGGTCAGCTCGGGCAGCCGCAGGTCGTCGCGCTCGCCGGGGCCGATCTTCTCCAGGCGGCGGACGATGTCGTAGCCGAGGTAGCCGACCATGCCGCCGGTGAAGGGCGGCAGGCCCTCCTGGTGGGGCGTGTGCAGGGCCTCGATGGTGGCGCGCAGCGCGGCGAGCGGGTCGCCGTCCGTGGGGACGCCGACGGGCGGGGCGCCGAGCCAGTGGGCCTGCCCGTCGCGCTCGGTCAGGGTGGCCGCCGAGCGGACGCCCACGAAGGAGTAGCGGGACCAGGAGCGGCCGTTCTCGGCGGACTCCAGCAGGAAGGTGCCGGGGCGCTCGGCGGCGAGTTTGCGGTAGAGCGCGACCGGGGTGTCGCCGTCGGCGAGGAGCTTGCGGGTGACCGGGATGACCCGCCGGTCGGTGGCGAGCTTGCGGAACGTCTCGAGGTCCATGGCGGCTGACCTTACTGATCCGCCGCGGGGCCGGCGGAACCGCCGTCCTCGATCAGCACGTCCTTGTCGAAGCAGGTGCGGGCGCCGGTGTGGCAGGCGGCGCCGACCTGGTCGACCTTGACGAGCACGGTGTCGGCGTCGCAGTCCAGCGCCACGGACTTCACCCACTGGACGTGGCCGGAGGTGTCGCCCTTGACCCAGTACTCCCGGCGGCTGCGGGACCAGTACGTGCACCGGCCGGTGGTGAGGGTGCGATGCAGCGCCTCGTCGTCCATCCAGCCGAGCATGAGCACCTCACCGGTGTCGTACTGCTGGGCGATGGCGGGCAGGAGGCCGTCGGCGCTGCGCTTGAGGCGGGCGGCGATCTCCGGGTCGAGGCGGCTGGGCTCGCTGGTCATGCCCACCATTGTGCCGCGCGCCGCCGGCGGGGCAGGTGGAGTGTCCACTGTGCGGACCCGGCGGGCCGCCGTAGGCTGGCCGCATGTCGACCCATGCCAAGCGTGAACGACTTCTCCTCGCCGACCTGTTGGAGACCGCGGGCCCGGACGCGCCCACCCTGTGCGAGGGCTGGGCCACCCGGGACCTCGCCGCACACGTCGTGGTCCGCGAGCGCCGCCCGGACGCGGCCGGCGGGATACTGATCAAGCAGCTCGCGCCGCGCCTGGACCGGGTGATGGCGGAGTACACGGACAAGCCGTACGAGGAGCTGATCCAGCTGATCCGTACCGGCCCGCCGCGCTTCTCTCCCTTCTCGCTCAAGCCGGTCGACGAGGCGTCGAACATCGTCGAGTTCTACGTGCACACCGAGGACGTCCGCCGCGCCCAGCCCGACTGGTCCCCGCGCGAGCTCGACCCGGTCTTCCAGGACGCCCTGTGGTCCCGCCTGGAGCGCACGGCCCGCCTGATGGGCCGCGGCGTGCCGACGGGCCTGGTCCTGCGCCGCCCCGACGGCCAGACGGCGGTCGCCCACCGCGGCACCCCGGTCGTGACGGTGACCGGCGAGCCGTCCGAGCTGGTGCTGTTCTGCTACGGCCGGCAGAGTGCGGCCAAGGTCGACCTGGACGGCGACGAGAACGCGATCGCGAAGCTGCACGAGACCAAGCAGCTCGGCATCTGAGCGAGCGGCAGCCCCGGACGCGCAGGGCGTCCGGGGCTGTGGGGCGGGGGCGTCACCGCACCCGGTGGCGTCAGCGCACCGGGTGGCCCGCCTCCCGCAGGGTCTGCTTGACCTGGCCGATGCGCAGGTCGCCGAAGTGGAACACCGACGCGGCCAGGACCGCGTCCGCGCCCGCCTCGACGGCCGGCGGGAAGTCCGTCAGCCGGCCCGCGCCGCCCGAGGCGATGACGGGCACGGTGACGTGCGTGCGGACGGCCCGGATCATCTCCAGGTCGTAGCCGTCCTTGGTGCCGTCGGCGTCCATGGAGTTGAGCAGGATTTCGCCGGCGCCCAGTTCGGCGGCCCGGTGGGCCCACTCGACGGCGTCGATGCCGGTGCCGCGGCGGCCGCCGTGGGTGGTCACCTCGAAGGTGCCCGACTCGGTGCGGCGGGCGTCCACCGACAGGACCAGGACCTGGCGGCCGAAGCGCTCGGCGATCTCGCGGATCAGCTCGGGGCGGGCGATGGCGGCGGTGTTGACGCCGACCTTGTCCGCGCCGGCCCGCAGTAGCTTGTCGACGTCCCCGGCGGTGCGCACGCCGCCGCCGACCGTGAGCGGGATGAACACCTGCTCGGCCGTGCGGCGCACCACGTCGTAGGTCGTCTCCCGGTTGCCCGAGGATGCGGTGATGTCGAGGAACGTCAGCTCGTCGGCGCCCTCGGCGTCGTACACCTTCGCCATCTCGACGGGGTCGCCCGCGTCGCGCAGGTTCTGGAAGTTGACGCCCTTGACGACCCGGCCGTTGTCCACGTCCAGGCAGGGGATGACTCGGACCGCCAGGGTCATGAATCGTGCCTCTCTAGTGTTCCGCGAGGGGGTCCCCCGGAATGCTCAGGGTGTCCCTCGGAATGCTTCCACTTCCACCGACACCAGGACCCGGGAGTCGATGAAGCCCTGCACGACCAGCAGGGTCGTGACCGGGCGTACGGCGTCGAACATCTCCTGGTGGGCCCGGCCCACCGCGTCGACGTCCCGGGCGTGTGCCAGATAGACCCGGGTGCGGATCACCGACTCGACGCCGAGCCCGAACTCGGCGATCGCCTCCAGGGCGGTGGTGAAGGCCACTTTGGCCTGTTCGTACGGGTCGCCCTCGCCGTAGAGCACATCGCCCTTGAAGGCGGTCGTGCCCGCGACGAGCACGCGGTCGCCCGCCGCCACGGCGCGTGCAAAACCGAAGGACTCTTCCCAGGGACTTCCGCTCTGCACACGCCGTACGGCACCGCTCATGACGACACAGCCTCCAAGGCCTCTTCCAGGGTGAACGCCTTCGCGTACAGCGCCTTCCCTACGATCGCGCCCTCGACACCGAGCGGGACCAGCTCGGCGATCGCGCGGAGGTCGGCGAGCGAGGAGACGCCGCCGCTGGCCACGACCGGGCGGTCGGTCGCCGCGCAGACGTTCCTCAGCAGCTCCAGGTTGGGGCCCTGGAGCGTGCCGTCCTTGGCGATGTCGGTGACGACGTAGCGGGCGCAGCCCTCCTGGTTCAGGCGCTCCAGCGTCTCGTAGAGGTCGCCGCCGTCGCGGGTCCAGCCGCGGCCGCGCAGGGTGGTGCCCCGGACGTCCAGGCCGACCGCGATCTTGTCGCCGTGCTCGGCGATGACCTTGGCGACCCACTCGGGGGTCTCCAGCGCGGCCGTGCCGAGGTTGACGCGCGTGCAGCCGGTGGCGAGGGCGGCGGCGAGGGTGTCGTCGTCGCGGATGCCGCCGGACAGCTCGACCTTGATGTCCATCGCCTTGGCGACCTCGGCGATCAGCTCGCGGTTGTCGCCGGTGCCGAAGGCGGCGTCCAGGTCGACCAGGTGCAGCCACTCGGCGCCGGAGCGCTGCCAGGCGAGGGCGGCCTCCAGCGGGGAGCCGTAGGAGGTCTCCGTGCCGGACTCGCCGTGCACCAGACGCACCGCCTGGCCGTCGCGGACGTCGACGGCGGGGAGGAGTTCGAGCTTGCTCACAGGGTTCCGATCCAGTTGGTGAGGAGCTGGGCTCCGGCGTCGCCGGACTTCTCGGGGTGGAACTGCGTGGCCCACAGGGCGCCGTTCTCGACGGCCGCGACGAACGGCTTGCCGTGCGTGGACCAGGTGACCTTCGGGGCCTCGATGGCCGGGTTGTACGTCTCCAGCGACCAGTCGTGGACGGCGTAGGAGTGCACGAAGTAGAAGCGCGCGTCGGCGTCGAGGCCGGCGAAGAGCCGCGAACCGGGGGCCGCGTCCACGGTGTTCCAGCCCATGTGGGGCACGACCTCGGCCTGCAGCGGCTCGACCGAGCCGGGCCACTCGTCGAGGCCCTCGCTCTCCACGCCGTGCTCGATGCCGCGCGCGAAGAGGATCTGCATGCCGACGCAGATGCCCATGACCGGGCGGCCGCCGGACAGCCGGCGGTCCACGATCCAGTCGCCGCGCGCCTCGCGCAGGCCCGTCATGCAGGACGCGAAGGCACCGACGCCCGGCACGAGCAGGCCGTCGGCGTTCAGGGCCTTGTCGTAGTCACGCGTGATCTCGACGTCGGCTCCGGCGCGGGCGAGGGCACGCTCGGCGGAACGGACGTTGCCGAAGCCGTAGTCGAAGACGACCACGTTCTTGCGGGGGGCGCTCAATTCCACACCTCCAGCCTCATGACGCCGGCCACCAGGCACATCGCGGCGCCGATCGACAGCAGGACGATCAGGCCCTTGGGCATCTTCTGCTTGACGAAGGAGTAGATGCCGCCGACGAGGAACAGGCCCACGACGATCAGCAGGGTCGAGATGCCGTTCACAGGGCGCCCTTCGTGGAGGGGAGGATGCCGGCCGCGCGCGGGTCGCGCTCGGAGGCGTAGCGCAGGGCCCGGGCGAGCGCCTTGAACTGGCACTCCACGATGTGGTGCGCGTTGCGCCCGTAGGGCACGTGCACGTGCAGCGCGATCTGCGCCTGGGCCACGAAGGACTCCAGGATGTGCCGGGTCATGGTGGTGTCGTACTCGCCGATCATCGGCGCCATGTTCTCGGGCTCGGTGTGCACCAGGTACGGACGCCCCGACAGGTCGACGGTGACCTGGGCGAGGGACTCGTCCAGCGGGACCGTGCAGTTGCCGAAGCGGTAGATGCCGACCTTGTCGCCGAGGGCCTGCTTGAAGGCGGCGCCCAGGGCGAGCGCGGTGTCCTCGATGGTGTGGTGCGAGTCGATGTGCAGATCGCCCTCGGTCTTCACGGTGAGGTCGAACAGACCGTGCCGGCCGAGCTGGTCGAGCATGTGGTCGTAGAAGCCGACGCCTGTCGACACGTCGACCTTTCCGGACCCGTCGAGGTCGATCTCGACGAGCACCGAGGTCTCCTTGGTGACTCGCTCCACGCGTCCCACGCGGCTCATGTGCTCTGCTCCTTCTTCAGTTCACGGACCGCGTCGAGGAACGCGTCGTTCTCTTCGGGGGTTCCGGCGGACACCCGCAGCCAGCCCGGAATGCCGTTGTCCCGGACCAGGACACCCCGGTCGAGGATCTTCCGCCAGGCCGCGTGCGCGCCGCCCTCGCCGTCGAAGCGTCCGAACTGCACGAAGTTGGCGTCGGACTCGACGACCTCGTAGCCGGTCGCGCGCAGCTCGGCGACCAGGCGGTCGCGCTCGGACTTGAGCTGCTCGACGTAGCCGAGCAGCGTGCCGGTGTGCTCCAGGGCGGCCAGGGCGGTGGCCTGGGTGACGGCCGACAGGTGGTACGGCAGCCGCACCAGCTGGACGGCGTCCACGACCGCCGGGTGGGCGGCGAGGTAACCGAGGCGCAGGCCGGCCGCGCCGAACGCCTTCGACATCGTGCGGGAGATGACGAGGTGCGGGCGTCCGTCGAGCAGCGGCAGCAGCGAGTCGCCGTGGCTGAACTCGACGTACGCCTCGTCCACGATCACCATCGACGGCTTCGCCGCCTGGGCGGCCTCGTACAGCGCGAGGACCGTCTCGCGCGGCACCGCGTTGCCCGTGGGGTTGTTGGGGGTGGTGATGAAGACGACGTCCGGCTTGTGCTCGGCGATCGCCTTCTCGGCGGCGGCGGGGTCGATCGTGAAGTCGTCCCGCCGGGGACCGGGGATCCAGCCGGTGCCCGTGCCGCGCGCGATGAGCGCGTGCATCGAGTACGACGGCTCGAAGCCGATGGCGGTGCGGCCCGGCCCGCCGAAGGTCTGCAGCAGCTGCTGGATGACCTCGTTGGAGCCGTTGGCCGCCCAGACGTTGGCGACGCCGACTTCGTGGCCGGACGTGTCCGTCAGGTACTCCGCCAGGCGGGTGCGCAGCTCGACCGCGTCCCGGTCCGGGTAGCGGTTGAGGTCGCGGGCCACGTCACGGACCCGCTCCGCGATCCGCTCGACCAGCGGCTCGGGCAGCGGGTAGGGGTTCTCGTTGGTGTTCAGCCGTACGGGGACGTCCAGCTGGGGCGCGCCATAGGGGGACTTGCCGCGCAGTTCGTCCCGCACGGGGAGATCGTCGATGCGTACGTCGCTCACTTGCCCTGCGGAACCTTCCAGTCGAACCTCGCCTTGATCGCCGCGCCGTGGGCCGGCAGATCCTCCGCCTCCGCCAGCGTCACCACGTGGTGCGCGACGTCGGCCAGCGCCTCGCGCGTGTAGTCCACGATGTGGATGCCGCGCAGGAAGGACTGCACCGACAGGCCCGAGGAGTGGCAGGCGCAGCCGCCGGTGGGCAGGACGTGGTTGGACCCGGCCGCGTAGTCGCCGAGCGACACGGGCGCCCAGGGGCCGATGAAGATCGCCCCGGCGTTCCTGACCCGGTCGGCCACCGCGGCGGCGTCTGCGGTCTGGATCTCCAGGTGCTCGGCGCCGTAGGCGTCGACCACCCGCAGGCCCTCGTCGATGCCGTCGACCAGGACGATCGCGGACTGCCTGCCCTGGAGGGCGGGCACGATCCGGTCGTCGACGTGCCTGGTCGCCGCGATCTGCGGCTCCAGTTCCTTCTCCACGGCGTCCGCGAGGGCGACGGAGTCGGTGACCAGGACGGCGGCGGCCAGCGGGTCGTGCTCGGCCTGGCTGATCAGGTCGGAGGCGACGTGCACCGGGTCGGCCGTGTCGTCGGCGAGGACCGCGATCTCGGTCGGGCCGGCCTCGGCGTCGATGCCGATCTTGCCGGTGAAGTAGCGCTTGGCGGCGGCGACCCAGATGTTGCCCGGGCCGGTGACCATGTTCGCGGGCGCGCAGGACTCGGTGCCGTAGGCGAACATCGCGACGGCCGTGGCGCCGCCGGCCGCGTACACCTCGTCGACGCCGAGCAGGGCGCAGGCGGCGAGGATGGTCGGGTGCGGCAGGCCCCCGAAATCGGCCTGGGCGGGCGAGGCGAGCGCGATGGACTCGACGCCGGCCTCCTGCGCGGGCACCACGTTCATGATCACGGAGGACGGGTACACCGACCGGCCGCCGGGCGCGTACAGCCCGACGCGCTCGACCGGAACCCACTTCTCGGTCACGGTGCCGCCGGGCACGACCTGGGTGGTGTGGGTGCTGCGGCGCTGCGCGCGGTGGACGGTGCGGGCGCGGCGGATGGACTCCTCCAGGGCCGCGCGCACGGCCGGGTCGAGCTCCTCCAGCGCGCGCGTGAGGGCGGCGGCCGGGACCCGCACCTGGTCGAGCCTGACCCCGTCGAACCGCTCGGCGGCGTCGATCAGCGCCGCGTCGCCCCGATGATGCACGTCCTCGCAGATCGGACGCACCTTCTCCAGGGCGGCCTGTACGTCGAAGTCGGCTCGGGGCAGCAGGTCGCGCAGGGCGGGGCCCTCGACGAGGGCGTCGCCGCGCAGATCGATTCGGGAGATCACGTGCTCAATTCTCTCAGACCCGGGTGAGGCACCGTTCGCGCGTATCAATGGCTGATACAGAGTGTCGCGGGCCCCGGAAGATCTCCTTCACTCCCTGCTTTCGGAGCGTCACGCAGCGGGCATGAACAGTTGTACGAAGGACCCAACCGGCGAGTACCCGGGGAGGAAGGGAAGCACTGTGACCGAGGGGGCCGGCCTGCGTGCCGGAGAGCTGCCCGACGACCTGACCGCGGCCGAGGCCGGTATGTGGCAGGCGTTCCGCAACGGCAGCGTCTACGACCTGAGCAGCGGCGACACCGTGGTGGACGATCCGCACGGCGGCCATCCCTGGGGCGAGGACCGGACCGTGCGGGCCCGGATCGTGTGCTGGCTGCTCCTGGACGGCCCGCCCGCGCTGGCCGGCCGCGTGTCGTCGCTGAAGCTCGCCGGCGTGCACATCAGCGGCTCCCTCGACCTCGCCGGCGGCACGGTGACGCCGTACGTCGAGATGCGCCGCTGCCGCTTCGAGCAGGACGTGCTGCTGCCGGAGGCCCGCTTCACGACCATGCGGCTGGTGGACTGCTCGGTGCCCCGGCTGGAGGCGGCCCGGGTGCAGACCGAGGGCGACCTGCACCTGCCGCGCTGCCGCTTCCACCGCGGCATCCGGCTGACCGACGCGCAGATCGGCACGGACCTGATGCTCAACCAGGCGATCGTGCACCGGGACCGCAGCGGCCGGTCGGTCGCCGCGGACGGCCTCACCGTCGGCCAGGACTTACAGGCCGAGCTGCTGGAGTCGCACGGCGAGCTGAGCCTGCGCGCCGCCACCATCGGCGTGTCGCTGAGCCTGCGCGGCGCCCGTCTGGCCAACCCGTACGCGCGGCTCGCGCTGAACGCCCCGCAGCTGACCGTCGAGCGCAGCCTGTACCTGACCCCGGCGGGCGTCGGCGCGCAGGCGATGAGCGGGATGACCCCGGCCCAGGGCACGCGCATCCAGCGGTTCGCGTGCGAGGGCGGGATCCGGCTGGACGACGGGCGGTTCGGCGACGCCGTCGACTTCGAGCAGGCGCGCTTCACTCTCACCGACGGCCAGGAGCTGTCGCTGCGCCGGGTGCAGACCCCGGAGCTGCGGTTCCTCGGGGAGCGGCCGGCGCGCGGCCGGGTGGTGCTGTCCGGGGCGAGGATCGTCAACCTGATGGACCGGGCGGACGCCTGGCCCGGCCCGGGGCGGCTGCACATGGGCGGCTTCGCCTACGAGAACCTGGTGCCGCGCGGGCCGTTCCCGCTGGCCGAGCGGCTGGACTGGGTGGCGGCGGCGACCGCCGAGTACAACCCGGAGCCGTACGAGCGGCTCGCCGCCGTGCTGCGGGCCGGCGGGGAGGACGAGGACGCCCGCGAGGTGCTGCTCGCCAAGCAGCGCCGGCACCGCGAGAGCCTGCCGCCGGCCGCCAAGCTGTGGGGCTACGCGCAGGACTGGACGGTCGCCTACGGGTACCGGCCGGGGCGGGCCGCGGTGTGGATGGCGGTGCTGTGGGCGGCGGGCTCGTTCGCCTTCGCCCAGGCGGGCCATCCGCCGATGAAGCGCGGCGAGCACCCGGAGTGGGACCCCGTCCTGTTCTCCCTCGATCTGCTGCTGCCGGTCATCGACCTGGGCCAGGTGGGCTTCTGGCAGCTGCGCGGGGGCTGGCAGTGGCTGGCGGCGGCGATGATCCTGCTGGGCTGGGTCCTGGCGACGACGGTGGCGGCGGGAGCGACCCGGCTGTTGCGGCGTAACTGATGGTGCGGATGTGACCCCCGTGACTGAACTGTCACGCCTTTACCTTCTCTTGACCGACCGCCGTACAACTTTCCGCGACTTCCCGGAACGATCTGGCGCCGTCATGACCAGCGGACTTTCAATGGTCGGCACCATGGCCATGCAGCTGCCGTTCATCCGCCCGGGCCGGATGACAAGGACCGCCCCCCACTCCGTCGCCGGGCCCCACCCCGACGACGAGGTGCTGCTCGACGCGCCCGACGCACGGCTGAGCCCGGCGCTGGTCGCCGCCGCCCGGGGCGATCACGGACCCGCCGCCGGGCTGCTCCTGGCCACGCGCGCGGCCGCCGAGTGGGAGCGGCGCGACCGGTACGTGACCCGGCTGGCCGCCTTCGCGCGCTCGCGCCCCGAGTGGCTGGACGCCTGGCTCGCCACCGCCCCGCAGGACCCCGACGCGCTGCTGGTGGGGGCCCAGCTGGCGGTGGACCGCGCCTGGCAGTCGCCGGCCCGGGCCGAGCTGCTGCGCGAGGTGAGCCCGCTGATCACGGCGGCGGCCCGGGGCGACCAGCGGGACCCGGTGCCGTGGCGGCTCGCGCTCGACCACGCGCGGGGCGCCCAGGCCGGGCACAAGTACTTCGAGGAGCTGTGGGCGGCGGCCGTCCGCCGCGCCCCGCACCACTACGGCTGCCATGTGGCGGCCCTGCGCTACCTGGCCACCTCCTGGCACGGCTCCCACCACGAGTGCTTCGACTTCGCCGACCGGGCCGCGCAGGACGCGCCCGCCGGCGCGCTCGTGCAGGCGCTGCCGCTGCGGGCGGCCTTCGGCTACCTCACCGACGACTGCGGGCCCGCCGACTGCGGACCCGAGGTGCCGCGCGAGCGGCTGGACGCGGCCGCCGACCGGGCCATCGCGCTGTCCCCGCTGCTGCCGGCCGCCGACCCCTGGCCCGCCCGGATGCGCAACCTGCTCATCTACGTCCTGGTGCGCCTGGAACGCTGGCCGGACGCCGCCGAACAGCTGCGTCTGAACGGCCCCTACGCCACCTCGTTCCCCTGGGAGCGGGTGTCGGACGACCCGCTCGGGCACTTCCTGCGGATCCGGGACGACATCCGGTCCGCGGCGGCCGCGGAGCCGTCCCGGCATCCACGGAGTGAACGCGGCGGACGAGACCGCACCGGCGACCATTAGGCTTTTGCGTCGTGACCACCGTCCGGCTCCCCCTCTTCCCCCTGAACTCGGTGCTGTTCCCGGGGCTCGTGCTCCCGCTCAACGTCTTCGAGGAGCGGTACCGCGCCATGATGCGCGAACTGCTGAAGACCCCGGAGGACGAACCGCGCCGGTTCGCCGTCGTGGCGATCCGCGACGGCCACGAGGTGGCCCCGAGCGCGCCTGGCATGCCCGACCCGACCGCCCTGCCCGAGCGGGGGCCCGCTGCCGGCTTCGGCACGGACCCGGCCAACGCCTTCCACAAGGTGGGCTGCATCGCGGACGCGGCCACGATCCGGGAGCGCACCGACGGCTCCTTCGAGGTGCTGGCGACGGGCACGACCCGGGTGAGGCTGCTGTCGGTCGAGGCGTCCGGCCCGTTCCTGACGGCGGAGCTGGAGACGCTGACGGAGGAGCCCGGCGACGAGGCCGCGCCCCTGGCCGAGGGGGTGCTGCGGTCCTTCCGGCAGTACCAGAAGCGGCTGGCCGGGGCGCGGGAACGCTCCCTGACGACCGGCGCCGAGCTGCCCGACGAGCCGGGCGTGGTGTCGTACCTGGTGGCCGCGGCGATGATGCTGGACACCCCGACCAAGCAGCGCCTGCTCCAGGCCCTCGACACCGCCTCCCGGCTGCGCGACGAGCTGAAACTCCTTCGCTCCGAGACGGCGATCATCCGTAGTCTGCCGTCGTTGCCGGCGTCGGACCTGACGCGCGGCACGACCAGTCTCAACTGAACGTCCCGAGCGAGCGGATCGCATGGCGAAGAAGTCGAAGAAGCAGCAGTCCGGCGGCACCCCCGCGACGGTGGCCCTCACGGCGGCGGGAGCGGAGTACACGGTCCACGCCTACGAGCACGATCCCGCGCACCCCTCCTACGGCGAGGAGGCGGCCGAGGCGATGGGCGTCTCGCCCGACCGCGTCTTCAAGACCCTGGTCGCGGACGTCGACGGCGCGCTGACGGTCGCGGTGGTGCCGGTGGCGGGCCAGCTGGACCTGAAGGCCCTGGCGGCGGCGGTGGGCGGCAAGCGCGCGACCATGGCCGACCCGGCCCTGGCGGAGCGCACGACGGGCTACGTCCGGGGCGGCATCTCGCCGCTCGGCCAGCGCAAGAAGCTCCCGACGGTCCTGGACGCGTCGGCATCGGCCCACGCCACGATCTGCGTGTCGGCGGGACGGAGGGGCCTGGAGGTGGAGCTGGCTCCGCGGACCCTGGCGAAACTGACGGACGCGGTACTGGCGCCGATCGGACGCGCCTAGGTCCTGTCCGCACCGGCCCTTCGTCCGCCCGGAGAGCGGGCCGCGCGGCGTCCGGTGCGCGCCCACGGCGTGCCGGGCGCAGTCCCTCGTACGGGGCCGTACTCGGGACCGAGCCCGGTGCGGCGGGAGTGCGTGCCGGGCGTCGCGGGGCAGGAGGGGCGTTGCGGACCCGGTCCGGCCCGCGGGCCGTGCCGGGCGCTGCCGGGGTGGGTGCTCAGGCAGCCGGCTTGGTCGGATAGGCCTCGTGCGCGAACTCCGGCTCGGGATCCCGCGGCCCGAACAGTGCCGTGAGCCCCAGATGCACCACCAGCGCGGCGAGCGGCCAGGCCAGCAACGCCCCCTTGGCCCCGAGCTTCAGCGGCGCGGAGAACGTCACGCCCCGCCCCACCTCGCGCGCCTGCGCGACGACGTCCTCCGCGGGCCCGAGCCACACCCCGATCCGCCAGGCCAGCAGCGACCCGAGCAGTCCTCCGACGGCGAGGCCCACCACGAGCGGCACACCGCCGCGCCGCCGCAGCAGGAACACCACGAGCGCGCTCACGAGCCCGAAGCCCAGCCCGAGCAGCGTGAACGTCCCGTCCACCCCGACGGCCTGCTCCCCCTCGGTGTCCTTGAGGTAGACGACCCAGTTCCCGTCCGTCACGTCCCCGACGAGCGGCACGTGCGGCGCGAGCCACCACCACAGCACGCCCAGCAGCACCCCGCCGAGCGCCACGGCCACGGCGACCAGCCCGGCCTCCCGCACCTCGGTCTTCATCCCGGGGCCGTCCTGTCCGTACGAGCCGTGCCCGGTGTACTCGGCGTACTGAGAGCCGGGAGCCGGAGCCCCGGAGGCGCCGGGCGCCCCGGACGGCGGCTGCCACGAACCCTGTGCGGAATGCTCATGCGGTGGCGGCGGCGGAGTCAGCGGTGCGGTCACCCTGCCATCGTGCCAGGCCCGCCTGTGCGCCGCGTCACCGGACGACGCCTCCCCGCTCACCGGACGGCCGCCCGCCGGTACGCCCAGGTCGCCACGGCCAGCGAGACGACACCCACCAGACCGCACACGGCGAGGTCGCCGAGCACGAACGCCCAGTCCGGGTCAGGCCCGAACGTGCGCGCGAAGGCCTCGACACCGTACGTCGACGGCAGCAGGTCCCGCGCGAAGCGCACGGCCTCGGGCATCCGGTCCGCGGGCAGCACGCCCAGCAGCAGCGCGGCCGACATGCCCAGCTGTCCGAGCAGCGTGGCCAGCTCCGGCCGGGGCGCGAGCAGCCCCAGCGCGGCCCCGAGCCCGGCGAGCGCGGCGCCCGCCAGCGGGATCACGGCCAGGAGGATCCACAGGTGGGCCAGCGGCAGCCCGAACAGCACACAGCCGAACACCGCCGTCACGACGGTCCCGGGCACGGTGAAGGACGCGTAGGCGCCCGCCGCGCCCAGCACCACCGCCGCGGGCGGCACGGGCAGGGTCGCGTAGTGGTCGAGCCCGCCGCTGGCGCGCAGCTGCCCGAAGTACTGCGCGAGCAGGTTCAGCGCGACGAAGGCCACCACGAGCACCGACGACCCGGCGACGACCGCCTGCGCCTCGGCCCCGTCGTCCACGACCCCGCGCATCAGGATCATGATCCCGACGGACTGGAAGGTCGCCACGAACAGCAGCGGGATCCGCGCGACCCGCGCCCGGGACAGCTGGGCCCGGTACACGGCCGCCAGCGACGGCCACAGCCGCGCCCGGGGCCCGAGCTCGGCCGCGCCCGCGGCGGGCTCCTCCACGGCCAGGGCACTGCCCGGCAGGACATCGGCGGGTACGACACTCACGTCGCGCTGCTCCCCTTCGTCGGGTCCACTGCGGCAGTCGCCCTGTTCGGTACGTACGCGGCGGCCCGCACGCTCACCACCACCGCGTACCGGGCCTCCGCCTTCCGGGCCCCCGCACTCGGGGCCTCGGGATTGCTCACGTGCCTCACGCCTTCACCAGCCCTTGCTGTGCGGCACCGCCCAGCGCCAGGTAGACGTCCTCCAGGCTCGGCGTGGCCAGCGTGAAGTCGTCCAGGGCGGCGAACGCGGCCCCTCCGGTGACGGTCGCGACGACCGCCCGGGCCTCCTCGGGCCCGAGCCGCAGCGTCCAGCGGCGGCCCGACTCCACGGCCCGGTCGCGCAGGGCGGCCACCTCGGGCACGTGCAGCGGGGCCACGTCCCGCCACACCAGGTCGACCCGCACCTCACCGGCGACCTGCTCCTTGAGCCCGGCGGGCGTGTCACAGGCGATCACCCGCCCCCGGTCCAGGACGGCCACCCGGTCCAGTACGGTCTCGGCCTCGATGACGTTGTGGGTGACGAGCAGCACGGTCGTCCCGCGCTCGGCCCGCCGCCGGTCGACCGCGGACCACACGGCCCGCCGCGCCACCGGGTCCATACCGGTGGTCGGCTCGTCGAGCACCAGCAGCGGCCGCTCCCCCACCAGGGCGGCGGCGAAGCACGCCAGCCGCCGCTGACCGCCGGAGAGTTTCTTCAGCGGCCGCCCCGCGAGCGGGGTGAGGCCCAGCTCGTCGAGGACGGCGTCGCGCTCGGCGCGCGCCCGCCGGACGTCCAGGCCGCGCAGCCGTCCGGTGGTCTCGGCGGCGAGCGACACGGTCAGTTCGTCCAGCGCGGTCGACTCCTGGCCGAGATAGGCGAGGATCCGCGCGGCCCGCTCGGGGTGGCGCACGATGTCGTGCCCGAGGATCTCCACGCTGCCGCCGTCGGGCCGCATCAGCCCGGTGAGCTGGCGCACGAGGGTGGACTTGCCGGCCCCGTTCGGGCCCAGCAGGCCGAAGATCTCGCCGCGGCGGATCTCCAGCCGTACGTCGTCGGTGGCCCGGACCTCGGGAGTGGCGGGCGCACCGCGCCGGCCCCGGACGGCCGGGTAGGTCTTGGTCAGCCCGCGCACCGCGCACACGATGTCGCCATCGTGCCGAAATGCCTGTGCCGCGCGCGTACTCACAAGGGACGAGACTACGGGGTCGGCGGCCCCGGTCCGCCCTCGGGTCGGCCGACGGCGGGAAATCCGCCGGCGAAGTCGTCAGTCGCCGACGGGGGTGTGCTCCACGCCCGTGCGCACACCGATCTCCTTCCAGAAGCCGGCCCGGATGGCGTAGCGGTCGCGCTCGTCGATCTGGTCGTCCTTGTGGGCGAGCAGCCCGAACCGGGCGGCGTAGCGCAGCAGCTCGCCGTCGACCCGGTGCGGGATGCGCGGGTACATCCCGGACAGTTTCTGCAGGTGACCCTGGTCACCGAGGCGTTCCACCCAGCGCCGGGCGAAGACCTGGCCCACCTCGAAAGGGTCGCCGCCGACCGTGGTGATGTCCTCCTCGCGGTCGGCCCAGCGCTGCTCGGCGGTGGTCAGCTGGGCGAGCGTCGGCATCGAGGCGGCCTCGGGGGGCTCGGCCGCGGGCCGGTCGACCCAGCCTTTGTCGGAGGACCAGCGGAGGGTGGCGGAGGCGGGGGGCTGGGCGGGCTGGGGGCCGGGGGCGCGCAGGGCTGCCAGGTCCTTGGGCGTGGGGACCCCTTTGGCGGCGGGCACCCGTTCCTCGCTGCCGTTCTGCTCGGGGCCGGGCCCGGGGTGCGGGGGCTGCGGGGCGGGCCGCTCGGGCGGGGCGGCGAGGGCCGAGTCGGGCAGCGGCGCGGAGAGGATCGCGGCGATCTCGGGCCGGGGCGCGGGCTGCGGGGCGCACACCCCCGTGAAGTCCTTGGCCCGGACGGCCTTGGTGATCCACGTACGGTCCAGGACGCGCCGCTCGTCGGCCTCGGCGACCAGGTCCTCGGACTGGTTGTAGTCGCCGTCGGCGGCCTGGACGGCCCACAGGTGGACGGCGACGCCGTGCTCCTTGGCGGCCATCATGCCGGGCAGCAGGTCACCGTCGCCGGTGACCAGGACGACGTCGGAGCAGGCGCGGTTGCGTGCCAGTTCGGTCAGCTCGGCGTGCATGGCGGCGTCCACGCCCTTCTGCGCCCAGCGGCCGTCGCTGCGGGTCAGGGCGCCGAGCCGGACGGTGACCCGGGGCATCACGCGCAGCCTGCGGTGCTCGGGCTGCGGGACGCGGTCGGGGGCGCCGTCGAACCAGTAGATGCGCAACAGCGGCTGCTGTGTGTCGGACTCGGCGCGCTCACGCAACCCCTGGATGAGGGCTGTGTGGTCGACCGTGATGCGGGACCGCGAAGGCTCCCCGGCGAGGAGACTCGCCGCGGCTCCCAGCAGATACCCGGCGTCCACCAGGACGATGCAGCGGTCCACGCGACTCACCCTCTTCCCAGGCGGTTTGCTTCGGGGCTCGCTTCGAGTCTGCCCGACGGCGCGGAGGTTAACGGCCGGAACTCGATCTTCGGCGTGGCGTTTCGCCCCGTCCTGCTCCGACTCCCCCTGTCACGCAGGGTAATTGTCCGACATGCGATCGTTGTCCGTCTGTGTGAATCTGGTCCCGGCCCTGGCCCCTAGATCCCCCACAGGAGGCATCACCATGGCCAAGAACAAGAACCGTGACCGTAAGCAGCAGCGTCCGACCGAGCGCGGGCAGCGGGCGGACCGCAGCCCCGCCGCGGAGGCGGAGCCCCAGACCGAGGTCGAGCTGACCCCCGGCGACGTGGCGACCCGCAAGCGGAAGCGCAGCTTCGGCCACAACTGACATCTGGGTGACGGGTTTTGAGACCCACGCACCTGCGTGAGGGGCGTACCAGGTACCGGGTACGCCCCTCAGGCGCGTCGAGAGCCGCCGCGGCCCCGGTCAGCCCGCCAGGCAGGACGGGCCGAGCAGCACCTTCAGGTCGCCGAAGAGCGCCGGGTCGGGCTTCACCCGGTGCCGGTCCAGGCGCAGCACGGTCGTCTTGGTCGGCCCCTGCAGCCTGATCCGGACCTCGCTGTCGCCCTTGTGGTGGCTGAGCACCTCGCCGAGGCGGCTGACCAGCGGCGGGGTGACCCGGGTGGCCGGGATGGTGAGGACCACGGGCGCGTTGGTGCCCGCGTTGGACAGGTCCGGGACCATCAGCTCCATCGCGACCAGCCGCGGCACGTCCTCGCGCTTGTCCAGGCGGCCCTTGACGAACACCACGGCGTCCTCGACCAGTTGGGTCGACACGAGCTGGTAGGTCGCGGGGAAGAACATGCACTCGATCGAGCCGGCCAGGTCCTCGACGGTGGCGATCGCCCAGGCGTTGCCCTGCTTGGTCATCTTGCGCTGCAGGCCCGAGATGATGCCGCCGATGGTGACGACCGCGCCGTCCGCGTGCTCACCGCCGGTCAGCTGGGAGATGCCCGCGTCGGCCTTGTCGGACAGGATGTGCTCCAGGCCGAACAGCGGGTGGTCGGAGACGTACAGACCGAGCATCTCCCGCTCCTGGGCGAGCAGATAGGTCTTGTCCCACTCGTCGGTGGAGAACTCCACGTCGAGCCCGAAGCCCGGCTCGCTGGTCTCGGCCTCGCCCATGCCGCCGAAGAGGTCGAACTGTCCCTCGGCCTCCTTGCGCTTGACCGCGACCACGTTGTCGATCATCGGCTCGTACTGGGCGGTGAGGCCCTTGCGGGTGTGGCCCAGGGAGTCGAAGGCACCGGCCTTGATCAGCGATTCGGTGGTGCGCTTGTTGCAGACCACCGCCTCCACCTTGTCCAGGTAGTCCGGGAAGGACGTGTACTTCCCCTTCGCCTTGCGGCACCTGATGATCGACTCGACCACGTTCGTGCCGACGTTGCGGACGGCGGACAGGCCGAAGAGGATCACGTCGTCGCCCTGGGCCGCGAAGTTGGACATCGACTCGTTGACGTTCGGCGGGAGCACCCGGATGCCCATGCGGCGGCACTCGTTGAGGTAGACGGCCGACTTGTCCTTGTCGTCCTTCACGGACGTCAGGAGCGCGGCCATGTACTCGGCGGGGTGGTTCGCCTTGAGGTAGGCCGTCCAGTACGAGACGAGTCCGTACGCGGCGGAGTGCGCCTTGTTGAACGCGTAGCCGGCGAAGGGGACCAGCACGTCCCACAGGGCCTGGATGGCCTCGTCGCTGAAGCCCTTCTTGCGGGCGCCCTCCTGGAACAGGACGAAGTTCTTCGCCAGTTCCTCGGGCTTCTTCTTGCCCATCACGCGGCGGAGGATGTCGGCCTCGCCGAGCGAGTAGCCGGCGATGATCTGGGCGGCCTTCTGCACCTGCTCCTGGTAGACGATCAGGCCGTAGGTGACGTCCAGGACCTCCTTGAGCGGCTCCTCCAGCTCGGGGTGGATGGGCGTGATCTCCTGCTGGCCGTTCTTGCGCAGCGCGTAGTTCGTGTGGGAGTTCATGCCCATGGGGCCCGGGCGGTACAGGGCCGACACGGCGGAGATGTCTTCGAAGTTGTCCGGCTTCATCAGCCGGAGCAGGGAGCGCATGGGGCCGCCGTCGAACTGGAAGACGCCGAGGGTGTCGCCGCGCTGGAGCAGTTCGAAGGTCGTGGGATCGTCGAGCGGGAGGCTCAACAGATCGATGTCGATCCCCTTGTTGGACTTCACCATCTTGACGGCGTCGTCCATGATCGTCAGGTTGCGCAGGCCCAGGAAGTCCATCTTCAGCAGGCCGAGCGACTCGCAGCTCGGGTAGTCCCACTGCGTGATGGTCACGCCGTCGGTGTGCCGGACCCAGACGGGCACGTGGTCGGTGATGGTCTCGCTGGACATGATCACGCCGGCGGCGTGCACGCCCATCTGCCGCACCAGGCCCTCGACGCCCTTGGCGGTGTCGATGACCTTCTTCACGTCCGGCTCGTTCTCGTACATCGCCCGGACCTCGCCCGCCTCCGAGTAGCGCGGGTGGTTCGGGTCGGTGATGCCGTCCAGGTTGATGCCCTTGCCGAGGACGTCGGCGGGCATGGCCTTGGTGATGCGGTCGCCCATCGCGTACGGGTAGCCCAGCACGCGCGCGGAGTCCTTGATCGCGTTCTTGGCCTTGATGGTGCCGTACGTGCCGATCATGGCGACCTTGTCGGCGCCGTACTTCTCCGTCACGTACCGGATCACCTCCACGCGCCGGCGCTCGTCGAAGTCGATGTCGACGTCGGGCATGGAGATGCGCTCGGGGTTGAGGAACCGCTCGAAGATCAGACCGTGCGGGATGGGGTCGAGGTCGGTGATGCCGAGGGCGTAGGCGACGATCGAGCCGGCCGCCGAGCCCCGGCCGGGGCCGACCGCGATGCCCTGCTTCTTGGCCCACATGATGAAGTCGGCGACCACGAGGAAGTAGCCCGGGAAGCCCATCGAGATGATGGTGTCCATCTCGTACTCGACCTGCTTCATGCGGTCGTCCGGGATGCCGTCCGGGAAGCGGCGGTGCATGCCGCGCAGGGTCTCCTCGCGGAACCAGCTGACCTCGGTGTACCCCTCCGGGATGTCGAACTTGGGCATGAGGTCGCGCTTTTCGAACATGCCCGTGGTGTCGACCATCTCGGCGATCAGCCGGGTGTTGGCGCAGCCCTCCTGCCAGGCGTCCGAGGAGTCAATGGCGTACATCTCGTCCGTGGACTTCAGGTAGTAGCCGGTGCCGTCGAACTTGAAGCGGTCCGGGTCGGAGAGGTTCTTGCCGGTCTGGATGCACAGCAGCGCGTCGTGGGCGGTCGCCTCGTGCGCGTAGGTGTAGTGCGAGTCGTTGGTGACCAGCGGGGGGATGCCGAGCTTCCTGCCGATCTCCAGCAGGCCGTCGCGGACCCGGTGCTCGATCTCGATGCCGTGGTCCATCAGCTCCAGGAAGTAGCGGTCCTTGCCGAAGATGTCCTGGTAGTCGGCGGCGGCCTTCAGGGCCTCGTCGAAGTGGCCGAGGCGCAGCCGGGTCTGGACCTCGCCGGAGGGGCAGCCGGTGGAGGCGACGATGCCCTCGGACCACTGGGCGATGGTCTCCTTGTCCATCCGGGGCCACTTCTGCAGCCAGCCCTCCGCGTAGGCGTCGGAGGACAGCCGGAAGAGGTTGTGCAGGCCGGTCCTGTTCACCGCCCACATCGTCTTGTGGGTGTAACCACCGGAACCGGAGACGTCGTCCCGCTTCTGGTGCGGCTGGCCCCACTGGATCTTGCGCTTGTTGCGGCGCGACTCGGGCGCGACATACGCCTCGATCCCGATGATCGGGGTGATCCCGGCCTTCTGCGCGGAGTGGTAGAAGTCGTACGCCCCGTGGAGGTTGCCGTGGTCGGACATGGCGATGTGCGTCATGCCCATCTCGTTGCACGCGTCGAACATGTCCTTCAGCCGCGCGGCACCGTCCAGCAGCGAGTACTGGGTGTGGACGTGCAGGTGCGTGAACGGCGGCTTTGACACGGCTGCGGCCTCCAGGAGAAACACGGGTCGAATGGGGTCCGACAGGCTGCGGACAGTCTGGGGGACAGCGTCGAAGTCTATGCCTCTGCAGTGACACGCGGAGGCCTGACCCGCGTACCTTCGTGCGGGGGCCGCGGGCACTCGCGCACACCCCCGCACGTTAGGCAGAGGGCGGACCTGCCGCCCGAGACGCATGCACCAGGAGGCACCCAGCGATGTCGTTCCCGCAGCTCGACGACGAGCACCGCGGTGAGGAGATCCTCGCCGTCTTCGACACCGCCTTCGGCCAGCTGCTGGCCGCCGACCCGGCCGCGTTCCGCGTGAAGTTCCGGAAGATGGCGGCCTCGGCCTTCGCCTTCTACCGGGGCACGGCGTGCCTCTTCTACCACGACCTCGACCGCCACGGGATCCTGAGCGGCCCCTACCTCGACGAGCGGACCTCGCGCGTGTGGATCCACGGCGACCTGCACGCCGAGAACTTCGGCACCTACATGGACGCCAACGGCCGCCTGATCTTCAACGTCAACGACTTCGACGAGGCCTACGTGGGCCCCTTCACGTGGGACCTGGCCCGCTTCGCGGCGTCCATCGCGCTGATCGGGTACGCCAAGGCGCTCAGCGACGAGCAGATCACCGAGCTGGTGGGGGTGTACGCGGCCGCCTACCGGGAGCGGATCCACGCGCTGGCCACGGGAGCCAAGAGCGACGAGGTGCCGCCGTTCACGCTGGACACCGCGCAGGGCCCGCTGCTGGACGTGCTGCGCGACGCCCGCTCGCTGACCCGCTTCGGGCTGCTGGAGTCGATGACGGAGATCCGCGACTTCGAGCGCCGCTTCGCGCCGGGCGGCGGCTCGGTCGAGCTGGACGCGGCCACGCGCTACAAGGTCCTCGCGGCCTTCGACGGCTATCTGGAGACGCTTCCCGACAGCTCCCTGGCCCGCCCCGACTCCTACCGCGTGAAGGACGTCGTCGGCCGTCGCGGCATCGGCATCGGGTCGGCGGGGCTGCCGTCGTACAACATCCTCCTGGAGGGCCACAGCGACGCCCTGGAGAACGATGTCGTGATCTACATCAAGCAGGCCCAGACCCCGGCCGTCTCCCGGCACATCACGGACCGGGCGATCCGCGACTACTTCCAGCACGAGGGGCACCGCACGGTCATCTCCCAGCGCGCCCTCCAGGCGCACGCCGACCCGTGGCTGGGCTGGACCGAGCTGGACGGCGCGGGCCAGCTGGTCGCCGAGGTCTCGCCGTACGCGGTGGACCTCGACTGGGGCGACATCGACGACCCGGAGGAGATCGCCCAGGTGGTGGCCGACCTCGGCCGGGCGACGGCCACGATGCACGCGGCGGCGGACGACCAGTCCGGCGAGTCCCTGGTGCCGTTCTCCACGGAGCGGGCCATCGACGCGGCGATCGCGGCCGACGAGGAGGGCTTCGCGCCCCTGCTGGTCGACTTCGCCCACGGCTACGGCGCACGCGCGCGTGCCGACCACCAGACCTTCGTGGACCTGTTCCGCAACGGCCGGATCCCGGGTCTGTGACGGGAACGGCTCACACAGGCATCCTTTAGGGGTCCCTTACAGGGCCCCGTGACAGACTCTTCTCTCGCTATGGACATATCCGGGATCCCGCTCAGAGCCGTACGCGCGGCGCTGTTCACGGCCGTGGTCGTGACGCTCAGCACCGCGTCGCACGTCCTGCTGTCGCGGGTCCCGCTGCCGGTGGGCACGGTGGCGGCGGTCGCCGCCGCGGTGTTCGTCCCGGCGTACGCCCTGGCGGGCCGCGAGCGCTCCTTCGGGCGGATCGCCGCCCTGCTGATCCCGCTGGAGCTGGCCGCCGACACGGTGTTCACCACGGGACAGCACGCCTGCTACGGCCGCGCGGGCGGCCCGGTCGCGGGCCCGCTGCGCTCGGTCGGCCTGGACGTCCTCTGCGGCGGCGGCGAGGTCGGCACACCGCTCGCCCGGATGGCCGGGGCCACCGGCACGGACCGGCTCGCGGCCGTGGTCGCCCACGCCGACCCGGCCACCGCCTGGGTGCTGCTCGGGGCGCACCTCGGCGTCGGCCTCACCGCCGCCGTCTGGCTGCGCCGCGGCGAGCGGGCCCTGGCCCAGCTGCTGCGGGCGGTGACGGCGACGACGTTCCGGCCGCTGCTGCTGGCCGTCGCCGCGGTGACGGTACGGCGGCGGCCGGCCGGCCACCGGCTGCCCGCGCGCCCCGCCGGCCGCACCTCCACCGCCCGCGACCTGGTTCTCGCGTACTCCCTGGGACGGCGTGGACCGCCGTGCTCCCCCGCCCACGCCTGAGGCACCCGCCGTCCCGCACGGCACGTACGAGCACGAACAGTCCCCTTTCACGCATGTCCGCACACGACGTGTGCGCGTCCCCCACGGAGAACATCACCATGAGCAAGCGGAACAGCCAGGTGGCGAAGACGGCGGCCCGCGAGCGGCTGCGCATCGAGCGCGAGCGCGAGGCGAAGCGGGCGAAGGCCAAGCGGCAGATCGTCGTGGCCTGCTCCATCGTCGGCGTCCTGGCGATAGCCGGCGGCATCGGCTATGCGGTCGTGCAGGGCAACAAGCCCACCTACTGGGAAGCCCAGAAGGACGCCAAGGTCGTCGCCCCCGCCAACACCACGGGCACCGACGGCACCACGGTCGTCATCGGCAAGGACTCGGCGAAGAAGACCCTCAAGATCTACGAGGACCCGCGCTGCCCGGTGTGCGCCCAGTTCGAGCAGACCGTCGGTCCGACCGTGAAGAAGGACATCGACGACGGCAAGTACAAGATGCAGTTCATCGGCGCCACCTTCATCGACGACAAGGACAACGGCGAGGGCTCCAAGAACGCGCTCAGCGCCCTGGGCGCCGCGCTCGACGTCAGCGACCAGGCCTTCCTCGACTACAAGGCCGCGCTGTACTCCGCGAAGTACCACCCGGAGGAGACGACCGACGAGTTCAAGAAGGACAGCTACCTGATCAAGGTCGCGAACAGCGTCCCGGAGCTGAAGGACAACAAGAAGTTCCAGGACGCGGTCGAGAAGGGCACCTACGACGCCTGGGCGATGGCCATGTCGAAGACCTTCGACGACAACAAGGACGGCGTCACGGGCACGCCGGGCTTCGTCATGGACGGCAAGCAGCTCACCGCCGACGGCCAGGGCACGCCGCTGATGACGGTGGCCGACTTCAACCGGGTCGTGGGCGAGGCCCTGAAGAAGTGACGGCGGGCCGGGGACCGGCCGGCATGTGAAGAGCGGGCGAACTTCCGGAGTTCGCCCGCTCCCTCGCATACCGACCAGTAACCTGATCGCTCGTGACCAGTCGATACAGATCATCGAACACGTCCGAGGGCCTCAACTCCCTCACCCCGCGCCGCCGTACGGTCGTCAAGGCCGCGGCGGCGACTGCTGTCCTGGCCGGGCCGCTGGCGGCAACCCTGCCCGCGCGCGCCGTCGACCAGGCCCCCGCCTTCCTGCACGGCGTGGCCTCCGGTGACCCGCTCCCGGACGGCGTCCTGCTGTGGACCCGTGTCACGCCCGTGCCGGAGGCGATACCCGGCTCCGGGACCGGCCCGGACACCGAGGTGAGCTGGACGGTCGCCCTGGACAGGGCGTTCACCGACGTCGTCGCCAAGGGCTCCACCCTGGCCACCGCCGCCTCCGACCACACCGTGAAGGCCGACATCCGCGGCCTGCGGCCGGGCACGGACTACTGGTTCCGCTTCTCCGCCGGCGGCACCGACTCCCCCGCCGGCCGCACCCGCACCGCCCCCGCGCCCGACGCGGCCGTCACGGGCCTGCGCTTCGGCGTGGTCTCCTGCGCCAACTGGGAGGCCGGCTACTTCTCCCCGTACCGCCATCTCGCCTCCCGCGGCGACCTGGACGCCTGGCTGCACCTCGGCGACTACATCTACGAGTACGGCACCGGCGAGTACGGCACCCGCGGCACGGTCGTCCGCCCGCACACCCCCGCCCACGAGATCGTCACGCTCGCCGACTACCGCGCCCGGCACGCCCGTTACAAGACGGACCCGGACCTCCAGGCGCTGCACGCGGCGGCCCCGGTCGTGGCGATCTGGGACGACCACGAGTTCGCCAACGACACCTGGTCGGGCGGCGCCGAGAACCACACGGAGGGCGCCGAGGGCACCTGGTCAGCCCGTCAGGCCGCGGCCAGGCAGGCCTACTTCGAGTGGATGCCGGTACGGCCCGCGATCGCCGGCACCACCTACCGCCGGCTGCGCTTCGGCAAGCTGGCCGACCTCTCGCTGCTGGACCTGCGCTCCTTCCGCTCGCAGCAGGTCAAGGTCGGCGACGGCGAGGTCGACGACCCGGAGCGCACCCTCACCGGCCGCGCCCAGCTCGACTGGCTCAAGGCGGGCCTGAAGGCGTCCGACACCACGTGGCGGCTGGTCGGCAACTCCGTGATGATCTCGCCGTTCGCCATCGGCTCGCTCTCCGCCGACCTGCTCAAGCCGCTGGCCAAGCTGCTGGGCCTGCCGCAGGAGGGCCTTGCGCTCAACACCGACCAGTGGGACGGCTACACCGACGATCGCCGCGAGATCCTGGCGCACCTGCGCGCCCACGCGATCCGCAACACGGTCTTCCTCACCGGCGACATCCACATGGCGTGGGCCAACGACGTGCCGGTCGACGCCGGCACGTATCCGCTCTCCCCGTCGGCCGCCACGGAGTTCGTCGTCACCTCGGTCACCTCCGACAACCTCGACGACATCGTCAAGGTCCCGGAGGGCACCGTCTCCGCGGTCGCCGCGCCGGTCATCCGCGCGGCCAACCGCCATGTCCACTGGGTCGACACCGACCGCCACGGCTTCGGCGTCCTGGACCTCACGGCCGAGCGCGCGCAGATGGACTACTACGTCGTCTCCGACCGCGCCCGGCGCGACGCGACGGCCACGTGGTCCCGCTCCTACCGCACGCGCAGCGGCACGCAGAAGATGGAGCGCGTGTACAAGCCGGTCTGAGCCGCCTCTCAGAGACTGTCGAGGAAGCCGAGGGCCACCCGCCAGGTGGCCTCGGCCGCCTCGGCGTCGAAGTCCGGCAGGTCGGGGTCGGTGTAGAGGTGGCCCGCCCCGGCGTACCGGTACACCTCGACGTCGGCGCCCGTGCGGCCCATCTGGAGGTACCAGGCGCTCAGCCAGTCGTCCGTCTCGAACGGGTCCGGCTCGGCCACGTGCAGCTGGACCGGCAGCCCGTCCGCCGTGGCGCCCGGCGCGATGTCCGACGTGCCGTGCAGGAGCAGCAGGCCGCGGGCCTTGTCGTCGCCGAGGGCGAGGGTCTGGGCGACGGAGGCGCCGAGCGAGAACCCGGCGTACACCAGCCCGCGCTCGGAGTAGGGCGCGGCGGCCAGCACGGCCCGCTTCAGCAGCTCCTCCTTGCCGACGTTCTCCTTGTGCTCCATGCCCTCCTCGACCGTCTCGAACGTACGGCCCTCGAAGAGGTCGGGCGTCCACACTTCGTGACCGGCCGAGCGCAGCCGGTCAGCGGCCTGGTGCACGGCGGGACGCAGGCCGAAGGTCGAGTGAAAGAGCATGATGTTCATGAGGCCATGGTGCCAGCCGGGTGTGACGGGCCGGGATCGCGGCAGTACCCAGGACGCCGCGGAAGTCACATGTTCATGCACCCGGCGAGCCGGTTAGGTTCGGGGGCATGGAGAACCTGCTACGACCGCTGATCGTGGTCGGTGGCTCGGTCGTGCTCACGCTGGTGATCGGCTGGGCCACCGACTTCCTGCTGCGCAAGGCCGACCAACGGCATCACGAGACCCCGCTGTGGGGTCTGCTCCGCCGTGCCCGCATCCCGTACCAGCTCGTGCTGTGCGCCGCCCTGCTGAGAGGGTCCTACCACGAGGCGGACCTGCTGCGAAGCAACGAGGAGGCCGTCGGCCGGGTGCTGACCCTGGTGCTGATCGGGTCGACCGCGTGGCTGATCATCCGGATCGCGGCGGCGATCGTCGAGACGTCCTACAGCCGCTACGCCCACGCCCGGGCCCACCGGGACCCGGCCCGGGTCCGCCGGGTGCGCACCCAGGTGACGCTCATCATGCGGGTGGTGTCCGCGATCGTCGGCGTGGTGGCGGCGGCGAGCATGCTGCTGACCTTCCCGGCGTTCAAGGCGGCCGGCGCCTCGCTGCTGGCCTCGGCCGGCATCCTCGGCATCGTCGCCGGTGTCGCCGCGCAGTCCACGCTGAGCAACATGTTCGCGGGCTTCCAGATCGCCTTCGGCGACATGGTGCGCATCGGGGACACCGTGGTCGTGGACGGCGAGTGGGGCACGGTCGAGGAGATCACGCTGACGTTCCTGACCGTGCGCACCTGGGACGAGCGCCGGATCACCATGCCGGTGTCGTACTTCACGTCCAAGCCGTTCGAGAACTGGTCGCGTGGGACGCCGCAGATGACCGGCATCGTCTTCTGGCACGTCGACCACTCGGCGCCCGTGGACGGCATGCGCGAGAAGCTCCGCGACATCCTGCGCGAGTGCCCGGCCTGGGACGGCCGCGCCTACGACCTGTCGGTCACGGACACCACCCCGAGCACGATGCAGGTGCGCGCCCTGGTGACGGCCAAGGACGCCGACGACATCTGGACGGTGCGGGTCGCCGTCCGCGAGCAGATGATCCGCTGGCTGGCCGACGAGCACCCGTACGCCCTGCCCAGGGTCAACACGGCGGACGCGGCCCTGCCGCCGTCCCGGAACGGCCACCAGCCCTCCCGCAACGGCGACCGCGCGTCCTCGGACGGCGTCCCGGTCCAGCGCCGCTACCACGGCTCACCCCGATCTGACCGCTGATCGGACCGCTGAAGACACCCGGACGGCTGCCCGCGACGGCGGGCAGCCGTCCCTCGTCATCACGCCACCCGGCCGCCGACGGGGCGACCGGGAGCCCGGCCCCGCCGCACGGACGGGGGGAGTCTCACCGCAGACTCCGCACGTCGAGGTGGCGCAGCACCCGGTCCACCACCTCCGGATCCGCCCCCGGCTCGCTCCGCGCCGCCAGCACCTCGTGCCGCGCCGCGCTCAGCATCTCCTGCTGGATCCGCCGCATCCGCTTCAGCTGCCGGGCCCGTTCCCGATGCGCCTCACGCCGTTCGTCCTCCGCCACGTCCGGGCTGATCCGCACCCCGATGTCGAAGGCGCGCCGCAGCATCTGCTCGGACAGCTCCTCCGGCAGTTCCTCGGTCTCCTCGATCTCCCGCAGGCGCCGCTTGGCCGCCTGCGCCGCCCGGATCGCCAGGGCCTTGGCGAACTCCTTCTCCGCGTCCGTGTCGGCCTTCACCCCGAGCCGCCGCACCAGCCACGGCAACGTCAGCCCCTGCACCACCAGCGTGACCATGATCACCCCGAAGGCGATGAAGATGATCTCGTCGCGGTTGGGGAACGGCGCCCCGGAGTCCGTCTCCAGCGGGATCGCCAGCACCAGCGCGACCGAGGCCACACCCCGCATCCCGGACCACCACATCACCACGGTCTCGCGCCAGCTGACGGGGATGTCCTCGTCGTAGTCCCGCCGCGCGTGCAGCCGTTTGGTCAGCCAGGTCGCCGGCAGCAGCCACAGCAGCCGTACGAACACGACCACGCACACCACCAGCGCCGCCCACCCGAGCAACTGGCCCCACCGCCCGGCCGCGGTGCGGAGGGCGTTGTGCAGCTCCAGCCCGACCAGCCCGAAGGCGACCCCGGTGACGAGCGTGTCGACGATGTTCCAGAACGTGTGCCCGGCCAGCCGCGTCATGACGTCGTCGGCGTCGGAGCCGTACTCCGCCAGGAACAGCGCGGTGGTGAGCACGGCGAGCACCCCCGAGCCGTGCAGCTCCTCGGCCATCACGTAGGAGGCGTACGGCACCAGCAGGGTCAGCCCGATCTGCAGGGTCGCGTCGTCCAGCCGCTCCATGAGCTTGTTCGCGCCCCAGCCCAGCGCGAGCCCCACCGCGATCGCCACGACGGCCGACAGCACCAGGTCGAGCCCGGCCTGCCAGGGCGAGAACGTCCCGCTCACGGCGGCGGCGATCGCCACGTGGTACAGGACGATGGCCGTCACGTCGTTGAAGAGCCCCTCGCCCTCCAGGATCGACACCAGCCGGCGCGGCAGCCCCAGCTGCCCGGCGACGGCGGTCGCGGCGACCGGGTCCGGCGGGGCCACCAGCGCACCGAGCGCGAACGCCGCCGCGAGCGGCAGCCCCGGCACGATCGCGTCGGCCGCGGCGGCCACACAGGCCATGGTGACGAAGACCAGCGCCACGGCCAGCAGGAAGATGGGTCTCTTGTTCGCCGCGAACTGCCGCCAGGAGGTGCGCCGCACGGCGGCGTACAGCAGGGGCGGCAGCAGCAGCGGCAGGATCAGGTCCGGCGGGATGTCGACGTTCGGGACGAAGTCGAGCAGCGCGAGGACCACGCCCAGCAGCGTCATCAGCACCGGCGCGGGCACCTGCAGCCGGTCCCCGAGCGGGACGCTGATCACGGCCCCGAGCAGCAGCACGAACAACAGGGCCAACTGATCCAAGGTCAGCGCTCCGGGAGGTCAGACGGTCACACGGCTGATCTCAAGCCTGCCACGCCACTGCCGCCACAAACCGTTAGGCGCTCGCCGCGGCGGGCCGGAGCGCACGCCGCATCCCCTGGTGCGGAATCCCGGCCTCCAGGTATTCCGGCCCGTAGGCCGCGTAGCCGAGCCGCTCGTAGAAACCGAGCGCGTGCGTCTGGGCGTGCAGGTCCACGGCCGCGAGCCCGCGCGCGCGTGCCGCGTCCTCGATGGCCCGCACCAGCGCGGCCCCGACCCCCAGCCCGCGCGCGTGGGCGGCCACGGCGAGCCGGCCGAGGGAGCCCACGGACGCGTCGGCCCCCGTCTGCGCCACGGCCGCCTCCCCGACCAGCAGCCGCCCGGTCCCGAGCGGCACACCGTCCTCCCGGACCGCCAGCACGTGGACGGCCCCGGCGTCGTACACGTCGTACTCCAGGTCCTCCGGCACGCCCTGCTCGCCGACGAAGACCTCCTTGCGCACCGCGAAGCACGCCTCGCGGTCGGCCGGGTCCTCGGCGACCCGCACCGCGTATCCGGGCCCGCTCACGCGTACGTCTCCTCCCGCACCTGGTCCAGGGCCTGCTGCAGGTCCTCCGGGTAGTCGCAGGAGAACTCCACCCACTGCCCGTCCCCGGGGTGCTCGAAGCCGAGCCGCACCGCGTGCAGCCACTGGCGGGTCAGGCGCAGCCGCTTGGCGAGCGTCGGGTCGGCGCCGTACGTCAGGTCGCCGACGCAGGGGTGCCGGTGGGCGGCCATGTGGACGCGGATCTGGTGGGTGCGGCCGGTCTCCAGCTTCACGTCCAGCAGGGACGCGGCGCGGAACGCCTCGATGAGGTCGTAGTGCGTGACCGACGGCTTGCCCTCGGCGGTGACGGCCCACTTGTAGTCGTGCTGCGGGTGCCGTCCGATGGGCGCGTCGATGGTGCCGCTGGTCGGGTCCGGGTGGCCCTGGACGAGCGTGTGGTAACGCTTGTCGACCGTGCGCTCCTTGAACTGGCGCTTGAGCGAGGTGTACGCGTACTCCGACTTGGCCACGACCATCAGCCCCGAGGTGCCCACGTCGAGCCGGTGCACGATGCCCTGGCGCTCCGCGGCCCCGGACGTCGAGATCCGGTACCCGGCGGCGGCCAGGCCGCCGATCACGGTCGGCCCGGTCCAGCCCGGCGACGGGTGCGCGGCCACGCCGACCGGCTTGACGATGACGACCACGTCATCGTCGTCGTGCACGATCTCCATGCCCTCGACCGGCTCGGCCACCACCTGCACCGGCGCGGGCGCCTGCGGCATCTCGACCTCCAGCCAGGCCCCGCCGTGCACCCGCTCCGACTTGCCGACCACCGACCCGTCGACCGTGACCTTCCCCGCGGCGGCGAGCTCGGCCGCCTTGGTACGGGAGAAGCCGAACATGCGGGAGATGGCGGCGTCGACGCGCTCGCCCTCCAGGCCGTCGGGCACGGGCAGGGTACGGATCTCGGGAAGCGTGCTCACCCGTCGAGTATGCCGGACGGGCCCGGCACCCCCGTACGGCGCCTGTGGACAACCGCCCGCGCGCTCAGTCCTTGTGGACGGTGCCGTCCGGGTCGAGCCCCTTGAAGGACAGCAGCACGATCAGGATGCCGCCGCACACGATCGCCGAGTCGGCCAGGTTGAACACCGCGAAGTGCTTGGGCGCGATGAAGTCCACGACCGCGCCCTCGAAGACGCCCGGCGCCCGGAAGATCCGGTCGGTGAGGTTGCCCAGCGCACCGCCGAGCAGCAGGCCGAGCGCGATCGCCCAGGGCAGGCTGTAGAGCTTGCGGGCGAGACGGGCGATCACCACGATCACCGCCGCCGCGATCACGGTGAAGATCACCGTGAAGGCCTCGCCGAAGCCGAAGGCCGCGCCCGCGTTGCGGATCGCCTCGAACCTCAGCCAGTCCCCGATGATCTCGACCGGCGGGTGGTGCTCCAGCTTGGCCACCACGATCAGCTTGCTGATCAGGTCCAGGGCGTAGGCGAACAGGGCCACCGCGAACAGCACCGCGATCCGGCGCCTGCCCCGGGCCGGCCCGGCCGCGGTCTCCGGCTCGCCGGTGCCGGACGCCCCGGCGGCCGCCGCGCCCGTCGGATCGGTACCGGACTCGCCGGCCCGCGCGCCGGTGCCCTCGGCACCGGGCCGCTCCCGTCCGTCCCCGGCCGCGTCCGGTGTGTCCGGCGTACCGATGATGCGCTCCGCCTCTGCCACGTGAGTCCCTCAACCTAGGTGCCTGACTGAGCACGAGGGTACGTCACGCCCTCCACGGCGCACGTGCTCAGGAGGCATTCGGCGCGGGTCAGTACCGGCGTTCCTGCTTCTGCTTGCACTCCACGCACAGCGTGGCCCGCGGGAAGGCCTGCATCCGCGCCTTGCCGATGGGGTTGCCGCAGTTCTCGCACAGGCCGTAGGTGCCGGAGTCGAGGCGGTCCAGGGCGCGCTCGGTCTGGTCGAGCATCTCGCGCGCGTTGGCGGCCAGGGCCAGCTCGTGCTCGCGCGTGATGTTCTTGCTGCCGGTGTCCGCCTCGTCGTGGCCCGCGCCGTCCCCGGAGTCCCGCATCAGGCCGGCGAGCGACCGCTCCGAGGAGCTGATCTCCTCCCGCAGCCGCGCCTCCTCGGACATCAGCTCCGACCTGGCCTCCTCGACCTCCTCGACCGTCCAGGGGTCCTCGCCGGGGCGTACCGCGAGCTCACCGGGGTCCGCCACGCCCGCCCGTGCCTTTGGAACGGCGGTTTTCGCCGCCGTGGCCGCGCCAGGGGTCTTCTTCGCACCCACCGTCGTCGCTCCCGTCTGCGGTGCGGCCTCGGCCGCACCCGCCTTCTTGGCCGTGCTGCTCCCGGCCGTGTCCTGTGTGACCGCGCCGGTCCGGGCGGTGCCCGCCCCGGCCGCGCTCCTCGTGGTGGTGCTCCCGCCTCCGGCGCCCTGCCCGGCGACGCCTTCGACGCCCTTCCTCACGGCCGCGCCCCCACCGGCCCTCCCCGTGCCGCCCGCGGCCTTCCCGCCTTCCGCCTCCTCGGCCGGAGCCTTCCCCGCCACGGCCTTCTTCGCGCCTGCTTTCCCACCGGGCACCTTCTCGGCCGCCGCTTTCCTGGAGCCGGCCTTCTTGGAGGCAGCCTTCTTAGCGGGCGCCTTCCCGGCCGCCGCTCTCTCCGCGGCCACCTTCCCGGCCGTCGCCTTCTTCGCGGCCGCCTTCCCGGCAGCCGCCTCCTTGGCAGGGGCTTTCCCGGCGGCAGCCTTCTTGGCGGAGGTCTTCGCGGCCGACGCCCGACCGGCCGGAGCCTTCCCGGCCGGAGGTGCCGCCGCCGGAGGCGTGGCCGCCGGGGCCTTCTTCGCCGGTGCCTTCCTGACGTTCCCGACGGCCGCCTTGGTCTTCTCGACCGCGGCCTTCGTCCCCCCGGCCGCCTTCTTCACCGCCCCCTTCACCGCCCGCCCCGCCGAGCCGGCCTGCGTGGACTTCTTCGCGCCCACGTCCTTGGCCGCACCGCCGGAGGCGTCCGTCGGCCTGCCGGACGCCGGCTGCTGTACGGCGGTCTTCTTCGCCACCATGGCCGCGGCCCCTTCACATATTGTGATCTTGCTCGCGCATCGTGCTGGGACGATAAATCGACTCGAGTCCCGCGGCAACGGGGCACACCGCCCGATTCGCCCGCCTCGCGCACGCCGCGCGGCGAACATGCATCGGTTGTGCCCCGCTCCCCGTCCGGTAATCCGCCGGGCCGGACGTCCCAGGATCCGAACACCCATACCACCCGATTGAGGTCATCAAACCCATAAGCCGCCTCACCGACCCCGCCCCCCGGCGGCCCCGAAAAGCGGTCGGCCGCTGTCCGCGCGGCGCCGTACACTGGGCGGAGCGAAAAGCGTGGATGGGGACGAGTAGCGGCGTACGCAGCCCAGAGCGACCCGGGGACGGTGGAAGCCCGGGGGCGAGCGCGACGTGAAGATCACCCCGGAGCCGCCGGAAGAACACCGCAGCCCAGGCAGCGGCCAGTAGACCCGGCATCGCGACCCCAATGAGGGGGCTCGCCGGCGCACACCCCGTGCCGGAGGGCCAAGGAGGGTGGTACCGCGGGAGCGCGCCGAAGGCGGCGCAGGCAGACGTAGCTCTCGTCCCTCCGGACGGAAGGCAGCAAGTCCGCCGGAGGAAGCCCGCTGATGACATCGCCGACGTATCGCCAGGTACCCGCCCAGGTCGACCTGCCCGCCCTCGAGCACGCCGTGCTCGACTTCTGGCGCGAGCAGAAGATCTTCGCCAAGAGCCTGGAGCAGTCCGAGGGCCGCCCGGAATGGGTGTTCTACGAGGGCCCGCCCACCGCCAACGGCATGCCGGGCGCCCACCACATCGAGGCCCGCGTCTTCAAGGACGTCTTCCCCCGCTTCCGCACCATGCGCGGCTACCACGTGGCCCGCAAGGCCGGCTGGGACTGCCACGGCCTCCCCGTGGAGCTCGCCGTCGAGAAGGAGCTCGGCTTCTCCGGCAAGCAGGACATCGAGGCGTACGGCATCGCGGAGTTCAACGCGAAGTGCCGCGAGTCGGTGACCCGGCACACGGACGCGTTCGAAGAGCTCACGACCCGCATGGGTTACTGGACCGACCTCAACGACCCGTACCGCACGATGGACCCCGAGTACATCGAGTCGGTCTGGTGGTCGCTGAAGGAGATCTTCAACAAGGGCCTGCTGGTCCAGGACCACCGCGTCGCCCCCTGGTGCCCCCGCTGCGGCACCGGCCTGTCCGACCACGAGCTGGCGCAGGGCTACGAGACGGTCGTCGACCCGTCCGTCTACGTCCGCTTCCCGCTGACCTCCGGCCCGCTCGCCGGCGAGGCCGCCCTGCTGGTGTGGACGACGACCCCGTGGACCCTGGTGTCCAACACCGCCGTCGCCGCCCACCCCGAGGTCACCTACGTCGTCGCCACCGACGGCCAGGAGAAGCTCGTCGTCGCCGAGCCGCTCGTCGCCAAGGCCCTCGGCGAGGGCTGGGAGACCACCGGCCAGAGCTTCACCGGCGCCGAGATGGAGCGCTGGACCTACCAGCGCCCCTTCGAGCTGGTGGAGTTCCCGGAGCCGGCGCACTTCGTCGTCAACGCCGAGTACGTCACCACCGAGGACGGCACGGGTCTGGTCCACCAGTCCCCCGCCTTCGGTGAGGACGACCTCAAGGTCTGCCGCTCCTACGGCCTGCCGGTGGTGAACCCGGTCCGCCCGGACGGCACGTTCGAGGAGGACGTCCCGCTCGTCGGCGGCGTCTTCTTCAAGAAGGCCGACGAGAAGCTCACCGCCGACCTCGACGGCCGCGGCCTGCTCTTCAGGCACATCCCGTACGAGCACAGCTACCCGCACTGCTGGCGCTGCCACACCGCGCTGCTCTACTACGCCCAGCCGTCCTGGTACATCCGCACCACCGCGATCAAGGACCGCCTCCTCGCGGAGAACGAGGGCACCAACTGGTTCCCGGAGACGGTCAAGAACGGCCGGTACGGCGACTGGCTGAACAACAACATCGACTGGGCGCTCTCCCGCAACCGCTACTGGGGCACGCCGCTGCCGATCTGGCGCTGCGAGGACGACCACCTCACCTGCGCCGGCTCCCTCGCGGAGCTCACCGAGCTGACCGGCACCGACCAGTCGGGCCTGGACCCGCACCGCCCGTTCATCGACGAGGTCACCTTCGCCTGCCCGCAGGACGGCTGCGGCAAGACCGCCACGCGCGTGCCCGAGGTGATCGACGCCTGGTACGACTCGGGCTCGATGCCGTTCGCGCAGTGGGGCTACCCGTACAAGAACAAGGAACTGTTCGAGTCCCGCTACCCGGCGCAGTTCATCTGCGAGGCCATCGACCAGACCCGCGGCTGGTTCTACACGCTGATGGCGGTCGGCACGCTCGTCTTCGACAAGTCGTCGTACGAGAACGTGGTCTGCCTCGGTCACATCCTCGCCGAGGACGGCCGCAAGATGTCCAAGCACCTGGGCAACACCCTGGAGCCGATCCCGCTCATGGACCGGCACGGCGCCGACGCGGTCCGCTGGTTCATGGCGGCCGGCGGCTCCCCGTGGGCGGCCCGCCGCGTGGGCCACGGCACCATCCAGGAGGTCGTCCGCAAGACCCTCCTGACGTACTGGAACACGGTCGCCTTCCAGGCCCTGTACGCCCGTACGACGGGCTGGGCCCCGTCCGAGGCCGACCCGGCCCCGGCCGACCGCCCGGTCCTGGACCGCTGGCTGCTGTCCGAACTGCACGCGCTCACCGACCAGGTCACCCAGGCCCTGGACGCCTACGACACCCAGCGCGCCGGCAAGCTGCTGTCCGCCTTCGTCGACGACCTGTCGAACTGGTACGTGCGCCGCTCCCGCCGCCGCTTCTGGCAGGGCGACAAGGCGGCGCTGCGCACACTGCACGAGGTCGTCGGGACGGTCACGCAGCTGATGGCCCCGCTGACCCCGTTCATCACCGAGCGGGTCTGGCAGGACCTGATCGTCCCGGTCACCCCGGGCGCTCCGGAGTCGGTCCACCTCTCCTCCTGGCCGGAGGCGGACCTCACCGCCATCGACCCGGAGCTGTCGAAGCAGATGGTGCTGGTGCGCCGGCTGGTGGAGCTCGGCCGGGCCACGCGCGCGGAGTCGGGCGTCAAGACCCGCCAGCCGCTGTCCCGCGCCCTGATCGCGGCCACCGGCTTCGAGACGCTGGACTCCGAACTGCGCGCGCAGATCACGGAGGAGCTGAACGTCGAGTCCCTGGCGACGCTCAGCGAGGTCGGCGGCTCCCTGGTCGACACCACCGCGAAGGCCAACTTCCGCGCCCTGGGCAAGCGGTTCGGCAAGCGCGTCCAGGACGTGGCGAAGGCCGTCGCGCACGCGGACGCGGCCGCGCTGTCCCTGGCCCTGCGCGAGGGTACGGCGTCGGTGGAGGTCGACGGCGAGACCATCACGCTCGCTCCCGACGAGGTCATCATCACGGAGACCCCGCGTGAGGGCTGGTCGGTGGCGTCCGACGCGGGCGCGACGGTCGCCCTGGACCTGGAGATCACGGAGGAGCTGCGCCGTGCGGGCCTCGCCCGTGACGCGATCCGCCTGATCCAGGAGGCCCGCAAGAACAGCGGCCTCGACGTGGCCGACCGCATCGCACTGCGCTGGACGGCGACGGACGCGGCGACGGTCGCGGCCCTCACCGACCACGCCGGCCTGATCGCCGACGAGGTCCTCGCCACGGACTTCGCCCAGGGCGAGGCCGGCGACGGCTACGGCGAACCGTTCACCGACGAGGGCCTGACCCTGACGTTCCGCCTCCGCAAGGCGTAACCACCCAGGCCGGCCACCCCGAAGGCCCGGACCCGCCAAAGATCTTGGTGGTTCCGGGCCTTCGGCGTTGCGTACGCACGACCGCGGTTGCGTTCGCACGAACACCGTTGCGCCGCTGCGAACGCGCATGGCAAAGGGCGAGGCCCCGGGGGTGAACCCGGGGCCTCGCCCTGAACGCTGCCGACGTCTATGCCGTACTCCTGGCCATCAGGCCGTCAGTTGTCGTCCTCGTCGATCAGGAAGCCCCGCATGGGCGAGGGAGCCTGACCCATCGGCGACGGACCCTGCGGACGCACCGGCGCCATCGGCTGGGTCATCGCCGGGGACATCTGCTGCTGGCCACCGTAGGACGGAGCGGACGGCGAGGGGGGGCCGCCCATCGTCTGGTTGCCACCGTAGGACGGGGCGCTCGCGCCGGCCGGTGCCATGGAAGGCGCCGGGGACGGCGGGAGGGACGCGGTCGCGGGAGTACGCGGCGGAGCCAGCGAGTCGTCGGCCTGGGTCTCCAGCTGGCGCAGCTGCGACTCCAGGTACGACTTCAGGCGCGTGCGGTACTCGCGCTCGAAGCCGCGCAGGTCCTCGACCTTGCGCTCCAGCGTGGCGCGGGCGGACTCCAGGGAGCCCATCGCGACGCGGTGCTTCTCCTGCGCGTCCCGCTCCAGGGCGTCGGCCTTGGCACGGGCGTCACGCTCCAGACCCTCGGCACGCGAACGCGCCTCGCCGACGATCTTGTTGGCTTCGGAACGGGCCTCGGCGATCGCCTGGTCGGCGGTCTGCTGGGCCAGCGAGAGGACACGCGCGGCGCTGTCGCCGCCGGGGCCTCCCTGACCGGGGCCGCCCATCGGACCGCCCATGGGGCCGCCCATCGGACCACCCATCTGCTGCTGCATCGGGGGCTGACCCATCGGACCCGGACCCTGGCCCATCGGACCGGGACCACCAGGACCCTGGGGACCACCCTGACCGCCGGGACCGGCGGGCAGCTGCGGGGCACCGCTCGGCAGCTGGGGCGGACCACCCATGGGGCCACCCATCTGCTGCTGCGGCGGGCCCGATATGCCGGCGGGTACGGGACCACCCGGACCTCGCATGCCCTGCTGCTGCTGTTGCTGCTGCTGGTCCTGCTCCGGCGGCTTGCGCATGTTCTGCTGGTTCTGCGCAGCAGCGCGCGTGGCCGCGGCCAGTTTGGCGCGCAGGTCCTCGTTCTCGCGGAGCAGGCGGGTCAGTTCGGCTTCGACCTCATCGAGGAAGGCATCGACCTCGTCCTCGTCATAGCCTTCTCGGAGGCGGACGGTCGTGAACTGCTTGTTCCGCACGTCCTCGGGGGTCAACGGCATCTCTTCACCTCAACGTAGTCGTCGGCATTCGGCAAGACCGTAGTTCACATCGCTCACAGCCGGCTCACGATCGAGATCAGGATGTAGACGATGATCATCAGTACGAAGAAGGACAGGTCGAGCGCCACGCCCCCGAGACGCAGCGGCGGAATGAACCGCCGCAGAAGCTTGAGCGGTGGATCAGTGACAGTGTAGGTGGCCTCCAGAACGACCACCATCGCCTTGCCGGGTTGCCATGAGCGGGCGAACTGGAAGACGTAGTCCATGACCAACCGGAAGATGAGCACGATGAGGAAGCACATCAGCGCGATGTAGACAACGTCGAAAACCACGCTCATGACCTGTTGCTTCCCTCTCCCCTGTGCCCTGCTGTGTACTGATGTTTCCGGTGGTGCGTCTCAGCTCTGGTTGAAGAACCCGCCCTCTGCGATGCGGGCCTTGTCCTCCGCCGTGACATCGACGTTAGCAGGCGACAACAGGAACACCTTCTGCGTCACCCGCTCGATACTGCCGTGAAGACCAAACACCAAACCGGCCGCAAAGTCGACAAGTCGCTTCGCATCTGTGTCATCCATCTCAGTCAGATTCATGATCACCGGGGTGCCCTCACGGAAGTGTTCCCCGATGGTACGGGCCTCGTTGTAGGTCCGCGGGTGGAGCGTGGTGATCCGGTAAGGCTCTCGTTCGGACACGACCTTGGGCATGATCACCGGTGCGTTCTTCTCCAGACTTGCGCGTTCTTGTGTGATGGATGCCACGGGCGCGATGCGCGCCGGGCGGCTGGATTCCGCGGGGAGCGAAGCGGAGCGGGGGGCAGGCTCGCGAGGTGCGGGCGGCTGTACGACTCGTACCTCTTCGTCCCTTTGGGGCTGATGTGAGACATGCGGCTGGTGGGACGGTTCGTGCCGACGGTGGTCCCGCTCGGGTTCCGGGTCCAGTTCCGGTTCGAAGTCGTCGTCGGGGTCGAATCCGCGGCCGTCGTACCCATCGTCCTCCACGAGGCCGAGGTAGACCGCCATCTTGCGCATCGCGCCGGCCATTCTCTGAGTCCTCCGCTCTGTGGTGGATCGGCTGACGACTGCCAAGTGCCCGCGATCCACGTGGTCCTTGAATCCGCCTTTCGGCGGCAATGACCATATTTTCTGCTGTGGTCCGACTTCTTGGCGACGTTACCCGAGCCTGGGGCGGACTCCGAGTACCGCGCTGCCGACGCGCACATGTGTCGCTCCGGCCGCCACGGCCTGTTCGAGGTCCGCGCTCATCCCTGCCGAGACCATGGTGGCAGCCGGATGACTCCGGCGCAGGTCCGTCGACAAATCCTTCAACCGCTCGAACGCGGCCTGTTCGCGACCCGCGTACTCCCCGGTGAGCGGGGCGACGGTCATCAGACCGGCGAGCCGCAGACCCGGTGCGCCGGCGACCAGTCCGGCCAACTCCTCGACGCCCTCGGGCGCCACGCCGCCGCGCTCGCCCCGCCCGCTCTCACCGGCGTCGAGCGCGACCTGCAGCAGGCACCCCAGTTCGCGCCCGGTCCGCTCGGCCTCCTTCGACAGGGCGGTGACCAGCCGGGAACGGTCGACGGACTGCACGAAATCCGCGTAATTGACTACGGATCGCACCTTGTTGGTCTGGAGTTGACCCACGAAGTGCCATGTCAGGGGCAGATCCGAGCACGCGGCGGCCTTGGGCGCCGCGTCCTGGTCGCGGTTCTCGGCGACATGGCGCACGCCGAGTTCCGCGAGGGCCCGCACATCGTCGGCGGGATAGGTCTTGGTGACCACGATCAGGGTCACCTCCTCGCGCGGGCGTCCCGCCGCCGCGCACGCGTTCGCGATGCGCCGCTCCACTTTCGCCAGGTTCGCGGCGAGTTCGTCCTTACGGTCCGTCATGTCCTGTCAGTCCAGCCACACATAGCCCGCGAGCCGCCCGGTGGTGCGGTCGCGCCGGTACGAGAAGTGATCACGTGACTCCAACGTGCACACCGGCGACTGCTCCCGGTCGCGCACCCCGAGCCGTTCCAGCTGAGCGTGCACCCCGGCGCTCACGTCGACCGCCGGCGTGCCCCAGCTCGTTTCGGCGTAGGCCGCCGGCTCGACGGCGGACACCTCGGCGCGCATCGCCTCGGGCACCTCGTAACACCGGCCGCAGACGGTGGGTCCGGTGCGGGCGACGATCCGGGAGGGGTCGGCGCCCAGGTCCGTCATCGCGCGTAGCGCGGCCGGGACGACACCGGCGATCATGCCGGGGCGGCCCGCGTGGGCCGCTGCGGCGATGCCGGCGACGGGGTCGGCCAGCAGCACCGGCACGCAGTCGGCGGTGAGCACCGCCAAGGCGAGCCCGCGCCGCACCGTGACGATCGCGTCGACCGACGGGATCCCGGGTGAGGATCCCCACGGCTCGTCCACGACCACCACGTCCGCCCCGTGCACCTGGTTCATCCAGACCACCCGGTCCGGTTCGACACCGAGGGACTTGGCGGCCAGCTCCCGGTTGGTGCGCACGGCGTCGGGGTCGTCCCCGACCGCTCCGCCGAGGTTGAGCTCCTCATACGGAGCGGCGCTCACCCCGCCCCACCGGTCGGTGAAGGCGAAGTGGGCGCCGCTCACGCTTTCGCGCTGTCCTATCACGTCAGAAGGATCACTTGAGGAAGTCCGGTACGTCCAGTTCCTCGGCCGCGCTGTCCGAGTAGGTGCGCGGCGCCGGCGGGACCGGCGGGGCGACCGGGATGTCCTCGACCGGCTTCGGAGCCGGCTCCGGGTCCTCCTTCGGCGTCACGCTGCCGAGCGAGCCGAAGGTCGGGCGGCTCTCGGCCTGCCGGGACGGGGCCGGCTCCTCGCGCTTGGCCGAGGCCGAGCCGATCACGTTCTCCCGGCGGGCGGGGGGCTGGCCCCCGTCGAAGCCGGCGGCGATCACCGTGACCCGGACCTCGTCGCCGAGGGCGTCGTCGATGACGGCGCCGAAGATGATGTTGGCCTCGGGGTGGGCGGCCTCGCTGACCAGCTGGGCGGCCTCGTTGATCTCGAACAGGCCGAGGTCGGAACCGCCGGAGATGGAGAGCAGCACGCCGCGGGCGCCGTCGATGGACGCCTCCAGCAGCGGCGAGGAGATCGCCATCTCGGCGGCGGCCACGGCGCGGTCGTCGCCGCGGGCGGAGCCGATGCCCATCAGGGCCGAACCGGCCTCGGACATGACCGACTTGACGTCGGCGAAGTCGAGGTTGATCAGGCCCGGGGTGGTGATGAGGTCGGTGATGCCCTGCACACCGGAGAGCAGGACCTGGTCGGCCGACTTGAAGGCGTCGAGCACCGAGACCTGGCGGTCCGAGATGGACAGCAGCCGGTCGTTCGGGATGACGATGAGGGTGTCGACCTCTTCGCGGAGCTCGGCGATGCCGTCCTCGGCCTGGTTCGCGCGGCGCCGCCCCTCGAAGGTGAACGGTCGCGTGACCACACCGATGGTGAGGGCACCGAGCGAGCGGGCGATGTTGGCCACGACGGGCGCGCCGCCGGTGCCGGTGCCGCCGCCTTCACCGGCTGTCACGAAGACCATGTCGGCCCCCTTGAGGACCTCCTCGATCTCCTCGCGGTGGTCCTCGGCGGCCTTGCGGCCCACGGCCGGGTTGGCTCCGGCGCCGAGTCCGCGGGTGAGTTCACGGCCGACGTCCAGCTTGACGTCGGCGTCGCTCATCAACAGGGCTTGCGCGTCGGTGTTGATGGCGATGAACTCGACGCCCTTGAGACCGACCTCGATCATCCGGTTGATGGCATTGACACCACCGCCGCCGACACCGATGACTTTGATGACTGCGAGGTAGTTCTGCGGTGCTGCCACGTCGAAGGCCTCTCGCCTCGAGTTACGTGTCGCCGAATCCCCGGGACGCCCTGCGCCCCGCGACCCGACGACTGATGCCGAATGGGACGGTCCGTATCGCCGACCCGAACCCTAACCCTGAAGTTTAGGGTTACCAGTGTGTCCGTTCCTTGGAGTCTTCTGAACAGGACACTAAGTCGACAAGTGGCGCACGTTCAACGAACACGCCGAACCTCCCGTTTTTCTTTTCACCCTATGTGATCAGCCGTAGCGCTGCCCAACCAGGGTGCTGGCCTGCGCGGATGTGCGTCAACTCCCTGATGACGCGGGCGCGGTGGGGACGCTCACGTCGAAGTGCCGCGCATCGCGCGAGGCTTTCATCAGGGCGGTCAGCGCGCGGGCCTTGGCAGCCCCCTTCTCGCTGCTCCCCCATACCACGGTGCGGCCGTCCCGCAGCTGGAGCGAGATGTCGTCGTAGGAACGGACCTTGACGGTCCGTGTGTCGCGGGCGACCGCGGCCGGAACGGCACGGGCGACGCCGACCGCCTCGCGCACCAGCCGGGGTTCGCCGAAGCGGCGCAGGCTGGCGGCGGCCGAGCCGGAGCGCGCCAGCGTCAATTCCAGTGCGGGCACGCCTTTCGGCGCCTCGGGAACCGTGGCGAAACGGACACCTTCATCGTCCACTTCGATGAACTTTCCGCCCTTTTGGACAATCAGAACCGGAGTCCGCTCGACCACTTTCAGCTCGATTCCACGAGGCCAGGAGCGGACCACGTCAACCGCGTCGATCCGGGGCAATGTCCGGCGCAGCCGCGTCTCGATCGCGTTCGTGTCGACGGAAATCAGCGGCTTGCCGAGGGGCACCTCGGCGGCCGCCCGGACCTGAGCCGGCGTCAGGACCCGGGTGCCCGACACGGAGACCTGCTCGGCCCGCAGCCAGTCGGACCCGTAGAACAGCCACAGCGTCGGTGTGCCGAGGAAGAGCAGGACCAGGCCCAGGATGACCATCACACGAACGTGGCGCCGCCTCAGACGCCTGACGGGCGGCGGGCCGGACGACTTCTGCTGGCGTTCACCGCGCTCGGCGGTGGTCGATCCGGCCACGCTCCCCTGCCTTCCGTCATACGTGCCTAGCGGTGTGCACGAGCGGCGGCGATCGCCTCGTACACCATGCCGACGAGCAGGTCGTCGGCGTCCCGGCGGCCGAACTCGGCGGCGGCGCGGGACATCTGGTACAGCCGGTGCGGGTCGGCGAGCACGGGCAGGACGTTCTGCTGGACCCACTCGGGGGTCAGCTCCGCGTCGTCGACCAGCAGGCCGCCGCCGGCCTTCACCACCGGCTGGGCGTTGAGCCGCTGTTCGCCGTTGCCGATGGGCAGCGGGACGTAGGCGGCCGGGAGCCCGACGGCGGAGAGTTCGGCGACGGTCATCGCACCCGCGCGGCAGAGCATCATGTCGGCCGCCGCGTACGCGAGGTCCATCCGGTCCAGGTAACTTACCGGGATGTAGGGGGGCATCCCCGGCATCTGCTGGACCTGCGGCAGTTCGTTCTTCGGGCCGACCGCGTGCAGGATCTGGATGCCGGCCTGCTGGAGCCAGGGCGCGACCGTCTGCACGACCTCGTTGAGGCGGCGGGCGCCCTGGGAGCCGCCGGAGACCAGCAGCGTGGGCAGGTTCGGGTCGAGCCCGAAGGCGGCCCGGGCCTCGGGGCGTACGGCGGCGCGGTCCAGGGTGGCGATGGAGCGGCGCAGCGGGATGCCGATGTAGCGGGCGCCGCGCAGCTTGCTGTCCGGCGTGGAGACCGCGACCTGGCTGGCGTAGCGCGAGCCGATCTTGTTGGCCAGGCCCGGGCGGGCGTTGGCCTCGTGGATGACGATCGGCACACCGAGGCGCTTGGCCGCCAGGTAGCCGGGCAGGGCGACGTAGCCGCCGAAGCCGACCACGGCGTCCGCCTTGGTGCGCTCCAGGATCTGCTCGGTCGCCTTGATGGTGCCGCGCAGCCGGCCCGGGACGGTGATCAGCTCGGGGGTGGGCTTGCGCGGCAGCGGTACGGCGGGGATCAGCGCCAGTTCGTAGCCGCGCTCGGGTACGAGACGTGTCTCCAGACCTCGCTCCGTGCCCAGGGCCGTGATGCCCACGGTCGGGTCCTGCCTGCGCAGGGCGTCCGCGAGGGCGAGCGCGGGCTCGATGTGGCCCGCGGTTCCTCCGCCGGCGAGTACGACATGCACCGAAATTCACCGCTCTCCGGACGGACGCGCCGCCGTGGCGCGCCGTCGCATCGTGTTCCATCTCCGGGGACTCCGACCCGAACCGGTTCCCCCGGCCCCCCGCTTTCTACCAAAGCGAGGTTGCCGCATCGCAAGCGCTGCCCGCGCAGCGGGCTCGTCGCGTGCGAAGGCGATCAGCAGCCCGATGGCGAACATGGTCGGCAGCAGGGCGGATCCTCCGTAGGAGAACAGCGGGAGAGGCACACCGGCGATCGGCAGCAGACCGAGCACCGCACCGATGTTGATCACGGCCTGGGCCGTGATCCAGGTGGTCACGCCTCCCGCGGCATACCTCACGAACGGGTCCTCCGTGCGTCCGGCCACGCGGATACCCGCATAGCCTAGAGCCGCGAAGAGGGCGAGGACCGACAGCGTCCCCGCCAGGCCCAGTTCCTCACCGGTGACGGCGAAGATGAAGTCGGTGTGGGCTTCGGGGAGTTGGCCCCATTTCTCCACACTCGCGCCCAGCCCCGAGCCGAAGATCCCGCCGGAGGCGAGGGCGTAGATGCCGTGTACGGCCTGCCAGCAGTCGACGGGTCCGGACTGGGGTTCGGTGGCGCCGAGGCACTGCAGGCGGGCCATGCGGTTGGGGCTGGTCTTGATGAGGATCAGGCCGAGCACGGCGGCGACCGACAGGACGCCGGCGAACAGCCGCGTGGGCGCGCCGGCCAGCCAGAGCAGGCCGAACAGGATGGCCGTGAGGATGATCGCGGTGCCCATGTCGCCGCCGATCATGATGAGCCCGAGCAGCATGAAGGCGGCCGGGACCAGCGGCACGAGCATGTGCTTCCACTGGGTCAGCAGCCTCTTGTCCTGCTTGCGCGCGAGCAGATCGGCGCCCCACAGCACCAGCGCGAGCTTGCCGAACTCGCTGGGCTGGAGCTGGAAGGAGCCGCCGACGGCGATCCAGTTCTGGTTGCCGTTGACCGAGACTCCTATCCCGGGGACCTGCACCAGGGCCATGAGGAAGACGGCGCCCGCCAGGATGGGGTAGGCCAGCGCCCGGTGGAGTTTCACCGGCATGCGTGAGGCGGCGAACAGCAGACCGGCGCCGATGACCGCCGCGAGCAGCTGCTTGCGGAAGAAGTACGAGCCGGGCAGCGACATCTGCAGCGCGGTGATCTGGGAGGCCGAGTAGACCATCACCAGGCCCAGCACGGTGATCAGCGCGCTGCCGCCGAAGATCAGGTAGTAGGCGGTCAGCGGCCGGTCCCAGCCGCGCCGGGCGCGGGTGTACAGGCCGAGGACGCCGTTCTCGCGCGGCGGCCGCGGGGCGACGGGGCGCTTCGGGGCGCGCGGGGACGGGGGCCGTCCGGTGCGGCTGGTGGGCATCGCCGCTCACCCCGCCTTGCCGGTGGGGGACGTCGTGCCGCGCACGCTCCCCGGCCGCTCGGGCACCAGCCACATCCGTGTCACGCGTCCCTCCCAGGTACGCCCGGCGTCACCGCCGGGCGAGGCGGACCCGGGTCAGCCCTCGACGGAGCCGAGCTCGCGAACCGCGTCCGCGAAAGCGTCCCCGCGCTTGTTGTAGTTGGCGAACATGTCCATGGAGGCGCAGGCCGGGGCCAGCAGCACCGTGTCGCCCGCCTGAGCGAGCCTGTGCGCCTCGTGGACCGCCGCGCGCATCGCCCCAGTGTCGGTCCGGTCGAGGTCGACGACGGGTACCTCCGGGGCGTGTCGCGCCAGGGCTTCGCGGATGAGCGCGCGGTCCGCGCCGATCAGCACCGCCCCGCGCAGCCGCTTCGCCGACTTGGCGACCAGCTCGTCGAAGGTCGCGCCCTTGGCGAGCCCGCCCGCGATCCACACGATCGACTCGTAGGCCGCCAACGAGGCTTCCGCGGCGTGGGTGTTGGTCGCCTTGGAGTCGTCGACGTAGGCGACCCCGTCCACGTCGGCGACGTGCGCGATGCGGTGGGCGTCCGGGGTGAAGGCCCGCAGCCCGTCCCGGACGGCCCTGGCGGGCACGCCGTAGGCGCGGGCCAGGGCCGCCGCCGCGAGGGCGTTGGCGATGTTGTGCGGGGCCGGCGGGTCGATGTCGGCGACCTCGGCGAGCTCCTGGGCGTTCTTCTGCCGGTTCTCGACGAAGGCGCGGTCGACGAGGATGCCCTCCACGACGCCCAGTTGGGAGGGCGCCGGGGTGCCGAGGGTGAAGCCGACGGCGCGGCAGCCCTCCTCCACGTCGGCCTCGCGGACCAGGTCCTCGGTGGCCCTGTCGGCCACGTTGTAGACGCAGGCGACGCGATTGCCCTCGTAGATGCGGCCCTTGTCGGCGGCGTACGCCTCCATGGAGCCGTGCCAGTCGAGGTGGTCGGGGGCGAGGTTGAGCACCGCGGCCGAGTGGGCGCGCAGGGACGGCGCCCAGTGGAGCTGGTAGCTGGACAGCTCCACGGCCAGGACGTCGTAGCGCTCCTCGCCGAGGACCGCGTCCAGCAGGGAGACGCCGATGTTGCCGACGGCGGCGGTGCGCAGGCCCGCCGCCTTCAGGATCGAGGCGAGCATCTGGACGGTGGTGGTCTTGCCGTTGGTGCCCGTGACGGCGAGCCAGGGCGCGGCGTCGGGGCCGCGCAGGCGCCAGGCCAGTTCGACGTCGCCCCAGACCGGGACGCCCGCCTGTGCCGCCGCCGTGAACAGCGGCTTGTCCGGCTTCCAGCCGGGTGCGGTGACGATCAGCTCGGTGCCCTCCGGCAGGGAGTCGCCGTCGCCCAGGCGCACGGTGATCCCGAGCGCCTCCAACTCGGCCGCCTGCGCCCGCGCGCGCTCGTCGGCGCCGTCGTTGACGACGGTGACGGTCGCGCCCAGACCGTGCAGCACCTTGGCCGCCGGGACGCCCGAGACGCCGAGTCCGGCGACGGTGACGTGCTTGCCCTGAAAGTCGAAAGGCTCCGAGGAGGTCACTTGTCCGCTGCCCATCCTGCGTAGAAGAGGCCGAGTCCGACGATCACACAAATGCCCTGGATGATCCAGAAACGGACCACGACGAGCACTTCGGACCAGCCCTTGAGTTCGAAGTGGTGCTGCAGTGGCGCCATCCGGAAGACGCGCTTGCCGGTGAGCCGGAACGAACCGACCTGGATCACCACGGACATGGTGATCAGGACGAACAAGCCGCCCAGGATGGCGAGGAGCAGCTCGGTGCGCGAGCAGATCGCGAGGCCGGCGAGCACACCGCCGAGCGCCAGCGAACCGGTGTCGCCCATGAAGATCTTGGCCGGCGAGGTGTTCCACCACAGGAAGCCCAGGCAGGCGCCCATCAGCGCGGAGGCGACCACCGCGAGGTCGAGCGGGTCGCGGACCTCGTAACAGGCTCCGGGGTTGGTCAGGGTGCCCGCGTTGGCGCAGGACTCCTGGAACTGCCAGACGCCGATGAAGGTGTAGGCGCCGAAGACGAGCACCGAGGCACCGGTGGCGAGTCCGTCCAGACCGTCGGTCAGGTTCACGCCGTTGGACATCGCGAGGATCATGAACAGCGCCCAGACCACGAACAGCACCGGGCCGATCGTCCAGCCGAAGTCCGTGATGAACGACAGCTTCGTGGAGGCGGGGGTGTTGCCGCGGTTGTCCGCGAACTGCAGGGACAGCACCGCGAATCCGATGCCGACGATCAGCTGGCCGGCCATCTTCGCCTTGGCCCGCAGACCCAGCGAACGCCGCTTGACGATCTTGATGTAGTCGTCGAGGAAGCCGACCAGACCCATGCCGACCATCAGGCCGAGCACCAGCAGACCCGAGAAGGTCGGCGCCGCGTCGGTCTTCGGGTCCACATAGCCCGTGATGACCTTGGCCAGGAAGTACGCGGCCACCGTCGCCAGGATGAACGCGATGCCGCCCATGGTCGGCGTACCGCGCTTGCTGGCGTGCTCGCGCGGGCCGTCGTCGCGGATGTACTGGCCGTAGCCCTTGCGCGCGAGCAGCTTGATCAGCAGCGGGGTGCCGACCAGTGTGAGGAAGAGACCAATGACTCCTGCGAACAGGATCTGCTTCATCATCGGGCGGCAACCTCACCCTCGGCACCGGACTCCAGCAGCGCCTGGGCAACGCTCTCGAGCCCGACCGAACGGGACGCCTTCACGAGCACGACGTCCCCCGGGCGCAACTCGCTGCGCAACAGGTCGACCGCCGCCTGTGCGTCGGACACGTGCACCGACTCCTCACCCCACGAACCCTCGTTATATGCGCCCAGTTGCAGCCAGGCGGCTTCCCTGCCACCGACCGCGACGAGCTTGCTGACGTTGAGCCGGACGGCGAGCCGCCCGACCGCGTCGTGCTCGGCGAGAGCCTCGTCCCCGAGCTCGGCCATCTTGCCGAGCACCGCCCACGTCCGGCGTCCCTTGCCCATGGCCGCCAGCGCGCGCAGCGCGGCCTTCATGGACTCGGGGTTCGCGTTGTAGGCGTCGTTGACGACCGTCACGCCGTCCGGGCGCTCGGTGACCTCCATGCGCCAGCGGGAGAGGGAGCCCGCCTCGGAGAGCGCGAGGGCGATCTCGTCTGCGGACATGCCCAACTCGTGGGCGACGGCGGCCGCGGCGAGCGCGTTCGACACGTGGTGCTCACCGTACAGGCGCATGGTCACATCGCTTGCACCGGAGGGTGTGTGAAGCCTGAACGAGGGCTGTCCGGTGTCCGTGAGTCGCACGTTCTCGGCGGACACGTCCGCTTCGTCGGACTCTCCGAAAAAGAGCACCTTCGCCTTCGTACGGGAGGCCATGGCCCGTACGTAGGGGTCGTCCGCGTTGAGGACGGCCGTGCCGCCGTCGGCCTCGGAGGGCAGGGACTCCACGAGTTCGCCCTTGGCCTGGGCGATCTGCTCGCGGCCGCCGAACTCGCCGATGTGGGCGGATCCGACGTTGAGCACCAGGCCGATCTTCGGCGGGGTCAGTTCCGTGAGGTAGCGGATGTGCCCGATGCCGCGGGCGCCCATCTCCAGGACGAGGAACCTGGTCTCCTCGGTGGCACTGAGCGCGGTCAGCGGCAGCCCGATCTCGTTGTTGAGGGAGCCGGGCGTGAACACCGTGGGCGCCTTGCGCTGGAGCACCTGCGCGATGAGGTCCTTGGTGCTGGTCTTGCCCGCCGAGCCGGTGAGGGCGACGAGGGTGGCGCCGAGGCGGGCCACGACGTGCCGCGCGAGGGCGGCGAGAGCGGTCTGCACGTCGTCCACGACGATCGCGGGGACGCCGACGGGACGGGTGCCGAGCACGGCCACCGCTCCCGCCTCGACGACCGCCGCCGCGAAGTCGTGGCCGTCCACGCGCTCACCGGCGAAGGCCACGAACAGGCTGCCCGGCCCCGCCTCGCGGGAGTCCCGGACCACCGGGCCGGTGACCTGGACGGACGGATCCGGTATGTCGTGCGTCTGCCCGCCGACGACTTCTGCGATCTCGGCGAGGGAGAGGGCGATCACAAGTTCATCCCCTGGGTCTTCTGGATTTTCATCCCTGGGTCTTCTGGATGGCTTCGCGGAGCACCTGGCGGTCGTCGAAGGGACGGACCACCCCGGCGATGTCCTGGCCCTGCTCGTGGCCCTTGCCCGCGACCAGCACGGTGTCGCCGGGCTCGGCACGCGCCACGGCGGCGGCGATCGCGGCGGCCCGGTCCTCGAAGACCTGCACCTCGCCGCGCTCGTGCGCGGGCACGGAGGCCGCGCCCTGCAGCATCGTGGCGAGGATCGCGAGCGGGTCCTCGCCACGGGGGTTGTCGGAGGTCAGGACGGCGGTGTCGGCGAGCCGCGCCGCGGCGGCGCCCATCGGCTCCCGCTTGGTCCTGTCCCGGTCGCCGCCGCAGCCGAGGACGATGTGCAGCCTGCCCTCGGTGACCTTGCGCAGGGCGCGCAGCACGGACTCGACGGCGTCGGTCTTGTGCGCGTAGTCGACGACCGCGAGGTACGGCTGCCCGGCGTCCACGCGCTCCAGTCGGCCCGGCACGCCCGGGACGGCGGCGACGCCGTCGGCGGCGGCCTGCGGATCGAGCCCGGCGACGGCGAGGGCGACGATCGCGGCCAGGGTGTTGGCCACGTTGAACGGGCCCGGCAGCGGCGACGTGGCGCTGATCCGCTCGCCCTTGGGCCCGACGACGGTGAACGTCGAGTCCAGCCGGCCGACCTGGACGTCCTCGGCGCGCCAGTCGGCGTCGGGGTGGCCCTCGGCGGAGTAGGTGACGACCGGGACGCCGGCTTCCTTCACCAGCCTGCGGCCGTACTCGTCGTCGACGTTGACCACGCCGAGCCTGCTCCGTTTCGGGGTGAACAGCTGCGCCTTCGCCTGGAAGTAGTCCTCCATGTCGGAGTGGAACTCCATGTGCTCCGGGCTGAGGTTGGTGAAGACGCCGATGTCGAAGACGCAGCCGTCGACGCGGCCCAGCACCAGGGCGTGGCTGGAGACCTCCATGGCGACCGCCTCGACGCCGCGTTCGCGCATCACGGCGAACAGGGCCTGCAGGTCGGTGGCCTCGGGCGTGGTCCGCTCGGACTTGATGCGCTCGTCGCCGATGCGCATCTCGACCGTGCCGATCAGGCCGGTGGACCTGACGGTCTTCAGGCCGCCCTCGACGAGGTAGGCGGTGGTGGTCTTGCCGGAGGTGCCGGTGATGCCGATCTGCAGCAGGTCCCGGCCGGGGTGGCCGTAGATCGTGGCGGCCAGCTCGCCCATCTGCCCGCGCGGGTCGTCGACGACCAGGACGGGCAGGCCGGACGCGGCGGCGCGGTCGGCGCCGGTCGGGTCGGTCAGCACGGCGGCGGCGCCGAGGCCCGCGGCCTGGTCGACGAAGTCGGCGCCGTGCAGGCGGGCGCCCGGGAGGGCGGCGTACAGGTCGCCGGGGCGCACGGCCCGCGAGTCATGGGTGATGCCCGTGACCTCGGCGGCGTCCCGGGGCGCGGGAGCACCCAGCTGATCGGCGAGTTCCGCGAGGGATGTGGCGGAGACCTGCACCGGCCTGGGCGGCCCGGGGTATGTCACGGGATGGCCCTTCTGGGTGGTTTGGGACTGATCAGCGTGTGGCACGGCGGTGAGCGTACCGGGAGTACCCGCCCGGGGGCGAAGTGAGGGGCCGGGGGTGTGCTGGTTCCCGGGATCCGGGGTGATCGTCGTCACGAGGTGGTTCCTGGCTGTTCGGTGCTGACCGGCGTATGTGGCCGGTCAGCGCTGGAAGGTGACCGGGAGCTTGGCGGGCTTGGCCCCGGTCGGCGGGACCTGGAGGGACTTCAGTGCGAACTCCATGACCTTCTTGTAGACGGGGCCGCAGATCTGCCCGCCGAAGTAGCTGCCCTGGGTGGCGTTCTGGATGGCGCAGTAGACGGTGATGCGGGGCTTGTCGGCGGGTGCGAACCCGGCGAACGAGGAGGTGTAGCCGTGGTACTTGCCGGTGGCCGGATCCACGCGGTTGGCGGTGCCCGTCTTGCCCGCGACGCGGTAGCCGGGGATGCGCGCCTTGGTGCCGGTGCCCTCCTCGTCGTCCACGACGGACTCCAGCATCCGGGCGAGGGTCTTCGCCGTCTGCGCGCTCACGACCCGCGTCTTCTCGGGCTCGGGGGCGGGAGTGAAGCGGCCGTCGGGGCCCTTGGTGCCGCGTACGAGCGTGGGTTCGACGCGTACGCCGCCGTTGGCGATGGTCGAGTACACGGAGGCGGCCTGCATGGCGTTGATGGAGACGCCCTGGCCGAAAGGGATCGTGTACTGCTGCGAGGTCGACCACTTGTCGGGCGGGGCGAGGATGCCCTTGGTCTCGCCGGGGAAGCCCAGGCCGGTGTAGCTGCCGAGGCCGAACTTGCGCAGGTAGTCGTAGAGGACCTTGTTGGACTGCGCCTGGGTCCTGCCGAGCTGGCCGGTGGCGAGGATGGTGCCGATGTTGCTGGACTTGGCGAGGACGCCGTTGAGCGTCAGGTACCAGGTCGGGTGGTCGACGTCGTCCTTGAAGAGGCGGTCGCCGCGGTGCAGCCGGTTGGGCACCACCACGTGGGTCATGGGGGTGGCTGCCTGTTCCTGGAGGACGGCGGCCATCGACATGACCTTGGCGGTCGAGCCGGGCTCGAAGGCGTCCTGCAGGGCCGCGTTGCCGAGGGCGGACGGGTCGGCGTCGGACAGGTCGTTGGGGTCGAAGCCGGGCGCGTTGGCCATGGCCAGGATCTGCCCGGTGCGGGTGTCCTGGACGATGACGTAGCCGCGATCGGCTGCGGACTCCTTCACCTGCTCCGAGATGGCGTTCTGCGCGGCCCACTGGATGTCGCGGTCGATGGTGAGCTCGATGTCGCTGCCCGGTACGGCGGGCGTCTCGGTGGCGCCCCCCGCGGTCGGGACCAGGCGGCCGCCGGACTGGGCGTAGCGGATCTTGCCGTCCTTGCCGGCCAGTTGCCTGTTCAGCTGGAGCTCGATGCCGCCGCCCGGATTGCCCTCGCCGTTGACCCAGCCCAGTATCCCGGCGGCGAGCTCGCCGTTGGGGTACACGCGCTTGCTGGTGGCGACGGAGAAGACGCCCGCGAGCACGTTGTGCACGGACTTGTCCGTCTCCTCCTTCTTGGCGAGCGCGGACTTCAGGTCCTTGATCTGCTTCCAGACCTGCGGGGTCTGGCGGGAGGCCAGCTTCACGTAGCGCAGGGCCTTGTTCTTCGGCCGCAGCTTGCCGACCAGGGTCTCCTGGTCCTGCCCGAGGATCGGCGCGAGCAGGGCGGCCGCCTGCTCGGGGCCGTCGGCGATCTTCAGCATGTCCGGCGCGAACATCGTGGGGTCGGCCGTGATGTCGTAGGCGTCCTCGCTGGTGGCGAGGGCGACGCCGGAGCGGTCGGTGATCTCGCCGCGGTCGGCGGCCAGCACCTGCCCGACGTAGCGGTTCTGCTCGGCCTTCGCGGCGTAGGTGCTCGCGTCGACGGCCTGCACCTGGAAGAGCCGTACGACGAAGGCGGTCAGCACGAGGGTGAGCGCGAGCCCGATCAGGCGCAGCCGGGGGCGCGGGCTGCCCAGCCGGAGCGGCTTGGGCGGGGCCGTGCGTCCCGGTCCGGGCCGCCGGGCCGGCCGGGCACCGGGCCCGGGCCGGCGCCGGGCCTCGGGGCGTGCGGGCCTGGCGGGGCCGGGCACACGGCGGCGTGGCGGTTCCCTGTCGGACACTTCCGTCACCTGCCGGGGGTCGATGCGGTGCCGTCGGGCATGGCCTCGGGGGCGAGGACCAGGGGGACGTGGGCGGCGGCCGGACGGACGCCGGGGGCGGGGCTGGGGACGCCCTTGACCGTGCCGTCGGGGCCCAGGAAGGCGGGGTCGCCGCCGGGGACCATGCCGAGCTCGCGGGCGCGGCGCTGGAGGGCCTCGGGGGCGGAGTAGGCGTCGATGTCCCGCTGGAGGGCCTGCTCCTCGTCGGTGAGGTTCTTCGTCTCGCGCTGGAGGTCGTCGAGCTGGAACGCGCCCTCGCTGACGGCCGAGTTCAGCACGAGCAGGCCGATGAGGCCGCCGCCGAGGAGGAGGACGACCAGGAGGACGAAGGGGGTGCGGGCGGCCTGCCCGGGTCCGGTGGGGAAGAGCCGCGCGAGACGTGCCGCCCTGCCCGTCAGTTCGGGTCTACTGCTCACGCGCGCTCCCTCGGGCCGGGCGGGGGCGTCGCCGGCCGGCGCGCGCTGCGCGCGCCCGGGACGGCCGCCCGTCGCGCGGTGACGCTCCACCGGCCCGTGGCAGCCCTGCGTCGCCCACTCGCGCTCCACCGGCCCGGCACGGCCGCCCGTCGCGGGCCGGCGCTCCACCGGCCCGCGGCGACCGTCCCTCGCCCGCTCGCGCTCCGCGGACCGGCGACAGCCACCCGTCGCCCACTCGCGCTCCATCGGTCCCGGACCACCCCTGGCTCACTCGACGTCCTCCCTGATGCGCTGGGCGCCGCGCAGCCGCGCCGGTGCCGCTCGCCGGTTCTCGGCGATCTCCTCCTCCGTGGGGAGTTCGGCACCGCGGGTGAGCAGCTTGAGCCGCGGCTGGTAGCGCTCCGGCACGACCGGCAGCCCGGGCGGCGCGGTGGTGGCGGCGCCCGCCGCGAACACCTGCTTGACCAGCCGGTCCTCCAGCGAGTGGTACGACAGCACGGCGATCCGCCCGCCCACGTCCAGCGCCTTCACGGCGGCCGGGATCGCCCGTTCCAGGACGGCGAGTTCACCGTTGACCTCGATGCGCAGGGCCTGGAAGGTGCGCTTGGCCGGGTTGCCGCCGGTGCGCTTGGCGGCCTGCGGCAGGGCGTCGCGGATCAGCTCGACCAGCCGCGCGCTGGTGGTGAACGGCTCCTTCTCCCGCTCGCGCACGATCGCGCCGACGATCCGCTTGGCCTGCTTCTCCTCGCCGTAGGCCCGCAGGATCCGGACCAGTTCGCCCGGCGGGTACGTGTTGAGGACCTCCGCGGCGCTGACCCCGGTCGTCTGGTCCATCCGCATGTCGAGCGGGGCGTCCTGGGCGTAGGCGAAACCGCGGTCGGCCTCGTCGAGCTGCATGGAGGAGACACCGAGGTCGAACAGGACGCCCTGCACGCGCGCGAGGCCGAGCCGGCGCAGCACGTCGGGGAGTTCGTCGTAGACGGCGTGGACGAGGGTGGCGCGCTCCCCGTACGGCGCGAGGCGCTCGCCGGACAGGCGCAGGGCCTCCTTGTCGCGGTCCAGGGCGACGAGGCGGACGTCCGGGAACCGCTCCAGGAGCGCCTCGCTGTGGCCGCCGAGGCCGAGGGTGCAGTCGACGACCACGGCGTCCGGGCCCTCGAGGGCGGGTGCCAGCAGGTCCAGGCACCGCTGGAGCATCACCGGGACGTGTCGACTCTCGCTCAAGGGGCCCTCTCAGATCCGGCGGGCCCGTGCGCACCGCCGGGTCACCGCCCGCTCGTGAGGAGGCCTGCCGGCGCCGGAAGCGTCAGTCGACCGGGAGCGGGAGGAGGCCGAGCCGTACGTACGCGCCGCGCACGCGGGGAGATCTCCGGTCAGCGCCGGGGTCTCCGGGAATTCAGTCCAGCGGGGAGAGTCTCGCCTCCCGCTTCGCGTCACTTTAGTCCACCCTGTCTCGCGGTCAATCAACCGGCCTGCGCGTCGCAGGCCCACGGCACATCGCCCCTGTGGGTTACCTCACTACAAGGCCCGATGGCGTTCTTTGTCCCCTCTCACAGCGGGACGAGGACACGGGTGACCAGTAACGTCATGGTTATGACGACTTCTGCATCGGTTCCCACTGGCCCCCACGCCGCGACCACCGGCGGCACCGTCACCGACCGGCTCGTCGAGGCCAATGAGCGCTACGCCGAGGCCTTCACCGATCCCGGCATGGACGCCCGCCCCGTCCTGCAGGTCGCCGTGGTGGCCTGCATGGACGCCCGTCTCGACCTGCACGCGGCGCTCGGTCTCGAGCTGGGTGACTGCCACACCATCCGCAACGCGGGCGGCGTCGTCACCGACGACGTGATCCGCTCCCTCACCATCAGCCAGCGCAAGCTGGGCACGCGCAGCGTGGTCCTCATCCACCACACCGGCTGCGGCCTGGAGAGCCTGACCGAGGACTTCCGCAACGAGCTGGAGGTGGAGGTCGGGCAGCGTCCGGCGTGGGCCGTGGAGTCCTTCCGGGACGTCGACCAGGACGTCCGGCAGTCGATGCAGCGCGTGCGCACCTCCCCGTTCCTGCTGCACACCGACGACGTGCGCGGATTCGTCTTCGACGTGCGGACCGGCCTGCTGCGCGAGGTCGACCCCGCCGCCTGACCTGGTCGCCCACCCCGTCCGGCAACCCCTGGTAGCTGTCGGAAACCTGTCAGTCACGCGTTCGAATGGCCGTAAGGCCGACATATCGCGGCCAGTTGTCCACAGTCGAGTGACACGAATCGGTAACGGCAGCAAGAATGCGGGAGTGGCGTCGCGCGGAACTTTTCCCGCATGGTGTCCGTGTTCGGGGTGGGCCGGCCCGCGTCATGCGGCGTCGGTCCGGGAAAATGGGGTATCCCGTGCTCCCTGGGAGAGCGGGAAAGGCCGAGGAGGGCCGGGTGACGACCTATGACGATCGAGCGAGCCTCACTGATCTGACCGCCGTGGTGGAACGCGTGCGGGAGTCGGTGGAAGGCGTGATCGAGGGCAAGCCCGAGGTCGTACGGCTCTCGCTGACCGTCTTGCTCGCCGAGGGGCATCTGCTGATCGAGGATGTCCCGGGCGTCGGCAAGACGATGCTGGCCAAGGCACTGGCGCGGTCCATCGACTGCTCGGTGCGGCGCATCCAGTTCACGCCCGACCTGCTGCCGTCGGACATCACCGGTGTGTCCATCTGGGACCAGCAGCGCCGCGACTTCGAGTTCAAGCCGGGCGCGATCTTCGCGCAGGTGGTGATCGGCGACGAGATCAACCGCGCCTCGCCCAAGACGCAGTCCGCGCTCCTGGAGTCGATGGAGGAACGCCAGGTCACCATCGACGGCAAGACCTACGAGCTGCCCAGCCCCTTCATGGTGGTGGCGACGCAGAACCCGGTCGAGATGGAGGGCACCTACCCGCTGCCGGAGGCCCAGCGCGACCGCTTCATGGCCCGCGTCTCGGTCGGTTATCCCAGCGCGGAGGCCGAGCTGCAGATGCTGGACGTGCACGGCGGCGTCTCCCCGCTGGAGGACCTCCAGCCGGTGGCGCACGCGCACGAGATCCTCAAGCTGATCGAGGCGGTGCGCGGCGTGCACGTGGCCGAGCCGGTCCGGCGCTACGCGGTCGACCTGGTCGGCGCCACGCGCACGCATCCCGACCTCAGACTGGGCGCCTCCCCGCGCGCGACGCTGCACCTGCTGCGCGCGGCGAAGGCGTCCGCGGCCCTGAGCGGCCGGGAGTACGCGCTGCCGGACGACGTGCAGGCCCTCGCCGTCGCCGTCCTGGCCCACCGCCTGCTGCCCACCGCCCAGGCCCAGCTCAATCGCCGCACGGCCGAGCAGGTCGTCGAGGACATCCTGCAGCGCACCCCGGTGCCGGCCTCGCCCCACCAGCAGAGCGGCTTCGGAGCCGTGGGCCGCGCCGCGCCGACCTATCCCTCGCACCCGCCGCGGAGGCTGTGATGACCACCGCGGGGACGGGGCAGGCGGAGGCCGACCGGGGCGAGAAGGGCGGCGTCCGCACCGCCCTGGCCGGTCTGACCACCCGCGGACGCTCCTTCCTGGCCGCCGGCGTCGCGGCGGCCGTCTGCTCGTACGTGCTCGGGCAGGCCGACCTGCTGCGCGTCGGCCTGCTGCTGGCGGTGCTGCCACTGGTGTGCGCGACGGTGCTGTACCGCACGCGGTACCGGGTCGCGGGCAGCCGCCGGCTCTCCCCCGCCCGTGTGCCCGCCGGCAGCGAGGCGCGGGTCCACCTGCGGATGGACAACGTCTCGCGGCTGCCCACGGGCCTGCTGATGCTCCAGGACCGGGTGCCGTACGTGCTGGGCCCCCGGCCCCGCTTCGTGCTGGACCGGGTGGAGGCGGGCGGGCGGCGCGAGGTGTCCTACCGGGTCCGCTCCGACCTGCGCGGCCGCTATCCCCTGGGCCCGCTCCAGCTGCGCCTGACCGACCCCTTCGGCATGTGCGAGCTGACCCGGTCCTTCTCCACCTACGACACCCTGACCGTGATCCCGCGCGTGGAGCCGCTGGCGCCGGTGCGCCTGAGCGGCGAGGCGAAGGGGTACGGCGACGGGCGGCAGCGTTCGCTCGCGCTGGCCGGCGAGGACGACGTGATCCCGCGCGGCTACCGCCACGGCGACGACCTGCGCCGTGTGCACTGGCGCTCGACCGCCCGCTACGGGGAGCTGATGGTGCGCCGCGAGGAGCAGCCGCAGCGGGCCCGCTGCACGGTGCTCCTCGACACCCGGGGCATCGCCTACGAGGGCGCCGGCCCGGACTCGGCCTTCGAGTGGGCCGTGGGGGGCGCCGCCTCGGTGCTGGTGCACATGCTGGAACGGGGCTTCTCCGTACGGCTGCTGACGGACACCGGCAACGCGGTGCCCGGTGAGGGCGGCGACGGCTTCGCGGGCGCGAGCCAGGAGTCGGCGGACGCGGCCGGTCTGATGATGGACACCCTCGCGGTGATCGACCACTCCGACGGCGCGGGCCTGTCCCGGGCCTTCGACGTGATCCGCGGGGGGAACGAGGGGCTGCTGGTGGCCTTCCTCGGCGACCTGGACGAGGAGCAGGCGGCCGTGGTGGCCCGGATGCGGCAGCGCAGCGGGGGCGCGGTGGCCTTCGTGCTGGACAGCGACACCTGGACCCGGGAACCGGGCGACGTGCCCGGTCCGTTGGACGGGAGCGGGGAGCGGCTGCGCATGCTGCGCGAGGCGGGCTGGACGGTCCTCGGTGTGCCGCGGGGCGCCTCGCTGGACGCGCTGTGGCGGCAGGCCGACCGGGAACGCCGGGGCGTGGCCGCCGCGAGCGGCGGGGAGGGACGTTGATGAGCGGGCGGGTACGACTGACGCTGGGCGCGTGGGCGGCCACGCTGATGGCCGCGTGCGCCCTGCTGCCCCTCGTCGAGCCGGCCACCTGGATCGTGCAGGCGGCGTTCCTGCTGGCCGTGCAGGCGGGCGTGGGTGCCGCCGCCCGCCGGGTGCCGCTGGCCCGGCCGCTCACGGTGGCGGCCCAGGCCCTGGTGACCCTGGTCCTGCTGACCTTCGTCTTCGCCCGCGAGCAGGCTCTGGCCGGGCTGGTCCCCGGGCCGCAGGCCTTCGAGCGCTTCGCGCTGCTGCTCGAGCAGGGCGGGCAGGACATCGCGCGGTACGCGATCCCGGCGCCCCTGGAGTCCGACGGCATCCGGCTGATGCTCATCGGCGGGGTCCTGATCATCGGGCTGCTGGTGGACACCCTCGCGGTGACCCTCCGCAGCGCCGCCCCGGCCGGGCTGCCGCTGCTCGCGCTGTACTCGGTCGCCGCCGGGCTGTCCGAGGGCGGCACCGACTGGCTGTGGTTCCTCGTGGCGGCGGCCGGCTACCTGATGCTGCTGCTGGCCGAGGGCCGGGACCGGCTCTCCCAGTGGGGCCGCGTCTTCGGCGCGGCCGGGCGCCCGGGAGCCGTCGAGTCGGACGGCCCGGTCGCCCCGGTCCGCACCGGCCGGCGCATCGGCGTGGTCGCGCTGGGCATCGCCCTGGTGGTGCCGCTCGTCCTGCCCACGATGAACGGCGGACTGCTGGACTCGGTGGGAGCGGGCGCGGGCGCCGGCGCGGGCGGTGGCGGCACCATCTCGGCGGTGAACCCCCTGGTGTCGCTGCGGGACAGCCTGAACGCGGACGAGGACCGGCAGGTCCTGTCCGTGAAGACCGAGATGGAGGACGTCTCGGACCTGTACCTGCGGATCGTGTCCCTGGACGACTTCGACGGCACCACCTGGAAGCCGTCGAGACGGTCCATCACCGCCGTGCCCGACGGCACGTTCCCGGCCCCGATCGGCCTCTCCCCCGACGTCAAGCGCACCGAGGTCGACACCTCGATCTCGGCGGCCGACTGGTACGCCCAGGACTGGCTGCCGATGCCGTACCCGCCGAGCGGGGTGCGCATCAGCGGCAACTGGCGCTACGAGCCGCTGGGCATGACGCTGGTCGGCGACCACGGCCAGAACACGCGCGGCCTGACCTACCAGGTCACAAGCCTGGACGTGCAGCCGACGGCGGAGCAGCTGGCCTCCGCCGGACCGGCGCCCCAGGCCATCCGGCGCGACTTCACCGAACTGCCCGACTCGCTCCCGTCCGTGGTGGGCCGCACCGCCCGCCAGGTCACCGCGGGCGCCGCCGACCCGTACGACCAGGCGGTGAAGCTGCAGGACTGGTTCGCCGTGAACGGCGGCTTCGAGTACGACACGCAGGTGCAGGTCGGCAGCGGCTCGGAGGCGATCGCCCGGTTCCTGCGGGACAAGCAGGGCTTCTGTGTGCACTTCTCCTTCTCGATGGCGGCGATGGCCCGCTCCCTGGGCATCCCGGCCCGGGTCGCGGTGGGCTTCGCGCCCGGTTCCCCGCAGGCGGACGGCTCGGTGTCGGTGGGGCTGCGCGACGCGCACGCCTGGCCCGAGCTGTACTTCGAGGGCGTGGGCTGGACCCGCTTCGAGCCGACTCCCAACCGCGGCTCGATCCCGCCGTACACCGTGCCGGACACGCCGGGCAGTTCGGTGCCGGACGACGTGAGCCCGACCCGGTCGACGTCCGCCGCGCCGTCCACCGCGCCCTCCACGAGCGAGAGTTGCACGGCGGAGCAGAAGAAGCTGGACGGCGGGTGCGGCAGCGAGACGCCCCAGGCGGCGCTGCCCACCGGCGGCGACGGACCCAAGTGGTACGCGTTCCTGGCCTGGGCCCTGGCCGGCCTCGCCGTGGTGGCACTCCCCCTGGCACCGATGCTGTGGCGCCTGCGCACCCGCTCGGTACGGCTGGGGGCGCACGGCCGCGGTGAGGCGGACGCCGCGCCGCACACCCTGGCGGTCTGGCAGGAGCTGACCGACACGGCGTGGGACTTCGGCATCCCGCCGGACGAGTCGCTGACCCCGCGCAAGGCGGCCGCCCGCATCGTGCGGCTGGGCGGTCTCGACGAGACGGCGGCGGCTTCGGTGCACCGGGTGGCGGACGCGGTGGAGCAGGTCCTGTACGCACCGCACCCCCGCCTCACCGCGGGCCTGACGGGCGACGTCCGCCGGGTGACAGCGGGCCTGAGCGCCACGGGCGGCCGCGCCAGGCGACTCCGCGCGGTCCTCGCGCCGCGTTCCACGGCGCGGGTGGTGTGGGCGGTCTCGGACCGGTGGTCCGGCCTCCGGCAGCGGGCCCTGACCCTGCGCCCGAGCTGGGCCAAGGCGTCGGGCCAGCAGGGCTGAGGACCGTCCGGCGTACGGCTGCGGCGGGCCAGGCCCCGCCGCAGCGCCGCCGCGGCTTCGCCCCCGGCTGTACCGGGACTCGCCGGCCGGACGCGGTGACGCCCGACCGGCTTCGCCCTGCGGGCGCGGGCTCGGGCACGGGCTCCGGCTGGGCGGGGAGGGACGCCCGGGGCTCCTGCCTGCCCGTGCGGTGCCCCGGCCCGATTGAGGGCACGGCTTCTGCCTGTGGTGCCCTGGCCCTGTCGACGGCACAGCTCCTGCCCAAGCGGTGCCCCCGGCCCGGTTGACGGCACCGCTCTTGCCCTGTGGTGCCCAGGCCCGATTACAGCTCCTGCTTGTGGTGCCCGGGCCGGTTGAGGGCGCGGCTCCAGTCTGTGGGTGCCCCGGCCCGGCTGACGGCACAGCTCCTGCCCAAGCGGTGCCCCCGGCCCGGCTCACGGCACGGCTCCTGCCCAAGCGGTGCCCCGGGTCTCGTTGAGGGCAGAGCACCGTTCCGTGTGGTGCTCCGGCCCTGCCGGGCATGAGGGGAGCCCGCGGTCCACAGCGGGCGTGCGTGTCGCCGGGCCCGCCCCGGGCGCGTCCTGGTCCCGGGCATGCGTCAGGGGTGACCACGACTCGGTGGTCACCCCTGACGACGTGTTCATGGGATGGCGGAGAGGCTCGGCGTGGGGCTAATGGCCGCCCTGCTCGTCGCGGCGCTTCTGCCAGCGCTGCTCGATGCGGTCCATCATGGAGCGCCGTTGCCGGCCCTGGCGGCGGCCCTGCGGGCCCGCGGCGGCACCGGCGGCCTGTTCACCCGGCTTGGGGGCCTTGCGCCAGCCGGTCACGGCGAGCACCGCGCATCCCAGCATGACGAGGAAGCCCACGACGCTGAGCCAGACCTGCTTGGCGACCATACCGGCCATGAGGAGCGCAATACCTACGAGGAAGCCCGCGACCGCCTGGTAGACCCGCCGCCGGGTGTACGTACGCAGCCCGCTTCCCTCGAGCGCCGACGCGAACTTGGGATCTTCGGCGTACAGCGCTCGCTCCATCTGCTCGAGCATGCGCTGCTCGTGCTCCGAGAGCGGCACGGAGTCCTCCTCATCGTGCAGTCGCCGGGGCGACCCGGGGGGTCCCTTCAGGATAGGCAGGGAATCGCCCCCGTGAAACCCGCCCCTCTACGCCAATTGGCCAACCAGGATCCGCCATGGGCGACCCGGCTCGCTGAGGCTTCCATTCCCCGGCGGCCGACCCGTCATGCCGGAACGGTCTCCCTCGATCATACGGCGCCAAGCCCCCATTCGGGGGGCCTGTGGCGTACTCCATCCCCAGCCGAGCCGCTGATCAGCGGCGGTGCCTCACGAGGTGGCTCAGGCCCCGTCGGACCCAGGCGTCTCGTTGACCCCACCGGTCCCAGAGGTCTCACCGGACTCACCGGACTCACCGAGCACGTGGAGCTGTGTGGCCACCGAGTGGAAGGCCGGCAGCTCCGCCGCCGCCTCCTCCAGCTTCAGCAGCGCCTCCAGGGCCCCGGGCTCGGTGTCCACGAGGACGCCCGGCACGAGGTCGGCGAAGACCCGCACGCCGTGCACCGCGCCGACCCTGAGGCCCGCGCCCTCGACCAGTGCGGTGAGCTGCTCGGCGGTGAAGCGGCGCGGCACGGGGTCACCCGAGCCCCATCGGCCGTTCGGGTCGTCGAGCGCCTGCCGGGCCTCCTTGAAGTGCCCGGCGAGGGCCCGGGCGAGCACGGCACCGCCGAGCCCGGCCGCGAGCAGGCTGAGGACGCCCTCCGGGCGCAGCGCGGCCACCGCGTTGCGGACGCCCTCGGCCGGGTCGTCCACGTACTCCAGGACGCCGTGGCACAGCACCGCGTCGTAGCTCCCGCGCTCGGCGACGTCGAAGAGGCCGTGGGCGTCGCCCTGCACGCCCTTGACCCGGTCGGCGACGCCGGCCTCGGCGGCGCGGCGCTCCAGTGCGAACAGCGCGTTGGGGCTGGGGTCGACGACCGTGACCCGGTGGCCGAGGCGGGCGACGGGCACGGCGAAGTTGCCGCTGCCGCCTCCGGTGTCGAGGACGTCCAGCGACTCCCGGCCCGTGGCCTTGACCCGGCGGTCCAGGGCGTCCTGGAGGACCTCCCAGACCACGGCGGTACGGAGTGAGGCGCGGGGGCGCATCGGGTCCGACACGGCAGTTGACTCCTCGGCGCGGCACCGCCTCTTGCGCGGCGGAGCGAACGGGCTGCCTTCCCCGGCCCCGGCCGGGGAAGGGAAGACTTCGAGCGTCCCCCACCCTATTGCCTCGCACGCGGCGCCCGGCATGACCCGGTGCCGGGACTCCCCCGGCCGCTCAGCCCGCGTCCGGCATGTCCGCCCCCGCCCCCGGGCCCTCGGGCCGGTCCTGGTCCGGCCGGGGCTGCGGGAGGACCGGCTGGAGGACCAGCATGCGCTCGACGAGGCGCAGGAACATCGACACGTCGCGTATGAGGTCGTCGGCGTCCCGGCCGCTGGCCGCGCCCTGGATGCCCGCCTCGGCCCGGGCGCGGCGCCGGGCGCCGGAGGCGAACAGCGCGCTCCACTCGCTCAGTTCGGGCGCGATCTCGGGAAGCACTTCCCAGGCGCTTCGGATCTTGGCCCGGGCCCGGGGCGAGGTCTCCGGCCTGCCCCGGGCGGCGAGCACGGCGGCGGCGGTGCGCAGGGCGGCGAGGTGCGCCGTCGCGTAGCGCTCGTTGGGGGTCTCCAGGACGGCGGCCTCGTCGAGGCCGGCGCGGGCCTGGGCGAGCAGGTCGAGGGCGGCGGGCGGGGCCGAGGCCCGGCGCAGCACGGGGTGCACGTCGCTCGCCGGGCCGGTCAGTGAGGGGGCAGGGCCGGTGGCGCGGCGCCGGCGGGCGGCTGCTGCGTGGTAGCTGGCCATGACGAACCTCCTGTCGTCTGTGTGACGGCGCGTCCGTTACGGCGTGCCGTATGTGACCCATCGTGAGGTATGGCACTGACAATCCGATCTGACCTGCTGTTTTGCCTCGCTCGTAGGTTCGGAGTAGTTTTTGCACTGACCAGTCAGTTCAAATGGTGGGGAGTCTCGTGGGGGAACCGACGGGAGGGGTGCGGATCACCGCCGAGGGCCTCGGGATCAAGGGGCCCAGAGGGTGGGTGGTCCGCGGGATCTCCTTGGACGCCGAGCCGGGGTCGCTCGTCGCGGTGGAGGGCCCGTCCGGGTCCGGCCGGACGTGTCTGCTGCTCGCGCTGACGGGGCGGATGAAGGTCACGGAGGGCACGGCGGAGGTGGGCGGCGCGCGGCTGCCGAAGCAGCTCTCGGTGGTGCGGCGGGTCAGCGCCCTGGCGCACGTTCCGGGGGTCACCGACCTCGACCCGGCGCTCACCGTCGGCGAGCACCTGCGGGAGCGGGCCCTGCTGCAGCGGCGCTTCGGCGACTCGCTGCGTGCCCTGCTGCGGCCCCGCGGCGAGCGGGCGGCCGAGGCCGGGCGGCGCGTCGGCGAGGCGCTGGCCGCCGCCGGTCTCGACCTGGCGGCCCTGCCCAAGGGGCCGCGCACCGCCGTACGGGACCTGGAGCGTCTGGAGGCGCTGCGGCTGTCCGTGGCGCTCGCGCTGATCGGCCGGCCGCGGCTGCTCGGCGTCGACGACGCCGACCTCAAGCTCTCGGACGACGAGCGGAAGGAGGCCTGGGCCCTGCTCAGGTCCCTCGCGGACGCCGGGACGACGGTCGTGGCGGTGTGCAGCGAGGCCCCCGCGGACGCGGTGCGGGTCTTCACCCGGGAGACCGCGGACGAGCGGGCAGCCGGGGACGGCCCCGACGCCGAGGAGCAGCGGACCACCACCGCCGAGGACGAGCAGGACACCGCGGACGACCGGGGCGCCGAAGAGGCCGAAGAGGCCTCAGCCGCCGGGGACGCCGGTGCCCCCACCGACCGGACCGCACACCAGGGAGAGGGGAAGGCCGATGCGATCGCCGAGACTGGCCGCGCTTGAGCTCCGCCGCTTCGGCCGGGGGAAGCTGCCGCGCGCCGCGCTCGTCGCGCTGCTGGTGCTGCCGCTGCTGTACGGCGCGCTGTACCTGTGGTCGTTCTGGGACCCGTACGGCAGGCTCGACCGCATCCCGGTGGCGCTGGTGAACGACGACAAGGGCGCGACCGCCGACGGCAAGAGGATCACGGCGGGCGACGACATCACGAAGGGCCTGCGCGACAGCAGGACCTTCGACTGGCGGGAGGTCGACGCCGCCGAGGCACGCAGGGGCGTCGAGGACGGCACGTACTACCTGTCGCTCACCATGCCCGCCGACTTCAGCGAGCGGATCGCCTCCAGTTCCGGGAACACCCCGGAGACCGGCGCCCTCGAGGTGCACACCAACGACGCCAACAACTACATCGTCGGGCAGATCTCCCGGACGGTGTTCGGCGAGGTGCGGCAGGCCGCGTCCACGAAGACCTCGCGCTCCTTCCTGGACAAGATCTTCGTGTCGTTCTCCGACATCCACGGCAAGACCGTGCAGGCGGCCAAGGGCGCCGACAAGCTCAAGGGCGGCATCGGCAAGGCCGAGAAGGGCTCCAAGGACCTCGCCGACGGCCTGAAGGACGCCAAGGACGGCAGTGGCAGGCTCTCGAAGGCGCTGACGAAGCTCACCAAGGGCGCCGGCGCCCTCCCGGACGGCTCGCAGGGCGTCGCGGACGGCACGCAGACACTCGCCGACAAGGTCAACGGCACCGCCGGCAAGGTCCGCCCCTTCCTGAAGGGCAACGAGCAGACCATCGGCGACACGGCCCAGCTCGTCGCCGACTCCTCCGGGGTGATCCGCAAGCACCTGGACACCCTGGTGAAGACGGCCCCGGCCGCCGCCAAGGGCGCCCGCGCGGCGTCCGGCACGCTGACCGACGTCTACGCCCGCCGCTGCGAGGACCCGGCCCTGCCCGACGCCGCCTGTGCCGACCTGAAGAAGGCCAAGGAAGCGGCGGCCGACGTGACCCTCGTCGCCGACGACCTCAACACCCTGATCGCGGACCAGGACGGCGACCTGGACCGGCTCGACAAGAACCTGGCCACCCTCCAGAAGCAGTCCCAGGCGCTGGCCGACCGCGCGCCGCACCTCTCCGAGGACCTCGACGACGCCGTCAAGAAGATCAACAAGCTGAACGACGGGGCGGCCCGGGTCGCCGCGGGGGCGAAGAAGCTGCACACGGGGCTCGGCAAGGCCAAGACCGGCGCCGTCGACCTGGACAAGGGCGTCGGTGAGCTGAAGACCGGTGCCGACGACCTCAACGGCGGCATCTTCAAGCTCGTCGACGGCTCCGGCAAGCTCGCCGGCGGGCTGCACGACGGGGCGGAGCGGATCCCCGATTACGACCAGCAGGACCGCGAGCGGCGCACCGAGGTCATGGCCGACCCCGTGCGGCTCGCCTCCCAGGACCTGCACAAGGCGCCCAACTACGGCACCGGGTTCGCCCCGTACTTCATCCCGCTGTCGCTGTGGGTGGGCGCGATGGTGGCGTACATGCTGATCACGCCGATGAACCGGCGCGCGCTCGCCGCGGGCGCCCCGGCGTGGCGGATCGCGCTGGCGGGCTGGCTGCCGGTGGTGGCGATCGGGGTGCTGCAGACGGTGGCCCTGATGTCGGTGCTGCACTGGGCGGTCGGCCTGGAGATGGTGCGGGCGGCCGGGACGGTGGCCTTCCTGTTCCTGGTGACGGCGTGCTTCGCGGCGATCGTGCAGTGGCTGAACGCGCGCTTCGGGGCGGCGGGCCGGATCCTCGTCCTCGCCCTGCTGATGCTCCAGCTGACCTCGGCGGGCGGCACCTACCCCGTGCAGACCAGCCCGGGCTTCTTCAACGCGCTGCACCCGTTCCTGCCGATGAGCTACGTCGTCGAGGCGCTGCGGCGGCTCATCACCGGCGGGGGTCTCGAACCGGTGTGGCACGCGTGCGTGGTGCTGACGGCGTTCACCGCCGGTGCCCTCGCGCTGACCGCCGTGGCGGCCCGCCGGCGCCAGGTGTGGACGCTGGACCGGCTGCACCCGGAGCTGAGCCTGTGAGCCCCACCGGCACATCTTCCGGAAAGGTTCCTGTGACAATCAGGGCCATGGAAAGCAGCAGTGCCGCGTCGGGCGGCAGCACGCGCCGCGAGGCCACCCGGCAGAAGCTCTACGAGGCGGCCGTCACGCTCATCGCCGAGCAGGGGTTCTCCGCCACGACCGTGGACGAGATCGCCGAGCGTGCCGGGGTCGCCAAGGGCACCGTCTACTACAACTTCGCGAGCAAGTCCGTCCTCTTCGAGGAGCTGCTGCGGCACGGGGTGGGGCTCCTCACCGCCTCCCTCAGGGAAGCGGCCGAGCGCACCGCCCGGGACGGCGGCGGCAAGGTCGACGCCCTGGACGCGATGATCCGCGCGGGTCTGGTCTTCATCGACCGCTACCCGGCCTTCACGCAGCTCTACGTGGCCGAGCTGTGGCGCACCAACCGGGCCTGGCAGTCGACGCTGATGGTGGTGCGGCAGGAGGCCGTCGCGGTCGTGGAGGGCGTCCTGCGCGAGGGCGTCGGCAACGGCGAGTTCAGCGAGGAGATCGATGTGCCGCTGACGGCGGCGGCGCTGGTCGGCATGGTCCTGGTGGCCGCGCTCGACTGGAAGTCCTTCCAGCCGGAGCGCTCCCTGGACGACGTCCACGCGGCCCTGTCGCGGCTGCTCCAGGGGCGGGTGAGCGGCTGCCGCTGACAGCGCGGCCGGCGACCACGTGAAGGCGCCGGTCCGCTGTGGCCGCGTCCCCCGCGGGCCACCTCGAACCGGCGCCTTCCGTGCTCCCCCGTTTCCCTGCTCCCCCGTGCGTTTCCCCCCGCAGGACCCCCCGTTGCGGTCGTCCCCCGGTTCTCCCCCTGTTCTCCCCCGTGCCTCGCTCCCGCCGACGTCGTCGGCGGAAGGAGCGGATCGCGGGCCGGCCCCGTTCCGGCGCCCCGTGTCGCCGGTGCCGGAGCCGAGCCCCTCTCCGTGTCTCCACTCTCCCCTGCGCGCAGGTCGTCCCCCATCCGCGCGCCTACTCAACTCCGCCACTAGGTACGGGTACTCAGTCCTGCGCGCGCGGGCCCAGAGCCCGGTGCCGCCGCGTGGTCACGACCACGCCCGCGCCCGTACTCGGAGGCGGCCGGGCGGGACTGTCGGCGGGGGCCGATAAAGTCCCTGGCATGGCACGGATTGCGGTGATCGGCGCCGGGATGGGCGCGCTGGCGGCCGCCGCCCGGCTGGCCGTCGCGGGCCACCGGGTGGCGGTGTACGAGCGGACGGACACGTACGGCGGAGCGCTGCGCCGCTTCGAGCGCGACGGCTTCGCCTTCGACACCGGCCCCGGACTGCTGCCGCTGCCCGCCGTCTACCGCGACCTGTTCGTCAAGACCGGCCGGGAGCCCCTGGAGGAGTGCGTCGAGCTGGTGCAGGTCGACCCCTCGTCCCGGCACGTGTTCGCGGACGGCACACAGGTGTCGCTGCCGAACGCCTCACGCGCGGGGGTGGTCGCCGCGCTGGACGAGGCACTCGGCGCGGGCGCCGGGAAGCGCTGGGGCGATTTCCTGGTCCGGGCCCGGGAGGCCTGGGACCGCACCCGCCGCCCGCTCCTCGAGGAGCCCCTGTGGCCGAACTGGCAGGTGCTGGCCGAGCGCGAGCCCTACCCCGCGGTGCCCCACAAGCGCCTGCTGCGCACCCGCCGGGCGGGCACGCTCGCCGAGGTCGCGGCCTGGGAGCTGCGCGACCCCCGGCTCACGGCCCTGCTGGAGGGGTACGCCCTCGCCCAGGGCCTGGACCCGCGGACCACCCCGGCGAGCGCGGCCGTCCTGCCGTACATGGAGCACGCCTTCGGCACCTGGTACGTGCGCGGCGGGCTGCGCGAGCTGGCCCGGGCGGTGTACGAGCGGTGCACGGCCCGGCGGGTCGAGTTCCGCTTCGGCGCCGACGTCACCGCCGTGCGGGAGAAGGACGGCCGGGTCTGCGGCGTCGAGCTCGCCGACGGGACGGTCGCCGAGGCCGATTTCGTGGTGGCCGGTGTCGCGCCCGCCGTCCTGGACCGGCTGACGGCGGGTCATGGTGCGCGCGGGGACGGCGAGGTGCCGCCGCAGCCGGCGACGGCCAGCCGGCTGACCGTCCTGCTCGCCCTGCGCGGAGCCCGCCCCGAGGGCACGGCGCATCGCACGGTGGTGCACGCCCCGGACCGCCAGGCCGAGTTGGAGGCCCTGTTCGGTACGGCGGCGCAGGACGCGCGGCCGACCGTGACGGTCCTGCGCCCCGACGACCCGGCATCGGCCCCTCAGGGGCACGAGGCGGTCTCGCTCACGACGGTGGTGCCCGCGCGGCCCGACGGCTCCCACGGCGCTCTCGCCGAGCGGATGATCGACGTTGCCGCGCGGGCCCTGCCCGAGCTGCGTGACCGTCTGCTGTGGCAGGAGGTGATCACCCCGGCCGGCATCGCCGAGACCACGGGCGCGGAGGGCGGGGCGGTGCCCGTGCCCGCGCTGGCGGCGGCCGGGGGGCGGCTGCTGCACCCGTCCAACGGCACGCGCGTGCCCGGCCTGTTCACCGTGGGCGGCTGGGCGCACCCGGGCGGCGGACTGCCGCACGCGGGCATGTCGGGCGCGCTGGTCGCGGGACTGATCGTGGAGGGGCCGGGGTTCCGGGGCTCTCAGTGAGCCGCCGGGCCCCCGGGTCCGGGAGCTTCAGAAACGGTACTGCTCGTCGAAGCCGTTGCCCTGCGGCTGCTGCCCGCCGCCCTGGTAGGGGTAGGCCTGCTCGGGGGGCAGCTCCTGCCCGTACTCGTCGGTGTTGCGCTGCTGCGGCACCCACACGCCGCCGGGCGGGGTCTCGCCGCCGTGGGTCCCGGCGTAGGGGTCCTGGCCGTAGCCCTGCTGCTGGCCGTGGTACTGCTGGTCGCCGTAGCCGCCGTCGTACGGGGCCCCGTAGTTCGACGAGCCGATGTACGGGTCCGAGTAGGCGGCGTACTGCTGCTGGCCGCTCGCGTCGTAGCCCTGCTGCTGGGCGTAGCCCGAGTAGTCGTAGGCGTAGGACTGGTCGGTGTTCTGGGCGGCGTACTGGTCGTGCTGCGCACCGGCGGGCTGGGGGTAGCCGTAGACACCGTAGGAGCCGGTGTCCTCGGGCATGGGCTGCGGCTCGTAGACGGCCGTGGACTCGGCGTCGTGCTCCCGGCCGGGGCGGGCCGGGGTGAAGACGTCGTCGCGGTCGTAGTCGTCGTCGTGGCCGTAGGCGGCGGTGTCGCGGCGGCCGCCGGTCCCGTCGCCGTAGCCGGCGTCGGCCGCCTCCAGGCCGGAGACCTCCAGGGTCGGCTCCTGGCGGCCGCGCTCACCGCGCCGGCGCTTGCTGCCGCCGAGCATCGGGGCGTTCACCGCCCAGCCGGACGAGAAGCCGCTGCGGAAGGAGAGGGTGACGTAGGTCTGCCCGACCGCGAAGGCCGCCGCGCCCAGGCCGATCACGACGACGGACGGGATGAGCACCCCGACCACGACGCCGAGGAAGCCGGCGAAGGCCAGCAGCCGCCAGCGCAGCCGCGCCTTGTACTGCAGCAGCACCTCGCCCAGCAGCCACAGCGCGACGATGCCGAACGCGATGTAGAGGACCGCCCAGCCCATGTACGCCCCTCTCCCAGTGGCCGCTACGCAGTGTGTCGTATACCGGTGCGAACGGTCTAGGCCTGCGGTGGGTGGTGCAGGCCCAGGTTCTCGTAGATTTCCAGTGTCGCGGTGGAGTTGTTGAGCGTGATGAAGTGCAAGCCGGGCACGCCCTCGGCGAGCAGCCGCGCACAGAACTCCGTGGCGAATTCGATACCAATGGAGCGTACAGCGGCCGGATCGTCTTTCGCTGTGAGGATCCGCTCTTTCAGGGCGGCCGGGAACGCGGCGTTGGTGAGCGAGCCGATCCGCTCCAGCGAGCGGACGCTGGCGATCGGCATGACCTCGGGGATGATCGGGGTGTCGCAGCCGGCCGCCGCGACGCGGTCGCGCAGCCGCAGGTAGTCCTCCGGGTGGAAGAACATCTGCGTGATGGCGTAGTCGGCGCCCGCGCGGCACTTGTCGACGAAGTGGCGGACGTCGGTGTCCCAGTCGGTGGAGCGCGGGTGCATCGCCGGGAAGGCGGCGACTCCGACGCAGAAGTCGCCGGACGCCTTGATCAGTTCGACGAGTTCGGCGGCGTAGGCGAGGCCGCGGGGGTGCGGCACCCACTCGCCCATCGGGTCGCCGGGCGGGTCGCCGCGCAGGGCCAGCATGTTGCGGATCCCGGCGTCGGCGTACTGGCCGATGATGTTGCGCAGGTCGGCCACCGAGTGGTCGACCGCGGTGAGGTGGGCGATCGGGGTGAGGGTGGTGTCGGAGGCGATCGCCTCGGTCGCCTTGACGGTGCCCGCGCGCGTGGAGCCGCCGGCGCCGTAGGTCACCGAGACGAAGTCGGGCGCCACGGCCTCGACCCGCCGCAGCGCGTTCCACAGCATCCGCTCGCCCTTCGGGGTCTTCGGGGCGTAGAACTCGAACGAGTACGTCGTCTTGCCGGTCGCGAGCATGTCGCGGACGGTGCGCGCGTGGTCCGACCTGATGGATGCGGTGCCGAGGGCCATACGGGCAGGTTAGCCAGGGCCGGTCGGTCCCCCAACCGGACGCTGCGATTTGCCCTGTTTGTCCACTTGCTGTCCACCCCTTGGACAATCCGTCCCGAGCCGGGTGCTCCCGGGACCGCCGGCCGGGCTACCGCGCGCGCAGCCGCTCGGCGAACTCGGCCGCCGCCGCACCGGGGTCGTCGGCCTCGGTGATCGCCCGTACGACGACCACGCGCCGGGCGCCCGCCTCCAGGACCTGGTCGAGCGTGCCCAGGTCGATGCCGCCGATGGCGAACCAGGGGCGGTCGGTGCCGAGGCCGGCGGTGTACCGCACCAGGTCCAGGCCGGGGGCGTGGCGGCCGGGCTTGGTGGGGGTGGGCCAGCACGGGCCGGTGCAGAAGTAGTCCACGCCGTCCTGGACGGCGGCCGCGGCGGCCTCGGACTCGGCGTGCGTGGAGCGGCCGATCAGGACGTCGTCGCCGAGGATCGCGCGGGCCGCGGGGACCGGGAGGTCGCCCTGGCCGAGGTGCAGCACGTCCGAGCCGGCGGCGTGGGCGACGTCCGCGCGGTCGTTCACCGCGAGCAGTTTGCCGTGCCGGGCGCAGGCGTCGGCGAAGACGGCCAGGTGCTCCAGCTCCTCGGCGGCCTCCATGCCCTTGTCGCGCAGCTGCACGATGTCGACGCCGCCCGCCAGCACGGCGTCCAGGAACTCCGCGAGATCGCCCTGCCGCCTGCGCGCGTCGGTGCACAGGTAGACCCGGGCGTCGGCGAGCCGGGCGCGTGCGGTGGTGGCGGCGGTGCCGGGCATGGATGTCCCCCTGGAGGTCGGTGCCGCGGATGCGCCCGCGGTACGTCGGTGCCGTACGGGTGCGTGTGCGGTGCGGGAAGGCCCCCGGTCCGCCACGACGCCCCGGGCACCCTACGCCTGTCCTCCGGCCGGGACGTCCCGTGGCCCATCACGGGCGCGGGCGTCCCCCGGGCCGTGACCCCGCGGGGCCACGGCCCTCCACGGGCGGTTGTTCGGGCCCGGCTCCGCTCACGCGGTGCCGGACGTATGTTCGGTCGAGGTCGGGTCAGACCGCGAGCGCCTGGGCGCGGCGCTTCACCTCCGTACCGCGGTTCTCACGGAGCGCCTGCGCCGGGGTGCCGGGCAGGGACGGGTCGGGGGTGAACAGCCACTCCAGCATCTCTTCGACCGTGAAGCCGTCGTCCCGCAGGAGCGTCAGGGTCCCGGACAGGCCCTTGACGACCTTGTCCCCGTCGACGAAGTCCGCGGGGACGTGCAGCGCGCGGTTCTCACCGCGGCGTACGGCGATGAGCTGGCCCTCCTTGACCAGCTGCCGCACCCGCGTCACCTCGACGCCGAACTGTTCGGCGATGTCGGGCAGGGTGAGCCAGGCAGGGACGAGAGCATCGATCTTTGCGTCAATCTCGGTCACGGAAACCAGCCTGCCATCCGCCACCGACAGTCGGAAGTCGGCCCGGTCCACCCGGGCGGACGCGCCGGGCCCCGCACCCGCCGGCGGGCCCTACGCGGCGGCCGCCTTCAGGGGCCTGGCCGGGTCCGTCAGCAGCACCGGGTTCAGCGGCGTACCCGACTCGATCAGGCGGCGGCCCTGCGCCAGGTCCCGGGGGCGGCCGACCGCCAGCAGGGCGACCAGCCGCTCGCCGCGCAGCCAGCACACCGTCCAGGCCGGACCGGACGGGTCGCCGCGCCACAGGGTCGTGTCGGCGTCCGCGTGGTGCCCGGCGTACTGCACGAACCTGCCGAACTGCTCGGACCAGAAGTACGGGACCGGGTCGTAGACCGCGGGTGTCTCGCCCGTGGCCCGGCCGACGATGTTCGCGGCGACCGTGCGCGGGCCCTGCAGGGCGTTGTCCCAGTGGTGCACCAGCAGGCGCTCGCCGTAGCGCCCCGAGGGGAAGGAGGCGCAGTCGCCGACCGCGTACACGTCCGGCACCGAGGTGCGCAGGTGCTCGTCGGCCCGGATCTCGCCGTGGCCGCCCAGCTCGATCCCGGAGCCGGCCAGCCAGGCCGTCGCCGGGCGGGCGCCGATGCCGACCACGACCGCGCCCGCGGGCAGCCGCGAGCCGTCGTCGAGGACGACCGCGCCGGGCTCGACGCGCTCCACGCGCGCGTGCGTGCGCAGCACCGCTCCCGCGTCGGCGTACCAGCCGGCCATCGGGGCGGCGACCTCGGCGGGCAGCGCCCCGGCGAGCGGCCGTTCGGCCGCCTCCACGACGGTCACCGCGCAGCCCGCCTCGCGCGCGGCGGTGGCGAACTCCGCGCCGATCCAGCCCGCGCCGACGACCACGATGTCGTGCTGGCGGGCGAGCACCGGCCGCAGCCGCTCGGCGTCGTCCAGGGTGCGCAGCAGATGCACACCGGGCACGCCCTCCGCGCCGGGCAGCCGGACCGGTTCGGCTCCCGTGGCCACGACCAGGACGTCGTAGGGCACGGGCCCGTCCTCGGTGTCCAGTTCGTGGTCACCGGGGCGCACGCCCAGCACCTCGCAGCCGAGCCGCAGCTCGATGCCGAGGGCCTCGAAGTCGACGTCGAAGGCGGAACCCTCGGACTTGCCGAGCAGGACGGCCTTGGACAACGGCGGCCGGTCGTAGGGCTGGTGGGGTTCGGCGCCGATCAGCAGCACCGGGCCGGCGAAGCCCCGCTCCCGCAGTGCGACAGCGGTCTGCACCCCGGCCATGCCCGCGCCCGCCACGACCACGCGCCCGGGCCCGGACGCCCCTGGTTCCTGCGTCTGCTCGCTCACCTGATCACCATAGTCAGCTGACGTCGCGTCAGTCAGTGCCCCTGCGCCGTGACCTGCTCCACAGCGCCCGTCCCGCCACCCGGGCCCGCCTTTCCGGGTACCCCCGAACCGCCGGCGTACGACGCCGGGGTGGCCGGTTCCGTGCGGAGGCTGCCTACTGCGCGCCGCGGCGTCCGGTTAGGCTGGCCCCCGCAGAGACTCGCGGGAGCCCGGACGCACCGGGCTGAGAGGGAGGCTGGCGGCCTCCGACCGTACGAACCTGATCCGGGTCATGCCGGCGAAGGGAGGGGCTGGACGCCCATGTCGCGTACGCGAACCTCAGACGTCCTCGTCATCGGGGGCGGGATCATCGGGCTGGTCACGGCCTGGCGGGCCGCGCAGCGCGGACTCGCCACGGCGGTGGTGGACCCCGAGCCGGGCGGCGGAGCCGCGCAGGTGGCGGCCGGGATGCTGGCCGCCGTCACGGAACTGCACTACGGCGAGCAGACCCTGCTCGGCCTGAACCTCGCCTCCGCCCGGCGCTACCCGGACTTCACGGCCGAACTCACCGAGCTGACCGGCCACGACCTGGGCTACCGCCGCTGCGGCACGCTCGCCGTGGCCCTGGACGCCGACGACCGCGCCCACCTGCGCGAGCTGCACGCCCTGCAGCAGCAGTCGGGGCTGGACTCCCAGTGGCTGTCGGGGCGGGAGTGCCGGCGCCTGGAGCCGATGCTCGCGCCGGGCGTGCGCGGGGGCCTGCGGGTGGACGGCGATCACCAGATCGACCCGCGGCGGCTGGCCGGAGCGCTGGTCGCCGCGTGCGAGCGGGCCGGTGTGGTCTTCCACCGGGAGTGGGCCGAGCGGCTCACCGTCTCCCGGGACCGGGCCGCCGGTGCCGTCACGGCCGACGGGACCGGGCTGGCCGCCGGGCAGGTCGTGCTGGCCGGGGGCAGCCTGAGCGGGCGTCTCGCGGGGGTGCCCGAGGAGGTGCTGCCGCCGGTGCGGCCCGTGAAGGGCCAGGTCGTGCGGCTGACCATGCCGGGGCGGCACGGGCCGTTCCTGAGCCGGACCGTGCGCGCGGTCGTCCGCGGCAGCCACGTCTACCTGGTGCCGCGCGAGAGCGGGGAGCTGGTCGTCGGGGCGACCAGCGAGGAACTCGGCTGGGACACCGTCGTCACCGCGGGCGGCGTGTACGAGCTGCTGCGCGACGCGCACGAGCTGGTCCCGGGCATCACCGAGCTGCCGCTCGTCGAGACCCGCGCCGGGCTGCGCCCCGGTTCCCCCGACAACGCGCCCCTGCTCGGCCCGACCGCGCTGGAGGGCCTGCTGCTGGCCACCGGGCACTACCGCAACGGCGTCCTGCTCACGCCGGTGACCGGCGACGCCCTCGCGCACGCCCTGACGACGGGCGAACTCCCCGAGGAGGCCCGCCCCTTCACCCCCCGGCGCTTCAGCACCACCACCGCACTCACGGAGCAGCCCGCATGAACATCTCCGTCAACGGCGAGCCCCGGGACGTCCGGCCCGGCACGGCCCTCGACACCGTCGTGCAGTCGCTCACCGCGTCCCCCTCGGGAGTGGCCGCCGCCCTCAACGAAACCGTCGTCCCGCGCACCCAGTGGCCGTCCACGCCCCTCTCCGAGGGAGACCGCGTGGAGGTCCTCACCGCCGTCCAAGGAGGCTGACCATGGCCGACGATCCGTTCGTCCTCGGGGGAACGACCTTCACCTCCCGCCTGATCATGGGCACCGGCGGGGCGCCCAGTCTCGACGTGCTGGAGCGGTCGCTGGTGGCGTCCGGGACGGAGCTGACGACGGTCGCGATGCGCCGCGTGAACCCCTCGGTGCACGGCTCGGTGCTGTCCGTCCTCGACCGGCTCGGCATCCGGGTGCTGCCCAACACGGCGGGCTGTTTCACCGCCGGGGAGGCCGTCCTGACCGCCCGTCTCGCGCGCGAGGCCCTCGGCACCGACCTGATCAAGCTGGAGGTCATCGCCGACGAGCGCACACTGCTGCCGGACCCGGTCGGGCTGCTGGAGGCGGCCGAGACGCTCGTCGACGACGGCTTCACGGTGCTGCCGTACACCAACGACGACCCCGTGCTGGCGCGCAGGCTGGAGGAGGTGGGCTGCGCGGCGGTCATGCCGCTGGGCTCGCCCATCGGCTCCGGGCTCGGCATCCGCAACCCGCACAACTTCCAGCTGATCGTCGAGCAGGCGCGCGTGCCGGTGATCCTGGACGCGGGCGCCGGGACGGCGTCGGACGCGGCACTGGCGATGGAACTGGGATGCGCGGGTGTGATGCTCGCCTCGGCGGTGACGCGGGCGCAGGAGCCGGTGCTGATGGCCGACGCCATGCGGCACGCCGTGGAGGCGGGGCGGCTGGCCCGGCGGGCGGGACGGATCCCCCGGCGGCATTTCGCCCAGGCGTCGTCGCCCTCCGAGGGCCTGGCCGCCCTGGATCCGGAGCGTCCCGCCTTCCAGTAGGGACGGCGCCGGGGCATCCGGAGGGAGGCCTCGGGACGGACGTCACAGGACGGCTGCAGTACCGCCCCGAATCCACCGGGGGGAAGGGGGCTGTCGGTCATGACTCGTACACTCGCCTGCGTGGACACGACCCTTCAGGACCCCTTGGTCGGGCAGGTGCTCGACGGCCGGTACCGCGTCGACGCGCGGATCGCGGTCGGCGGGATGGCCACGGTCTACCGGGCCGTGGACACCCGCCTCGACCGCGTCCTCGCGCTCAAGGTGATGCACCCCTCCCTGGCGGTCGACGTCTCGTTCGTCGAGCGGTTCATCCGCGAGGCGAAGTCGGTCGCCCGGCTGGCCCACCCGAACGTGGTGCAGGTCTTCGACCAGGGCACCGACGGCTCGTACGTCTACCTGGCCATGGAGTACGTCGCGGGCTGCACACTGCGGGACGTGCTGCGCGAGCGCGGGGCGCTGCAGCCGCGGGCCGCCCTGGACATCCTGGAGCCGGTCCTGGCCGCCCTGGGCGCCGCGCACCGCGCCGGGTTCGTGCACCGCGACATGAAGCCCGAGAACGTCCTGATCGGGGACGACGGCCGGGTCAAGGTCGCCGACTTCGGACTCGTCCGGGCGGTGGACACGGTGACCAACACCACCGGCACCGTCCTCGGCACGGTCTCGTACCTCGCCCCGGAGCAGATAGAGAACGGCACGGCGGACCCCCGGGTCGACGTCTACGCGTGCGGCGTGATGCTCTTCGAGATGCTGACCGGCGACAAGCCGCACGACGGCGACTCCCCCGCCGTGATCCTCTACAAGCACCTGCACGAGGACGTCCCGCCGCCCTCGGCCCGCGTCCCCGGTCTCGCCTACGAGCTGGACGAGATGGTGGCCTCGGCGACCGCCCGCACCCCGGAGATCCGCCCCTACGACGCCGTGGCCCTGCTCGCGCAGGTCCGGGACGGGCGCGGCCGGCTGAGCGAGGACCAGCTGGACGCGATGCCGCCCCAGGCGCTCGCGGCCGGCCACGACAACGCCGACGACCGCACGAGCGTGATCCCGCGCGCGCTGACCACACCGCGCCCGCTGCCGGTGAACGAGGACGAGGCGCCCGAGGCGGAGCTCCACCGCACGAGCCGCTTCGCCTCCCCGCCGCCCCCGCCCCGGCGCCGCACGGGCACCCGGCGCGGCCCGATGGCCGTGGTCGTGGCCGTCCTGCTGGTGCTCGGCGTCGGCACCGGCATCTGGTACATCAACTCGGGCCAGTTCACCGAGGTGCCCCCGCTGCTGGCGAAGACCCAGGCGCAGGCCGAGGACCGGCTGACGGACGCCGGCCTGGAGCTCGGCAAGGTCGAGCACGCCTACAGCGACACCGTCGAGCGCGGCCACGTCATCAGCAGTGATCCCGAGGCCGGGACGCGCATCCGCGGCAACGACGCGGTGGGCATCACGGTCTCGGACGGCCCCGAGACCGTGCGCGTGCCCGCCCTGGCGGGCCGGAAGCTGGACCAGGCGCGGTCCCTGCTGAAGCAGGACGGGCTGGAGCCGGGCATGGTCACGCGCGAGTTCAGCGAGGACGTGCCGCGCGGCTCGGTCGTCTCGGCGCGGCCGGCGGACGGCACGAAGGTGCGCGCGGGCACGGCCGTCGCGCTCGTCGTCAGCAAGGGCAGCCCCGTCGACGTCCCCGACGTCACCGGCGACGACGAGGCCGACGCCCGGGCCGAGCTGGAGGACGCCGGTCTCGAGGTGCGGATCGCCACCGAGCGGGTCAACTCCTCGGAGTTCGACAAGGGGCAGGTCGTGCGGCAGAGCCCCGGCCCCGGAGGCCGCGCGGCCGAGGGCGACACGGTCACGCTGACCCTGTCCAAGGGCCCCGAGATGGTCGAGGTGCCGGACGTGGTCGGCGACGGCGTCGAGGAGGCCCGGCAGACGCTGGAGAGCGCCGGGTTCCGGGTCGACGAGGACCGCGGGCTGCTCGGCCTGTTCGGCGACACCGTCAAGGGCCAGTCGGTCGAGGGCGGCGAGACGGCGCCCAAGGGCTCGACGATCACGATCAAGATCAGGTGACGGCGGCCCGCGGACGGGGCACGGCCGGGCGCATGACACCCTGAACGGGTGAACGATCAGATGTCCGGCCCCGTGCGCAACCCCGTGGGCGGCCACGTCCCCGTGGCCGGTGGGCTCCACCGCGTCGGCCTGTCCTACGCCCGTGACCTGCGGGCGGAGACCGTGCAGGTCTTCGTCGCCAACCCGCGCGGCTGGGCGACACCGGCCGGGAACCCGAAAGAGGACGAGGCGTTCCGCGCGGCGTGCGAGGCCGGGTCGCTTCCCGCGTACGTGCACGCCCCCTACCTGATCAACTTCGGCTCGCACACCGAGGCGACCGTGGAGCGGTCGGTGGAGTCGCTGCGGCACTCGCTGCGGCGGGGGCGGCAGATCGGGGCGCGGGGCGTCGTGGTGCACACGGGCAGCGCGACCGGCGGCCGGGAGCGCTCGGTGGCGCTGAAGCAGGTCCGGGAGCACCTGCTGCCGCTGCTCGACGAGCTGACCCACGACGACGACCCGTACCTGCTGCTGGAGTCGACCGCAGGCCAGGGCGCCTCCCTGTGCTCACGGACGTGGGACTTCGGCCCGTACTTCGAGGCGCTCGACGCCCATCCGATGCTCGGCGTGTGCCTGGACACCTGCCACATCTTCGCCGCCGGGCACGACCTGACCGGCCCGAGCGGCATGCACCGGACGCTGGATTCGCTGGTGGACACGGTCGGCGAGGGACGGCTGAAGCTGATCCACGCCAACGACTCCAAGGACGTGGCGGGCGCCCACAAGGACCGGCACGAGAACGTCGGCGCCGGCCACATCGGCGAGGACCCGTTCCGGGCGCTGATGACGCACCCCGCGACCGCGGGCGTGCCGCTGATCATCGAGACGCCGGGCGGCAAGGAGGGACACGCCGCGGACGTGGAGCGGCTGAAGAAGCTGCGCGACTGCTGACGGCCTCCGGGCGCGCCCGGGGCGTCAGATCCCGGGGCCGTCCCCGGGCCCCTCCTGGTACGAGTAGCGCTGCTCCCGCCAGGGGTCGCCGATGTTGTGGTAGCCGCGCTCCTCCCAGAAGCCGCGCCGGTCGGCGGTCATGTACTCCACGCCGCGCACCCACTTGGGGCCCTTCCAGGCGTACAGGTGGGGCACGATCAGGCGGAGCGGGAAGCCGTGCTCGGCGGTGAGGAGTTCGCCGTCCTTGTGCGTGGCGAACAGCACCCGCTCGTCGGCGAAGTCGGACAGCCGCAGGTTGGAGCTGAATCCGTACTCGGCCCACACCATCACATGGGTGACGTCGTCGGCCGGCGGGGCGAGGTCGAGGATGGTGCGGGCGGGGACGCCGCCCCACTCGGCGCCCAGCATGCTGAACTTCGTGACGCAGTGCAGATCGGCCACGACGCTGGTGTGGGGCAGGGCCGTGAACTCCTCGTGGGTCCAGCAGTGCTTGCCGCCGCCCGCGGTGGCGCCGAACACGCGGAACTCCCAGCGCTCGGGCCGGAACTTGGGGACGGGCCCGTAGTGCGTGACCGGCCAGCCGCGCTGCACGCGCTGCCCCGGAGGGAGCCCGGACTGTGTCTCTCCTGCCGCATCGCGCCCTTCTCCCGATGCGTGTCCCAGCGGCTGACCCATGACTCCATCCTGACAGACCTCGGGTGATGCCCCCGACCGGGGTCACCCCAAAGCGGGCAAAAAGAACTAAGCATGCCCTTACTTACTAAGTGAAGACTTACTGGACGATCTTCCCCGCCGGTGGAATCATGCGGCGCAACCTGCCAGTTCCCCCCGCGTTGGAAGGAGCCTCTGCGATGCAGGGCGACCCCGAGGTCCTCGAATTCCTGAACGAGCAGTTGACCGGCGAGCTGACGGCGATCAACCAGTACTGGCTGCATTACCGGATCCAGGACAACAAGGGCTGGACCAAGCTCGCCAAGTACACGCGTGAAGAATCCATCGACGAGATGAAGCACGCGGACAAGATCACCGAGCGCATCCTGATGCTGGACGGGCTGCCCAACTACCAGCGGCTCTTCCACGTCCGGGTCGGTCAGACGGTCACCGAGATGTTCCAGGCCGACCGGCAAGTCGAGGTCGAGGCCATCGACCGCCTCAAGCGCGGGATCGAGGTGATGCGCAGCAAGGGCGACATCACGTCCGCGAACATCTTCGAGGAGATCCTCGCCGACGAGGAGCACCACATCGACTACCTGGACACGCAGCTGGAGCTGATCGAGAAGCTGGGTGAGGCGCTGTACATCGCGCAGCAGATCGAGCAGCCGAGCTAGGGCCCGCCGTCAGGCGGCGTCCTCCAGCTCGGCGAGCACCGGCTCGCCCCGGTCGGCCAGATCACGGCGAGGGCAGGCACCCCTGCCGAGGATCGCCTGGATCCGGCGTACGCACGACCCGCAGTCCGTACCCGCCTTGCAGGCGGAGGCTATCTGGCGGGGGGTGCAGGCGCCGCTGTCCGCGTGCTGCTTGACCTGCTGCTCGGTGATCCCGAAGCAACTGCACACGTACACGCGGTCCACCTCCCGACGGGGTTCGTTCTCTGGTGCCGTCCCCGTTGATCGGTTAGGCAAACCTAACCTTACCCGCCGGGTGGGAAGCGCAAAAGTCGACAGGGGCGCGGATCGGATGTGATCCGCGCCCCAGTCCATGCCCGGTGCCGGGCGTGACCGCTACTGGTCCCGGTACATCTCCGCCACGAGGAACGCCAGGTCCAGCGACTGGCTGCGGTTGAGCCGCGGGTCGCAGGCCGTCTCGTAGCGCTGGTGCAGGTCGTCGACGAAGATCTCGTCGCCGCCGCCCACGCACTCGGTGACGTCGTCGCCGGTGAGCTCCACGTGGATGCCGCCCGGGTGCGTGCCGAGCGCCTTGTGGACCTCGAAGAAGCCCTTGACCTCGTCGAGCACGTCGTCGAAGCGGCGGGTCTTGTGCCCGGAGGCCGCCTCGAAGGTGTTGCCGTGCATCGGGTCGGTCACCCAGGCCACGGTCGCGCCGGAGGCGGTGACCTTCTCGACCAGCTCGGGGAGCTTGTCGCGGACCTTGTCGGCGCCCATGCGGACGATGAACGTCAGCCGGCCCGGCTCGCGCTCGGGGTCGAGGCGCTCGATGTACTGCATCGCGTCCTCGGCCGTGGTCGTCGGACCCAGCTTGATGCCGATGGGGTTGCGGATCTTCGAGGCGAACTCGATGTGCGCGTGGTCCAGCTGCCGGGTGCGCTCGCCGATCCACACCATGTGCGCGGAGACGTCGTAGAGCTGACCCGTGCGCGAGTCGACCCGGGTGAGGGCGGACTCGTAGTCGAGCAGCAGCGCCTCGTGCGAGGAGAAGAACTCGACGGTCTTGAACTCCTCCGGGTCGGCCCCGCAGGCGTGCATGAAGTTCAGCGCGTTGTCGATCTCACGGGCGAGCTGCTCGTAGCGCTGCCCCGACGGGGACGACTTCACGAAGTCCTGGTTCCAGGCGTGGACCTGGCGCAGGTCGGCGTAGCCGCCGGTGGTGAAGGCGCGCACCAGGTTCAGCGTGGAGGCGGAGGCGTGGTACATCCGCTTCAGCCGCTCGGGGTCCGGGACGCGGGCCTCTTCGGTGAAGTCGAAGCCGTTGACGGAGTCGCCGCGGTACGTCGGCAGCGTCACGCCGTCGCGGGTCTCGGTCGGCTTGGAGCGCGGCTTGGAGTACTGGCCGGCGATCCGGCCGACCTTCACGACCGGCACGGACGCGGCGTACGTGAGCACGGCGCCCATCTGGAGCAGGGTCTTGAGCTTGTTGCGGATCTGGTCCGCGGACACCGCGTCGAAGGCCTCGGCGCAGTCGCCGCCCTGGAGGAGGAACGCCTCTCCCTTGGCGACGGACGCCATCCGGGCGCGCAGCTGGTCGCACTCGCCCGCGAAGACGAGCGGCGGATACGACTCGAGGTCCGCGATCACTGCGCGCAGAGCCTCGGTGTCGGGGTACTCGGGCTGCTGCGCCGCGGGCAGGTCTCGCCAGGTGTTGCCAGCACTCGTGCTGGTCTTAGCGTTCACGGTCACGGCCTCAACACTACGGGGTCGCATCGGGCGCCCAGGACCCGTGCCCAGGAAGTGAGACACCGGGTACACCCCTCGGACATGGGGTAGGGTGCCTCGCATGTTCGCGCACTCGACCCAGACCTGGTGGTGGACCGCTCATCCGGCGGCCCGCTGACTGCGCGTACTGAAGACTTCGCGAAGGCCGCCCGAGGGGCGGCCTTCGGCGTTCTCCGGGGTCCGTTCCTCCCTCCCTGACAAGGAGCACGGACCATGAACCTGCTCGGCTTGCCGGACGACCCCCGTCCGTTCGCCCTGCTCCGCCGCCGTACCCCGGGCCACGACCACGAGCTGGTCGAGGTGCTGATCGGCCCGGTCGCCGCCCACGAGCGGCTCGCCGACCTCCCCGACGAGAGCCTCGCACTCGTGCCCTTCCGGCAGATCCGCGAGCGCGGTTTCGACGTCCGCGACGACGGCACGCCCCTGCTGGCCCTCACGCCCGAGGAGTCCTACACCGTCCCGCTGGCCGAGGCGCTGGAGCAGCTCCCGGCGCACGACGTGCGCGTCGACGGCGGGGGCTTCGACGTCCCCGACGAGGAGTACGCGCGGATCGTCGGCCGCGTGCTGGAGGAGGAGATCGGCCGGGGCGAGGGCGCCAACTTCGTGATCCGGCGGACGTACGAGGGCAAGATCCCCGGCTTCGGGCGGTCCGACGCCCTCGCGCTGTTCCGGCGCCTGCTGGAGGGCGAGCGGGGCGCCTACTGGACGTTCGTCGTGCACACGGGAGAGCGGACCCTGGTCGGGGCCAGCCCGGAGGTGCACGTGCGGATGTCCGGCGGCACGGTCGTCATGAACCCGATCAGCGGCACCTACCGCTACCCGGCCGAGGGGCCGACGCCCGAGCACCTGCTGGACTTCCTCGCCGACGGCAAGGAGGTCGAGGAGCTGTCGATGGTGGTCGACGAGGAGCTCAAGATGATGTGCACCGTCGGCGACATGGGCGGGGTCGTCGTCGGGCCGCGGCTGAAGGAGATGGCCCACCTCGCGCACACCGAGTACGAGCTGCGCGGCCGGTCCTCGCTGGACGTGCGGGAGGTGCTGAAGGAGACCATGTTCGCCGCGACCGTCACCGGCTCGCCGGTGCAGAACGCCTGCCGGGTGATCGAGCGGCACGAGAGCGGGGGGCGCGGGTACTACGCGGGGGCGCTGGCCCTGATCGGCCGGGACGCGGGCGGGGCGCAGACCCTCGACTCCCCCATCCTGATCCGCACCGCCGACATCGACGCGGACGGAGGGCTGCGGGTGCCGGTCGGCGCGACGCTGGTGCGCGGCTCGGACCCGGCGAGCGAGGTCGCGGAGACCCACGCCAAGGCGGCCGGTGTGCTGGCGGCCCTGGGCGTGCGGCCGCCGCGGCCGCGTGCGGAGCACACGCGCGTGCGGCTCGCCGACGATCCACGCGTGCGTGCGGCGCTGGACGGGCGCCGGGCCTTCCTCGCGCCGTTCTGGCTGCGGATGCAGGAGCGGTCCGGGCAGCTCGCGGGGCACGCCCTGGTCGTCGACGGGGAGGACACCTTCACGGCGATGCTCGCGCACGTGCTGCGCGCCGCGGGCCTGCGGGTGAGTGTGCGGCGGTACGACGAGCCGGGGCTGCGGGAGGCGGTGCTCGGGCACGAGGGCCCGGTGGTGCTGGGGCCCGGGCCGGGCGATCCCTCCGACCCGGCCGATCCGAAGATGCGGTTCCTGCGCTCGCTGACCGCCGAGGTCCTGCGGGCGGAGCGGCAGGGGGTGCTGGGCGTCTGCCTGGGGCACGAGCTGATCGCGGCAGAGCTGGGGCTGGACATCGTGCGCAAGGAGGTGCCGTACCAGGGGGCGCAGACGGAGATCGAGCTGTTCGGCCGGCGGGAGACCGTCGGGTTCTACAACAGTTACGTGGCCCGCTGCGACGACGAGGCGGCGGCCGGGCTGGCGGCCCGTGGCGTCGAGGTCTCGCGCGCCGCGAACGGCGAGGTGCACGCGCTGCGCGGGCCCGGGTTCGCCGGCGTGCAGTTCCATCCCGAGTCGGTGCTGACGCTGGACGGGGCGCGGGTGGTGCGGGAGCTGGTGGGGCAACTGCGGGGCACCGGGGCGCCCTCAATCTGACGCGGACCGGCCGGGGCCGTGCGGTCCCGGCCGGCACCGCGGCCCCGTGGTCAGCCGAAGAAGACTCCGACCTCGTCGTACAGCGCGGGGTCCACCGTCTTCAGGCGGGCCGTGGCGTCCGCGAGGGGCACGCGGACGATGTCCGTGCCGCGCAGGGCGACCATCGTGCCGAAGGCACCGTCGCGGACGCAGTCGATGGCGTGCAGCCCGAAGCGGGTGGCGAGCCAGCGGTCGAAGGCGCTGGGGGTGCCGCCCCGCTGGACGTGGCCCAGGACGGTCGTTCGGGCCTCCTTGCCGGTGCGCTTCTCGATCTCCTTGGCGAGCCACTCCCCCACCCCGGACAGCCGGACGTGCCCGTAGGAGTCGAGGGACTGGTCCTTGAGGACCATGTCGCCGTCCTTCGGCATCGCGCCCTCGGCGACGACGACGATCGGCGCGTACGAGGCCCGGAACCGCGACGTCACCCAGTCGCACACCTGCTCGACGTCGAAGCGCTGCTCGGGGATGAGGATGACGTTGGCACCGCCGGCCAGGCCCGAGTGCAGGGCGATCCAGCCGGCGTGCCGGCCCATCACCTCCACGACCAGGACCCGCATGTGGGACTCGGCGGTGGTGTGCAGCCGGTCGATGGCCTCGGTCGCGATGCCGACCGCGGTGTCGAAGCCGAAGGTGTAGTCCGTGGCGGACAGGTCGTTGTCGATGGTCTTCGGCACGCCCACACAGGGCACGCCGTGCTCGTCGGAGAGGCGGGCGGCCACGCCGAGGGTGTCCTCGCCGCCGATCGTGATGAGCGCCTCGACCTCCAGCAGGGCGAGGTTCTCCTTGATCCGGCGGATGCCGTCCTCCTCCTGGAGCGGATTGGTCCGTGAGGAGCCGAGGATCGTGCCGCCGCGGGGCAGGATGCCGCGCACCGCGGGGATGTCGAGCCGGACGGTGGCGTTCTCCAGAGGGCCTCGCCAGCCGTCCCGGAAGCCGGTGAAGTCGTAGCCGTACTCCTGGACGCCCTTGCGGACGACGGCCCGGAGGACGGCGTTGAGGCCGGGGCAGTCGCCGCCTCCGGTCAGTACTCCGACGCGCATGGAAAAGTCCCTTCGCCGCAGGTGCCTGACGAAGGGTCAGTGTGACGTGCCTCTCACTCGTCGTCGAGGCCGCGCTCGATGGCGTACCGGACCAGTTCCACGCGGTTGTGCAACTGGAGCTTGCCGAGGGTGTTCTGGACGTGGTTCTGCACCGTGCGGTGGGAGATGACCAGGCGTTCGGCGATCTGCTTGTAGCTCAGGCCCTTGGCGACCAGGCGCAGTACCTCGGTCTCGCGGTCGGTGAGCTGGGGCGCCTTCGGTTCGTCGGTGTCGGGGGCCGGGGCGGGCTCGGAGGCCAGGCGGCGGTACTCGCCGAGGACCAGTCCGGCGAGGCCGGGCGTGAAGACGGGGTCGCCGACGGCCGTGCGGCGGACCGCGTCCTGGAGCTCCTCGGTGGAGGCCGACTTCAGCAGGTAGCCCGTCGCGCCGGACTTCACCGCCTCCAGGACGTCGGCGTGCTCGCCGCTCGCGGACAGCACCAGGACGCGCAGCGCCGGGTCGGCGGCCACGACCTCCTTGCAGACCTGCACGCCGGGCTTGCCGGGCAGGTTCAGGTCGAGCACCAGGACGTCCGGGGCGGCGGCCTTGGCGCGGCGCACGGCCTGGTCGCCGTCGCCGGCGGTCGCGACCACCTCGAAGCCCGTCTCGGCCAGGTCGCGGGCGACCGCGTCGCGCCACATGGGGTGGTCGTCGACCACCATGACCTTGATCGGTTCCTGTCCGTCCCCGCCGCTCCGCGTCATCGCAGCTCCGCCTTCCCCCGTGCGTCCGTCACGTCCTTCGGTACCTTCAGTTCGACCTCCGTGCCCTGGCCCGGCACCGAGATCAGTTCTGCGCTGCCGCCGAGGTCGCGCAACCGGCCGCGGATCGACAGGGCGACACCGAGCCGGCCCTCGCCCTCGGCCTGGGCGAGCCGTCCCTCCGGGATGCCGGGGCCGTCGTCCCGGACGGTGACGATGACCTCGTCCGGCTCGTCCTCGACCAGGATCCAGGCGCGCGCCCGATCCCCGGCGTGCCTGCAGACGTTGTCCAGGGCGGCCCCGACCGCGGCGGCCACCTCCCGGGCGGCGGCCGGCGACAGCCGCACGGGCGCGCCCGGCTCGGCCAGGCTGACCTTCGCCCCGGCGTACGGCGCGAGCAGGGCGCGCAGGTCGACCGGGCCGGCGTCTGCCGGGTCCGCCTCGTCCGGTCCGTCCTCCACGGCCCGCACGAGCGCGCCCTCGGCGGCGTCCTCCGAGACCCGGGAGACGGGTACCAGCCCGCCGGAGACCAGGGTGCGCAGCGCGACCTCCTGCTCTCCGGCCATCCGCCCGAGCTCCGCCGCCTCGCCGCCGATGACCGCGCCGCGCCGCTGCACCATCGCCAGCACCTGCAGGACGCTGTCGTGGATGTCCCGGGCCAGCCGCTCCCGCTCCCGTGTCGCGGCCTCGATCTCCAGGGCGCGGGCGAGGGTGCGCTCGGAGGCCCGGGCGACCTCGACGACGTAGCCGATGGCGATGGAGGCGATGCAGACCAGGATGACGTTGTGGACGGTGTCGCGGGCCGGGCTGCCGCGCTCGATCAGGTTGGCCACGGCCACGAGGCCGGAGGCGAGGGCCGCCCAGCGCCAGCCGCCCTTGATGGCGAAGGCCAGGACGGCCCCGGCCGTCCATATCGAGGGCAGGGTCGGGCCGCCCGCCTGGACCCGCTCGTGCGCGTCGGCGACGGGCGTGAGCAGGATGCCCGTGAGGGCGACGGCCAGGTCGGCGGCGAGGAACCCCCTGGTGCAGCGGGCGGCGTTCGCGACCCGGGGCAGGGTGGCCAGGGTCCACGCCGCCAGGACGGCGAAGTAGCCGACGGCGACCCAGGGGCGGGTGAACTCCTCGTAGGCGGTGGCGAACAGCCCGACCGCGTACAGCATCGTGAGCACCCGGTAGCCCGTCAGCGCACGCCACAGCGGCTGCTCGACCGACATCCTCATCACACGCTCGCGCCTGGCCATGTCCCCCACCCCCCGGCCCGCCCCGTCCGGGCTAGGTCCGCCGTTCTCCGGTCCGCCCGTCCCGCTCGGCCTGTTCCCGCTCGGCCTTCTCCTTCTCGGCCTGTTCCCTCTCCGCCCGCGCGAGCGCGGCCCTGGCCGCCTTGTCGGCTTCCTTCTCCGCCTTCGCCGCCTCCGCGAGCTGGCGCTTCATGGCCGTCGCGTACATGTCGACGTACTCCTGGCCGGAGAGCTTCATGATCTCGTACATGACCTCGTCGGTCACCGCGCGCAGCACGAAGCGGTCGTGCTCCATGCCCTGGTAGCGGCTGAAGTCCAGGGGCTTGCCGATCCGGATGCCGGGGCGCATCAGCTTGGGCACGACCTTGCCGGGCGGCTGGATCTTCTCCGTGTCGATCATGGCGACCGGGACCACGGGCGCGCCGGTGGCCAGCGCCACGCGCGCGAGGCCGCCCGGCTTGCCCCGGTAGAGCCGGCCGTCGGGCGAGCGCGTGCCCTCCGGGTAGATCCCGAACAACTCGCCGCGCTCCAGCACCTCGATGCCGCTCCTGATGGCGGCCTCGCCCGCGCCGCGCGCACCGGAGCGGTCCACGGGCAGCTGCCCGACGCCCTTGAAGAAGGCGGCCGTCAGCCGGCCCTTCACGCCGGGCGTGGTGAAGTACTCGGCCTTGGCGATGAACGTGACCTTGCGGTCCAGGACCGCGGGCAGGAAGAACGAGTCCGAGAAGGACAGGTGGTTGCTCGCCAGGATCGCGGGGCCGTCGGCGGGCACGTTCTCCAGGCCCTCCACCCAGGGCCTGAAGGCGACCTTGAGCGGCCCCCCAACAGCGACCTTCATCGCGCCGTACAACAACCGAGTGCCTCCTGTATGTGTAGATCAGACCTTAACCCGGAGTGCCGTCAAAGGCGCCGACGGCCCTGGTCGGTGTCAGTGCGGTCGCGTACGGTGAAGGTCCCGCGAACGACGTGCGACCCCTTCCATGACGTTCCGTGACGATCCGTGATCGTGTCCGTCCCTTCTCACGACCTGGAGGCCGAAGGTGCCGGTCCTTGCCGGAGCCGAGCCGTTTCGCCACGAGGGCGGGGAGGTCGCCGTCCTCCTCTGCCACGGTTTCACCGGTTCACCGCAGTCGCTGCGCCCCTGGGCGGAGTACCTCGCCGAGCACGGCCTGACCGTCTCCCTGCCCCTGCTGCCCGGGCACGGCACCCGCTGGGAGGACCTGCGGATCACGGGCTGGCAGGACTGGTACGCGGAGGTGGACCGGGAGCTGCGCGCGCTGCGCGAGCGCCGCGCGAAGGTCTTCGTGGCCGGGCTGTCCATGGGCGGCGCCCTCGCCCTGCGCCTGGCCGCCAGGCACGGCGACGCCGTCAGCGGCGTGGTGGTCGTCAACCCGGCGAACAAGGTGCACGGCCTGGCCGCGCACGCTCTCCCGGTGGTCCGCCACCTCGTCCCGGCGACGAAGGGCATCGCCAGCGACATCGCCAAGCCCGACAGCAGGGAGCTGGGCTACGACCGGGTGCCGCTGCACGCGGCGCACTCGCTGCGGCAGTTCTTCCGGATCGTCGACGGCGAGCTGCCCCAGGTCACCCAGCCGGTGCTGCTGCTGCGCAGCCCGCAGGACCATGTGGTGCCGCCCGCCGACTCGGCCCGGGTCCTCAGCCGCATCTCGTCCACGGATGTGAAAGAGGTCATCCTGGAACAGAGCTACCACGTGGCCACGTTGGACCATGACGCGGACCGGATCCACGAGGAGAGCCTCGCGTTCATCGACCGGCTCGCGCCCGGCCTCGTCAAGGAGCCCGGTCTCGGCAAGGAAGGGACGACCGCAGGTGGCTGAGCACGACTCCGACCGCGAGGGCCGCGAGCCGGACGAGAAGGGCGTCCCGTTCGACGAGGAGGCCGCTTGGGCGGCGATCGTCGCCGGCTACGGCGAGGAGCCGCCGGACCCGCCGGGCGCCAAGCCGTTCAAGTCGGTCGAGGACCTCGCGCTGCTGGAGTCCCCGACCAACGACGACCGGTTGGACCCGGTCGCCCCGGCTGCGGCGGAAGCCGGGCCTGCCCCGGTGGAGGCCGGCAAGCCCGGGGAGCCGGACGGGCCGGAGCCGAAGACCGCCGACGACAAGCCGGACAAGCCCGCCGAAGCCCTGGGCGGCTCGGTCTCCTTCGCGCCGGGCGTCGGCCCGCGCGACTACACCGCGCCCGAGCCCACCGAGGACGACTTCGACACGGACGACGAGGGCCACTTCGTGCCGCCGGAGCCGCCTCCGCTGCCGGCCGCCGACCCGACGGCGAAGTTCGCCTGGCTCGGGGTGCTCGGCGGGCCGGTGCTGCTGCTGCTGGCCGTGCTGCTCGGCTGGGAGATGACCTGGTGGCTGACCACGCTGGGGATCGGCGGCTTCCTCGGCGGGTTCGCGACGCTGGTGATGCGGATGCGCACGGACGACGAGGAGGACGACGACCCCGGGCGGGGTGCGGTCGTCTAGGGCCCTGTCGTGACAGGGCCACAGGACGCGGGCACGCGGAGGGCGGCCAGGACCGGGAGGTGGTCCGTGGCCGCCCTCAGGTCTGTCTCCGTCACCCCGGGCAGGCCGAGCGGGACGCCGCAGCCCAGCACCTCGACGCCCTCGGTGGCGAAGATCGCGTCGATGCGCTGGTAGGGGTCGGCGGGCGTCCAGGTGTGCTCGCCTCCCCAGGGGGAGGCGGCCCGGCAGTCGGTCAGCGCCTCGGCCAGCCGGCGGAAGGCGGGCCCGTCGGGGCGTTCGTTCAGGTCGCCGCCGGCGACGGCGTGCTCCACGCCCAGGGCCGCGAGCCGGTCCAGCAGCATGCCGGACTGCTCGTGGCGCTCGTCCTTCTGCAGGGACAGGTGGCAGCTCAGCACGCCGAGTCGGGTGCCGGCGATGCGGACGACCGCCGTCGCGAAACCGCGGCGGTGCAGGCCGGGTGTGTGGGGCAGGAGGACGTCCTCGGTGCGTTCGACGCCCACCCGCAGCGAGCTGAGGATCGCCGGGCCCGTGGTGGTGGCGCCGCCGGTGACGACGACCAGGTCGCAGGCGAGGGCGAGGCGGGCGAGCTTCTTGCGCCAGCGGAAGAAGCGGGGGGCTTCCTGGACGAGCACCAGGTCGGGTTCGCAGGCGCGGATGACACGGGCCAGGGCGGCGGTGTCGTCCCGCATCGAGCGGATGTTGTAGCTGAGGACCCTGACGACCGCGGAACCGTCGGGTTCGGTACGGGAGTTGGGGAGCAGCGGCATGTGATCAATCTACGCCCGAAGGGACGGGGCGCGGGGATGGTGCGCGGGTGCCGGGTCGCATGTGGCTGGTCGCGCAGTTCCCCGCGCCCCTTCGGGCGCTCGCCCTGACGCCGTTTACATGATCGGGTCGGGTTCCCTCGCCAGGTCGGCCGCGCCCACCAGGCCGGCCTTGTTGCCCAGTTCCGCGGCGCGGACCTCGGCCACCGGGCGCCAGTTGCCGCCCACCAGCCAGCGCTTGTAGGACTTGCGGATCGGGCCCAGGACCAGCTCGCCCTCGTCCGAGAGGCCGCCGCCGACGATGAACGCCGAGGGGTCGAAGAGGGACGCGAGGTCGGCGAGGCCGGCGCCGACCCAGCGGGCCAGCTCGCGGTAGGAGTCGACGGCCACGCGGTCTCCCTGGCGCGCGGCCATGGAGATGTGCTTGCCCTCGATGCCGTCCGGCGTGCCGTTGCCGAGGCCGAGCAGGATCTCGGCGTTCTCGGGGGTGGCGTTGGCGCGCTGCTTGGCGTACCTCACCAGCGCGCGGCCCGAGGCGTACTGCTCCCAGCAGCCCTGCGAGCCGCAGCCGCACAGCAGGCCGTCCGGCACCATGCGGATGTGGCCGAACTCGGCGGCCACGCCGAAGTGCCCGCGGCGCAGCTTGTTGCCGATGATGATGCCGCCGCCGAGGCCCGTGCCCAGCGTGATGCAGATGACGTTGCGGTGGCCCTTGCCCGCGCCGAACTTGTACTCGCCCCACGCCGCGGCGTTCGCGTCGTTCTCGACGACCACCGGGAGGCCCACACGGGCCTCGACCTTCTCCTTGAGCGGCTCGTTGCGCCAGTGGATGTTGGGCGCGAAGTAGACCTCGGAACGCTGCCGGTTGACGTAACCGGCGGCGCCGATGCCCACGCCGACGATGTCGTGACCGACGCGTGCGCCGTCCACCGCCGAGGCGATGGCGTCCACGATGCCCTCGGGCGTGCCCGGGGTCGGCACCTTGTGGGTCGAGAGGATGTTGCCTTCCTCATCGACCACGCCGGCCGCGATCTTCGTGCCGCCGATGTCGACGCCGATGGTGAGTCCCATGAATCCCTCAGTTTCGGTCGAGCCCCGCTACGGCCAACGGTACCCGAGGCCCTGCCCTCGGTTTCCTGTCGTCCGGTCGGTGGGCACGCCCGGCGGCGGCGCGCCGGGCGCCGCTCGGCCGGGGAACGCGGGCTCAGTCGAGGTCGATGCGCTCGCCCGGGCCCGCGTCGTCGCCCGGGTCCTGGCGTTCGTCCAGGTCACGCGGGTCGGTCCGGTCCTCGCGGCCGGTCCAGCGGCGCTCCTGGGCCTGGACGGCGGAGCGGTAGGCGGCTATCAGCTCGTTCCCGGCGGCCGCCAGGTGGTCGAAGACGTCCGGATTGCGCTCGATGACCGGTTCCACGGCCGCCCTGGCCTGGTCGACGACCTGCCGTACGACCTGCTGGGCGGCGGGCCCGGCGACCGCGCCGAACAGCGGGGACTGCAGGCCGGAGAGCCGGTCCGCGACGGCGTCGACCAGCTTCTTCAGCTCCTCGGCCGCGGAACCGGGGGGTGGGCCGTACTCCGTGCGGCGGCGGGCCTTCTCCGCTTCGAGGTCCTCGGCGCACGCGGTGGACCAGGCGTCGGGGTCGGTCGCCCGCATCTCGTCCACGGCCTCTTCGGGGGCGTCGCCGGGCGGGGGGAGCTCTTCGCTCATGACGGACTCCTGCCTACGGTTCGTCTCTACGACGTTACCCGAACGGGTCTGCCGGACCCCAGTCACCGGGATCGCGGCCACAGGCCGGGGTCGGGGGCGAAGCGGACGCGCAGCTCGCCCTCGCGCAGGGCGGCCCCGTCGACGGTGCAGCGGCGCAGCGCGGAGGGCAGCGGGACGACCCGGCGGAACCGGCCCACCGTGACGACGAGTTCGTCGCCGCGCCGCACGAGGTCGAGTTCGTCGCGCAGGGCGCCGGGCAGCGGGATGTGCCAGACGAGGACGCCGTCCTCGGCGAGCCGGTCGGTCACGGGCCAGGTGACGGCGGGGCCGTCGGCACCGGGGCCGGGCACGGCCAGGGCGGTGAGGTCGTCGGCGCCGCGCGGGTCGCGGCCCAGGTGGGCGACGGTGCGGACGTCGTGGGACTCGCGCCACTCGTCCAGGGTCTTGCGCTGCTGGGCGACCGGGCCGGCCAGCCAGGTGTCCGCCGAGGCCTCGGGCAGGACGCGGTTGGCGACGACGAGGTCGGTGCGCAGGCCGCGCAGAGCGAGGCCGAGGCCGGTGGCGCGCAGGGCGTCCGCGCCGGCCGGACCGGGTTCGGCGACCAGCCGTACGGCGGTGCCGCGGTCGGCGACGACGGCCTCCACGGCGGCCAGCTCCCGGTCCCACCGGGCCGCCGTCTCGTACAGCCACTCCGCGGGCATCGGGACGCCGGCGAGGCGGCCGAGGACGGGGCGCAGCGCGCGGGCCGCCTGCCGCTGGGGCGGGAGCAGGCGGCGCAGGTAGCGGCGGAGCTCCTCGGGCAGGGCGAGCAGGGCGAGGGCCTGCGGGGCCGGGGGCAGGTCGACGACGAGCAGGCCGTACCGCTCCGACAGGGCGGCGTCGCGCAGGGCGCGCAGCCAGGCGAGTTCCTCCGCGCCGGGCAGGGGGGTGAGTTCCTCGGGGTCGAGGCGGGCGGCGCCCAGCAGGTCGAGGGCGGAGGCGGCGCGGTCCTGGAGGGCGGTGAGGTCCCGGCGGAAGTCCCGCGCGGGGTCGGGGCGCCAGGCGGTGAGGTGCGGGGCGGCTTCGACGGGGGCCGGGCCGGTCGGGACGCCGAGGGCGGCACCGAGCGTGTCCGTGCGGTCGGTGCCGAGGACCAGGGTGTCGGTGCCCCGCGCCGCCGCGGCCAGGGCGGTCGCGGCCGCGAGGGTGGTACGGCCGCTGCCGCCGGGGCCGGTGATCAGGAGGGTGCGCATGGGGGTGAACGGTACTGGCGTTGACCAGATGCCTGGTGTGATGCCGCTGGACGGGGCCGTCGCGCAACCCGGCGGCGATACGGTGGCCGCTGCGCCCACCCTCCCCCATCGCCCCCAGGGCGCGACTGCCCGCAGCTCAGCCCACCCAGGGGCGCGGGGAACCGCGCGACCGGCCACGACGCAGCCGCACCCGGCGAAGCACAGGCACCGCGCGGGCGCGGCCCCTACTTGCCCGCCTCGACCCGCTTCTTCAGGCCCGCCAGCGCCCGGTCGATGATGACCTTCTCCGCCTTGCGCTTGATCATGCCGAGCATGGGGATCTTGACGTCGACGGTCAGCGCGTAGGTGACCTCCGTGCCCGACGCCCCGGCCGGCTTCAGGAGGTACGTGCCGTCCAGGGAGCGCAGCATCTGGGACTTCACCAGCGTCCAGGAGACCTCGTCGGGACCGGTCCAGGTGTACGCGAGCACCTGGTCGTCCTTGATCGCGCCGGCGTCCATGACGAGGCGGACCTGCTCGGCCCGGCCCTGGGCGTCGGTCTTGAGGACCTCCGCCTCCTTCACCTCGCCGGTCCAGTCCGGGTAGCGCGCGAAGTCGGCGATGACCGCCATGACATCGGCCGGGGCCGCCTCGATCGTGATGCTCGAGCTGGTGTGTTCCGCCATCGCCGTGGCTCCTCCGGATGCGGGCCGGTATGTCGTCGTGCGCACGTGTGTGCAGCGTGAAGGCTACCGCGCACGGGACCCGGCGATCTCACCCGACCTGGGGCGCCCTCACCACTCCAGCGCCCACGGCGTCCCGGTCCCCGCGAAGTGCCCCACGTTCACACACTCGGTTGCCCCGATGCGCATCCTGCGCACCAGCGGCTGGTGCACGTGCCCGAAGAGGGAGTAGCGGGGCCGGGTGCGGCGGATGGCGTCCAGCAGGGCCCGGCTGCCCCGCTCGAAGCGGCGGGCGACGGTGTCGTAGACGAGCTCGGGGACCTCGGGCGGGATGTGCGTGCACAGCACGTCGACCTCGCCGACGGCCTCGATCTTGGCCGCGTACTCCTCGTCGCTGATCTCGTACGGCGTCCGCATCGGCGTGCGCAGGCCGCCGCCCACGAAGCCGAAGACCCGGCCGCCGATCTCGACGCGCCGGCCGTCGAGGACGGTCGTGCCCGGGCCGGCGTACTCCTGCCACAGGTGCGGCATGTCGACGTTGCCGTAGGTGGCGTACGTAGGAGTGGGGAACGCGGCGAACAGCTCCGCGTACTGCTTGCGCACCGCCTTCTCGATCACCGCGGCCCGGTCGGCGCCGATGCCGGCCCACAGCCGGGCGCCGAACTCCCGGGCCTCCTCGAAACGGCGGGCGGTGCGCAGCGCGACGATGCGGTCGGCGTTCTCGACCCCGAAGAGGTCCGGGAAGATGCCGCGCGAGTGGTCGGCGTAGTCGAGGAAGAGGACGAGATCGCCCAGGCAGATCAGCGCGTCGGCGCCCTCGCCGGCTCTGGCCAGGTCACGGGCGTTGCCGTGCACGTCGCTGACCACGTGCACGCGCGTCCTTCGGTCTGCGGCGGGTGTGGGTGCCATGACGATCAAGCGTAAGCGTGTGCGGCATACGTGAACAGTGGCGGTCCTACCTGCGGTTACTGGTCAGTGATTCAGCCCTTGGACTACTGTGCGCGAAGAAATACCCAACTGTGTGACGCAGCGAACATCTCGACGGGACCCCCTGTCGGAGACGCCATACCGGCGGGTAACGTCCGGGCAGTCCAGTCGTGCTCTGCATTTCAACAAGTGAATGCCCGAGCACCTGCCCGAGCCTTGGACCGCACCGTCGCAGCACACACCGTCGTGGCGCCGGCGCCCTATGAGGAGCAGCAGTCTTGCGCGAGTTCAGCCTTCCGGCCTTGTACGAGGTCCCCGCCGACGGGAACCTGACCGACATCGTCCGCAGAAACGCCGCGCAGCACCCGGACGTCGCCGTGATCGCCCGCAAGGTCGGGGGCGCCTGGCAGGACGTCACGGCCACCGCCTTCCTCGCCGAGGTGCACACGGCCGCGAAGGGCCTGATCGCCGCCGGGGTGCAGCCGGGCGACCGGGTGGGCCTGATGTCGCGCACCCGTTACGAGTGGACGCTGCTCGACTTCGCCATCTGGAGCGCCGGCGCGGTGACCGTGCCGGTGTACGAGACCAGTTCGCCGGAGCAGGTGCGGTGGATCCTCGGCGACTCGGGCGCGACCGCCTGCGTCGTGGAGACGGACGCCCACACGGCCGCCGTCGAGTCGGTGCGCGAGGGGCTCCCGGCGCTCAAGCACGTGTGGCAGATCGAGGGCGGCGGCCTGGAGGAGCTGGGCCGGCTCGGCCAGGACGTCACGGACGAGACGGTCGAGGAGCGCGGCTCCGTCGCCAAGGCCGACGACCCGGCGACCATCGTCTACACCTCCGGCACCACCGGCCGCCCCAAGGGCTGCGTGCTCACCCACCGCAACTTCTTCGCGGACTGCGGGAACGTGGTGGAGCGCCTGCGGCCGCTGTTCCGCACCGGCGAGTGTTCGGTGCTGCTGTTCCTGCCGCTCGCGCACGTCTTCGGGCGGCTGGTGCAGATCGCGCCGATGATGGCGCCGATCAAGCTGGGCTGCGTCCCGGACATCAAGAACCTCACCGACGAGCTGGCCGCGTTCCGCCCGACCCTGATCCTCGGTGTGCCGCGGGTCTTCGAGAAGGTCTACAACTCGGCGCGCGCCAAGGCGCAGGCCGACGGCAAGGGCAGGATCTTCGACAAGGCCGCCGACACGGCGATCGCCTACAGCAAGGCGCTGGACGCGCCCTCGGGACCGTCCCTGGGCCTGCGGATCAAGCACAAGGTGTTCGACAAGCTGGTCTACAGCAAGCTCCGTGCGGTCCTCGGCGGCCGGGGCGAGTACGCCATCTCCGGCGGCGCCCCGCTCGGTGAGCGGCTCGGGCACTTCTTCCGCGGCATCGGCTTCACGGTCCTGGAGGGCTACGGCCTGACCGAGTCCTGCGCCCCCACCGCCTTCAACCCCTGGGACCGGCAGAAGATCGGTACGGTCGGCCAGCCGCTGCCCGGCTCGGTGATCCGGATCGCGGACGACGGCGAGGTGCTGCTGCACGGCGAGCACATCTTCAAGGAGTACTGGAACAACCCCGGCGCGACCGCCGAGGCGCTGGCCGACGGCTGGTTCCACACCGGTGACATCGGCACCCTCGACGAGGACGGCTACCTGAGGATCACCGGCCGCAAGAAGGAGATCATCGTCACGGCGGGCGGCAAGAACGTCGCCCCGGCCGTGATCGAGGACCGCATCCGGGCGCACGCGCTGGTCGCGGAGTGCATGGTGGTGGGCGACGGGCGGCCGTTCGTGGGCGCGCTGATCACCCTCGACGAGGAGTTCCTGGGCCGCTGGTGCGCGGACCACGGCAAGCCGGCGGGTTCCACCGCGGCGTCGCTGATCGAGGACCCGGACCTGCTGGCTGCCGTCCAGGCGGCGGTCGACGACGGCAACGCCGCGGTGTCGAAGGCGGAATCGGTGCGCAAGTTCCGCATTCTGTCGTCCCAGTTCTCGGAGGAGTCGGGGCACCTGACGCCCTCGCTGAAGCTGAAGCGGAACGTGGTGGCGAAGGACTACGCGCACGAGATCGAGGCGATCTACGCGAAGTGAACCCGCGTCCGGCGGGGGAGGTGCCGACCGCGTCGGGCTGGGCGACCCGGACTTGTCAGGTGACGGTGCGTCACAGTGGTCGTCCTGGGCGCAGTATCGGCGGTACGTGGGGGTTCCGCCTAGTGGGGTGCCGCGTGATCGTTGTGGGCGGGTGCGGGTTGTGCGTGGTTGATCGCGCAGTTCCCCGCGCCCCTACGGCACCTACAGCAGGTCCTCGAGGTGCTCCGCCAGCAGATCCCAGCGCCACTTCTCCTCGACCCACGCGCGGCCCCGCTCCCCCATCCTGCGGCGCAGCTCCGCGTCGCCGAGGAGGGTGGTGATGCGGTCGGCCGCCTCCTCCGGGGAGCCGCCGCGCACCACCCAGCCGGTCTCGCCGTCCAGGACCGCGTCGGGGGCGCCGCCGGAGTCGCCGGCGACCACCGGGAGACCGGTCGCGGAGGCCTCCAGGTAGACGATGCCCAGGCCCTCGACGTCCAGGCCGCCGCGGCGGGTGCGGCAGGGCATCGCGAAGACGTCGCCGGCGCCGTAGTGCGCGGGCAGCTCGGACCAGGGGACGGAGCCGGTGAAGCGGACGGCGGGGGCGACGCCGGTCTCGTGCGCGAGGCGGCGCAGGTCCTTCTCGTAGGGGCCGCCCCCGACGACGAGCAGCACCGTGTCCGGCTCGGCCGCGAGGATCCGGGGCATGGCCCTGATCAGGGTGTCCTGGCCCTTGCGCCGGACCAGACGGGAGACGCAGACCACGACCGGGCGGTCCGTGAGGCCGAGGCGGGCCCGGATCTCGTCGCCGCCCGAGCCGGGGTGGAAGGTCTTCTCGTCGACGCCCGGCGGCAGCTGGACCATGCGTGCGGCCGCCTCGGGCGTGAGCGCGGAGGCGATCCGCGAGCGCGTGTACTCGCCGAGGTAGGTGATCGTGTCCGTGGCGTCCCCGATGCGGCGCAGCAACTGCCGGGCGGCGGGCAGCTGCGCCCAGCCGGCCTCGTGGCCGTGCGTGGTGGCCACCAGGCGTTCGGCGCCCGCGGCGCGCAGGGCCGGTGCCATCAGGCCGAGCGGGGCCGCCGCCCCGAACCACACCGAGGTGCAGCCGTGCTCGCGGAGCAGCCCGGCGGCCCGCCGGGTGGCACCCGGCGTCGGCAGCAGCATGGTGGTGCGGTCGCGTACGACGGTGAAGGGCTGCTCGGCGTCGAAGGCGCGGGTCGCCTCGATCCCCTCCCGGCTCCGCTTCCAGGTCGAGGCGTAGACGACCAGCTCCCGCGGGTCCAGCCGCAGCGCCATGTTGTGCAGGAACGCCTGGATGCCGCCGGGCCGGGGCGGGAAGTCGTTGGTCACGATCAGGGTCTTGCGCACGCCGCCGACCCTATCGAACGGCCCCTCGCGGCCCCGCCCCGCGGCACGTGTGGCACGCTCACAGCCGACGGGCCCATCATGGTCCCTCCGACACGGCAGGCGAACGGGCAGGGATCACGTGAAGACGACCGGCACGAGGCGGTCCCCGGCATGGCTGCCGGTGGTCTGGTGTCTCACGAGGCTGATGCTGCTGCTGTTCGTGCTGAAGGTGTACGTCTTCCCCGGCCCGGACGTCACCAGCGACGTGCACGTCATCTACCAGGGCTGGTACGGCGTCCTGCGCAGCGGAACGTTCCCTCTGGAGGACGTCACCTGGCAGTACCCGCCCGCCGCCGCCCTGGCGATCCTCTCCCCCGGCCTGCTGCCCTTCCTGGACTACGCGACGGCGTTCTTCGTCCTGGTCTGCGTCACCGACCTGGCCGTGCTGGCGCTCCTGGCGTACACGGGACGCCGCCCGGGCCGGTCGCCGCGCGGCGCCTGGGTGTGGGTGGCCGGCGTGCCGCTGCTCGGGCCGACGGTGTACGCCCGCTACGACGTGATGGTCACGGCGGTGGCGGTGGCGGCGCTGCTCGCCGGGGTCCGGCATCCGAGAGCGATGGGGGCCCTGGCGGCGTTCGGCGCGCTGCTGAAGGTCTGGCCCGCGATGCTGCTGCTGGCCGCCCGCCGCCGCAGCGCCTGGGTGTCGGCCCTGGTGACCGGGGTCGCGGTGGCGGGCGTGTCCGCCCTGGCCATGCCGGGGGCCTTCGCCTTCCTGACCTTCCAGCGCGACCGGGGCACCGAGGTGGAGTCGCTGGGCGCGCTGGTCTTCCACGTGGCGCGGCACTTCGGCTGGCGGGGCGAGGTGCGGCTGAACTACGGCTCGATCGAGTTCCTCGGGCCGTACGTGAGCGAGGTGAGCACCGGCGCGCTGTTCCTGACGGGGGCGGCGTTCGGCTGGCTGGTGCTGTGGCGGCTGCTGGCCCGGCAGTTCGAGGAGCACACGCTCGCGGACGCGGCCTTCGTGGCCGTGCTGATGTTCACGATCACCAGCCGGGTGATCAGCCCGCAGTACATGGTGTGGCTGGTCGGGCTGGCCGCGGTGTGCCTGTGCTTCCCGGGCAGCCGGATGCGGGTGCCGGTCGCCCTGGTGCTGGTGGCGTGCTTCGTGACGGTGCTGGAGTTCCCGCTGTACTTCGCCAGCGTGGTGGCCAGCGACGGGCTCGGGCTGACCCTGCTGTTCCTGCGCAACGGCCTGCTGGTGGCCGCCGCGCTGATCGCGGCCCGGTCCCTGTGGCGGGCGACGGTCCCGCGCACCGTCCCCGCCGCCCGGCCCTCACAGCCCGCCGTCACCGGCGAGACGCCCGTCTCCTCCTGAGCCGAGGCCCGCCGGAACAGCGGCCCCGCCGCCACGCACTGCGCCGCCGTGGCGACGGCCGGTGCGAGGCACACTCCCGGCAGTCCCAGCCCCGTCAGCGCGTGGGCCGGCCCCAGCTGGACGGCCGTCCCGCACACGGTCACCCACAGCAGTGCCGACCCCTCCCCGGCACCCTCGAAGACCCGGCCCAGCGCGACGAGGCACGCCATCAGCCCCAGGTAGGCGCCGGCACGGCGCCCGTCCGGGCCGCAGCCCTGAGCGCCCGTCCGCCGGGCGGCGGCCCTCAGCCCAGCTGTGTGCGCAGGTAGCCCCGCCACTCCTTCGTGAAGGCTTCCGGCGTGGTCCCCAGCACCTCGCGCATCGCCTCCTCCACCGCCCCGGCCCGCTTGCCGTGCTCTCCGACGGCCCGGTAGAAGGCGCGCAGCCGTGACTCGCCCCAGCGGTCGGCGATCATCCGGCACGCCGTCCAGCCGCTCTCGTAGGCCCGGGCCAGACGGCTCGCGTCGCCGGTGAAGCCGAAGTCCTCGTCGTCCGGAAGGGCGGCCGGGAGCCGGTCCTGGTCCACGGCCCGGGTCAGTTCGGGGGCGGCCTCGGAGGGCGTGCGGCCGACGGAGCGGTAGCCGACCCAGTCGGCGAAGCCCTCGGACAGCCACAGCGGCGTGGCGGCGGTGGTCCGGGCCCGGGTGGCGACATGGGTGGTCTCGTGGGTGACGACGACCTGCTCGCCGAGGCTGCCGAGGAGGGCGAACGCGTCCGGGTTCACGATGATCCGGTCCGCCGGCGCCCGGGCCGGGGCGCCCGTCTCACCGGTCGTGACGGCCGCGATGCCGCGGTAGGAGGAGGCCGGCGAGCCGAGCAGCCCCGCCATCCCCTCCAGGGACTTCGGCACGAGCACGACCACGCGCCCGCTCCACCGCGCTCCCCACGCGTCCGACACGGCCGGCACCGCCCGGTCCGCCAGGTCCGCGAAGCCGCGCAGCGACCGGTCGGACTGCCCGACCCCGAGGACGAGGCTGTGCGTGCCCCGGATGATCCGCACCGTCCCCTGGTCCCACAGCTGCTGCGCGGACTTCTTCGCGGGCCGGTCGTCGACGACGGACCACCGCCCGCCGGCGTCCCGGCTCAGCCGCAGGGTGCGCCCGGCGGTCACCGGCGCCCGGTCGTACCCCGCCACGCTGTAGCGCAGTTCGGCGTCGGCGGTGGCCGTGTCGCCGCTGCGGCGCAGTCCGGTCACGCGGTAGGACCAGCCGGCCACGGGCACGGCCCGCAGCCGGCCGAACGCGGTCCCGGCGCCCGTCCGTTCGTAGGCCCGCTGGTCGCGGTCGACGACCGCGGCGGCCCGCCGGTCCAGGAGCCGCTGGACCTCGGCCGTGGCGCTGTCGGTGGCGGACGGCCCGCCGCACCCCACGAGGGCGGCGAGCAGCAGCACCAGCGCCACCACCCCGGACCCCCACCGTCGACCAGCCACGTTCCCGAGAATACGGGCGCGGGGCCGTACCGGTCAGACCCTGGTGACCGACGACACGGGCATCATCCCGACCGGGTCGTAGCGCACGGGCGCGCCGGGATAGGGCGCGTGGATGACCTGGCCGTTGCCCATGTACATCCCGACGTGGCTGGCGTCGGCCCGGTAGACGACCAGGTCGCCGGGGCGCGCCTCGGACAGCGGGACCTGCCGGCCGGCGAACCGCTGGGCCTGCGAGGTGCGCGGCAGGGACACCCCGGCCTGCGCGTACGACCACTGCATGAGGCCCGAGCAGTCGAAGCCGGTGGGCCCGCTGGCGCCCCACACGTAGGGCTTGCCGAGCGCGCTGCGGGCGGCGGCGACGGCGGCGGCCCCGCGTCCCGAGGCGGCGGTGTCCCCGCCGAGGTCGGGCAGGTCGCCGCGGCCGGAGCGGGAGGCCCGGCCGTAGGCGTCGCGTTCGCCGTCGGGCAGGGAGTTGAGCAGCCGCCGCGCCGAGGCGAGTTTCCGCTCGACGGCCTTCTTGTGGGCCGCGACGGCCTTGCGGCTCCGCTCCAGTTCGCGGAGCTTGTCCGCGGTCTCCTCGCGGTCCTGGGCGAGTTCGCGCATGGCGTCCTGCAGTTCCTTCAGTTCGCCGGCCTGGTGGGCGGTGACGCGGTCGAGCCGGGACGCCTTGTCGAGGTAGTCGTCCGGGTCGTCGGAGAAGAGCAGGGCCACGGCCGGGTCGATGCCGCCCGAGCGGTACTGGGCGCCGGCGAGCGAACCGAGCGAATCGCGCAGGGAGTTGATGCGCTGCTGCTGCCGGGCGATCCGGTCGCGGGCGGTGCCGACCTGTTCGCGCAGCTCGTCGGCGCGCTCGTCGGCCGCGTTGTAGGCCTCGGTCGCCTTCTCGGCCTGCTCGTAGAGCCGGTCCACCGTGGCCCGGGTGTCGTCGTGCGGTGCGGCCGCGGCGGGTACCGCGCACAGGGCGGCGGCCGCGACGGACAGGACGCCGATCGCGACGGTGGCGCCCCGGTCGGACCCGGACGTGGCAAGGCGGCGATGGGACCCCACGGGAAGCCGCTCTCCTTCCGCTGACGGACGAGGAACGCGGCAGACAGTAGCCCCGTGACGGGGGGCCGCCAACGACCATCCGTGGGCGTGCGGCAGGACGCCCCACCGCTGACGCAGGTCACCGGCGGGGCGGGGGCTCACCCGGGGTTGTCGCGATTCGCCCGAACGGCGGACACGACGGTCCGGCCGGACGGGCGCCCGAGGACCGGGGTCAGACCCGGACGCCGAACATGAAGGGGCCGCCGATGGTGTTCATCGACTCGTAGCGGACGACCGTGCCGGTGCGCGGGGCGTGGATGATCTGCCCGTTGCCGGCGTAGAGGCCCACGTGGTGCAGGTCGTTGAAGAAGAAGACCAGGTCGCCGACCTTGAGCTGGCTGACCGAGTAGATCTTGGTGCCGGCCCCGGTCTGGGCCTCGGAGGTGCGCGGGATCTGCACGCCGGCGGCGGCGTAGGCCCGGGAGGTGAGGCCGGAGCAGTCGTAGGAGCTCATGCCGGTGGCGCCGTAGACGTAGGGCTTGCCGAGCTGGCTCTGGGCGAAGGCGAAGGCGGCGGCGGCACGGCCGGAGCCGGGCGGCACGTCGGCGGTGAGGGCGTCGCGCTCGGCGGTCCGGCTGGCGCGGTTCTGCTCCTCGGCGAGCTTGGCCTTCTCGGCGGCGGAGAGGCTGTTGAGCAGCTTCTGCGCGGAGGCGAGCTTGGCCTGGACTTCCTTCTTCTTCTTGCCGAGTTCGGCGCGGGTGGAGGCGAGGTCCTTGAGCTTCTCGGAGGCCTCGGCGCGCTCCTGGGCGAGTTCGCGCTGCTTCTCCTGGACCTTCTTCAGCGCCTCGACCTGCTGACCGCTCAACTGGTCGAGCGTGGAGGCCTTGTCGAGGTAGTCGTCCGGGTCCGAGGAGAGGAAGAGCTGGACGGACGGGTCGATGCTGCCGGTGCGGTACTGGGAGGCGGCGGCGAGACCGAGGCTGTCGCGCAGCTCGTTGAGCTCCTCCTGGCCGCGGGCGACGTTGTCCTGGATGGTGGAGATCTCCTTCTGGAGCTTCTCCTGCTTCTCCTTGGCCCCGTTGTACTTCTCGGTGGCCTGCTCGGCCTCCTGGTAGAGCTTGTCGACCTTGGTCTTGACCTCGTCCTTGCTCGGCTTCTCGCTGGGGGCCGCGTTGGCGGCCTGCGAGCTGAAGGCGACGGCAGCGGCGGCGGCGGTGGTCAGCACGGTCACACGTGCGCGGCTCGGCTGCTTGGGACGACGGTGGGACGCCACGGGTGAAAAGCTCCTTCTCGGCCCCTCCGCCGTCTCTCCCGATGAGTGATCACCCGAGCGGAGGTCTGGGGCCTGACCCTAGTGACCTTCCTGTGATCAGTTCAAATCCTCAGATGAAAAATCGCGTCACGGAAGGCCAACTTTTCCCCTGGACTCACAGGCGGTGAGACCCACTTGACGCACCGTGGCCCACAGGTCCCACCAATCCGGGCATGACGCCCGGAGGTTACGCATGGGTGCGTACGCCCCCTAGGCCCGCGAAAGGCGCTTGAGGAGCATCGCCGAGGCGACGGGCCGGGCCCCGGCGCGGGCCACGCCGTCGGCGACCTCGCGGTCGGTGGAGGCCACGATGACCGGGCGGCCGGGCGGTTCGGCGCGCACCAGCTGGCGGATGAGCTCGTCCGCGGTGACGCCGGGCTTCGAGAACAGCACGCGCACCCCGCGCGGGGGCGCGAGCAGCACCGGCGCGGCTAGTTCGGCGCCGTCGAAGACGCAGGTCACCTCGGCGCCGCTCTGCGCGGCCAGCTGGGAGAGCTGCCCGAGCAGCCGCAGGCGCTGCTTCTCCAGCGGCATCTGCGGATAGCCGGTCTTGGTGACGTTGTAGCCGTCGACGACCAGATGGGCCTGCGGCAGCGCGAGCAGCTGGTCGAGGACCTGCGGGTCGTTCTCCGACAGGGCGCGGGCGGCGATGTCCTTGGGGGTCATCCGGCCCGGCTCGACGGCGTCCACGGTCTCGGCGGGCCGCACCGACACCGGCGGCAGGGCGAGTTCGCGGCGGAGCCCCTGGGTGGCGTCCAGCAGGGTGTCCAGCAGCAGCCTCACCCGCATGTCCTCGACGCTGCGGCCCTCGCGGGCGGCGCGCCGGGTGGCCTCCAGGGCGGCCTCGGTCTCCCCGAGCCGGGCCTTGAGCCGCCGGGTCTCGCTCTCGGCGGCCGAGACCTGGGCGTGCGCGTCGGCGCGGACGGCCTCGATCTCGCCCTGCACCTTGCGCAGGGCGGCCTCACCGCGCTTGACGTCGCTGAGGGCGGCGCGGAGCTTGCGGTGCAGCGACTCGGTCTCCTTCTTGGCCGAATCCAGCTCCGTGCGCAGCCGCTCGGTCTCGGCCCGGGTGTGGTCGCGGGCCCGGTCGAGCTCGGCGCGCAGCCGCTCCAGCTCCGCCCGGTTCTCCTCGTCGGCGCGCTCGGCGTCGGCGCGCTGGGCCTCCTCGCCCGCGGCGGTCACGAGCTTCACCCAGCCGGGGGGCCGCAGTACGTAGGCCGCGGCCGCCACGTCGAGCGGGTCCGCGGCCGGGGGCGGGGAGCCTGAGTCGAGGGCGCCGGTCAGTTCCGGCTGGGCCTCTCTGAGCTTCTCCCCGATGCGCTGCCGGAACAGCGGGTCGGTCTCCAGCGCAGCGGCCATGGCGTTGCCGGCGAACTTGGCCCGGCGGTTCGGGGCGAAGCGGGCGTACTGCCGCAGCTGCGCGGGCAGCTCGCCCACCGTCAGGGAGCCGAAGCCGTCCGAGACGATCGCCACGACCCTGCGGCGCACGCCGTCGGGCAGCGGACGGTCGAGCACCTCGGCGGCGCCGTCGCCCGGCCCCCCGCCCGTGGTCTCCACCATCCGTCACACCCCAATGCTGTGCGGGGCCGGCTCCCTCAGGAGCCGGCGCCCGGCCTGTCCACGAGTTCCACCTGGTCGACCGCGTTGCACCAGCGGCAGCGCACCGACTCGATGGTCTCACTGAGCACCTCGCGCTCCTCGACCTTCGGCTCTCCGGCCAGGTCCAGGTGGACGTACTCGACGACCTTGGACGAGCGGGTCACGTCGAACCTCGTGAGGTTGCCGCAGAGGGTGCAGCGCCACCGCGTGGACGCGGTCGGCAGGGGAACCGTCATCGTGACCTGTTCTCTTTCCTTCTAGTGTCCGTGACGCGACCGGCATCCCCGGTGCGTGTGGTCCGTAACCCTACGGCCTGGCGGGTGGTCGCCGCCCGCGCGTCCACGGCGGCGAGGCGCTCTGGGCGGTTGCGTCCGGTTACGTCATGATCTGTATTCATGATCAGCAAGTGGAGCACGTCGATCGTCCGGGGCGGCGCAGCGATCAGGGGGTCGTCGGCGCCGGTGACGTACGCGCTGATCGTCCTGTGCTGCGGCGTCTTCCTGGCCGGACCGGGTTCGGGCCTGAATCCGGCGTACGGCTCGGGGGACGAACTGCTCGCCGCGCAGCGGGCCTACTTCCGGCGCTGGGGCGTGATCCCCGCAGAACTGTTCGACGGGTCCGGCGGCTCGCCGCTGACCCCGGCGACGGCCCTGTTCGTCCACGGCAGCTGGGTGCACCTGCTCGGCAACATGCTCTTCCTCTACGTCTTCGGGGCGATGACCGAGGAACGGATGGGCCGCGTGCAGTTCACCCTGTTCTACGTCGGCTGCGGCTACCTGGCCCTGCTGGGCTATGCCGTCGCCAACGCGGACTCCGAGCAGTCCCTGGTCGGTGCCTCGGGAGCGATCTCGGCGGTCCTCGGCGCGTTCCTGTACCTGTTCCCCCGGGCCCGGGTGACCAGTCTCCTGCCGTTCCTGTTCTTCCTGCCGGTGCGCTTCCCGGCGTGGATCGTGCTGCCGTTCTGGGCGGCGCTGCAGTGGCTCGCGGCGGGGCGGGCCCCGGCCGGGCCGGGCGTGGCCTACCTGGCCCACCTCATCGGATTCGGTCTGGGTTTCGGCTGGGCGTCCGTCCGCTACGGCCGCCCGACCGGCCCTACTAGAGTGAAGGCCGCCCCTGCTCCGGCCCCCGAGGGAGAGAACCAGCCGTGATCACCGCGATCGTCCTGATCAAGACCAGCGTGGACCGGATCCCCGAGATCGCCGAGTCGATCGCGGCGCTGGAGAACGTCAGCGAGGTCTTCTCCGTCACCGGCACCTACGACCTGATCGCGATGGTCCGGGTCAAGGAGCACGAGGACCTCGCCGAGGTCATCCCGGGCCGGATCAGCAAGATCCCCGGGGTGGAGGGCACGGACACGCACGTGGCGTTCCGCACCTACTCGCAGCACGACCTGGAGGCGGCGTTCGCCCTCGGGCTGGACAGCTGAGGCCCGTCCCCGGACGAGGTCGATGAAGAGTTCTTCATCCGGGCTTCATCCCGCGCCCCGGCCCGCCCGCGCAGGATCGGGCGCATGGCTTTCTCCCGTCGTATGGCGGCCCTGTCCGCCGTCGTGCTGATCCCGCTGGGCATCGCCGCGACCAGCTACGCCCTCGCGGACCGCCCCGAGGCGCCCAGGGTGCCGTCCCAGCAGGTGGAGCTGGACCGCGGCACGCCCACTCCCACCTCCACGCTCCAGCCCTCCTCGTCGCCCTCGCCGGGCGGGTCCGCCCCGGGCGACGAGGTGGTCTCGCGGCCTCCGGTGACCGACAGCTCAGCGAGTGACGATGACGACGACGACCTCGGCCCGGGCGGTTCGGACGACGGACCGGGCGACGACGACGGCCCCGGCTCCGACGGCTGACCCCGGCCGCCGCCGGCTCTCCGCCCGGGTCCGGATCCTGCTGTGGCTGCTGCTGGTGATGGCGGTCGCGCTCGCCTCGGTGGCCATGACCACCCGCTCCTACCTGCTGCGGGACGTCGACAACCGGATCAACCGGCTGCTGACGCAGGAGACCGGCGAGTTCGCGAACTTCGAGGAGCGCGGCGGCGACCCGCAGACCGGCCGGCCGTTCACGGACGCCGACCGGCTGCTGACGGTCTTCCTGGAGCGGCAGTACCCGGACGCGGACGAGGAGCTGATCGGCCTGGTCGGCCGGGCGGTCGGCGGCCCGCGGCAGATCCGCCAGCCGCACGACCTGCCGGTCGCCCTGCCCCTGCACCGGGACCCCGAGGCCCGGCGCCGCATCTACGACTCGCCCGAGTCCTCCGGGGTGCTGCGCCGGCCGCAGGGCGAGATCCGCTGGGCCAAGGTCACCGTGGGCCGGCCGGGGCGGGAGCCGGACGCCGCGTTCGTCGTCGCCTTTCACCCGGAGCGCGAGCAGGCGCGCGTGAACACCGTGTTCCGCACGCTGCTCGTCATCTCCGGCGTCGCCCTGCTGCTGACCACCGGGATCGCCTGGGCGGTCGCCGGGCGGATCCTGCGGCCGGTACGGGTGGTGCGCACGGCCGCGGCCCAGCTCACCGAGCAGGACCTCACGCGCCGCATCCCGGTGCACGGCCACGACGACATAGCGGCCCTGGCGGAGACCTTCAACGGCATGCTCGACCGGCTGGAGCGGGCCTTCGCGGCGCAGCGCGAGTTCGTCGACGACGCCGGGCACGAGCTGCGCACGCCCATCACCATCGTGCGGGGCCATCTGGAGGTCATGGGCGACGACCCGGCCGAGCGCGAGGAGACGGTCCGGCTGGTCACCGACGAGCTGGACCGGATGAGCCGCATCGTCGAGGACCTGCTGCTGCTCGCCAAGGCCGAACGCCCCGACTTCGTCACGCCCGAGCCGGTCCAGGTCGCCGAACTGACCGCCGACGTCTTCGTCAAGGCCCGCACCCTGGGCGCACGCGACTGGCGGCTCGACGCGGTCGCCGACCTGGAGGCCGAGCTGGACCCGCAGCGCATCACCCAGGCCATGGTGCAGCTCGCGCAGAACGCCGTGCAGCACACCACCACCGGCCAGACCATCCGTATCGGCTCCCGCGCCGACGGCCCCCGCCTGGAGCTGTACGTCGCCGACTCCGGGCCGGGGGTGCAGCCCCAGGACACCGAGGTGATCTTCGAGCGGTTCCGGCGCGGCACGGCCCGGCGCGGTGCCCGGGGCTCCGGGGCCGGACTCGGGCTGTCCATCGTCAAGGCGATCGCCGAGGGGCACCGGGGCCGGGTGCGGCTCCACGGGACGCCCGGCGGCGGCGCCACGTTCGTCCTCGTCCTGCAGGCACCCCGGACACCGGAAGGGGACCCCACGTGAACCGCATCCTCATCGTCGAGGACGAGGAGCGCATCGCCTCCTTCGTGCAGAAGGGGCTGCGCTCCAACGGCTTCACCACGACCGTCGTCAGCGACGGCGACGCGGGCTACGAGTACGCCCTGACCGGCGGCTTCGACCTGGTCGTCCTGGACATCGGGCTGCCCGGCCGGGACGGTTTCACGATCCTGCGCGAGCTGCGCGAGGCGCGGGTGTCGGTGCCGGTGATCGTGCTGACCGCGCGGGACTCCGTGCGGGACACGGTGGCCGGCCTGGAGGGCGGCGCCGACGACTGGATGACCAAGCCGTTCCGGTTCGAGGAGCTGCTGGCGCGGGTGCGGCTGCGGCTCCGTACGGCGGCGCGGGCGCCGGAGGTGACGGTGCTCAGGTCGGGCTCCCTGAGCCTGGATCTGCGGACCCGGCGGGCCCGGTCCGGGGAGCGGACGGTGGACCTGACGGCGCGTGAGTTCGTGCTGCTGGAGCTGTTCCTGCGGCACCCGGGGCAGGTGCTGTCGCGCGAGCAGATCCTGTCGCACGTGTGGGGGTACGACTTCGACCCGGGGTCCAACATCGTGGACGTGTACGTGCGGACGCTGCGCAGGAAGCTCGGGGCGGAACGGGTGGAGACGGTGCGGGGGATGGGGTACCGGCTGCCGTAGCGCCCCGCGCCCCTGACGGCGGGTGAAAACTCCTTCATGTGGGGCTCATGGACGGCTCACCGCCCGGGCGGATGCTCGGTGGTGTGACGCTGAACCTCCGCACCACCACCGCCCTGTGCGTCGCCCTGTCCGTGTGCGCGCTCCTGGCCGTGCCCACCAACGCGCCGGGGCTCGGCGCCGACGCACGGCTCACCCTCGTCGTGTTCGTCCTCGCCACCTGCGCCTGGATCGGGACGCCGGTCGACGACACCTACATCGCCCTGGGGGCCGGGCTCGCGCTCACCGTGACCGGCGTGATCAGCAGCGACACCCTGTTCGGGACGCTCGGGGACGCCACGGTCTGGCTGCTGATCTGCGCGTTCGTGCTGGCGGCCGCGGTCGGCCGGACCGGGCTCGCCGGGCGGGCGGCGGTGTTCCTGGTCAGCGGGGCGCGGACCGTACGGCAGCTGGTGCACCTCACGACCGCCGCCCTGGTCGTCACGGCGTTCGCGGTGCCCGCCACCTCCGGCCGGGCCGCGCTCGCGCTGCCCGTCTTCCTGGCGCTGGCGAAGGTCTTCGCCGACCGGAAACGACTGGTCGTGATGCTGGCTCTGCTGTTTCCGACCGTGATCCTTCTGTCCGCGGTGGCCACCCTGATCGGCGCGGGTGCGCATCTGATCACCGTGTCCGTGCTGTGGGAGGCCACCGGGCAGCAGATCGGCTTCACGCAGTGGCTGCTGCTGGGCCTGCCGCTGGCCGTGGCCTCCTCGCACCTGGCCGCCGAGCTCGTCCTGCTGACGACGACCCGGCGCGCGGACCGCCGCGGCCCGGTCCGCATCGAACCCGAGCAGATCCAGGCGCACAGCGAGCAGCCGGTCACCGGCCCCTGGAGCCAGGCCGAGAAACGCTGCGCCCTGCTGCTGGCCACGGTGGTCCTGCTGTGGTGCAGCGAGCCGCTGCACCGGGTGCCGCCGGCCCTGGTCGCGCTGATCGGCGCCGTCGTCGCCGCCTCGCCGGCCCTGGGCACCGTGCGCCTGAAGGACGCGCTGAAGACCGTCCCCTGGGCGCTGCTGCTGTTCATGGCGGCCACGATGGCCATGGGCGTGGCGCTCGCGGACTCGGGTGCGGCCGCCTGGCTGGTGTCGGGGCTGCCCTCGGACGCGGCCCCCGTGGTGTTCCTGGCGGTCGTCATCGCCGTGAGCACGGCGGCCCACCTGGTCCTGCAGTCCCGTTCGGCCCGCTCCTCGGTGCTGGTGCCGCTGGTGGTGGCCGCCTCCGTCGGCGTCGGCGTCAACCCGGTCGCCGCCGCCCTCGCCTCCACCGCCGCCGCGGGCTTCTGCCACACGCTGCCCGCCTCGGCCAAGCCGGTCGCGCTCTTCGCGGGCCTGCCCGGCACCCCCACCTACACCCCGCGCGACCTGCTGCGGCTGTCCGCCGTGCTGGCCCCGCTGACCGCCCTGCTCGTCCTGCTGTTCGCCGTCGCGGTGTGGCCGCTGCTCGGCGTGTCCGTCACCCGTTGAGGAGCCCTCCATGCTGAACCGTGTCGTCGTAGCCCCCAGCGGCTTCAAGGAGTCCCTGTCCGCCGAGGCCGCCGCCGACGCCATCGCGGCCGGGGTGCGCCGCGTGCTGCCCGGCGTTGAGCTCGACCTCGTCCCGCTGGTGGACGGCGGCGAGGGCACGGCCCTGGCCCTGGCCGCCGCGACCGGGGGCCGGATCGTCACCGTGCCCGCGACCGGCCCCGTCGGGGACACCGTCGCCGCGCACTTCGCCCTGCTGGGCACCGGGGACACGGCCGTGGTGGAGATGGCGGCGGTCGCGGGCCTCTCCCTGGTCCCGCGCGAGCTGCGCGACCCGGGCGCCACGACCACGTACGGCGTCGGCGAACTGCTCCGCGCCGCCCTGGACACGGGCGTCCGGCGGATCCTCGTCGGCTGCGGCGACTCGGGCACCTCCGACGGCGGGGCGGGCGCGCTCCAGGCCCTCGGCGCACGGCTGCTGGACGAGGACGGCCGGGAACTGCCCCGGGGCGGCCGGGAGCTGACGCGCCTGCACCGCGTCGACCCGGCCGGCCTCGACGCCCGCCTCGCGGACGTGGAGCTCCTCGTCGCCTGCAATCCCTACAACGTGCTGTGCGGCGAGCGGGGCGTGGCCCGGGTCTTCGGACCGCAGAAGGGCGCCACGCCCGCGCAGGTGGAGGAGCTGTCGGCGGCCCTGGAGAACTGGGCGTTCGTCCTCACCCGGGACGCCGCCGTGCCGGGCACCGAGCTGCGCACCGGCCCGGGGACGGGAGCCTCCGGCGGTCTGGGCGCCGGGCTGGCCGCCCTGGGCGCCCGGCTCCTGCCCCGCTTCGACGTGCTGCTGGACCACCTCGACCTGGACGCCCGGCTGGCCCGTGCCGACCTGGTCGTCACCGCCGAGGGCGCCCTGGACCACCAGACGCCGCGCGGCAAGGTCCCCGCCGAGGTGGCCCGCCGGGCCAAGCGGTACGGCCGCCCGGTCCTGGCCCTGGCCGGCACCCTCGGCGAGGGCGCGCACCAGGTACCCGGCGTGGACGCCTGCCACGGCATCCTGCCCGGCCCGATGGAACTGGCGGAGGCGCTGCTGCGCGCGAGCGAGCTGCTCACCGACGCCACCGAGCGGGCCCTGCGGATGATCGTCCTGGGCGCCCGGCTACCGCTGCTGCCCGGCCCGGCCGCTCACGCGGAGGTGTCCGGCACGCAACGGCCGTCCTCCGTGCGGTAGTTCCACCGCGCCCCGTCCGTCACGAGCTCCCGCACGGCCCGCACGAACCGCTCCACGTGCTCGTCCGGCGTGCCCGCGCCGAAGCTCACCCGGATGGCGTTGAGCGACCGCTCCCCCGGCTCGGCCTCCGGCGCCCCGCACTCGCCCTGCGTCTGCGGGGCGCTGCCGAGCAGCGTGCGCACCAGCGGGTGGGCGCAGAACAGCCCGTCCCGCACGCCGATGCCGTACTCGGCGGACAGCGCGGCGGCGAAGTGGGAGCTGTTCCAGCCGTCGACGACGAAGGAGAGCACACCCACACGCGGGGCGTCGTCGCCGAAGAGGGACAGGAAGCGCACCTGCGGCACCCCGGCGAGACCCGCGCGCACCTTCTCGATCAGGTACCGCTCCCGGGCGACGAGGGTGTCGAACCCGGCCTCGGTGAGGGCCTTGCAGGCGGAGGCGATGGAGTAGGCGCCGATGACGTTCGGCGAGCCGGCCTCGTGCCGGGCGGCGCTGTCGTGCCACTGCACGTCCACGCCCCCGTCCGCACGCCGCGCGACCTTCCGGCTGGCGCCGCCGCCCGCGAGGTACGGCTCCGCCCGGCGCAGCCAGTCGGCCCGCCCGGCCAGGACACCGGAGCCGAAGGGCGCGTACAGCTTGTGCCCGGAGAAGGCCACCCAGTCGACGTCGAGGTCCGCGACGGACACCGGGTGGTGCGGGGCCAACTGGGCGGCGTCCAGCACGATCCGCGCCCCGTGGGCGTGCGCGGCCGCGGCCAGCTCCCGTACGGGCCACAGCTCGCCGGTGACGTTCGACGCGCCGGTGACGCAGACCAGGGCCGGGCCGTGCGGGTCGCGGGCGGCGAGGGCGCCCTCCAGGGTCTCGACGGCCTCGCGGTGGCTCCGCGGGGCGTCGAGGTAGGTGACGCGGGCGTCGCGCCAGGGCAGCAGGGAGGCGTGGTGCTCGGTCTCGAACACGAAGACCTGGCAGTCCCCGGGCAGGGCGGCGGCGAGGAGGTTGAGGGAGTCCGTGGTGGACCGGGTGAACACGACCTGGTCGTCGGCGCGGCAGCCGAGGAACTCCGCGACGGTCCGGCGGGCGTTCTCGAACAGGTCGGTCGACAGCTGGGACAGGTACCCGGCGCCGCGGTGGACACTGCCGTAGTACGGCGCGTAGGCGGCGACGTCGTCCCAGACCCGCTGCAGCGCCGGGGCGCTGGCGGCGTAGTCGAGCGCGGCGTAGGTGACCTCACCGCCCGTCACCAGCGGCACGGTGACATCCCGCCCCAGAACGGGCAGCGGGGCACAAACGGACTGGTCGGCGGCAGCAGTGAAGACGGACATGACGAACTCCCGTGAGAAACAGGGGTGAAGGAGGAAGGGTGTGCGGAGGCGGGGCTCTGCGGCCCTATCGCATTCGCTGACTCACGGAAGACTCCTCGTCGACCAGGACCCCTGGTGTCGCGAGGGGTCCGCGCTTGCCGTAGACCTCGCTGCCTACGGCCTGGTCTTCACCCGGGGCACCCCGCCACGGACGGAGGGTTGCCGGACAGTCGGCCGGGGCCTCATGACTGTCACTCATGACCTGGTACGGGAACGTACGTGAAGTGATCGGCGTCCCGCAACCCGGGTCCGGATCGCGGGACGCACCTCACAGCCGGCCCGTCACGCGTTGCTGGCGGCCACCCACCGCTCCAGCGTCCGCTTGGCGGCCCCCGAGTCGATCGCCTCGGCCGCCTTCGCCATGCCCGCGCGGATCTGCTCGGCCAGCGTGCCCGTGCCCGGCTCCAGGGCCACCAGCGCCGCCGCCGCGTTCAGCAGCACCGCGTCCCGCACCGGGCCCCGCTCACCGTCCAGCAGACGGCGGGCGACCTCGGCGTTGTACGAGGCGTCCGCGCCGCGCAGGGCCTCCACCGGGACCAGTTCGAGGCCCACCTCCCGCGGGTCGAAGGCCTCCTCGGTCACCTTGCCGTCGCGGACGATCCAGACCCGGGACGTGGCGGTGGTGGTCAGTTCGTCGAGACCGTCGTCGCCGCGGAAGACCAGGGAGGAGTGGCCGCGCTCGGCGAAGACGCCGGCGACGATCGGCGCCATGCGCGGATCGGCCACGCCGACCGCCTGGGCGCGGACCTTGGCCGGGTTGGTCAGCGGGCCGAGGACGTTGAAGATCGTCCGGATGCCCAGCTGCCCGCGGGCCGCGCCCGCGTACCGCATCGACGGGTGGAACTTCGCCGCGAAGCAGAAGGTGATCCCGGCCTCCTCGGCCACCCCCGCCACCCGGTGCGTGGGCAGCTCCAGGTTGACGCCGAGCTTCTCCAGGACGTCCGAGGCGCCGGAGGCCGAGGACGCGGCGCGGTTGCCGTGCTTGACGACCTTCGCGCCCGTGCCGGCGATGACGATCGCCGACATGGTCGAGATGTTGACGGTCTTGGCACCGTCGCCGCCCGTGCCGACGATGTCGACGGCCGGGCCCGGCACCTCGATGACGTTCGCGTGCGCGTACATCGCCCGGACGAACCCGGCGATCTCCTCGACGGTCTCCCCCTTGGCGCGCAGCGCCACCACGAACCCGGCGATCTGCGCGTCCGTCGCCTCGCCGCGCATGATGAGGTCCATCGCCCAGGCGGTGTCGTCGGCGGTCAGATCACGACCCTGCAGCAGGCCGTTCAACAGCAGGGGCCAGGAGCGGCCCGCCGCGGTGTCGCCTCCAGCGGGGGTCACAGCGCTCATAAGCCGCTCCAGGATCAGGCGTCCCGCACTGCGGGACGAGAGTCTCGACGAGGTCCACCCTATCCAGCCCCGGCCACCACGAAGGGCCCCGTCCGAACACCGGACGGGGCCCTTGTGTGGCGTGGCGAAGCAGTGATCAGTGGTGGCCGTGGCCGCTCGTGATCTCCCGGTACTCCTCGACGGTGGGCTTCGGGATCTGGGCGCCCTCGCCGTAGTAGGCGTCGCTGAGCTTGGCGCGCAGCTTCTCGGAGCCCTTCACCTTGCGCTCGACACCGTTCTCGTCGACCGTCGGGCCGAGCTCGACCGGCTCGTACTGCTCGTGCGCCGTGAGCGTGTACATCTGCTCCTGGCTGAGCGGCTCGTGCACCTCGATGAACTCACCGTGCGGCAGGCGCTTGATGATGCCCGACTCGCGGCCGTGCAGCACCTTGTCCTTGTCCCGGCGCTGCAGGCCGAGGCAGATCCGCTTGGTGACGATGAAGGCGATGACCGGCCCGGCGAAGAACCCGATCCGGACGAACCAGGTGACCGCGTTGATCGACAGGTGGAAGTGCGTGGCGACGATGTCGTTGCCACCGCCGATCAGCATGATCATGTAGCCGGTGACCCAGGCGACACCGAACGCGGTGCGCGTCGGGGCGTTGCGCGGCCGGTCCAGGATGTGGTGCTCGCGCTTGTCCCCGGTCACCCACGACTCGATGAACGGGTACAGGGCGATGATCGCGAGGAACAGGCCGAAGAGCACCAGCGGGATGAACACGCCCAGGACGAGCGTGTGACCCCAGAAGTTGATCTCCCAGCCGGGCATGGCGCGGACCAGGCCCTCGGCGAAGCCCATGTACCAGTCGGGCTGGGCGCCGGTCGACACCTGGTCGGGCCGGTACGGGCCGAGGACCCAGATCGGGTTGACGGTCGCGATGCCGGCGAGGGCCGCGATGACACCGAAGACCAGGAAGAAAAAGCCTCCGGCCTTGGCCATGTAGACCGGCAGCAGCGGCATGCCGACGACGTTCTTGTTGGTCCGTCCGGGACCCGCGAACTGCGTGTGCTTGTGGTAGAAGACCAGGATCAGGTGGCCGACCACGAGCCCGAGCATGATGCCCGGCAGCAGCAGGATGTGGATCGAGTAAAACCGGGCGACGAAGTCGGTGCCCGGGAACTCCCCGCCGAACAGGAACATCGAGATGTACGTGCCGACGATCGGCACGGACAGGATCGCGCCCTGCGTGAAGCGGACACCGGTGCCGGAGAGCAGGTCGTCCGGGAGCGAGTAGCCGGTGAAACCGGTGAACATGCCGAGGACGAACAGCAGGAAGCCGAACAGCCAGTTGATCTCGCGCGGCTTGCGGAACGCGCCGGTGAAGAAGACGCGCATCATGTGCACGAACATGCCGGCGAGGAAGATGATCGCCGCCCAGTGGTGGATCTGCCGGATGAGCAGACCGCCGCGGACGTCGAAGCTGATGTCCAGCGTGGAGGCGAACGCCTCCGACATCAGCTGCCCCTGGAGCGGGACGTAACTGCCGTGGTACTCCACCTCGTTCATCGACGGGTGGAAGAACAGCGTCAGGTACACACCCGTCAGGATGATGATGATGAAGCTGTAGAGGCAGATCTCACCCAGCATGAAGGACCAGTGGTCCGGGAAGATCTTGCGCATGTTGGCCTTGGCCAGGGAGTAGATCCCCAGGCGGCCGTCGGCCCAGTCGGCGACCCGCTCTCCGGCGGGCGCCTTGCGGCGGTCGTCCTTGTTACTCATCCGCGCTCCCAGAAGGCAGGACCGACGGGCTCTTCGAAGTCGCCGAGCGCCTCGAGGTAGCCCTCGTCGTTCACGCCGATGCGCAGCTGCGGCAGGGCGTGACCGGCGGGACCGAAGATCACTCGGGCACCGTCGGACAGGTCGAAGGTGGACTGGTGGCAGGGGCAGAGCACGTGGTGCGTCTGCTGCTCGTACAGGGAGATCGGGCAACCGACGTGGGTGCAGATCTTCGAGTACGCGACGATGCCCTCGTGCGACCACTCGAGCTCGCGCTTGTCCTTGATGTTCTCCGGCTGGATCCGGACGATCATCAGGGCGGCCTTGGCGATCTCGTTCTGGAACTCGTGGTCGTGCTCCTCCAGGCCCTCGGGCTTGGCGAAGGTCAGCGAACCGACCGCGACGTCCGAGGGGCGCAGCGGCTGGTTCGTGTTCATGTTCACGAGCAGCTTGCCCTTGGACCACAGCGTGTGGCGGAGCTTGGTGCCGGGCAGCGGGCCGAGGTCGCGCAGCAGCACGACACCGGAGAGCGGCACCAGCGTGAGCGCGCCGAGCATGGTGTTGCGGATCAGCTTGCGGCGGCCGAGCGCGGACTCCTTGGCGCCCTGCTTGAAGTCCGCGAAGACCTTCTCGCGCACCTCGGGCTCCGCCTCGATCGGGTGCCGCTCGTCGGCGATCTCCACGTCCGACATCAGGGTGCGCGCCCAGTGGACGGCGCCGGCGCCGATGCAGAACAGCGCGATGCCGAGCGTCATGCCCAGCGCGAAGTTCAGGGCGCTGATGTGGCCGAGCGGGAAGATGTAGACCGACTTGTCGACCGGGATCGCCACGAACGCGGCGATGAAGGCGATGGTGGCCAGCATCGACACCGTGAACATCAGGGCGACCGAACGCTCGGACCGCTTGGCGGCCCGCTCGTCGATGTCCTGGATCCGGTGCTCGTGAGGCGGCAGGCCCGGGTCGGCGAACGGGTGCTTCTCGTCCGCGACGCTGACCACGCCGTGCTCGTCATGTCCCGCGGACTGCGCGGCAGGCAGGTTCTCTTCTGGAATGTCTTGGCTACTCATGACTTCTTGGCCTTTGCGGTCCGGGCGGCGACCCACACGGCGACGGCGATCAGTCCGCCGAGACCGAAGATCCAGCCGAAGAGGCCCTCGCTGACCGGTCCCAGACCGCCCAGTTCGAGGCCACCGGGGCTCTCGGTCTTCTCGCTGTTGACCGCGTCGAGGTACGCGATGATGTCCTTCTTGTTCTTCTCCGACAGCGTGGTGTCGGGGAAGGACGGCATGTTCTGCGGGCCGGTCTGCATGGCCTCGTAAATGTGCTTCTCGGAGACGCCCTCCAGGCTCGGCGCGTACTTGCCGTGCGTCAGGGCGCCACCCTTGCCCGTGAAGTTGTGGCACTGCGCGCAGTTCGTCCGGAAGAGCTCACCGCCCTTGGCGATGTCGGCGCCCTCGGGACTGTACTGGTCCTCCGTCGGGACGGCGGGACCGGCGCCGAGCGAGGCGATGTACGCCGCGAGCTGGTCGATCTCGGCCTGGGTGTAGATGTTCTTCTTCTTCGGGACCTGCGGGCCCTGGGAGGTGGCGGCCGGCATACGGCCCGTGCCCACCTGGAAGTCGACGGACGCGGCGCCCACACCCACCAGGCTCGGGCCGTCGGAGGTGCCCTGACCGCCGGTGCCGTGGCAGCTGGCGCAGCCGACCGAGTAGAGCTTCTTGCCCTCCTCGATGGTGAGGGACTGGGCGGATTCGTCGGCCTGCGCCTTGCTCGCGGGTGCGAACGCGGCGTACAGCCCCCCGGTGCATGCCAGCGCGAGGAGTAGGACGACGAGCGCCGCCATCGGGTGGCGTCGTCGTGCGGAGAGCTTTTTCACGGATTACCCCGGTGTCAGGATCTTCTGCGTCGATGCTTCTGGGATGCGCGCCCGGTCGGGCGCGGCGGATGCGGGCCCTGCTACTTGATCATGTAGATCGTGGCGAAGAGGCCGATCCAGACGACATCGACGAAGTGCCAGTAGTAGGACACGACGATCGCGGCGGTCGCCTGCTCGTGGGTGAACCTCCGGGCCGCGTAGGTCCGGCCCAGGACCAGCAGGAAGGCGATGAGACCGCCCGTCACGTGCAGGCCGTGGAAGCCGGTGGTCAGGTAGAAGACCGAGCCGTACGGGTCGGAGGACAGGGACAGGCCCGCGTCCTTGACCAGCTCCGTGTACTCGAAGACCTGACCGCCGATGAAGATCGCACCCATGATGAAGGTGACGATGAACCACATCCGGAGCTTCTTCACGTCACCGCGCTCGGCGGCGAAGACGCCGAGCTGGCAGGTGAGGGAGGAGAGCACCAGGATGGTGGTGTTCGTCGCCGAGAACGGGAAGTTGAGATGGCTCGCCATCTCCTTCCAGTGATCGGGACCCGTCACCGATCGCAGGGTGAAGTACATCGCGAAGAGGGCCGCGAAGAACATCAGCTCGGAACTCAACCAGATGATGGTTCCGACGCTGGTGAGGTTCGGCCGGTTGACCGACGGGTGCGCGTGCCCGGTTTCTACTGTCGTTGCTGTCGCCACGACCGACATTATGTCGGTCGCTTATCCCGCCCTCACTCCGGGGGGTGCCGTTCGGAGTGTCTGAGCCGGTCGTACCGGTGTTGACGTGGTGTTCAAGGGAGTAGCATCCGGCCCAACGGGCCTGTCCTTACGACGCTGACGTCACGGAGGAACAATGCAGCCGACCGCCACGGTGCTGGTCTACAGCGACGACTCCAACACCCGCGAACAGGTGCGGCTCGCGACCGGCCGGCGGCCGGCCCCGGACGTCCCTGTGGTGGAGTTCGTGGAGTGCGCGACCCCGGCGGCAGTGATCAAGGAGCTGGACCGGGGCGGGATCGACGTCTGCGTGCTGGACGGGGAGGCCGTGCCCATGGGCGGCATGGGCCTCTGCCGGCAGATCAAGGACGAGATCTTCGCGTGCCCGCCGGTGCTGCTGCTGATCGGGCGCCCGCAGGACGCGTGGCTGGCGACCTGGAGCCGCGCCGAGGCGGCCGTGACGCTGCCGGTGGAGCCGGTGGAGTTCGCCTCCGCCCTGGCCTCCCTGCTGCGGGAGAGGGCGGCTCTGAACGCCTAGGAGCCCGGGACGCCCGGTGCCGCGGCGGCCTGCGGGTGCGTGGGGGCTGTTCGCGCAGTTCCCCGCGCCCCTTCGGGTCAGACGCTCTGCGGGCGCAGCCGGGCCCGGTCCGCCTCGGTCGGGCCCTCCGGGGTGCCGCCGACCAGGGCGCTGCCGGTGCGCCATCTCGCCCAGTCGAGGTTCCAGTCGCCGTAGCCGTTGCCGAAGGGGGCCATGGTGTCGCCGGCGGAGTTGACGACCTTGACGATGTCGCCCTCGCGGACGTTCTCGTAGAACCAGGCGGCGTTCTCGGTGCTCATGCCGGTGCAGCCGTGGCTGACGTTGGCGTACCCCTGGGAGCCGACCGACCAGGGGGCGGCGTGGACGTACTCGCCGCTGTTGGTGACCCGGACCGAGTGGTGGACGATCAGGTCGTAGAAGTCCGAGGCGCCGATGCTGGCGCTGGTCATCCGGACGGTGCCCTCCTTGGCGAGGACGACCTTGACGCCGTTGCGCGTGTCGTAGCCGGGCATGCCCGTGGTGACCGGGATCTCGCGGACGACCTCGTCGTTCCGGTAGACGGTCATCCGGTGGGCCGCGGCGTCCGTGACGGCGACGACCTTGTCGGCCGTGGTGATGGTCAGCGGCTTGGCCTTGCCGCCCCGCATGCGGTCGCCGACCCTGATGCCCTCCAGGTTGCTGCGGACCTGGACGGTGGCCTGGGCGGGCCAGTAGTCCTTCGGGCGGTAGTGGAGCTTCCTGTCGTCCACCCAGTGCCAGGCGCCGTCCGTCGCGGGCGTGGAGGAGACCCTGAGCGCGCGTTCGACGACGGCCCGCTGCGCCTTGTCCTTGACGGGCTGGCTGAGCTCGGCCGTGATGGGCTGGCCGACGCCGTAGGTGCCCGCCTTGGGCCCGAAGGTGACGTCCAGGCGCTTGTGGCTGGTCGGCTTGCCGGTGTCGAAGGTGAGGACCTTGCGGCCGGGTGCGCCGTCCTCGTCCTCGGTGCTCACGCGGACCGTGTAACTGGCGTTGGCGGCGAGCGGCGAGGTGCTGTGCCAGCGTCTCCCGTCGGCGGCGAGTTCGCCCGCCACGTGGCGTCCTGAGGCGTCGTGGGCCGTGACGTCCGTGATGCGTCCGTCGGAGTCCTCCGCGACGACTTCCAGGGGCTTGTCCGGGTCGGCCTTCCGGCCGCCGTCCGGGGCGTTGAAGGAGATCTGGTCCGCCGCGTCGTAGGGGCGGGCGGCCAGGGGGTTGCCGTCGGAGCCGCAGGCGGTGACGCCCGCGCAGAGGGCTATGACCAGCAACGCGCACCCGACGGCGGTGCGAGGGCGGGAGATCGCTGTGTGGCTCATGGCCTCACGCTAGGAACCCACGTCAACAGCGGCACGCCGAAAGACTCGTACGAGTGACACGTATTGCGGCGAACGCAGGAGCCCACGCGCAGGGGCCCGGACCCTCCCTGCGGAGTGTCCGGGCCCCTGCGGCGCTCAGCGCGGTGTCACTGGGTGCGGTTCTCACCGCGGTAGTACTCGAAGACCCAGCCCCAGATGCCGATCAGGATGATCGGCAGCGAGAAGTACATCAGCCACCAGCCGATGGCGACGGCCAGGAAGGCCAGGGCGCCACCGATGGCCAGGGAGAGCGGCTGCCAGCTGTGCGGGCTGAAGAACCCGACCTCGCCGGCGTCGTCGGCGACGTCCGCCTCCTTGTCGTCCTGTGCGCCGACGTCCACCCGCTTGGCCGTGAAGCCGAGGTAGAAGCCGATCATGATGCACAGGCCGAAGGCCAGGAAGAGGGCCGTGGTGCCGGCCGGCTCCTTCGACCACCAGCCATAGACGACCGCCATGACGAGCACGAAGGCGCTCAGCCACATGAACATCTTGCCCTGGATCTTCACTTGCCGGCCTCCTTGCCGCCAGCCAGAGCCTTGTCGCCGTGGCCCACGTTCTCGAGCTGGTCGAGGGCGGCGATCTCCGGGTGGTGCAGGTCGAACGCCGGGGATTCACTGCGGATCCGCGGCATGGTGATGAAGTTGTGCCGCGGCGGCGGGCAGGAGGTGGCCCACTCCAGGGAGCGGCCGTAGCCCCACGGGTCGTCGACGCCGACCGGCTTGCCGTACTTGGCCGTCTTCCACACGTTGTAGAAGAACGGCAGGATCGACATGCCGAGCAGGAACGAGCTGATCGTCGAGATCGTGTTCAGCGCGGTGAAGCCGTCGGCCGCCAGGTAGTCGGCGTAACGGCGCGGCATGCCCTCGGCACCCAGCCAGTGCTGGACCAGGAACGTGCCGTGGAAGCCGATGAACAGCGTCCAGAAGGTGATCTTGCCCAGGCGCTCGTCCAGCATCTTGCCGGTCCACTTCGGCCACCAGAAGTGGAAACCGGAGAACATCGCGAACACCACGGTGCCGAAGACGACGTAGTGGAAGTGCGCCACCACGAAGTACGAGTCGGAGACGTGGAAGTCCATGGGCGGCGAGGCCAGGATGACACCGGTCAGACCACCGAAGGTGAAGGTGATCAGGAAGCCGGTGGCCCAGAGCATCGGGGTCTCGAAGGACAGCGAGCCCTTCCACATGGTGCCGATCCAGTTGAA
>NZ_JBNCNM010000009.1:274342-305364 GCF_049846985.1 Streptomyces sp. DT190 | reverse complement strand
GGGGGGGGGGGCCGCGGGGGGGGGGGGGGGGTGTTCGTTTTTGGGGCCCCCCCCCACCCCCCCGGGGGGCCCCGGCCCCTCACCCGCCCCGGGGGGGGGGGGGGGGGCGCCCCCCCCCCCCCCCCCCCCCGCCTCCGCCAAACCCCGCTCGGCACGCGGGCGTTCGAGCGCCGCTAGGCGCAGCAGTCCGCCTCGAGTCCCAGCGGCAGCTGCTCGCCGCCGAACACCGCGCAGGTCGCCTCGTGGCCGCCCAGCGCGGCGACGGCGAGGAGCAGCGACCCGGCCGTCCAGGTCGTGAGTTCCCGCGGCCAGACCGCGTCGTCGTCGAAGACGTACCCGGTCCAGTACAGGCCGCTGTCCGCGTCGCGCAGGTGCTGGATCGACTGCAGCACCTCCAGCGCCCGGTCGGACTCCCCCATCGCCCAGAGGGCCAGGGCGAGTTCGGCGGACTCACCGCCCGTCACCCACGGGTTGGGCACCACGCACCGCACGCCCAGTCCCGGGACGACGAACCGCTCCCAGCCCTCCTCGATCCGGGCCTTGGCCTCCGCGCCGGTCAGCGCGCCGCCCAGCACCGGGTAGTACCAGTCCATCGAGTAGCGGTTCTTGTCGAGGAACCGCTCCGGGTGGTGGCGTATGGCGTGCCGCAGGGCTCCCGCCGCCAGCTCCCAGTCCGGTTGCGGCTCCTCCCGCTGCTCGGCGATGGCGAGGGCGCAGCGCAGGGCGTGGTGGATGGAGGAGGAGCCGGTCAGCAGGGCGTCGGCGGTCTGCGTGCCGTCGTCGTCGCGCCGCCAGCCGATCTGCCCGCCGGGCTGCTGCAGGCGGAGCACGAACTCCACCGCCGCGTACACCGACGGCCACATCCGCTCAAGGAACGTGTCGTCACCGGTGGACAGGTAGTGGTGCCAGACGCCGACGGCTATGTAGGCGACGAAGTTGGTCTCGCGGCCGCGGTCGGTGACGTCGGCGAACTCCCCGTCGGCGTACGCCGCGTACCAGGAGCCGTCGTCGTTCTGGTGCCGGGCCAGCCACAGGTAGGCCCGCTCGGCGGCCTCGTGCTCACCGGCCGCGTCCAGGGCCATCGCCGCCTCGACGTGGTCCCACGGGTCGAGGTGGTGGCCGCGGAACCAGGGGATCGCGCCGTCCTCGCGCTGCACGCCGAGGATGCCGGCGACGGTCTCGGCGGCCTGCCCGGCGGTGAGGACCCCGGGCAGGACCAGATGTTCCGTCCGGGGAGTCGTCACTGGGCGTCCGCCCCGGTGCCGGCCGGACGCGGCAGGTGCGGCTTGGTCGCGTACGCCACGAAGCTCTTGCCGATCAGCGGGTTCAGCGCCTGTTCGGCGACCCGGGTGGCCAGGGGCTTCTTCATGATGTCCCAGACCAGCAGCTTGTGGTACGCCCGCACCGGCAGCGCCTTGTCGTTGTCGACGCCGAACGCGCACTTGAGCCACCAGTAGGGCGAGTGCAGCGCGTGGGCGTGGTGGGTGCCGTAGGGCTTGAGGCCGGCCTCGCGGATCTTCTCCAGCAGCTCGTCCGCGCGGTAGATGCGGATGTGGCCGCCCTCGACCTCGTGGTAGGCGTCGGACAGGGCCCAGCAGACCTTCTCGGGGCCGTAGCGCGGCACGGTGACGGCGATGCGCCCGCCCGGCTTGAGGACGCGCACCATCTCCGCGAGGACGCCCTTGTCGTCCGGGATGTGCTCCATCACCTCGGAGATGATGACGACGTCGAAGGACTCGTCGGGGAAGGGCAGCGCGAGGGCGTCGCCCTCCATGGCGGTGGCCGTGGCCCCCTCGGGTGCCTCCCCGGCCTCCTTCATCGCCGCGAACCACTTCGCGACCTCGCGGATCTCGTCGGCGTTCTGGTCCAGCGCCACGACCTGCGCGCCGCGCCGGTAGCACTCGAACGCGTGCCGTCCGGCACCGCAGCCGAGGTCCAGGACACGGTCGCCCGGGGCGAGCGGGAACCGGGAGAAGTCGACGGTCAGCACGTGGCCCTGCTTTCGGAGTTGACGCCTGTGACATCTGCGGGGGCCGGGGAAGCGGCGCCCGCCGAGGACGCGGGAGACGGGGAGACGCCCCCCGTCGCGGCCGCGGGGCCGGAACCGGCCGGGGCCACGGAGGCCGGGGAGCCGGAGACCGCCGGCGCCGCCGCAGCCGGAAGACCGGAGACCGCCGAGGGCGCGGAAGCCGGGGAGCCGGAACCAACCGGGGCCGCAGAAGCCCGAGAAACGGAACCGGCCGGGGCCGGGGAGCCGGGGCCAGTCGGAATCGTGGCGCGGCCGGAGGCCGCACGCGCGGGGCGGCCCCCGTCCCGTCCACCGGCCCGTTCGATCGCCTCGCGGTACCGGGCCACCGTCCCCTCGGCGGCCCGGGCCCAGGTGAAGTGCCGCAGGACCCGGTCGCGCCCGGCCGCGCCGAGCCGCGCCCGCAGCTCCGGGTCGCCCAGCAGGCGGCCGAGCCCGGCCGCCAGTGCCTGCGCGTCCCCCGGCGGCACCGCCAGGCACGTCTCGCCGTCCCGCCCGGCGACCTCGGGGATCGCGCCGCCGGTCGTGGCGAGCAGCGGCGTACCCGTCGCCATGGCCTCGGCGGCCGGCAGCGAGAAGCCCTCGTAGAGGGACGGCACGCAGGCGACCTGCGCGGAGCGCACCAGGTCGACCAGTTCCGCGTCGGAGATGCCCTTGACGAACTCGACGGCGCCTTCCAGCCCGTAGCGCTCCATCGCCTGGGCGACCGGCCCCTCGGCCGGGCGCTTGCCGACCACGACGAGATGCGCCCCGGGGTGCTCGGTGCGCACCTTCGCCAGGGCCTCCACCAGGTGGACCAGGCCCTTCAGCGGCACGTCCGCGCTGGACGTCGTCACGATGCGCCCGGGCACCACCGGTACCGAGGGGTCGGGCGAGAACAGGTCGGTGTCGGCGCCGATGTGGACGACGTGGATGCGGTCCTGGCGGACGCCGAGGTGGTCGACGATCTCCTGGCGGGAGGTGCCGGAGACGGTGAGCACGGACGGCAGCCGCCGCGCCACCCGCTTCTGCATGCGGGTGAAGGCGTACCAGCGCCGCACCGAGGAGCGCCGCTTCCAGCCGTCGGCCGCGTCCAGCTCCAGCTGCCGGTCCACGGTGATGGGGTGGTGGATGGTCGTCACCAGCGGCGCGCCGACGTCGCCCAGCAGGCCGTAGCCGAGGGTCTGGTTGTCGTGGATCACGTCGAACTCGCCGCGGCGGGCGCGCAGATGGCGGCGGGCGCGCAGCGAGAACGTCAAGGGCTCGGGGAAGCCGCCGGTCCACATCGTCGCCACTTCGAGCGCGTCGATCCAGTCGCGGTACTCGTCGCGGCCCGGCGTGCGGAAGGGGTCCGGCTGGCGGTACAGGTCGAGGCTGGGCAGTTCGGTGAGGCGCAGGCCGTCGTAGCCCTCGTCGAGGACGGGGTACGGCTGGGAGCCGATGACCTCGACCCGGTGGCCGAGGCGGGCCAGTTCACGGGAGAGGTGCCGGACGTAGACGCCCTGACCGCCGCAGAACGGGTTCCCTTTATAGGTGAGGAGCGCGATGTCGAGCGGTCGCAAGCCGTCGGCAGCGGGGTCCTCCGGAGCCCCGGCCTCCCTGGCCTCAGCGGTCACTCCGGGCCCCCTTCTCCCTGCACTGTCCCGCGAGATTACGCCGGGACGCTAATCTAGAACAAGTTTCAGACTTGATCGTTCGGAGGCTCCGAATCTACCGGCAGGTAGGGGCGCTGTGACCAGTGGATCAGGTGATTCACGCCACGACCGGTGCCGTGCCATGCTGTCTGATCACCCGTCCTCACGGACGGTCACGGAACGGGACCGAACCATGCCCGCGCAAGCCCAGGTGAACGCCGAGGTGAACAAGGTGGCCAAGCCGGCCAGGGTGGAAGCCGGAGCCGCGGCCTCCGCACCGCTGACGGAGCGGCAGGAGGCCCGCCGCCGCCGCATCCTGCACGCGAGCGCGCAACTGGCCGGCCGGGGCGGTTTCGACGCCGTGCAGATGCGTGAGGTCGCGGAGTCCTCACAGGTGGCGCTCGGCACGCTGTACCGGTACTTCCCCTCCAAGATCCATCTGCTGGTCGCCACCATGCAGGACCAGCTGGAGCACCTGCACGGCACGCTCCGCAGGAAGCCCCCGCAGGGCGCCACGGCGGCCGAGCGGGTCGCGGAGACGCTGATGCGGGCCTTCCGGGCGCTGCAGCGCGAGCCGCACCTGGCCGACGCGATGGTCCGCGCGCTCACCTTCGCCGACCGCAGTGTGAGCCCCGAGGTCGACCAGGTCTCCCGGCAGACCACGGCGATCATCCTGGACGCGATGGGCCAGGAGGACCCGACGCCGGAGCAGTTGTCGGCGGTCCGGGTGATCGAGCACACCTGGCACTCGGCCCTGATCACCTGGCTCTCGGGCCGCGCCTCCATCGCCCAGGTCAGGATCGACATCGAGACGGTCTGCCGCCTGATCGACCTGACGGCGCCGGACGCACGGCACTGACCCGCCCCTCGGGCACTGATCCTCCGGCAGAACACCGGCTCCCCGCCGTCCCCCTGCGCCACCCCGTCGAGCCGGGCCGCGCGGAGTCGGCCCCGGGCAGCGCACCGGTCGCGTACCTGGCGGTGCGAGGGACCCTCACCCGTCCTCCACCTCTCCTGCCACGGACCCACACCGAACGCGAAGGCGCTTGTTCGATAAGGCACTTGACGCCGACAAGCGCCCCCTACGATGGTCGGAAGCAACGCTCGCACCGGGAGAGAAGCCCATGGGCACCGAAGAGGCCGCATTCGTCACGACCGGCAGCGGGGCCCTGGACGCCCGGTCGGCCGGGCCCATGGTGCCGCGGCTGGTGCTGGGCGCCCGGCTGCGGCGGCTGCGCGAGGAGCGCGGCATCGGCCGCGCCGACGCGGGGGAGGTCATCCGCTCCTCCTCGTCCAAGATCAGCCGGATGGAGGCCGGGCGCCACGGCTTCAAGCTGCGCGACGTCGCCGACCTGCTCACGCTCTACGGCGTCTCGGACGAGGCCGAGCGTGCCACCCTGCTGGCCCTGGCCGAGCAGGCCAACTCCCCGGCGTGGTGGCGTTACTACAGCGATGTCGTGCCGGTCTGGATGCAGACGTACCTCGGGGCCGAGCAGGCCGCGAGCCTCGTCCGCTGCTACCAGGTCCAGCGCGTGCCCGGCCTGCTGCAGACCCCCGAGTACGCCCGCGCCTCCCTCCGGGTCGCCCACCCGGACGCCGGCCCGGCGGGGATCGAGCGCCGGGTGGCGCTGCGGATGACCCGGCAGCGGATCCTGCACCGGCAGCCGGCGACCCGGCTGTGGGCCGTGCTCGACGAGGCGGCGCTGCGCCGCCCGGTGGGCGGGCCGCGGGTGATGCGCGCCCAGCTCAGGCAGCTCATCGAGCTCTGCCGGCTGCCCCAGATCACGCTGCAGATCCTGCCGTTCTCCGCCGGCGGGCACGCGGCGGAGGGCGGCCCGGTGACCATCCTGCGCCTGCCCGGCGGGCAGCTGCCGGACGTGGTCTACCTGGAGAAGCTGACCACCGCCCTGTACCCGGACAAGCCGGCCGACATCGAGCGCCACTGGGACGCCATGAACCGGCTGGTGGTCGAAGCCGAGTCACCGGACGAGACTCCGACCATCCTGCACCGCGTGCTCCAGGAGACCTGACCGCCGCGGGCGGCGGGACGGCTCAGGCCTTGCGGGCGACCCCGCCGTACTGGTGCACCTCGGCGGGCAGCCCCAGGGCGGCCGCGTCGGGGCGCCAGCGGGAGCAGGACGTCACGCCCGGTTCGAGCAGTTCCAGTCCGTCGAAGTAGCGCGCGATCTGCTCCGGGCTGCGGAGGATGTAGGGGACCGAGCCGCCCTCGTTGTACTGGTTGATGGCCCGGACGTAGTCCTCGCTGGTGTCGGTGGAGTCGTAACTCACGAGGAAGCTGCCCGGGGGCAGGGCGTCCACCAGCTGCCGCACGATCGAGCGGGCCTCGTCGTGGTCCTCGACGTGCCCCAGGATGCCCATCAGCATCAGCGCGACCGGACGGTCGAAGTCCAGGGTCTTGCCGGCCTCCCGGACGATCGTGTCGGGCCGGCGCAGGTCGGCGTCCACGTAGTTGGTGACGCCCTCCGGGGTGCTGGTGAGCAGCGCGCGGGCGTGGGCCAGGACCAGCGGGTCGTTGTCGACGTAGACGATCCGGCTCTCCGGGGCCACCCGCTGGGCGATCTGATGGGTGTTGTCCACATTGGGCAGGCCGGTCCCGATGTCCAGGAACTGGCGGATGCCCTCCTCGGCGGCGAGGTGGCGGACGGCGCGTGCGAGGAAGTAGCGGGCGGCGCGGGCCCCGGTCTCGATCCCGGGGAAGATCTCGCGGAACGCGTCACCGGCGACGCGGTCGACCTCGTAGTTGTCCTTGCCGCCCAGCCAGTAGTTCCAGATCCGGGCCGAGTGCGGAACCGAGGTGTCGATCTTGTCGAACGGCTCCTGCTCGGAGTTCTCCACCTGGTCGGTCATGGACGCTCCTGCCTGTGGTCGGGAAGCCCCACGTTAGCCTGTCCACGCCCGCCGGAACATCAACTCGGGGACCCTTCAGGGGAGTTCGGCACATGTCCCGGGCGCCGGGCCCCCGGCGGAAACGGCGCCCTCGGGCGCTTTCCTACGGCCGGGTACAGTAAGCGGGTCGTCATCACACCGTACGGGGCGAAGCCGGTGCAATTCCGGCGCTGGCCCTTCCCCAGGCTCTCGGCTTCGCCCGAGCAGGGGAGCCCCCTGTCGTGAGCCGCCACCCCACGGCGGTGAGCCGGATCGCCCCGTTACGGTTCGTGACCGGCTCACGTGCCCGGCAGCCCGCCGGCGCACGGCACCGTCGAGGTACACGGAGCCGAGCCGCCGGGGTGTCCCGTGCCGCCCGGCTCCCCCACGTGGAGAGGCACCCGCCGATCATGAACGTCCGCCGCAGCGCCGCGGTCCTGGCCGCCGTCGCCGTGATCGGCGCCGCCACCCCGGCCGCCGCCGACCCGTCCCCGTCACCCTCCCCGGCGCTCCCGTCCGCCCTGTACGGCGACTCGGACCCTAAGTACGACGGCGTCTGGCGCCAGTCGCTCGCCCTGCTCGCGCAGGACACGGCCGGGGTGAAGCCGGCCGCGAAGTCCGTGGCGTGGCTGGTGCGCCAGCAGTGCGCGGACGGCGGGTTCGCCTCCTACCGCCCCGACCCCACCACCGCCTGCGACGCCAGGACCCCGCTCGACACCAACGCCACGTCGGCCGCGGTCCAGGCCCTGGCCGCGCTCGGCGGGCACGACGACGTCACCGGCAAGGCCGTCGGCTGGCTGAAGTCCGTCCAGAACAAGGACGGCGGCTGGGGCTACTCGCCCGGCGGCGCCAGCGACACCAACTCCACGTCGGTCGTCATCGGCGCGCTCGCCGCCGCGGGCGAGAAGCCGGACCGCGTCGTCAAGGGCGGCAAGTCGCCCTACGACGCGCTGCTGAAGCTCGCGCTGCCCTGCAAGGGCGACGGCGCCGGGGCGTTCGCCTTCCAGCCGGACAAGAAGGGCGGGCTGACCGCCAACGCGGACGCCACGGCGGCCGGTGTGCTCGGCGCCCTGGGCCGGGGCATGGTCGTGCAGGCCGGTAAGGCGTCCGACGCGGCCTGCGCCGAGCCGCGCACGCCGGAGCAGGCCGCGGCGAACGGGGCCGCGTATCTCGCCTCCGCCCTCGGCGAGGACGACGACCACCTGATGTCGGCCCTGGCCGGTGCCGAGCCCCAGCCCGACCACGGCAACACCGCCGACGCGGTCGTCGCGCTCGCCGCGCGGGGCGAGACCGAGCAGGCGGAGAAGTCCGTGCGCTGGCTGGAGAAGCACTCCGCGGCCTGGGCGGCGCGAAGCGGCCCGGCCGCCTACGCCCAGCTGATCCTCGCCGCCCACGCGACCGGCACGGACCCGCGCGACTTCGGCGGCGCGGACCTGGTGAAGCAGCTCAACGCGACGGGCCCGGCCCCCGAGACCGCCGCGCAGTCCGACGGGGACGCGAAGGACGAGAAGAAGGACTCCGACTCCGTGTTCGGCGTCTGGTGGTACGTCGGGGTCTGCCTCGTCGCGGGCATCGGCATCGGATTCCTGTTCACCGGCCGCCGGAAGCAGCAGCCGTGATCCGCCGGGCCGTGCTCCTCCTCCTGGCCGCGCTCCTGCTCGTCGCGGGCGCCGGCCAGGCGGCCCAGGCCGCCGGTTACCGGTACTGGTCGTTCTGGGAGCGCGACGGCGACCGCTGGGTCTACGCCACCCAGGGCCCGTCCACGGCCCGCCCCGCCGACGGTGACGTCCAGGGCTTCCGCTTCGCCGTGAGCGAGGACTCCTCCGACGCCGCCCGGCCGCGCGGCCGGGCCGGATTCACGGAGATCTGCGCGCGGACGCCCGCCCGGGACGGCACCAAGCGCGTCGCCCTGATCCTGGACTTCGGCACACCCGCCGACGCGCCCGAGGGTGAGACGCCGCCCGCCGCGAGGGCGGCCTGCGCCCGGGTCTCCCCCGACGCGACGACCGCCGAGGCCCTGGCCGCGGTGGCCAAGCCGCTGCGCTACGACACCAACGCCCTGCTGTGCGCGATCTCGGGCTACCCCGAGCGGGGCTGCGGCGAGCAGGTGGCGGGGAAGCGGAAACCGGCGCCGGAACGGGCGGACCGGCCGGAGCCGGACCACGGTCCCTCCCTAAGTCTCGTGGCGGGCGTCGGCGTGGTGGCGCTCCTGGCCGGGGCGGCCGTCTGGCAGGTACGCCGACGTGGGTAGGACGCTCCACCCCGGTGCCTGGTGGCTGTGGGCCCTGGGCCTCGGCACCGCGGCCACCCGCACCACCAACCCCCTCCTGCTCGCCCTGCTCGTCGCCGTCTCCGCGTACGTCGTGGCCACGCGCCGCCCCGACACCCCCTGGTCCCGCTCCTACGGCGCCTTCGTCCGACTCGCCCTGGCCGTGCTGCTCATCCGCCTGCTGTTCGCGACGCTCCTCGGCTCCCCCATCCCCGGCACGCACACCCTCCTCGTCCTGCCCGAGGTCGCGCTGCCCGCCTGGGCGCAGGGCATCCGCCTCGGCGGCGAGGTCACCGCGGAGGCCCTCACCTTCGCGCTGTACGACGGCCTGAAGCTGGCCGCCCTGCTCATCTGCGTCGGCGCCGCGAACGCCCTCGCCAACCCCTCACGCCTGCTCAAGTCCCTCCCCGGCGCCCTCTACGAGATGGGTGTCGCGGTGGTCGTGGCCCTCACCTTCGCCCCGCACCTCATCGCCGACGTCCGGCGCCTGCGCGCCGCCCGCCGTCTGCGCGGCCGCCCGGACAAGGGGGTGAGGGGCTTGCTGCAGGTGGGCCTGCCGGTGCTGGAGGGCGCCCTGGAGCGCTCCGTCTCCCTCGCCGCCGCGATGGACGCCCGCGGCTACGGCCGGACCGCCGACGTGCCGGCCGCGGTGCGCCGCACCACCGCCGCCCTCACCCTCGGCGGCCTGCTCGGCGTGTGCGCGGGAACGTACGGGCTCCTGACGGCCGAGGGCGGCGCCTACGGCCTGCCCGTGATGCTGGCCGGGGTCGCCGCCGCCCTCGCGGGTCTCAAGCTCGGCGGCCGCCGCTCCCTGCGCACCCGCTACCGCCCGGACCGCTGGGACGTGCGCGCCTGGCTGGTCGTCGCCTCGGGCGTGGCGGTGGCCGCCCTCCTCACGCTCGCCTCGGTGCGCGACCCCGCCGCGCTGCACCCGGGCGTGGTCCCGCTCGTCGCCCCCACGCTTCCCGTCTGGCCGGCCGCGGCCGTGCTGCTCGGCCTGCTGCCCGCGTTCGCCGCCCCCGATCCCGAGGAGCCGTCGTGATCCGCTTCGAGGAGGTCTCCGTGACGTACGACGGGGCCGCCGAACCGACCGTCCAGGGCATCGACTTCGAGGTCCCCGAGGGTGAACTCGTCCTGCTGGCGGGCCCGTCCGGGGTGGGCAAGTCGACCGTCCTGGGCGCGGTCAGCGGCCTCGTCCCGCACTTCACCGGCGGCACGCTGCGCGGCCGGGTCACGGTCGCCGGCCGCGACACGCGCACCCACAAGCCGCGTGAACTCGCCGACGTGGTGGGCACGGTGGGCCAGGACCCGCTCTCCCACTTCGTGACCGACACCGTCGAGGACGAACTCGCCTACGGCATGGAGTCGCTGGGTCTCGCGCCGGACGTGATGCGCCGCCGCGTGGAGGAGACCCTCGACCTGCTGGGCCTCGCCGACCTGCGCAACCGGCCCATCGCCACGCTCTCCGGCGGCCAGCGGCAGCGGGTCGCGATCGGCTCGGTCCTCACCCCGCACCCGAGCGTCCTGGTCCTGGACGAGCCGACCTCGGCGCTCGACCCGGCGGCGGCCGAGGAGGTCCTGGCGGTCCTGCAGCGTCTGGTGCACGACCTCGGGACGACGGTCCTGATGGCCGAACACCGCCTGGAGCGGGTCATCCAGTACGCGGACCAGGTCGTCCTGCTGCCGGGGCCCGGGGCCGCCCCCGTGCTGGGCCCGCCGGCCGAGGTGATGGCCGTCTCCCCGGTGTACCCGCCGGTGGTGGCCCTGGGCCGCCTGGCCGGCTGGACCCCGCTGCCGATGACGGTCCGCGACGCCAGGCGCAGGGCGGCCCCTCTGAGGCAACAGCTGGAAAGCACACCGAAGAGGCGCGGGGAACTGCGCGACAAGCCACAGCCCACCCGCACCCGCGAACGCTCGGCAGCTCCCACCCCGGTAGGCGCGCTCAAGGCCCTCTCGGTCACCCGCACCCGCGTCCGGGCCCTGCGCGACGTCGACCTCACCATCACCCCCGGCGAGACCATCGCCCTCATGGGCCGCAACGGCGCGGGAAAGTCCACCCTGCTCAACACCCTGGTCGGCCTGGTCACCCCCGGCTCGGGAACCGTCCGGCTCGGCGACGCCGTCCCGCACCGCACGGCCCCGAAGGACCTCGTCCGCAGGGTCGGCCTGGTCCCGCAGGAACCCCGCGACCTGCTCTGCGCCGACACCGTCGCCGCCGAGTGCGCGGCGGCCGACAAGGACGCGGACGCGGCGCCCGGCACCTGCCGGGCCCTGGTCACCGAGCTGCTCCCGGGCGTCGCCGACGACATCCACCCCCGGGACCTCTCGGAGGGCCAGCGGCTCGCGCTGGCGCTGGCCGTCGTGCTGACGGCCCGGCCCCCGCTGCTCCTGCTGGACGAGCCGACCCGGGGCCTGGACTACGCGGCCAAGGCCCGTCTGGTGACGGTGCTGCGCGGCCTGGCCGCCGAGGGCCACGCCATCGTGCTGGCCACGCACGACGTGGAACTGGCGGCGGAGCTCGCCCACCGGGTCGTGCTGCTCGCCGAGGGCGAGGTGATCGCGGACGGCCCGACGGCGGACGTCGTGGTCTCCTCCCCGTCGTTCGCCCCACAGGTCACCAAGATCCTGGCCCCGCAGCAGTGGCTCACGGTCGCCCAGGTCCGCGCGGCCCTGCGGCCCGAGGGTTCCTCGTGAGCGCGCGACGGCAGGCGCGGGCCGTCCGGCTCGGTCCCCGTTCCCTCGCCGCCCTGGTCCTGGTCAGCGCCGTCGGGGTGGCCGGCTTCGGCTGGCCCTTCCTCACGCCGCCGGACTCGCAGCTCGGCGCGCACGCGCAGGACGCGCCCTGGCTCTTCGCGGGCCTGCTGGTGCTGCTGGTCGCGGTGGTGGCCGCGGCGATCTCGGAGTCGGGACTGGGCCCGAAGGCGGTCGCCATGCTCGGCGTGCTGGCCGCGGCGGGGGCGGCCCTGCGGCCGATCGGCGCCGGAACGGCCGGGATCGAGCCGATGTTCTTCCTGATGGTGCTGAGCGGCCGGGTGCTCGGACCGGGCTTCGGTTTCGTCCTCGGCTCGGTGACGATGTTCGCGTCCGCGCTGCTCACGGGCGGGGTCGGGCCCTGGCTGCCGTTCCAGATGCTGGCGATGGGCTGGTTCGCGACGGGGGCGGGCCTGCTGCCCGGTCCGGACCGGCTGCGCGGCCGGGCGGAACGGGTGATGCTCGCGGCGTACGGCTTCCTCGCGGCCTTCGCCTACGGCACGGTGATGAACCTGGCGGGCTGGCCCTTCATGAGCGCTCTGGCCTCGAACGTGGCCTTCGACCCGCACGCGCCGCTCACCGCGAACCTGGCCCGTTTCCTCGCCTACTGCACGGCCACGTCCCTCGGCTGGGACCTGGGCCGGGCGGTCGTCACGGTGGTCCTGACCCTCACCCTCGGCCCGGCGGTCCTGCGGGCGCTGCGCCGGGCCACGCGGCGGGCGGCCTTCGAGACGCCGGTCACGTTCGACGCGCCGCCGGACGGGCCCCGGAGTGAAGCCCCCCACATGACCCGCGTCACGTACGAAGCGGGGCCGTAGGCACAAGCCCCGGTCACGGCGCCCGGCCGCCCTCACCATGCGGCCATTGCTAGTAAAAGGGTTCATTGCGGGCATGCGGCGTGCCCTGTTTCCTGGACGACCGCCCCACCCCCCGTCGAAAGGTCGCCTGTGCCCGCCGCTTCCGTCCTCCACCGCGCCGCCCCTGCGAGGAAGGCGCTCGCCGCCGCCGCCCTGGCCGCCGCCACCTGCGGCACCCTGATCGCCGCCGGGCCCGCCCAGGCCGCGCCGGCCCAGGCGTCCTCGGCGCAGGCGGTCGCGAAGAAGATGATCGGCGACGACGCCGAGTACCAGTGCTTCTCGAAGATCGTCGAGCGGGAGAGTCACTGGGACGTGAACGCGCAGAACGCCTCCAGCGGCGCCTACGGCCTGGTCCAGGCGCTGCCGGGCGCCAAGATGGCCTCGGCCGGTGCCGACTGGAAGACCAACGCGGCCACCCAGATCGAGTGGGGCCTGGACTACATGAAGGACCGCTACGGCAGTGCCTGCGGCGCCTGGGACTTCTGGCAGACCAACCACTGGTACTGAGCCATCACCGGCTCCCCCCCCCAGACCGAAGGCGGCGGCCCCCCGATCCCCGGGGCCGTCGCCTTCGCCCATCAGCGGCTCCCTCAGCGGTTGCAGAGGTCCAGTCGACGAAGGCCGTGAACAGTCGCCTTGCCGGCCACAGCGTTCCCCCATGACGCGCCGGAACCGGTAGAGGTCGAATGCGCCTTGCAGTTCGGCGTGCGCTCCGGCGGGGAACGGCGAGCCGGGCGCTACACCCCGGCGAACTGCGCGGTGAGCGTGCGGCGGTGGCGGCGGGCGACGAGCCGGTCGGCCTCCGGCGTGCGCTGGTAGTAGACCCGGCTGCCCTCCCGCACCCGGTTGAGCAGCCCCACCCGGTGCAGCCGCAGCAGGTGGTACGACACCGTCGACGCGCTCATCCGGTGCCGCTCGGCGAGTTCCGTGGTCGTACGGGAACTGCCCAGGTCGGACAGGAGAAGCAGCCGGGCCTCGCCGATCACCTTGCCCAGTTCGCCCTCCGCCGCGGGCCCCGCCGCCGGGGCGCCGCCGGACGGGCCGCTCGTGCCCACCGGGTAGACCAGGTGGGTCCCCCCGTCACCCCAGGGGTCGTCGCGCAGCAGCCAGGTGGAGGCGAGGGGCGAGGGGTGGAGCACCATCCTGCTCCACTCGAACACCTTCCGGGAGCGCTCGTCGCGGATGTGCAGCACACCGGAGTCGTAGGAGACCGCCGGGTGCAGGGAGTTGAGCGTGGCGCTCAGGCCGCGGCTCGCCATGGAGGCGCCCCGGTGCCGGATGTCCGCCTCCATCCGGCACCGCAGGCCCTCCCACCGCTCGGCCATGAACTCCCGCCAGAACGTCTCCAGTTCCGACGCCAGCCGCTGGACGAACGACTGCTCCCCGGCGTCCAGCGCGGCGGCGATCGTGGTGACGCCCTCGGACGGCTGTGCGGCCTGCGCGGCCCGGGCGAGCGTGAGGACCCGGTCCACCTGGCGGGCCACCTCGCCGTCGGGCGTCGCGGCCAGCCGGTGCAGTTCCCCGTCCAGCGCGCCGTGCGGCTCGCGCTGCGGGAGCAGGAAGCCCGGGGCGTAGCCGCGGATCTCCCTGCGCAGCGCCGCCAGCAGGCGCAGGTCCTTCCGGAAGAGCGTCTCCCGCACCCCGGGACGCTCCCGTGGCTGCTCCGTACCCGCAATCGTTCCGCCGAGGCCCAGAAGGAACACCATCTGCGCCAGCGGAGACAGCGCAAAGGTCGCGTCCGTCAGCGCATCGGCGCCCAAACGCACAGAAATCACTCGATCCCCCTGCTGTCGTTGGGCGGCAGCCGCCGGTCCGGTCACGATCGGCGGCATCCCCCTCAGGATCGAGATATTCACAGATGCACCAGGCGACCCGCCAGATGTTTTCCTTCACATTCGGGACATTTCATCAGCCTCGAAACGTCGTTCCCCTCTCGCACAGTGTCCCGGCCGTGCGTAGACGACAACCTGCGCGCCGCGTACCGCCGTGCGGGCGCAGACCTGGAAGGACGTGCGCAGGACCCGCCGTTTCACCACCTCCTGGGGGACGGTGTCGAGCGGCTGGCCCACCGGGTCGGTCAGGGCGATGACGCGGTCGGCGGCGAGGAGACGGCTGCGGAGGACGCCTTCGGCGACCTCGGTGCCCTGGAGCGTGCCCGACGCGCCGGGTGACTCGGCCAGGGCCAGGTCGTGCAGGCGGGCGTGGACCTCCGGGAACGACAGCAGCCACTCACGGCGCCGCGACGGCAGGAACAGGACCGCGTCCCCGGGGCGCGCCGCCTGCTCGACGGCGCGCGCCACGGCGACCACGTCGTCCTTGCGGCTCTCCGGCGAGCGGACCAGGAGCGACCAGGGGAGCAGCACGGCCAGGGCGGCGCCGGCGAGCAGCCCGGCCGTCAGCACCCGGGCGGCGGGGGCGAGCCGGTGCCGGCGGGCCACCGCGCGGTCCAGCCCGGCCCCGGCCAGCAGGGCCAGACCGGTCATGCCGTACAGCACGTACCGTTCGACGTACCACGGTGTGACGAGCGAGACGGTCAGCAGCACTCCGGCGGGGACGGTCAGCAGGGGCAGGGCGAGGGCCACCAGGCGCCGGTCCCCGTCCCGGTCCGGGTCCCCAAAGCGGCGCAGCAGCAGCCGGGCCATCAGCGCCCCGGCCGCCGCGAGCGCCAGGAACTGCAGCCACATGCCCAGTCCCGGCCGCCCCAGCCAGCCCAGCTGCCGCTGCGACTGCCCCGCGCTGATCAGCGCCAGCGGCAGCACGCCCAGCACCACCCCGGCCGCCGCCGCGCACCAGCGCCGCCGGGCCGTGCGCGGCGCCCGCAGCAGCACCAGGGTGAGACCGTGGGCGAGCAGCGCCAGCCCGGCGAACACGTGCAGCCAGCAGGTCACCGCCAGCAGCAGACCGTACGCGGTCCACCAGCGGGCCCCTCGCGCGTCGAGGGCACGGAGGAAGGCGTAGGTCGCCCAGGTGACCCCGGCGCAGACCAGGGCGTAGGAGCGGCCCTCCTGCGCGAACTCCTGCACCACCGGCAGCGCGGCGAGGACCAGCCCCGCCGCGAGTCCCGCGCACGGCCCGGCCAGCCGGCGGCCGATCGCCGAGACACCGGCGGCGGCCAGGGCCGTCGCGGCCACCGACGGCAGCCGTAACGCGACCAGCCCGCCGTCCCACAGCGCGAACACCCCGTGCATCGCCAGGTAGTACAGGCCGTGCACGGCGTCGATGTGCTCCAGCAGCGTCCCCAGCTCGCCGAGCGGGCGATGCGCCACCTGGTACGTGACCGACTCGTCCCGCCACATGCTGTGCTGCCGCTCGATCCCCCACAGCCCCAGGGCCACGGCCACCAGCGCCGGGACGAGGGCGGTGACGAAGGGGGCGACGGGCCGGGACCGGGCGGGCGGGCCCCCGCCGTGCCGGCCCGCGCCGTCCGCCGGGTCCCGCGGTCTCGCTGTGGCTTCCGTTCGCGAAGTGATGGTCGCCTCCTGGGAGTTCGGGGATCTCCGGGTCGGTTCCGGTGCCGCGCCGCACCGGTGACGGGAGCTCAGCACCGGCTGCCCCGCTCGTGGACGACGATCCGGGCCACGCCCACCGTCCGTCCGCCGCACGGGGTGAAGTGCGCGCGCAGCGTCGCCTTCTTCGTCCGCTCCCGCTCGTCGGCCTCCCGCCGGTCCCGCGCCGGATCGTGCACCACGACGATCCGTGAGACGCGCAGCATCCGTGAACGGATGCCCGGGGCGGGCAGTTCGGTGCCGTACAGCGTGTGCCCGGCGCGCGGCGAGACCGCCAGCGCGAGGTCGACCGCGCCGTACGAGGCGGGCTCCCGGGACAGGGTCCACACCCGCCGGCTGGCCGGCACGAAGAGCACCGCGTCACCCGGCCGGGCCACCTGCGCGACGGCCCGCCCGATGGCAAGGGTGTCGTCGGTGCGGCTGCCCGGGTCGCGCAGGTGCGTCCCCACGGGCCACAGCGCCGCCACCGCCGCGGCCGCCAGCACCGGCGCGAGCAGCCCGCGCGCGCGGGCCTGCCGGGACAGCCGGTCCAGGGCGGCGCCCACCAGCAGGGCTAGGCCCGCCTGGGACCAGAGCACGTAGCGGTCCACGTAGAGGGGGCGGACCGCGGACGCCAGCAGCAGGAGCGCCGGGGGGACCAGGAGCAGGGGCAGGGCCCAGGTGTGCGGCCGCGGGCCGGGTGCCGGGCCCGCGGACCCGCGCCGGACCACGGCCGCCGCCGCCACGCCGACGGCGGCCGGGAGCAGGAAACCGGCGACGTCCCCGGTCAGGGACACGTGGATCCACGCCACCTGCCCGCTCTGCCGCAGACTCAGCAGGACCAGCGGCGTCACGGTGACCGCCGCGCCGCACGCCGCACGGGCCCACGCCCGCCTCACGGCCCGGGGCGCCCGGGACGCCAGCAGCGCGATCCCGTGCGCGGGGAGCGCGAGCAGGGCGAACTCGTGCAACAGCCCCGCCAGTGCGCTCAGCAGGGCGTAACCGGCCCACCAGGTGCGCCGCCGCCCTCCCCGCTCGGTGCAGGCCCGCAGCAGCAGCCAGGTCTGGGCCACCACCAGCGCGGTCACCAGGGCGTAGGAGCGGCCCTCCTGCGCGTAGCGCTGGACGGCGGGCAGCAACGGGAACAGCACACCGGCCGCCAGCCCGGCCCGGGGTCCGGCGAGCCGGCGTCCCAGGGCGGCGACGCCCGCCGCCGCGCCGGCCGTGGCCAGGACCGAGGGCAGCCGCAGCGTGGCCGGACCGCCCTCCCACAGAGTGAACACCCCGTGCATCAGCAGGTAGTACAGCCCGTGCACGGCGTCGGCCCCGGCCAGGGTGGCCCACAGGCCGGGCAGCGGGCGGTGGGCCATCTCGTAGGTCACCGCCTCGTCCTGCCACAGGGCTCCGTCGCGGCGGATGCCCCACAGCCCGGTCGCCAGGGCGAGGAGCGGGGGCAGCAGCAGGCCGAGGCGGTGGGCGGGGCCGGGGGCCGCCGGGGGTGACGGAGCCGTCCCGGGTTTCCGGGGTGCCGGGGGTGCCGGGAGGGTCCGGGAGCGGGCCGCCGCCGGGCGGCTCAGCCGTGTCGTGTCGATGTCCGTACTCGCCTCTCGTGACGGATGGCCCGGGGACGGTGCCGACTCCACCAGCGCGCGCGTTGATGGGCAGCCCCCGCCGGGGCCGCCCATCAATCCGGCGAGCGGTTAGCGTGACGGGCGCGTACGCCGCACTCGGCGAAGGGGAGGCACGTGGGACGCCGCGAGAACGAACTGGACCCGGCCCAGGGGCCGGTGCAGCGCCTCGCGCACGAGTTGCGCCTGCTGCGAGAGGAGGCGGGCGGCCCGTCGTACCGCGAACTCGCCGGAGCGGCGGGCTATTCGGCGCCGACGCTCTCCGAGGCGGCGGCCGGCCGGCGGCTGCCCTCCCTGCCGGTCACCCTGGCGTACGTGCGCGCGTGCGGCGGGGACGAGAGCGCCTGGGAGCGGCGCTGGCACGAGGCCGCGGCCGACACGGCCCGCGCGACGGCGCCGCCCGACGACGCCCGGGCCCCGTACCGCGGCCTGGCCCGCTACGGGGTCGGCGACCGGGAGCTGTTCTTCGGCCGGGGGCCCGAGGTGGAGCGGCTGCTGAGGCTGACGGCCGAGCACCGGTTCGCGGCCCTGGTCGGCGCCTCGGGCAGCGGCAAGTCGTCGCTGCTGCGCGCCGGACTCGTGCCCGCGCTGCGCGACGGCGGCGTGGCGGGGGTGCGGCCCGCCGCGGTGCGCATCTGCACCCCGGGCCCGGATCCGGCGCGGGAGCGGCGGGAGGTGCTGGCACCGGCCGGGGACGCGCCGGGCGACACGGTCGTCCTGGTCGACCAGTTCGAGGAGGTGTTCACGCTGTGCCGGGACCCGGGCCGGCGGCGGGAGTTCCTCGCCATGCTCCTGGCGGCGCGGGAACCGGACAGCCGGTTACGGGTGCTGATCGCCCTGCGGGCCGACTTCTTCGGGCACTGCGCGGATCACCGGGAGCTCGCGGCGGCCCTCGACGACGCGCACGTCCTGGTCCCGGGCATGTCCGTCGAGCGGCTGCGCGAGGCGATCGTGCGGCCGGCTGCGGCCACCGGTCTGGTGGTGGAGCGCGCGGTGACGGACCGCATCCTCGCCGAGGTGGCCGACGAGCCCGGCGGTCTGCCGCTGATGTCCCACACGCTGCTGGAGCTCTGGCGGCGCAGCACCGGCAAGCGGCTCACCCTGACCGCGTACGAGTCCGTCGGAGGCGTCCGGGGAGCGGTCGCCCACACCGCGGAGGAGGTGTTCGGCCGGTTCGGGGCGGCCGAGGCGGACGCGGCCCGGGCGCTGCTGCTGCGGCTGATCTCGCCCGGTGAGGGCGGTCCCGACACCCGGCGTCCGGTGCCGCTGTCCGAGCTGCGGGCCACCGGAGCCGCGGGCCAGGTGCTGGAACGGCTGGTCACGGCCCGGCTGCTGACCCTGGACGGGGACCGGGCGGAGCTGGCGCACGAGGCCCTGATCACCGCCTGGCCGCGGCTGCGCGGGTGGGTGGAGGAGGAACGCGACCGGCTCCGGCTGCACCGGCGGCTGACGGAGGCGGTCCGGGTGTGGGAGAGCCTGGACCGGGATCCGGGGGCGCTGTACCGGGGAGTGCTGCTGCGCGCCGCGCGGGAGGAGTTCTGCACCGCCGAGGGGCTGCCGGCGGCCGGGCTGACCGCGTCGGAGAGCGCGTTCGTCGCCGCGAGCCTGGCGGAGGAGGAGCGGGTGGCGCGGGAGGCGGCGCGCTCGGAGCGGCGGGTGCGGCTGCTGACGCTGCTGCTGGTGGTGGTGGTCGCCAGCGCGCTGACCGCGTGGGTGGTGTGGTTCGTGAACCGGGAGCACCCATGAGGGTTTTCAGGCCAACCGGAAAACGGAGCGGTGAAATCCCCCTTTCGATGTCACTCCAAACCCTCACGTGAAGCACTCCGCGTCGCGGGGCGTCCGGAGAAATGCCGGATTTCCCGTTCCGGCCAGGCTGCGGAACCGCATTGACGGGGTCATGCCTGCCGCGTTGGAATTGCGGCGATCGCAGGCACCCCATCCACAGGGAGAAAAGAAATGCGTCGCAGCATCGCCGCCGCCGTCGGTTCCGTCGCGCTCCTCGGCGCGACCGCTTTCGGATTCGCCCAGACGGCCACGGCCGCCGAAACGCCGGGCACGTCCGGCACCGGCGTCCAGGCCACGTACTTCTGGCTGTTCCAGCACGACAGCTACGGCGGCAGCAGCAAGAACTTCTCGGGTGACGACCGCGCCCTGAGCGACACCTACTGGAACGGCACGACCAACCCGGTCAACGACGGCGCCAGCTCGATGAAGAACCAGACCAGCCGTGACGTGGCGCTGTACCAGAACGCCGGCTGCACGGGTGACAACTATCTCGCCCGGGCCAACTCCGTCGACAGCGACTTCAGCAACAACTCGTTCGACAACAAGGCCAGCTGCGTGGACTTCCGCTAGACACGTCGAGGGCGGTGCAGAGATGTTTCCCACCACGGCACACCCCCGCGCCGCCCTCGTCACGGCGCTCGCCGTCCTGGCGACAGGCTGCGCGGCGAGCGCCGCTCCCCAAACCGACGGCGCCGCGCGGCCGGTCGCGCCCACCGCCGAGGTACGGAGCCTGATCCTGCCGTTCGACGCCTACGAGCTCTCCCACCGGGAGTCGTTCGAGGTCGCCGAGGCACGCGATCTGCTGATGCGGGCGTGCATGCGAAAGCGCGGCCACGACTGGCAGGTCCTCGACTATCCCGCACACGTCGACGACCTGAAGAACCGGCGCCGGTACGGGGTCATCGAAAAGGCGGTGGCCCGTGAATTCGGCTACCACGCGAACGCGCGCGTCATGTCGGCGGGCACCGCGATAACCGAGCTGCGCAAAAAGCGCGACGAAAGCCTCGGCCCGGCCGGAATACGCGCGGCCTACGACGAGAAGAACGGCTGCGGATACCAGGCGAACGACCGTCTCGAACGGGACGGCGCCCTGGCCGACTACGACCGTTTCAACCGCCTGAGTTCGGACCTGCTGAAAAAGACGAAGAAACAGCCGGAGGCGGTCGCGGCGCTGAATCGCTGGGAGACGTGCATGCGCCGGCGGGGTTTCGGCTACCGCACACCCGACGAGGCCGTCTCCGATACGCGCTGGTGGTCCCGGGAATCCGCTCGGGCGTCGGACGAGGAGATCGCCACCGCCTCCGCGGACGTCCGGTGCAAACAGCGGGCACGGCTGGTCGGGGTCCTGTTCCGCGTCGAGTCCGCGTTGCAGCGGCAGGCCGTCGCCGACGACCGGGCCTACTTCTCCCGGCTCGCCGAGGCGAAGGCCCGGCACCTGGAACACGCGCGCGAGGTCATCGACCGGCGCTGACCGAACGGCCGGCCTCCTCGGGGACCGCCGTCCCGCCGCGGCCCGCCACGGCGGGCCGCGGCCCCATCAGCAGGTACCCGAGTCCGAAGCCCGCCCCCACCACCATCGCCCCGCCCACCGCGTCCAGCACCCAGTGGTTGCCCGTCACGACGATCGCGACGGCGGTGAGCAGCGGATGGACCGCGCCGAGGGCCTTCACCCACCGTCTGCGGGCCAGCACCACGATCACCACACCGCACCACAGCGACCAGCCGAAGTGCAGGGACGGCATGGCCGCGTACGGGTTGGTGAGGGCGGTGAGCGTGCCGTAGTCGGGCTGGGAGAAGTCCTGGACGCCGTGCACGGTGTCGATGAAGCCGAGGTCCGGCATCAGGCGCGGCGGGGCCAGCGGGTAGAGCCAGAAGCCGGCCAGGGCGAGCAGCGTGGTGAGGCCGAGGGCGCAGCGGGCCCAGCGGTAGTCGGCGGGGCGGCGCCAGTAGAGGACGCCGAGGACGGTCAGCGGGACGAGGAAGTGGAAGGACGTGTAGTAGAAGTCGAAGAAGTCCCGCAGCCGGTCGATCCCGACGATCGCGTGGTTGGCCCAGTGCTCGATGTCGAGGCCCAGGGCCCGCTCCAGGCCGAGGACCTGCCGGCCGTGCTCCTCGGCCTCCGCCCGGCCGGCGCCGCCGCCCTCGGTGGCGGCGAGCCGGACCCGGGAGTAGGCGGCGTAGGTGACGCGGAGGAGGAGCAGTTCGAGCAGGAGGTTCGGCCGGGTGAGGACCCGGCGCAGGAACGGCACCAGCGGCACGTGCCGGAAGCGGGACGGCGCCACGGGCGCGTACCGCGTCGGCAGGGGCGAGCGGTAGTACGGCGAGGTGCGGGACAGGAACGGCACGGCGGTGGCGGCGGCCAGGGCGGCCACCAGCACCGTGTTGTCCCGCAGCGGGTGGAGCACCGCCAGGTTCGGCAGGATCATCGTGGCCGGCAGGGTCATGACCAGGACGACGGTCACCGGCCACACGTACCGGTCGGAGGCGCGCCGGCCGGCCCTGCCGACGACCGCGAGCAGCACCCACAGCAACTGGTGCTGCCAGGCCGTGGGCGAGACGACCAGCGCGGCGCAGCCGGTGATCGCGACGGCGAGCAGCAGCTGGCCGTCGTCGAAGCAGCGCACGGCGCGGCGCAGGGCCAGGACGGCGACGGCCGCGCCGAGCGTGAGGAAGAGGGCGACCTCCGGTGGACCGTGCAGGCCGAGCCGGAGCAGGGCGCCGTGCAGGGACTGGTTGGCGAGGTCGTCGGCCGGGCCGCCGAGGCCGACGCCCGCCATGTGGTGGACCCAGTAGCGGTGGGAGTCGCGGGGCATCGCCGCCCAGGCGAGGCCGGTGCCGGCGGCGAAGGTGGCGCCCGCGGCGAGGGCGGCGTGCCGGCGGCCGGTGCACCACAGCAGGGGCGTGAAGAGCAGCAGCGTGGGCTGCAGTGCCGCCGCGACGCCGATGAGCACGCCGCTCGGCCGCTGCCCGCGCGCGGCGAAGCAGCCCAGCAGGACGAGCAGCACCGGGATGATGCTGGTCTGGCCGAGCCACAGGGTGCTGCGGACCGGCAGGGACAGCATGAGCAGGCTGATGGCGACGGGGGCGGCCAGCAGTGCCGTGCGGCGGCCGACGGGCGGGGGCAGGGCACGGGCGGCGATCAGGCCGAGGGCCACGACCAGCAGCAGCGTGCCGAAGGTCCAGCCCCAGCCGAGGGCCTGTTCGGCCGAACGGGTCAGGGGCTTGAGGACGAGGCCGCCGAAGGGCGTGCCGGTGAAGCGGGTCGAGTCGTAGAGCGAGCCGGTCACGTGCAGGACGCCGTCCGGTCCGAGCCAGGTCTCCAGGTCGGTGAGCCGCTCGCCGCGCGGGGTGGCCAGGACGACGGCGACCTGCCGGGCCGCGAGGACGGCGGCGATCAGCCACAGGGCCAGCCGGGCGGCTCTCAGACGCGGGTGGACCCCTCCGACGGCTGTCGCTCCGAGTGTTTCCGCCGGTCGTCCGTCGTGATCCGCAGTCATCGCGTCTCGTCGGCCTCCCGCCCCGGTTCATCCCGCATGTCCGAGATGCGGGATTTCTTCCGCGAACCCTAAGGGGCGCACGGCGCCCCCGGGGGGAAGACGCGAGCCACCCCGGGTTCACCTGACGTATGTCCTGCTTTTTCCGGGATGACGATAGTCCGCGCCGCTCGGCGCCGCCCCTCCGGAACGCGAGAAGGATCACATCGAGATCCCATGGGAACCGGGCGCCACCGGGCAGGCGCACCAGCGCAACGACCATTTACATGCACTCTGCAACGATTGGCGTACCGCCCGTAACGGGTTCAAATCAGCCTATCGTCGCTTTTCGGCCCGTACGACAGCGCCGCCGCGCGGGACCGCGTCCCTGTCCCCGTCGAAAGGTAGGCGAGCCAGTTTTGTCGACCGCCTCAGCCGTCACCCCCGCGTCCGCCCTGAACAGCCGCACCGCGCAGGCCCCCGACCCCACCGTCACCGACCCCGCGCTGGTCAGGCGTGCGGTGAAGGCGGCCGCGCTGGGCAACGCGATGGAGTGGTTCGACTTCGGTGTCTACAGCTACATCGCGGTCACGCTGGGCAAGGTGTTCTTCCCGTCGGGCGACCCCACCGCCCAGTTGCTCTCCACGTTCGGCGCCTTCGCCGCGGCCTTCCTGGTCCGCCCCCTCGGCGGCATGGTCTTCGGCCCGCTCGGCGACCGCGTCGGCCGCCAGAAGGTCCTCGCCCTCACCATGATCATGATGGCCGCGGGCACCTTCGCGATCGGTCTGATCCCGTCGTACGCGACGATCGGTGTCGGCGCGCCGATCCTGCTCCTGGCGGCCCGTCTCGTGCAGGGCTTCTCCACCGGCGGCGAGTACGCCGGCGCCTCGACCTTCATCGCCGAGTACGCCCCCGACAAGCGGCGCGGCTTCCTCGGCAGCTGGCTGGAGTTCGGCACGCTGGCCGGCTACATCGGCGGCGCGGGCCTGGTCACCCTCATGACCGCCCTGCTCTCCGCCGACGACCTGACCTCCTGGGGCTGGCGCGTGCCGTTCCTGATCGCGGGCCCGATGGGCCTCATCGGCCTCTACCTGCGGATGCGCCTGGAGGAGACCCCGGCGTTCGCCGCCGAGGTCGCCAAGGCCGAGAAGGACCGACCCAAGGTGCCGCTGCGCGAGATGGTCACCGGCCAGTGGCGCGCGCTGCTGCTCTGCGTCGGCCTGGTGCTGGTCTTCAACGTCACCGACTACATGCTGCTGTCGTACATGCCGAGCTACCTGACCAGCGAGCTCCACTACGACGAGACGCACGGTCTGCTCGTCGTCCTCGGCGTGATGGCGCTGATGATGGTCGTCCAGCCGTTCGCCGGCGCGCTCACCGACCGCGTCGGGCGCCGTCCGGTGATCGCCGCCGGCTGCGCGGGCTTCCTGCTGCTGTCCGTCCCGGCCCTGCTGCTGATCCGCCAGGGCAGCCTGCTCGCGGTGGCGCTCGGCATGGGCGCCCTGGGCCTGCTGCTGGTGTGCTTCACGGCCGCGATGCCCTCGGCACTGCCGGCCCTGTTCCCGACGCGGGTCCGCTACGGCTCGCTGTCCATCGGCTTCAACGTCTCCGTGTCGCTGTTCGGCGGCACGACCCCGCTGGTGGTCACGGCCCTGATCGGCGCGACCGGGAACATGATGGTGCCCGCGTACTACATGATGGCCGCGGCCGTGATCGGCGGTTTCGCGGTGTGGCGCATGGCGGAGTCGGCGGGCCGTCCGCTGCCCGGCTCGGCACCCTCGGTGGCGGGCCGACACGCCGGGTGAAAAGCCGCTGACAGCGAACGCCGCACCAACTATCTTCGTCAACGCCAGTAGTTAGGGAAGCTAACTATGCGCTGACGGACGAAAGGTAGGGGTGCATGAGCGAGTCGCACGTCTGGGACGAGGTCGACGCCTACTTCACCGACCGGCTCGCCCCCGACGACGAAGCCCTGGCGGCCGCCCTGCGCGACAGCGACGCCGCCGGGCTTCCGCACATCAACGTGGCCGGCAACCAGGGCAAGCTCCTGCAGCTCCTGGCCCAGATCCAGGGCGCCCGCCACATCCTGGAGATCGGCACGCTCGGCGGGTACAGCACCATCTGGCTGGCCCGTGCCCTGCCCGCCGACGGGCGGCTGGTCTCCCTGGAGTACGACCCCCGGCACGCCGAGGTCGCCGTCCGCAACATCGCCCGCGCCGGACTCGACCAGCTCGTCGAGGTGCGGGTCGGCCCGGCCCTGGAGTCGCTGCCCAAACTGGCCGACGAGAACCCGCCGCCGTTCGACCTGGTCTTCATCGACGCCGACAAGGTCAACAACCCGCACTACGTGGAGTGGGCCCTCAAACTGACCAGCACGGGCAGCCTGATCGTCCTCGACAACGTCGTACGGGGCGGCCGGGTCGTCGACGCCGGCAGCACCGCGCCGGACGTCGAGGGGACCCGCGCCGCGATCGACCTGATCGCCGGGCACCCGAGGCTGAGCGGCACGGCGATCCAGACGGTCGGCATGAAGGGCTACGACGGTTTCGCGCTGGCGCGGGTGCTGTGAGGCCCGCCCTCACACCTCGTGGTAGAAGCCCACGTTGACGCTGCGCGGGGCGGTGCGGTCCTGCACGACCAGCTCGCCGCTGCCGCCCCGGGGCAGCGGGACGGTGCCGCCGTAGGCGAGGGGCTGGGTGTACTCGCCGATCGTCAGGCGGACTTCGGAGGACGGGTCGGGCTGCGAGCCGCGCAGCCAGGTGACCTGCCAGGTGCCGTCCGGCCCGCACAGGAACTCCAGATGCACGCGGGAGACGAACAGCCAGTCGTCCGGCGTGCTGAGCCGGCACACCGACTTGTCGCGGCCCACCCGCAGCACGGCGCCCGGCTCGCTGGGCGCGTCGGCCATGAGCATGCCGGCCGTGGCACCCTCCTCCGCCGCGGAGACGGCGGCCATGGTGAGTTCGAGCACGTGCGCTCCTCCTGAGACGTCCCTGTGGGTCTGCAAGCCCGCCGAATGATAGAACGCCCACTTGGGCCGTGTCCGGCACAATGGCCTCATGACCGAGCGAAAGCCACCCGGCGTGGGCTTCGAGTCCTGGGTCGACAAGCAGATCCGCGACGCGGAGGCGCGCGGGGAGTTCGACCGGCTGCCCGGGGCGGGCCGGCCCCTCCCGAGCGACGTGGAGAGCACCTACGACGAACTGTGGTGGGTGAAGCGGAAGATGGCGCGCGAGGGCCTGTCCGTGCTCCCGCCGGCCCTGGCGCTGCGCAAGGAGGCGGAGGACGCGCTGCAGGCCGCGTACGCGGCGCCCTCCGAGCGGATCGTCCGGAAGATCATCGACGAGATCAACGCGAAGATCCGCGAGATGATGTTCAAGCCGCCGCCTGGCCCCCCGCTGGGAAAGAAGCCGTACGACGTCGAGGACGTCGTACGGCAGTGGCGGGAGCGCCGGGCGGATCGTTAGCCGGGCCGTTCACCCGGGTCATTCGTGCGGTCACACGTGCAGCAGCCGTTCCGCCAGCTCCCGGTAGTCCTTCAGGGCCAGCCGGAGCTGCTCGGTGTCGGCGGACGACACGGACCTGCTCTCGCCGCCCTCCACCGACTGCCAGGAGCGGCGCAGGGTGCGGCGCCGCTCGGCCACGGCCTCGGTGAACCGGGCCGCGATCTCCTCCAGGACGTGGTCCGCCTCCTCGACGGCGGCCCGGGGCCCGTCGACGAACCCGGCCACGGCGTGGTGCAGTTGCGCGCCGAGCTTGTCGGAGTCGTCGTGCGGGAAGAGCCGGTCGCGGGCGTCGGGGCCCGAGCCGTGCGCGGAGGCACCGTCACGGCCCGTGCCGGTGCCGTGCCCCTCGGCGCGGGACGCCGCGGTGCCGAACTCGTCGCCGTGGGGCGTGCCGGTGCCGGGTGTACCCGTGCCGTGGTCGTCGCGTGACGTGCCGGTGCCGGGCCTGCCCGTGCCGAACTCGTCGCCGCGGGAAGCTCCGGTGCCGGGTGTACCCATGCCGAACTCGTCGCCGCGTGACGTACCGGTACCGGGCGTGCCCGCGCCGAACTCGTCGCCGCGGGGCGCCGAGGGGCCGGGCGTGCCCGTGCCGGGTGCTGTCGCGCGGTCCGCGTCGGTCCCCTGGTGCGTCGTGCCCGGGGCCGTGCCGTGGCCGGTGCGCAGGGCGCTCTCGCCGCGGGCGTCGGGCGGGGCCGGCGTGTGGTCGCCGGGCGGTCGGTTCGTGTCGGTCATCGCCTCAGCTCTCCTTGGCCTGACGTCGGTGCATCGCCCACGGCATGTGGCCGCCGCGGGCCGGTGCCTTGCGGCCGCCGTTCAGCCCGGCACGGTGGTGTCCCTCGTGCCGGTCCTCCTCGTGCCGGCCACCGTCGTGGTGGCCGGGCCGCACCAGTTCCTCGAACAGCGCGCGGGCCGCCACCATGGCCTCACGCATGTCTTCCGTACCCTGGCCGCCGTCGCGCGCGTCCTCCGCGCGCAGGTGCGCCGCGCGGTGCACGCGCCGGTAGCCGTCCACGTGGTGGGCGTGGTGCACGGACAGCGCGGCGAGCTGCTCCTCGTACTGCCCGCCGTCCGGGAAGCCCTTGACGCCGGCCAGCTCGGCGATCAGCCGGTCCGCCTCGGCGACGGCCTCCCGCGGCGAGTCGACGAACCGCTCCTGGGCGGCCGTCCAGCGAGCCTCGTACTGTTCCCGCTGCGCCGGCTCCAGCGGACGTTCGCGCAGCTCACCGTGGCGCTGGACGCGCTCGGTCAGTTCCCGTTCGGCGGCCTCGGTGTCACCGTCGTGCCGGGCGAGGACCCGCTCGTACTCGGGTCCGAAGCGCCGCTTCAGGCTCGGGCCTCGCCCGGGCCCGCGTCGGGCGCGCATTGTCATGACGGCCGCGATGATGACGACGACCGCCGCGATCACGATCAGAGCAATGATCAGGCCAGTGGACATGAATGCCTTCCGGGTTTATCGGCCCAACCGGCTCTCCTGACGAGCCGGTTCGCTGTTCGGGTTGCCCCAAAGCCCGCCGCCAAACGGTGCCCGGGCGGCCCGGGGCGGCCCGCGCGCCCCGGGGTTAACCGGTTGCGTGACGCCCGTGACACCTGTCGAGAATGCGGGCCATGACCTGGACCGTGGACCCGGAACCGTACGACTCCCCCGTCGCCGCCGCCCTCTGGCGGGCGTACTACACCGAGGTCAGCGACCGCTGGTACCTCCTGCACGAGGGACGCCGCACCGACCCGGACGAGCTGGAACGGGAGATCGCCGAGCAGCCGGGCGCGGACCTCGCGCCGCCGCGCGGGCGGCTGCTGGTCGCCCGGTACGGCGGTGAGCCGGCCGGCAGCGCGGGCGTGCGGCTGCTGGACGCCACGACGGCCGAGCTCACCCGGGTGTTCCTGCACGGGCCGATGCGCGGCAGGGGCGGCGCGCCCCTGCTGGTGCGGGCCGCCGAGGACGCCGCCCGCGCGCTCGGCGCCGCGCGGATGGTCCTCGACACCCGGGGCGACCTCGTGGAGGCGCGCGCCCTGTACGCCCGGCTCGGCTACCGCGAGACCGCGCCCCACAACGACGACCCGTACGCCGAGCACTGGTTCGCCAAGCGGCTGGTCTGAGTTACCCCGCCCGTTCCACCGCGCGCGGGGAGTCCGGCCGCTCGCGCCGGGCCCCGCACAGTTCGCCGTTCAGCTCCCGCACGAGCTGTTCCAGGTCGGTCGGCCGGTCCGGCCCCCACCAGTCGCCGAGCAGCTCGGACAGGGAGTCCTCGCGCGCCTGGGCCAGCCGCTCGGCGACCTCGCGCCCCTGGTCGGTCAGCATCAGGTCGAGCCCCTGCCGCAGGGCGAGCCGCCGTTCCTCGACCTGCCGGGCCGCCTCCATGATCACGGACAGCTGCACGGGCCCGCGCTCGGCCAGCACGCCCGGCTCGACCGAGCCGTACCGGCGGATCCGCAGCAGCAGCCAGCTCGCCGCCGGCAGCAGGTCGTAGCCCGCCCGGGCGGTGATCCGGCGGTAGATCTCGCGCCGGCCCTCGCGGGTGCCGAGCACCGACAGGGCCCGGCACACCTCGTCGTGGGAGGACCGTTCCACGGGGTTGCTGGCGAGGGTCTGGGTGCCGTCGGGCACGGTGACCGAGCCGCGCAGCCGGTCCTCCCTCAGGAACCAGGCCAGCACGAAGCCGGCGAGCGCGACGGGGGCGGCGTACAGGAAGACGTCCGTGATGGCCGTGGCGTAGGCCTCCAGGGCCGGCGGGCGCAGGTCGGGCGGCAGGGCGGCGATGCCGCGCGGGTCGGCCTCCAGCGCGTCCACCGAGGCGCCGGGCGGCAGCGGCGCTCCCCGGAAGGCGTCCGTGAGCTGGTCGCCGAGCCGGCCCGTGAAGACCGTGCCGAAGACCGCGACGCCGAACGAGGCGCCGATGGAGCGGAAGAAGGTCGCGCCGGAGGTGGCCACGCCCAGGTCGGCGTACGGGACGGCGTTCTGCACGATGAGCACGAGGACCTGCATCACCAGGCCGAGACCGAGTCCGAAGACGAAGAAGAAGCCGCTCAGTTCGGCGGTGGAGCTGCCCGCGTCGAGCTGGTGCAGCAGGAGCAGCCCGAGCGTGGTGATCCCGGTGCCGGCGATCGGGAACACCTTCCAGCGGCCGGTGCGGCTGACGATCTGCCCGGAGGCGGTCGAGGCCAGCAGCAGCCCCAGCACCATCGGCAGCATGTGCACCCCGGACATGGTGGGGCTGACGCCCTGGACGACCTGGAGGAACGTCGGCAGGTAGGTCATCGCGCCGAACATCGCGAAGCCGACGACGAAGCTGATCACGGCGGAGAGCGTGAAGGTCCGCACGCGGAACAGCCGCAGCGGCAGCACGGGTTCGGCGGCCTGCCGCTCGACGGCCACGAAGGCGACGGCGAGGACGACGCCCAGCACCGCGAGGCCGACGATCTGCGCGGACCCCCAGTCCCAGGTCGTGCCGCCCAGGGAGGCGACCAGCACCAGGCAGGTGGCGACGGCGGCGATCAGGAAGGTGCCGAGGTAGTCGATGACATGCCGCTGGTCCTTGCGCGGGATGCGGAGGACGGCGGCGATCACGGCGAGCGCGACGATGCCGACGGGCAGGTTGACGTAGAACACCCAGCGCCAGCTCAGATGCTGGGTGAACAGCCCGCCGAGCAGCGGCCCGAGCACGCTGGTCGCGCCGAAGACGGCACCGAACAGGCCCTGGTAGCGGCCGCGTTCGCGCGGGGGCACGAGGTCGCCGACGATCGCCATCGACAGCACGATCAGCCCGCCGCCGCCGAGTCCCTGCACGGCCCGGAAGGCGATCAGCTGCGCCATGTCCTGCGCCGCGCCGCACAGCGCGGACCCGACCAGGAAGATCACGACGGCGGTCTGGAACAGCCGTTTGCGCCCGTACTGGTCGCCGAGTTTGCCCCACAGCGGGGTCGCGGCGGTCGCGGCCAGCAGATACGCCGTGACCACCCAGGACAGGTGATCCAGACCGCCGAGATCGCTGACGATGGTCGGCAGCGCGGTCGAGACGATGGTCTGGTCGAGGGCGGCGAGCAGCATCCCGAGCAGCAGGGCGCCGATGGAGACCAGCACGTTCCCGGGCACCTGCTCCCGGGCCGCGGCGCCCGCGGACGACGGCTTCGTGGCGTGGGTGTCCCCGGCCATGAGACCTCCCGAGATCCTGTGACTTTTTCCATCGTGACCGCTGTGCGGCGGTATGGCCCGCCGGGCCCGTTCGGAAGCGCTCGTTCCGGGGGCTCGCTCCCGGCACTGTGGAGAAGATCTGGATAATCTCTGGAGTTCGCGAGGGGAGGGAGGAACGCGTGGAGCAGCCCCATGGCCACCCGTGCCCGGAGTGCGGCGCGCCCAGACAGCGGGACAACACCCCTTCCTGCGCCTGCACGGACCGCGCCGCCGAGGCCCTCCGCGAGGCGCGCACGGCCCAGGCAGCGGCGGCGGAGGACTTCGACCCGCTGCGGATCCGGCCGTACGTGGAGATCGACCCCGGCACGGCCCCCGGACACACCGGGACACCGACGGATCCCACCGCGACGCCCGAGGGCACCAGGGGCACCACGGGCGCCGAGGGCGCGAGGGGTGTCGAGGGCCCGGGGAGCGCCGAGGCGAGCGCGGCAGCCGGGGCGAGCGCCCGGCCCGCGGAGGGCGCCCGCCCCGCGGACGGCGCCCGGCCCGCGGAGGGCGGACACACCGGTCGGCCCGGCGCGACGATCGCCGGAGCGGCCTCCGCCGCGCCGCGG